>NZ_BAGN01000416.1 GCF_000308835.1 Nocardia vinacea NBRC 16497 | reverse complement strand
TGTCGCGGTAGGCACGCGCGGATTCCATTGTCTGCCCCGGTAATCCGAGTCGCCCGCGCAGCCGTGCGCTGCGCAGCACATCGTCCTCACTCGAACTGGCGACGAGACCGACTCGGTGTTCGCGCGCCGCGCATTCGGCCAGCCACTCGGTGGACCACGATTGGTAATCCGAGACGGTCCGGCAGTCGCGAAACCGGTCGCGCACATCCGCGCCGATGCCCGCCAACGCCTCGGGCACGGTGATGAGAACGGTGTCGGTCACGACCTCCGGGAGCCATTCGTGCAGTGGGCGTTCGCTGAGCGGTTTACGCGAGAGGAGCAAGATCCGCTGCGGCACGAACTCATTCGGCATCGAGAACAGCGAGCGGTAAAAGTGCAGCGGGCTTCCATTCGGGCGCCGGGTTGACCACCCCGGTCGGGGACGACCAGTTCAGCCGGGCCGGGCACGACGCGACACCGTGAGCGTCCATGATCCTCGGATACAACTCACGGCGACGTTGTACACACGCGAGCAGCCCACCGTCCTCGGGAAACCAGCTGCCGAGGTATTCGTCGGAGAAATTGCACACCAGCGCATGGCCGCAGGGTTCACAGTAGATCTTGGCGACATTGGCGCAATCCTTGACCGTGAATCCCAGTTCCCGCGCGGGCGGATAGCAGGAGACGGTCACCTCGGGACCCCCGGGCTGCTGGATCTCGTCGTACAGCTCTTCCATGATTCCGGTGAACCGATCGAACAGCACCGGGGGACTGAGGCTCAGCTCGGTCTGATTGGCCGCCGCGAGTCCGGACGGAATCCAGGGCTTGATCTGTACGACATCGACGCCGATCTCGCGCATGGTGCGGTAGATCTTCGGTGCCTCGTCGAAGTTGTGCTTGCCGAGTCCGATTCGGACGAACACCCACAGTCCGGCTGCTTTGGCCAGCTCGATATTGCGCAGAATCAGTTCGGCGTCGTTGGATTTCGAACCCTTCATCAGGGCCGCCAGCCGAGCGGCATCGGCGGTGTTGTAAGTGACCTTCACCCCGGACAACTTCATATCGACCAGTCGGGCGATCCGCTTCCCGTCCAGCAAGGTGCCATTGGTCACCAGGCGCGTGGTGATGCCGCGTTCGCCCAGCGGACGGAAGACCTCCTCGACGAGATCCAGCGCCATCAGCGGCTCACCGCCGGTGCCATAGACCGCCTCGGGCCGTTCCGGCTCGGTGGGTGAATCGATCCAGTCGAACAGCGACTGTGCGAAGCGACCGGCGTCCAACGGATTCAACCGTTTTCCGATGTAGTCCTCGTTCACACAGAAGATGCACGACCGATTGCAGCCGTCGAGAAATTTGACTTCGACGCCGTCGACGGGAAGGTAACCGGCCAAATCCGTCTGCGGGAAGTTCTCGACCCGGAACTTGCGGTATCTGTCCGAGAGCGCGTCCCGCTCGCTGGCCATCACGAGATCTCCTGTCCTGGAGTTTATTTCGCATCGTTGTCCGAGTGCCGCCCCGCTCGGCAAAAGCGTTGGGATGCAAGGAAAGCAGGCCCGCTTCGAGCCAAGAGAGATTGTGCGTCATCGGACTGTCGCGAGCCCTTCCCGGCATTGAGAACGCCGGTCGCGCGGCACGGCAGCAGCTCGTGCGTGCCGTCGAACTGCGGGGAGAGGTCGCGCTTCGACGAGGCCGTGTCCTCGTCGACGTCTATTCGCATCCGATAGCCGGGTTCGAACTCGGTTGAGGCCGGGCCGTCGGTCGCTCAGTTGTACTGTGGGAAGCCGAGATTCAGGCCCCCGTTACCGGGATCGAGCCGGTGGTGTGGTCGATCGGACTCACCCTCGAGTCTCCTTCGCGCCCATGGGAAGACGCGGATCGATCGCCATATCCGCCCAGGTGCCGCGCAGCCACGTCTGTGCCGGGTCGTCGCTGATCCGCCAGGCCCGCTCCGGTCCGGGACCGGCCATGATGTTCAGGTAGTACATGTGGTAACCGGGCGCGGCGATTGACGGTCCGTGGTAGCCGTGTGGCACCAGCACCACATCGCCGTCGCGGACCTCCTCGAGCACATCGATCGGCCGCTCGGGGGTCCCGTACACACGGTGGTAGCCGAAGCCGGGCGAATCGTCCGCGCCACGGGCGAATTCGAAGTAGTAGATCTCCTCGAGCGGGGTCTCGGTATCGGAGAGCTCATCGTGTTTGTGCGCCGGGTACGACGACCAGTTGCCGCCGGGAGTGATCACCTCGCAGGCGATGATCGAATCGGCATCGAAGGCGTCCGCCGTCGCGAAATTGTGCACCTGGCGGCTGCAGCTGCCCGCACCGCGCAACTCGACGGCCACATCGGCGGCAGGCACATAGCGGAACGGCAGCTGCCGCTGGGCGACGGCGCCGCCGAGCGCGAATCGTCCACCGCCGGTACTGGTTACGGTGTAGGAGCTGTCCCGCCCGATATAGGCGAAATCGGTCGGGCCGTCGAAAACGCATGTGCGCCCGGCCAATTCGTACGACTCGCCGGCACTGGCAACGGTGCACGAACCGGATAGCGGTACCACCACGATCTCATCGGATCGACTGTGCATGCGATGCGACTGACCCGGCGCGAGCTCGATGATGTGCAGGCTGGCGTGGTCCCACCCGGCCGCCTCCGGGGTGAGCGCCACCGTGTACGGGGCGCGATAGGTGCGGGCGGCGGGCACATAATGCTTGCTGTGCATCGCGATCACCGGACCAGTGATACGGCCGTATCGACCGCGCCCGCGACATTGTCGTCGGGCGGATACAGCAGCGCACGACCCACGATCAGGCCCCGAACACCCGGCAGCGCAAGGGCTTTCGCCCAGCGCGTATAGGTTTCGTCCGGGCCGGTCTGCGGATCGCCGCCGAGCAGCAGGGTGGGCAGGGTGGTGGCATCCATGACCCGCTCCATCTCCGCGACGACGGGCAGCTTCAACCAGGTATAGGCCGAAGTGGAGCCCAATCCCTGCGCCAGATGCACGCTCTTGATGACCGCATCCGGTGACAGATCGTTGACCACCTTGGTCCCCGGCCCATCGGGCCGATGCGATATGAACGGCTCGAGCATCGCGGCCAAACCGAGCGCGGCGAGTTCATCGATGGCGGCGGCGCTCGCGGTCATCATCGACAGCGTGCCCGGATCGGTGAGATCGAACCGGTTGAGCATCTTCGCGCCATTGAGTCCGGCCGCGGCGGTCGCCCGCGCGGTATATCCGGTCATCCGGTCGTCGAGTTCGAAATCCGCGCCCGCGATGCCACCGCGGTTCATGGAGCTGAAGACGACCTTGTCCGCGAGCGCGCCGAGCAGTAGCAGATCCTCGATGATGTCCGCGGTGCCGAGCACACCGTCCACGCCCGGCCGGGCCAATGCCGTGACCAGCCGGTCCAGCAGTTCCCTGCGGCTGTTCATGGCGTAGGGGTTGCCGGACGCCGACAGTGCGCCGCGGGCCGGGTGGTCGGCGGCGATGATCATCAACCGGCCGTCACCGCGCACCAGACCGCGACGGGTCCGTGTGGCGAATGCTCGGGCGATGGCGCCGGGATCGGCCGCACGCAACTCGGTCAGCTCGGCGTAGGACCGTACTCCCACGGGTGCCGAGGTCGATTCGGGCCGGCCCGTCTCCTGGTCACCACCCCTCATCG
Source organism: Nocardia vinacea NBRC 16497 (assembly GCF_000308835.1). Lineage (GTDB taxonomy): Bacteria > Actinomycetota > Actinomycetes > Mycobacteriales > Mycobacteriaceae > Nocardia > Nocardia vinacea. Next base: position 66,885 of record NZ_BAGN01000416.1, on the reverse strand, counting down.
CTTCGCCGCGCGAGGCTACCTTCATTTCCGGGCCTTTCCTATCAACGACAGCGCGACGAGATCGTCGATTTCGGCGCTGGTCGGCATGGCGGTGGAGCATTCGAGCCGCGCGGCCACAATGGCCCCGGCGGCATTGGCGCGGCGCAGGATGGTCTCCAGCTCCCATCCGGCCAGCAGGCCGTGACATAGGCTGCCGCCGAAGGCATCGCCCGCGCCTAGGCCGTTGAGCACCTCGACGGTGGCCGGCGGCACCACGACGGATTCGTGGCGGGTCTTGCCGAGCACCCCGTCCGGTCCCTGTTTGACGATGGCCAGTTCGACTCCCAGATCCAGCAGCGCGTCGGCGGCCCGATGCGGATCGGTCTCGTCGACGGCGATGCGACACTCCTCGCGGTTACCGACCGCCACCGTCACCTGGGGCAGAGCCTCGCGTACCTGTGTGCGGGCCTGTTCCTCGTCGGCCCAGAACATCGGCCGGTAGTCCAGATCGAGCACGGTGAGCGGCCGTCGTTCCCGGATCGACCAAGCATCGAAATGCGCTGCACGAGAAGGCTCTTGGGACAACCCGGTGACAGTCGACCAGTACACGCCCGCACCGCGGATGATGTCGGGATCCACCTGCCCGCTGGTGATCTGCAGGTCCGGCGCGCTCGGTTCGCGGTAGAAGTACAGCGGGAAATCGTCCGGCGGGAAGATCTCGCAGAAGGTCACCGGGGTCGGCAGGCTCTTGGTGGTCTGCACCAGGACATCCGACACGCCGAGCCGGACCAGTTCGCGCCGCACATACCGGCCGAAGGGATCGGCTCCGACGCCGGACCACAGCGCGGTGCGCCGACCGAGCCGCGCCGCTGCGACGGCGACATTGGCGGCACTGCCACCGAGGAACTTGCCGAAGGTGTCGACATCTTCCAGCCCCACTCCGGATTGGAGCGGATAGATGTCGACGCCGACCCGACCGGTCGACACGACCTCGAATTGAGCGTTCACAGGCTGACTCCAGGGTTCGGTCCTCGGGGACGGGCATGACCGCGTATCCAGACTGTGCGCCCGTCATACCCCCTTGTCAAGACTTTGTCAGGACATAAGGACATATGCAACAAGAACTGCCCGGTGTGATTTACAGTGGAAGAAATGGCGCTCACCTGCGCCCGTTCGCCCCGAGGAGCCGACGATGCCCGCGCCACTGGATGTCGCGATCGACCGCTCGAGTCCGGTCCCGCTGTATTTCCAACTGGCACAGGGCATCGAGAACGCGATCCTGGAAGGTCGGCTCGCCCCGGGGGATCGCCTCGAGAACGAACTCGACCTGGCCAAGCGGCTCAATCTGTCGCGGCCGACCACGCGGCAGGCGATCCAGGCACTGGTCGACAAAGGACTGTTGATGCGCAGGCGCGGGGTGGGCACCCAGGTCGTACAGAATCAGGTGCATCGCCCGGTCGAATTGACCAGCCTGTACGACGATCTGCTCACTACTGGTCAGGAACCGACCACCGAATTGCTCGACTATCGGCTCGGCACACCGGATCCCGATATCGCCAAGGAGCTCGGCGTGGCCGAGGACGCCCGCTTCGTGACCTTCCGCAGGCTGCGCCGTGCCGGGAGTGAGCCGCTGGCCGTCATGACCAATTACGTGCCCGCCGAATTCGCACCTGCGCCCGACCAGCTCGAACTGCACGGATTCTATGAATGCCTGCGGGCCAAGGGAATTCACATCGCACTCGCGCGCCAGCGGATCGGTGCGCGCGGTGCCACCAGGGCCGAGGCGCGGCTGCTGGACGAGCGCACGAATGCGCCGTTGCTGACGATGCAGCGGGTCGCCTTCGACGATTCCGGGCGTCCGATCGAAATGGGTAGGCATGTCTACCGGGCCTCGCGGCATTTCTTCGATACCACAGTGCTGAGTCGCTGACCTGCCGAAACGGCCGATCTTTCCAGTCTTCTCAGGTATTACGCCTGGCACGGATCCGGGCGAGCACCGCGCGCAGCGGTGTCACGTGAATGCCGTGTTCGGCCAGATGCCTGCGGGTCTTCAAGCGGGTGATCAGCACGCCGGTGATGGCGATCAACCAGATCGGGTATTGGACCAACCACGCCAGGCGGAACGACGAGAAGCTGTATCCGCCGGTGCGATCGAGCACGAGGCCCATGGTCTCGATGACCAGCAGGGTCGCCAGGAAGCCGCCGATATTCACCATGCCCTGTGCGGTGCCGAGCACGGTATTCGGATTGAACATCCGGGCGTAATCGAATCCGATCATCGAGCCGGGACCGCCGACCGAGATGACCACGACCAGCAATACCAGCAGCCAGATCGGGGCGGGTTCGTTGCGCACCAGCACCACCGTCCAGACGGTGGCGTTGGCGCACATGATGGTCAGCACCAGCCACGATCGGCGCAGTGGATAGCGAGCACTGAGGACGCCGAGTATCGGTCCGGCGGCGATCGCCGACCCCACCGAAACCGTCAGCAGCAGGCCCGCACCGGACTGCGACAACCGTTGTGCCGAAACGAGATACGGGACACCCCACATCAATGCAAATGTGGTGATGGAGAACTGGGTGCCCATATGGGTGAAGAAGCCGAGCCGGGTGCCGGGATGGGTCCACACCGCGCGGATCTGGGCACCGACCTCGCGCAGTCCAGCGGGCTTATCGGTCGTGGTCTCGCCCGGTGGTTTATCCCGGATCAGCGCCGCGGCCAGGACCGCGAACAGTACGCCGAGCGCCGCGGCCGACAGATATGCCGGCGGCCAGCCTGCGGCGCGCAGCACCCCAAGAAACGGCAGGGCCGAGAGCACCTGACCGAACTGTCCGAGTATGCCCGTGAGTTGGGAAATCAGCGGCACCCGCCGCGGTGCGAACCAGTGCGGAACCAGCCGCAGGACCGAAATGAAGGTGAAGGCGTCGCCGGTGCCCACCAGCACCCGGCCCGCAATCGCCAACGGAAGCGATTCCGTAGCCGCCAGCACGCCCTGGCCGAGCGCCATGATCACGGCACCCGCGACGATCATCGCGCGCGAGCCGACCCGATCGAGCATCAACCCCGCCGGAATCTGCATTCCGGCATACACGATGACCTGCAGCACAACGAATCCGGACAACATCGCGGGACTGGCATGGAACCGCTCGGCGGCAGCCAACCCGGAAACTCCGAACGATGTCCGCTGCAACACCGCGATCACGTACGCGGCAACACCGACACCCCAAATCGAATAAGCCCGTGTCGTGTGCACCCTCGCAGCGTAGTTCTCGCTATCCGTCGTCGGGATGTGCGCTGGGCTCGAGTGAGAAGGTCATCGGTGAGCGCTACCGCTCCGGGGGTGTATCGCTTTCCCCACCGGGTGCGTTGCTTTCCGTGGTGGGAGTATCGCCTTCTGTGCTGGGCGTATCTTCCACGCTCGGCTCGCCGACTCGGGCTTCGGAGCGGGTCGACATGTGCACGAGGATGAGTCCCACGGCCGCGAGGAGGAAGTTCTGCAGCGCCGCCGACGTGGCGTTCACTTGTTTGTTCGCCCACATCCGGAACCACTCGCCGCCGATGGTGAGGAAGCCGCCCGCGAACAGCAGCACCGCCATGGTCCAGCCGAGGCTCGACAACTTCGCTGCGAGTGCGGTTCTGGCGGAGTTCCGGCCGATCAGTGCCCACCAGCCGGTCGCTGCACCCGCGAGCAGCACGAAGCCGGTCAGATACTCCCAGGTCACGATAAGGATATAGGCGATAAGGATGACCGTGCTGTTGGTGATGGCATGCCAGTCGGTACCGGAGTGGTGGATCGTGGCCTGCATCGACAGCACCGCCTGCACGCCGCGCCGGTTGGTATCGGTGTCGATACAGTTGGTGACCGCGACGATCAGGTAGTACAACGCGGTGATCGATGCCAGCACCGTCACGGCCGCATCCCTGCTCCCGGCCACATCCAGGAACCGCTTACCACTCAGACCCATATCCGCCACCTCGGTCGATTGGCACAAGACTTCGATACGGCCCCTGCCACTCCGAGCGACCGCCCGAGCCATCATACTTCACTCCGCAAGATTCGAAATGCCATGACCCACAGGGGGTTCAGCCCATCGCAGCTAGCCAGTCATTCAAGAATCCCGCTCCCCCTCGCGCGATCAAGATCAGGTGGAATCTGTGGCGGCATCGCCCGAGAAGCCCCCGCCACCAGTGCCACCTGATCTTGATCCGGGGCTGCTGCTGCCGCGGCGGGTCCGGTGGTCGCGGTGTGGTTGGGCTTTTCGCCTTGCGGCCGATTTATGGCAACTACTTGCCTATGCCGATGAAGCGCGGCGGTGGACTGGTGAGTCCGCCGCCGGGCTTACGTCATCGGGATGTGTTGGGCTGCAATGGGTTACTGACCGGGCTGGCACTGCGGCGGAGGGCCCTGCGGGTGGTCACCGGGCGGCGGGCCCTGGTGGTCGCCGGGGGGTGGGCCCTGGTGGTCGCCGGGCGGCGGCCCATCCGGGTGGTCGCCGGGGGGCGGGCCTTGCGGGTGATCGCCAGGAGGCTGGCACTGCTGTCCGGGCACTGGTCCCTGGGGTCCGTCGGCGCTCGCCGCACCGGCTCCGATGCCGAGCATGCCGAGTGCGACGGCACCGGCCGCCGCGGTCACTGCCAGCTTCGATGTGAAACTCATCTGCGTTCCTCCTGTTGTCGGATCAGATCCGAAACCGTCGGCCCGCGTCTCCGGGCCGACCACGAGAATCGTTGAGCCCCAACATTTGTTCTTCGTTGGCGGAAGTTAAGTGCCAGCTGTGAACCGGTCAGTTGCCGGTTCGGCTCTGCCCACCGCCCCGGCCGGCTCCGGACGTGCCGTCGCCCAGCTGGCCGGGTCCACCGCCCGCCGGACCGGGACCGCCGCTCATTTGACCGGGTGCGCCGTTCATCGCACCCGGACCGCCACTCATACCGCCCGGCGCGGTCGCATTGCCTGCGGTGATCGAGGTCACGGTGGCGGTGCCATCGGTCTTGGTAGCGCGAATGCTCACGGTATCCCCGGCTTTCACCGTCGACGCGCTGGTCGTGCCGGAGATGGTGTAGGTCTGGGTGTAGTTGTCGCTGCTGGTGGCGGTGATGGAGGTCGCGCTCACGGCGGTGACGGTGCCGGTCTGGGTGAGCTCGGTGGTGTAACCGCCATTGCTGTCGGCGACGACGAACTCCCCGTGTAGCGCCGCGGGAATCATGGTTCCGGAGCCGGGGCCACCCGCTTGACCGGACCGACCCGACGCGCCGTTCATCGACATTCCGATGCCACCGGGACCGCCCGGACCATGGCTGCTGTTCGAATTGGACGACGATGCCGCGTAGATGGCACCGCCGCCCGCCGCGGCGATCGCTCCGGCGATCCCGACCGCGGCGAGGGTCTTCTTGGTGGACCAGGTGCCCGCCTGCGCGGGGCGTGGTGCGCCCCAGACCGTGTCGGGTTCCGATGACGGCTGTTGAGTAGGGTGGCTCATGGTGCTCCTTGTGAGTGCGGACGAATAAATGCTCCGATCCGACCTTGATCCGCCTACCTTGGTGTCGGCTGTGCGCTGGTTCTGGATCCGCTGGGCGCGCGCTCACAGCTGACACATAGTTTCGGCACAGCTACCCCTCAGCGTTCGCGGCCATGGTAAGACGATGTCCGCGATGAGCGCCGGGAACGGGCCGGCCGAACGAGTTGTCATGCGCCGCGCCGATGGCAGCGCCATCACTGTGCTGGTCGTCGATGACGAGCCCGTGCTGGCCGACATGATGTCGATGGCCCTGCGGTACGAGGGGTGGGAGGTCAGCACAGCGGGCGATGGTCGAACGGCCGTCGCGAAGGCACGCGAGGTCCGCCCGGATGTGGTGGTGCTCGATGTGATGCTGCCGGATATGACCGGGCTCGAGGTGCTGCGCAAGCTGCGCGCACAGCTGCCGTACCTGCCGGTGCTCTTGCTGACCGCAAAGGATTCGATCGAGGACCGCATCGCCGGGCTGACCGCGGGCGGCGACGACTATGTCACCAAACCCTTCAGCATCGAAGAGGTGGTGCTGCGGCTGCGTTCGCTGCTGCGCCGCACCGGCGTGGCCACTGAGGACAGCGGCGCGCAGCTGGTGGTCGGCGATCTGGTGCTCGACGAGGACAGTCACGAGGTCATCCGGGCCGGTGAGTTGATCGTGCTGACCTCCACCGAATTCGAATTGCTGCGGTTCTTCATGCGCAATCCCAAGCGGGTGCTGAGCAAGGCACAGATCCTGGATCGGGTGTGGAGTTACGACTTCGGCGGCCGTTCCAACATCGTCGAGCTGTATGTCTCGTATCTGCGCAAGAAGATCGACAGTGGACGGGCACCGATGATCCACACCCTGCGCGGCGCCGGATATGTCCTCAAGCCCGCGAACTGAGGTGGCGCGCCGGATGCTGAAGCCGCGGCGCTGGTCGCTGCGGGCCCGCCTGTTGGTCGGGCAGGTGCTGTTGCTGGTGATCGTGGTCGTCGGTACCGGCGCCGCGACCGAATTCGCATTGCAGCAGTTCCTGGTACATCAGCTGGATACCGAACTGGTCGATGTGCAGAAGCGTTCACTCGGTGATGTCGGCGGTGGTCCGAGCCTCGGGCCACGACCCAGCGGCCAGCCGTCGATGCCGCCGCCACCGCCGCCGCCATCGGGTTCCGGTCCGGGACCGGATTTCCTGGATCGGCGCGGCATCCAGCCCGACACGATCGGCGCCATCGTCCACGAGGGGAGCGTCACCAAGGCGGGCCGGATCGGTGCCGACGGGGCACAGCGTGCCCTCTCGCATACCGCACAACAGCAGCTTGCCGCGGTGCCGGCCAACGGGAAGCCGGTCGATGTCGCGCTCGACGGTCAGGGCCGCTATCGAGTGGTGGCGGATACGACGTGGTCGGGTGAGATCGTTGTCACCGGTATGCCGTTGACGGCGGTCGACGCCACCCTCTTGCGCGTCCTGCTGATCCTCGGGATCGTGACGGCGATCGTGTCGATCATCGCGATCACGGTCGGTATCTGGCTGATCCGGCACGCGCTCGCACCACTGGATCGAGTCGCGGCGACGGCCGCCCGGGTGGCCGATCTGGAACTGGATCGCGGCGAAGTCGTACTGCCCGTGCGGGTTCCGGCCGCGGACGCCGATCCGCGCACCGAGGTCGGGCAGCTCGGTGCGGCGGTTAACCGGATGCTCGATCACATCACCAGCGCGTTGTCGGCGCGCCACGACAGCGAGACCCGGGTCCGGCAATTCCTCGCCGATGCCAGTCACGAACTGCGCACCCCGCTGGCCGCCATTCGCGGCTATGCCGAACTGGCGCAACGCAAACGGGCCGAGGTGCCCGGTGAGGTGGCCTATGCGATGGGCCGGGTGCACTCCGAATCCCGGCGGATGACGGGTCTGGTCGAGGACATGCTGTTGCTCGCGCGGTTGGATTCCGGACGTGGGCTCGAGCATGAGCCGGTAGATCTGACCCAGCTGACCGTGGACGCGGTGAGCGATGCGCATATCGCCGGTCCCGAACACCGCTGGGATCTGGAGCTGCCCGACGAGCCGGTGGTGACCACCGGTGACGCGGCTCGGCTGCATCAGGTGCTCGCCAATCTGCTCACCAACGCGCGCGTCCACACCAGTCCCGGCACCACGGTACTCACCGCACTGGAATTCAACGGCGACGGTGGAGCGGTGTGGCGGGTGACCGACGATGGTCCGGGCATCCCGGAAGGCTTGCAGCCGATGGTTTTTCAGCGTTTTGCGCGCGGTGACTCGTCGCGCTCGCGGCGGGCGGGCAGCACCGGTCTCGGGCTGGCGATCGTCGCGGCCGTCGTCAAGGCGCACGGCGGCGATATCTCCGTGGACAGTGTGCCCGGCCGCACCGAATTCACCGTGCGTCTGCCCGGTGTCACCGCCGCGAACTGAGCGCTGCGCCACACAGCGAACTCACAGTTACGACAGAGCTTGCAACTACGTCGGGCCGCGACGATCGAAGCATGACGACAACATTGCTGGGAGCTCCTGCCGCCGCGGCGGTCGAGCCATCGGATGCGCGGTCATCCGGGCGCGGCCCGCTGTGGCGGCGGGTATCGCTCGTGGTGCTGCTCATCGCGACAGCACTGCTGTATCTGTGGAATCTCGGTGCCAGCGGTTGGGCCAACGACTTCTACGCCGCCGCGGTGCAGGCCGGATCGCAGAGCTGGAAGGCGATGCTGTTCGGTTCCAGCGATGCGGCCAATGCGATCACCGTCGACAAGACCCCCGCAGCGCTTTGGGTGATGGATATTTCGGCGCGGCTGTTCGGCTTCAACTCCTGGAGTCTGCTGGTGCCGCAGGCGCTCGATGGCGTTGCTGCGGTCGCGGTGCTGTACGCGGCGGTGCGCCGCGTCAGCGGCCACTGGGCTGGGATGCTGGCCGGTGCGGTGCTGGCGCTGACACCGGCGGCGACGCTGATGTTCCGGTTCGACAATCCGGACGCGCTGCTGGTGCTGCTGCTGACCGTCGCGGCCTATTGTGTGCTGCGGGCCATCGAAAAGGACAGCGGCGCTTGGTGGTTGCCGCTGGCCGGTGTTGCGGTCGGCTTCGGCTTCCTGGCCAAGATGATGCAGGCGTTCCTGGTGCTGCCCGCGTTCGCGCTGGTGTATCTGCTTGCCGCGCATGCGCCGCTGCGCACCCGGATCATTCGATCGGTCGCCGCTGTGCTCGCGATGGTGGTATCCGCAGGATGGTATTTGGCGCTCGTCGCGCTGTGGCCCGCGTCCTCGCGGCCCTATATCGGTGGATCGCAGCACAACAGCGTGCTCGAATTGGCGTTGGGCTACAACGGTTTCGGCCGGTTGACCGGTAACGAGACCGGTGGCCTCGGGAACCTGAATTCCGACGTCGGCTGGGCCCGTTTGTTCGGTTCGGAAATGGGCGGCCAGATCGCCTGGCTGCTGCCCGCCGCATTGATCCTCGGCGTCGCCGGACTGTGGCTCACCCGTCGGGCCCCGCGCACCGATCCGACCAGGGCGGCACTATTGCTGTGGCTGGGCTGGCTGATCGTGACCGGCGTGGTGTTCAGCTACGCCAACGGCATCCTGCACCCCTACTACACGGTGGCGCTGGCGCCGGCGATCGCGGGCGCGATCGGGGTCGGCGCGAGCCTATTGTGGCAGCGCCGCAACGATATTCGGGCGACGGCCGTGCTGTCCGGTGCGCTGCTGGTGACCGTCGTGCTGGCCTGCGTCCTGCTCGCGCGGACCCGCGACTGGCTGCCGTGGCTGGGACCGGTGGTCGCGATTGCCGGTGTCGGAGCGGCGGCATTGCTGCTGGTAGTCGGTCGGTTGCCGAAGGCCGTTGCGACTGGTGTCCTCGCGGTCGCCGTGGCCGTCGGCCTGGCCGCACCCGGCGCTTACGCACTGGCCACCGCGGCGACCACACACAGCGGTGCGATCCCGTCCGCCGGACCAGCCGGTGCGGGCCGGTCCTTCCCGGGCGGCGGGCGGCCCAGCGGCACCGATGGTGTCCCGGGTGCGCCGGGCCGCACTGACGGTGGCGTGGGTGCGCAGGGTGGCACCGCGGGTGCGCTGGGCGGTGGCGCGGGCGCATCGACCGGGACCGGCAGTGGTGCGGGTGCGCCAACCGGCACGGGCGGAGGCGGTAGCGCGGGTGGCGGTGCCCCGATGGGCGGAATGTTCGGCGGCATAACGCCCGGCGCGAACCTGACCGCGGCGCTGAGCGTCGACGCCGACAACTACACCTGGGTCGCCGCCGTCGTCGGCTCGAGCAATGCCGCCGGATACCAACTGGCCACCGGTGATCCGGTCATGGCCCTCGGCGGCTTCAACGGCACCGACCCGGCACCCACGCTGTCGGAGTTCGAAGACTATGTGGCCCAACACAAGATCCACTACTTCATCAGCGCCCAGATCATGGGCGGGATGCGCGGAGCAGGGAGCGGCGGCAGCCAGGCCGCCGGCGAAATCGCGGCCTGGGTCGAAGACAACTTCACCGCCCAGACGATCGACGGCGTCACGGTCTATGACCTCACCGCCACCCACTGACGACCTTCAGTACACGAGAGGGACTTGATATGACCATGACCGAAGCGCCGCCCGTGCGGCACGCCGAACCGGCGGGTCCGCGGCACGCGGCCGCGCACCGGAAACGATCGACGCGCTGGCTGTTCGGCCCGCCCGACCAGCCGCGGTGGGCACGCCCCGGATTGTGGACCTTGCTCGCGGCCACCACCGTCCTCTACCTGTGGGGACTCAGTAAATCCGGTTGGGCCAACGATTTCTACGCGGCCGCGGTCCAGGCAGGCACGCAGAGCTGGAAGGCGCTGCTGTTCGGTTCGCTGGATTCGGGTAACGCCATCACCGTCGACAAACCGCCCGCATCGCTGTGGGTGATGGGCTTGTCCGGCAGGCTGCTCGGTTTCAGTTCGTTCTCCATGCTGCTGCCGCAGGCACTGATGGGGGTGGCGTCGGTCGGTCTGGTGTATGCCGCGGTGCGCCGGTGGAGCGGCCCGGCGGCCGGATTGCTTGCGGGCGTGGCTCTGGCCGTGACTCCCGTCGCGGCACTGATGTTCCGGTTCAACAACCCGGACGCACTGCTGGTGCTGCTGCTCGTCGTCGCCGCGTATTGCACGGTCCGCGCCACCGAGCGCGGCAGCGGCCGCTGGCTCGCATTGGCCGGTGTGGCAGTGGGATTCGGTTTCCTCACCAAGATGATGCAGGCCTTCCTGGTTCTTCCCGCGCTCGGACTGGTGTTCCTGGTCGCCGCACCGATCGGTTTCTGGCGTCGTATCGCCAAGTTGCTCGGCGCTTTTGTCGCAATGGTGATTTCGGGTGGCTGGTTCGTCGCCCTGGTCAGCCTGTGGCCCGCTGATTCGCGCCCGTACATCGGTGGCTCGACCGACAACAGCCTGCTCGACCTCGCGCTCGGCTACAACGGTCTCGGCCGCGTGCTCGGCGGCGAAGGCAACGGCGGTGGTGGCGGCGGTGGCAACACCGGCTTCGGCGGCAGCACCGGGATCACCCGATTGTTCGGCGATTCGATGGGCACCGAAATCTCCTGGCTGCTGCCCGCCGCCTTGATCGGTCTGGTGGCTGGTCTGTGGTTCACCCGGCGCACGCCGCGGACCGGACGCACTCGCGCGGGCCTGATGCTGTGGGGCGGTTGGCTGCTCGTCACCGGTGTCGTATTCAGCTACATGCAGGGCACCATGCACCCGTACTACACCGTCGCGCTCGCCCCGGCGATCGCGGCGCTGGTCGGTATCGCGGTGGTCGAATTGTGGCGCGGCCGCCAATTCGTCACGGCGCGTATCGCACTCGCGGCCATGTCCGCCTCGACCGGTATCTGGAACTTCATCCTGCTCGATCGCACACCCGACTGGTACCCGGCACTGCGCTGGATCGTGCTGATCGGTTCGATCGTGGTCGCGGCCATCGTCGTGGTCGGCGCACACCAGCTCGGCAGGTTCACCGCCGTCGTCGCCATCGCCGGACTGCTGTTCGGCCTCGCGGGGACCACCGCGTACGCGATCGAAACCGCGGCGACCGCGCATTCCGGTTCCATTCCGACCTCCGGCCCGGCTGTCGCGGGTAAGGGGATGGGCATGGGCGGACCGGGCGGCGGGGGAGCGGCCCCCGCTGGTTCCGGCGAATCAGGAACCGGTGCACCGTCGTTCGACGGCGCGGCACCCGGACAAGCGAACGCCGAACAGACCGGGACCGACGCGACCGCCAACCGTGACGGCGGCGGCGGACCGGGCGGCTCGAATTCGTCCAACACCGAACTGCAGCAGTTGGTGCGCAATACCGATAGCCGTTGGGCCGCAGCGACGGTGGGCTCGGGATCGGCGAGCGACCTCGAATTGTCCACCGGCGCTTCGATCATGGCGATCGGTGGTTTCACCGGCAGCGACAATTCGCCGACGCTGGCGCAATTCCAGCAGTACGTCGCCAATGGCGATATCGCCTACTTCATCGCGGGCGGCGGCATGGGCGGTGGCCCCGGCGGCGGATCCAACAGCAGCGCAAGCGAAATCACCGCATGGGTCGAGGCGCACTACACCGCCATCACGGTCGGCGGCACGACGGTCTACGACTTGAGCCAGCCCACCTCCTGACCCCACCCGAGGCGCGCCTGCCCGAGCAGGCGCGCCTTTCGGTCCCAAACGACGTGTATGATACACGTCACGTGTAAGATGCACATTCGAGGCGGTAGCGCACATCCGGTGTGATACACATGCGTCATTGGCGACGCGCGCATCGGCAGAAGGGTCGGGATGGACAAGCCCACGCATTTGATCGAATTCGAGACCATGCTGCTCGGGCGGTACAGCCTCGCGTCTCGGCGTGGTGCCAGTCGCATGGACCGCAGCGCGTACACCCTGCTCAACCGACTGCACGGGGAAGGGCCGATGTCCATCGGTCAACTCAGCGACGCACTGGCGTTGGAGGCGTCCACGCTGCGTCGGCAAACCGCCGCGATGATGCGCGCGGGGCTGATCGAGCGGATCCCGGATCCCGAGGGCGGCATGGCTCGACTGTTCCGCATCACCCCCGAGGGAAGTAGCCGACTCGAATCCGACCGCATGCAGAGCGTTCGCGATCTGGACACCATCATGGCCGACTGGACGCCCGACGATGTCGCCGCCTTCGCCGCCTATCTCGAACGCTTCAACACCGATATCGAGCGCTACCACGGCCGTCCGTGGCCGCGGCATTCCACCATCAGCCACTGATCAGGCCTCGCGCAGGCTCTGCCGGATCCGGTACTTCTGCACCTTGCCGCTCGGGGTGCGCGGAAAGTCCTCGACCACCACGAGCTGTTCCGGCCATTTCTGCTTGGTCAGGCCCGCCTCCGCGAAATGCGCTTGCAGATCCGCGAGCGTCGGAGCGTCCGAACCCGGGTGCAGTCGCACCACCGCGGCCACATGCTCGCCGAGTCGAGCATCGGGCGCGGCGACGGCAACGGCCTCGGCGACCGCCGACATGGTCAGCAGGACCTCCTCTACCTCGAGCGCGCTGATGTTCTCGCCGCCGCGGATGATCAGGTCGGAGGTGCGGTCGGTAATGGTGAGGAACCCATCCTCGTCGAGTACGCCGATATCGCCGGTGTGATACCAGCCTTCGTCGTCGAAAACCTTCGCGGTGAGCGCCTCGTCGGTGTAGCCGAGACACAGATCCGGTCCGCGGCTGAGGATTTCGCCGTCCTCGGTGAGCCGGATTTCGATGCCGGGCTGCGGATCGCCGTCGGTATAGAGCCGTTTGCCCTCCGGGGCGGTGCAGTCGGAGGCGGTGATCGAGGGGTGTTCGGTGCTGCCGTAGGAGCGGTAGACGATGAGACCGAGTTCGTTCAGCCGCTCGGTGACCGAACTCGGCACCGAGGCGCCGCCCATGCCCGCGTACTTCATGTGCAGCAGATGTTCGGCGCTGAAGTCGGGATGGTCGACCAGGCTGGTCAGGTAGTAGGGCACGCCGCCCGCGACGGTGATGCCGTAGTCGGTCATCAGGGTCAGGATCTGGGCCGGATTCCAGGTGTCGACGAGGTTGACCGCGATGCCGTCGCGGATCGGGATGAGGAAGGCATTGAGCATGCCGATGAAATGGCCGACCGGCGCGGCGGTGATCTGCGGACCGAGGTCGGCCGGGTAGTGCTCGGCCAGCTGGCGGGTCTCGCAGCCGAGAGTTTGATGGCTGTGGATCACGCCCTTGGGTGCGCGGGTGGTGCCCGAGGTGAAGGCGATCAGCGCCGGACCGGCCGGGTCGACCTCGACGACCCCGGTGAACGGCTCGTCATCGAGCAGATCGTCGAAGGTGCGTCCGACGACGCCGACGATCGGCACATCCGCGTAGACGGCCGGGTCGTAGTCGATCGAACCGAATCGGTCGGTGGTGACGAAGACGCGCGGACGCACCGCGCCCAGAATGTAGCCGACCTCCCGTGGTCCGTAGATGTGCACGATCGGAACCACGGTCGCACCGAGAAAGGTTGCGGCCCAGAAGGTCGCGGCGGCCTCCATCCAATTGGGCAGTTGGAAGGCCACCACGTCACCGGGACCGACACCCCTCTTGTGCAAGCTCTTGGCCAATCGGCGGGCGACCAGTTCGACATCACGGAAGGTTCCGGTGTAAGGCCGGACCGCCGAATGCACGCGGAACCGAGCCTCGGGTGCGGAGGCCAGACCGCGGGCCAGCAGATCGCCGAGCGAATCGCGGGTCCACCACCCTTCGTCTTCGTACCGTTTGACCAGGTCGGCGGGGATTGTGCGCATATGGACTCCAAGTACCCGGCGTGCGGGCACGAGTCGGCCACACCCGCGGCGCGGTCGGGTGGTTACGGGATGAGTGTCGGGGGCTGCCGCTCCGAATATACTATTCTCCTGAAAGTAGAATGCCAATATCTTGATTGGAGAACTGACAATGGTGGAACTCGAGCTGAGCGACGGGCTTGCGGTCGTCACCATCGATCGCCCGCAGGCGCGCAATGCCATCGCGCCGGAGACGATGGACCAGCTCGAGAAGGCGCTCGACGCGGCCGAGGGGGCCCGGGCGCTGGTCATCCGGGGCGCCGGGGACAAGGCATTCGTCTCGGGGGGAGATCTCAAGCAGCTCAGCGCGATTCGTACGCTCGAGGCCGCCGAGGCGATGGCCTGGCGGATGCGGGGCATCTGCGATCGCCTCGCGGACTTTCCCGCTCCGGTGATCGCCGCAATGAACGGCCACGCCTTCGGTGGTGGCGCCGAAGTCGCGGTCGCCGCGGACATCCGGGTCGCCGCCGACGACATCAAGATCGCTTTCAACCAGGTCGCGCTGGCGATCATGCCGGCCTGGGGCGGTGCCGAGCGGCTCGGCGCGCTGGTCGGTCGGAGCCGAGCGCTGCTGCTCGCGGGGTCGGGGACCGTGCTCGACGCCGCCGAGGCCGAACGCGTCGGCCTGGTGGACCGGGTGCTGCCCCGCGCGTCGTTCGAGGAAGGTTGGCTGGCACTGGCTCGCTCACTGGCCAACGCGCCCGCGGGTGAGATCAAGCGGGTGCTGTCCGGGGTTTCCCCGGCGGGGGCAGTGAATGCCTTTGCGCGGCTTTGGGTTTCGGATGAGCACTGGGCGGCGGCGGATAACGTGCTCAGCCGGCCGCGATGATCGGCGGCGAAGCCTAGGATTCGGGCGCGGTCAGGTAGGTCGCGCCGAATTCCGCGATGAAGTCGAATATCGCGCCGGGCTCGCGGGTGCGACAAGAGACGACGATCCAGTCGACACCGGCCTTGGCCAACGCCGCGAAGGCTTCGCGGTGGCGGTCGGCATCCACCGCCGGGGTGGCGATGCTCGCGTCCGGGTAGGAGTACACCAGATCGATATGCTCGGATCGGTCCGCGTCCTGGGCCGCCGATCGCACCTCGGCCATCTTCGCGGCGAGCTGGTCGAGCGTGCCGAGTTCGGGTGTGCGGGCGGAGGTGCTCAGCTCCGCGCCGCCGGTCATCGGGATCCAGCCCTGGGCGCGCGCGGCGACTCGGCGGCGGCTCAGCTTCGAATTGCCGCCGATCCAGATCGGGATCGGATTCTGTACCGGCAGCGGCCGGGCCACTACATCGCGGGCGCTGAAATGGCGGCCCTGATAGCTGAACGGCTCGCCGCTCCAATGCAGCGGCAGCACGTCCAGCGCCTCGTCGAACAGCGCGTTGCGCTCACCGAAATCGACTCCGAGGGCATGGAATTCGCTCTTCTGATAACCCGTGCCCAGACCGATGATCGCGCGCCCGCCCGACAGTTTGTCCAGCGTCGCAGCCGCTTTCGCCAGCAGGAACGGATTGCGGTAGGGCAGCACCGCGAGATAAGTGATCAGCCGTAGACGTTCGGTCACGCCGGCGACATAGCCGAGTGCGACGAACGGATCAAGCGTCTGATGTCCACCGGAAGCCAGCCATCGGGCGCCCGGAACGGGGTGCTCGCTCAGTGAAAGTCCGTCGAATCCGGATCGTTCGGCCGCGATCGCCACGTCGTGCAGTGCGCCGACATCGAGCATGTCACCGTCGTAGCCGGTGGTCTCGGGGTAATGCAGGATAAATCGCATCGGGTCCTCCGTGTGCCTTGGGTCGGCATGCACAAGAATGCCATTCTCGAATATGTAAGTTATATTATCGCGATGCTGAAGGCTCGGTTCCGTGGGATCCGGACACGGATTCTTGTCATTGCGCTGGTACCCAGCCTGCTGCTGATCTGCGTCGGTGTGGGTACGTCGATCTACCTGTTCAATGACGGGCGACACGCCGAGGACTTCGCGCGCACGCTGGACACTCACCTCACTCCCACGCGCGAATTGGTCCTGGCCGTGGAACAGGAGCGACTGCTGTCGGTGTCGCAGCTGGCAGGCGGGGTCATCGATCCCGGTGCGCTGGTCGCCGCCCGCCTGCGGTTCGACTCCGCGCTGAAGTCGCTGGCAGTCACCGAAGTCGCGTTGCAACGTGTGGGCGGCAGCGCGATGGGAAATACGGTGGCGGCCTTCGACGAGTTGAAGGCTCGGTTACCGGAGCTGCGCAGTGCCATCGATGCCGGACGGCTACCGATCGCCGACGCCTACGAGTTCTACAGCCGACTATTGGACGGCATGGACCAGGGTTCGGCAACGATCGGACAGTTTGCTCCGGACGCGGCCTCCGGCGCCGACCTCGCCCGCAATATGGGTCTGCTGCACGTGGTCGAATCCATGTCGCGCGCCAGCGCGTTGGCCACGGCGGTCGTACACCCGCAGAATGTGGCGCCGACCCTTTTCGCCGAATACCGCAACCTGGTGAGCTACTACCACGTCGAGATCGCGCGACTGGCAACCGTACTCGACGCCGCCAACGCGCAGCGCATAAAGGATCTCACCGCTTCTCCGGCATGGCAGCAGGTCAGCGCTATGGAGAAGGCCATCGTCGAGGCGCGACCCGCAGGTGCGCCGCAGTTGCCGATCAGCATCGCGGAGTGGCGCACGGCCGCGGACGAGGTGAGCCAGCAGTTGGTGACATTGTGGGTGGGGCACGCCAAGCAGGCCCAACAGCACGCCGCCGATGCGGGTGCCCGGCACGCGCGCAACTCGTTGCTGGCCGCGGGCGTTTTAGGTGCGGCCGCCGTGCTGGCGTTCCTGTTGTCGCTGTGGCTGGCCAATCAATTGATCGGACGACTGAAACGGTTGCGCTCGGAAACGCTTGCGGTGGCCGAGGTTCGGTTGCCGGAGACGATGCGGCGCCTGAACGAAGGGGTGCGGATCGACCCGGAAACCGAAGCCGCACAGTTGGATTTCGGTACCGACGAGATAGGTCAGGTCGCCCAGGCTTTCAATCGGGCGCACGGCGCGGCGGTCGCGGCCGCGGTCACCGAGGCGAATACCCGCGAGGGTGTGCGCGCGGTATTCAGCAATATCGCCCACCGCAGCCAGATCGTCGTGCACCGACAGTTGGAGATTCTCGACGCGGCCGAACGGCGACAGGAGGATCCGGCACTGCTGGAAACGCTGTTCCAGCTCGACCATCTCGCCACCCGCGGGCGCCGCAATGCCGAGAATCTGATCATTCTCGGCGGCGGCCGCCCGGGTCGACAGTGGCGACGTCCGGTTCCACTCGGGAAGCTCGTCCGGGGTGCGATCGCGGAAACCGTTCAATACGCGCGGGTGTTCCCCGGCGCCGGACTGCCATCGGTATTCGTCAACGGTGCGGTGGTGGCCGATCTCATCCATCTACTTGCCGAACTGGTCGACAATGCGACCGCGTTCTCGCCGCCGCAGTCACGCGTGGACGTCACCGGCAATCCGACCGGCACGGGCGTTGTCGTGGTGATCAGCGATCAGGGCATGGGTATGTCGGATTCGGAACTGGAGCGGGCCAACGAAGTGCTCGCCGACCCACCGGATTTCAGCGTCGCGACACTATCGTCGGATTCGCGGCTCGGGCTGTTCGTGGTGGCCCGGTTGGGGATTCGGCACGGCATCTCGGTGCGCCTGACCGAATCCGACTACGGCGGAGTTCGCGCCATCGTCGTGATCCCGACGGCGGTGCTGGCCGCGGAGAACGCGGGCATTGCCGCGCCGACCGCCGGGTAACGGTGGTGAATCCGAGTCAACTGGACCGGGCGTCGGTCATCGTGGTCAGCGCCACCGGGCCGCTCCACCCGCACGGCTGCCCGCAGGTGGCGACGAGTTGCGATTCGGTGGCGCCGTCGGCGAAGGTCTGGATCATCGCCGCGGCGGTGGCGGAATAGCCGCAGCGTGGGCATTTGCCGAAGTAGTGGAGCACGTCGACGACCGAGAATCGTATGGGCGTATTCATGGTGTGGGCCTTAATGTTCTGCGGACTGTGCGTCCGCCCAGCGCGCGATATCGGTTTGGTCGGCGCTCGGACCGAGGTCGGCCGCGGCGCGCGCCCACAGCTCGACGGCGCGTTCGCCGAGTGCGGCCGGTATGCCGAGCGAGGCCGCCAAGTCGGTGGCGATCCGCATGTCCTTGAGCATGAGTGCGAGCGCGAATCCGGAGTCGAAGGTTTCCGGCAGAATCGCCTGCGGGAACTTGAGTTCGGTTGCGGCACTGCGGCCGCTGGCGGCATTGATGGTCTCGACGATCACGGCTGGGTCCAGGCCGAAACGGCGTCCGGCCGCGACCCCCTCGGCGGCGGCGAGCAGGTTGACCGCGGCGAGCAGATTATTGATCGCCTTGACGGCATGACCGGCGCCCGATGCACCTATGCGCCGTACCTTGCCCAGCGGCGCCAGCACCGAATCAATTTGGGCGACAGTGTCTTCCGGGCCCCCGACCATGATCGTCATGGTACCGTCCGCCGCCCCGCGCACGCCGCCGGACACCGGTGCGTCGACCAGCGTGATTCGACGCTCGGCCAATGCGGCGGCCAGCCGCCGCGTCGACTCTGGTTCAGATGAGCTCATATCGACCACGATCGCGTCCGAGCCCAAGGCGGCCAGGACCTGCTCGTCACCGAGTACCGATTCGACGACGGCGGAACTGGGCAGCATGAGAATCAGGTGGGTGGCTCCGGCGGCGGCTGCGGCGGCGCTGGTCGCGACTCGTCCGCCGACCGCGGCCAAGCCTGCGCGGGCGTTCTCGGACGGGTCGAATCCGACGACCTCGAAACCCGCCGCCACCAACCGCCGGGACATGTGCGCGCCCATGGTGCCGAGGCCGAGGAAGGCGATGTGCCCGGTAGCGCGTTCAGGCATCAGCGTGCTCCTGCAGGATCGGTCCGGCGATTCGGAAGGCTTCGACTCCGGCCGGGACACCGGCATAGACCGTCGCGTGCAGCAGCACCTCCCGGATCTCGTCCGGGGTGACGCCGTTGGTCAATGCGGCGCGCACGTGCGTGGCGAATTCCGTGGAACGGTTGAGCGAAGTCAGCATTGCCAGGGTGATCATCGACCGGGCCCGGCGGTCCAGGCCGGGGCGGGTCCACACCGCACCCCAACAGTATTCGGTCACCAGATCCTGCAGCGGCTCGGAGAAGTCGGTGGCGGCGGCCAGCGCCCGGTCGACGTAGTCGGCGCCGACGACCTCGCGGCGGACCTGTAATCCGGCCTCGTAGCGCGGCCGTTGGTCGGGATCGATTGTCATATCCGGCAATCCTTTCGGCGATCAGTCGAGGAACAGGTCCGGTGTCGGGTGCGCGCCACCGCCGTAGCGGGACAGGTCCTCGACGCCGCCGAATCGCGCCAATGCCTCGGCGTCGATGAAGCAGTTGCCGGTGATCTCCCGTGCGGGCTGGGACACGATCTCGACCGCGGCATCGGCCATGATCTCCGGACTGCGCGCGGCCGCGAGTTGATTCGTACCGTTGTCGAGGTTGGCCACCGCGGAGGTGGCGATGAAGGTCTCGGGCCACAGACAGTTGAATGCGATTGCGGCCTTGGCGTATTCGACGGCCCAGCCCTGCGACAGCAGCGTCATTCCGTACTTCGACAGCGTGTACACCGGGTGCGCGCCGAGCCAGCGCGGGTTCATATTCACCGGTGGCGCGATGGTCAGCACATGCGGGTTGGCCGAATTGCGTAGGTGCGGCACGCAGGACTGGGTCAGCAGGAAGGCGCCGCGGATATTGATGTCCATCATCAGATCGAACTTCTTGGGCGACAACCGCTCGGTCGGCTCGGTCGCGATGGCGCTGGCATTGTTGACGCAGATATCGATGCCGCCGAAGCGTTCCAGTGCGGTGCCCACCACCCGCTGCACATCCTCCTCGCGGCGCACATCACCCACCACGGCGGCCGCCTTGCCGCCCGCGGCCTCGATTTCGGCGGCCGCCGTGTAGACGGTGCCGGGCAGCCGTGGGTGCGGTTCGGCCGTCTTGGCCAGCAGCACCACGTTGGCGCCCCGGCGGGCGGCGGCGACCGCGATGGCCAGTCCGATACCGCGGCTGGCGCCGGAGATCACCATCGTGCGGTCGGTCAACGGTCGGTGCTGCTCGGGCATCGTGCTCCTAGGGAAACGGATTGTGAGAACTCACTCGCTTCAGATGGTATTGGCATTCTCTTTTTTGGCAAGTAGCGTATTCACTGATGAACGACCAAGTGCAGACCTCGTCCGGTATCCCGCTCGAGCCGGTCTACGGACCGGAAGACCGGCGTGCCGATCCGCCCCAGCCGGGCGCATATCCCTTCACGCGTGGCAACTTCGCCTCCGGCTATCGGGGTCGGTTGTGGACGTTCCGGCAGTACTCGGGCTTCGGCACCGCGGAGGAATCCAACCGGCGCTACCGGTATCTGCTCGACCAAGGCGGCACCGGACTTTCGGTGGCGTTGGATCTGCCGACGCAGTGCGGCTACGACTCCGACGATCCCGAGGTGAGCGAGGAAGTCGGCCGGGTCGGTGTCGCCGTCGACACGCTCGCCGACGCCGAGGTCCTCTTCGACGGCATCCCGCTGGACAAGATCAGCACCAGCTTCACCATCAACGGCACCGCGGCGATCCTGTTGGCGTTCTATGTGGCAGCCGCGGAGAAAAAGGGCGTGCCGCGGGAAAAGCTCACGGGCACCATCCAGAACGACATCCTCAAGGAATACGCCTCGCGTGGCACCTGGATCTGGCCGCCGGAACCGTCGCTGCGGTTGATCGCCGACACCATCGAGTTCTGCGCGGCCGAGGTGCCGCGGTTCAACGCGATCTCGGTGGCGGGCGCGCATTTCCGCGACGCCGGGGCGACCGCGGTGCAGGAGATGGCCTTCACCCTCGCCGACGGCGTGACCTACTGCGACACCGTTGTGGAACGCGGCCGGATGACGATCGATCAATTCGCGCCACAGATCTCGTTCTTCTTCTACACCCACGGCGACTTTTTCGAGGAGATCGCGAAGTACCGTGCGGGTCGGCGTCGTTGGGCCACCCTGGTGCGCGAGCGCTACGGCGCGAGCACGGATAAGGCGTCGATGTTCCGGTTCGGCTGTGTCGCCGGCGGCGCGTCGTTGTACGCGCCACAGGCCCAGAACAATCTGGTGCGGGTCGCATACGAGTCGATGGCTTCGGTGCTCGGCGGAGTGCAGTCGATGTTCACCGCCGCGTGGGATGAACCGTTCGCGCTGCCGAGCGAGGAGTCGGCGACGCTGGCGCTGCGAACCCAGCAGATCCTCGCCTATGAGACCGGTGTGACACGGGTGGCCGATCCGCTCGGCGGCTCCTACTTCGTCGAGGCGCTCACCGACGCCACCGAGGCCCGCATCGTCGAGATCATGACCGATCTGGAGCAGCACGGCGGCATGGTGCGCTGCATCGAAGACGGATATCTGCAGGGGCTGATCGCCGACGAGGCCTATCGGCTGCATCAGGAGGTGGAGTCGGGTTCGCGTCCGGTGGTCGGGGTGAACCGATTCGTCTCCGACGAGCCCGCACCCGATATCGACACCTACGAACTCGACGCCAAGGGACGGGAATTGCAGCTCGAGCGCCTGGCACGGGTGAAGGCCGAACGAGATCCCGCTGCGGTGCGTGCCTGTCTCACCGCTTTGTCGCATGTCGCCGAAAGAGACGGAAACCTGATGCACAATCTGATCGACTGCGCCAACGCGTACTGCACGGTCGGCGAGATGACCGCCGCACTGAAGTCGGTATGGGGCGAATTCCAGCAGCCGGTGGTGTTCTGATGCCCGCGCGCGTACTCGTCGCCAAGCCGGGATTGGACGGTCACGACCGCGGCGCCAAGATCGTCGCCCGCACCCTGCGCGATGCGGGGTTCGAGGTCATCTACACCGGCATCCGTCAGCGTGTGGAGGACATCGTGTCGATCGCGTTGCAGGAAGACGTCGCCGTGGTCGGTTTGAGCATCCTGTCCGGCGCGCATGTGTCGATGACGACGCGCGTCGTGGACGCGCTGCGGGCCGCCGGCGCAGGCGATATCGCGGTGGTGGTCGGCGGCACCATCCCGCAGGCGGATGTGCCGCGACTGCTGGAAGCCGGTGCGGCCGCGGTCTTTCCGACCGGTACCGCGCTGGAGACGCTGGTCACCGAGATCCGCGCGCTGTGTTCACCCACCCCGTCGGCTCCGCCGACTGCCGTCCCCGAGACCGAAACCGCGACGCCGTCGTGATCCTGAGCGGCCGCAGTCATCTGAAAGAGCCTGGAAACTGGAGGAATTCGTGCGAATCGGAGTGATGATAGGGCCGGAGAAGGGGGACTCCGCGCGCAAGCTCAGCAGAATGCTCGACGATATCGAATGGGCCGAAGCCGCGGGACTGGACACCGCGTGGATTCCGCAGATACCAACCGATTTCGATGCGCTGATCACCATCGCCTTGATGGGTATGAAGACCACCCGCATCGAGTTGGGCACCGCGGTCGTGCCATTGCAGGCACAGCATCCGATCGCCCTTGCCCGCCAAGCGCTTTCGGCGCAGGCCGCGGCCGGTGGTCGGCTCGCGCTCGGTGTCGGACCCTCGCATCACTGGATCGTGCAGGACATGCTCGGGCTGCCCTATACGAAACCGGCGGCCTACACCCGCGACTACCTGGACGTATTGAATGCCGGTCTACGCGGGCCCGGCCAGGTCGACATCGAAAACGACACCTTCACCGTGCACAATCCGCTCGACCTCGGCCCCGTAGCGCCGGTGCCGGTACTGATCGCCGCACTCGGACCGGTCATGTTGCGCATCGCCGGGGAACAGGCAGACGGCACCATCCTGTGGATGGCCGACGAGCGTGCGGTGGCCGACCATGTCGTCCCGAAAATCACCAAGGCCGCCGCCGACGCCGGGCGGCCCGCACCCCGCATCATCGCCGGGCTGCCGGTGTGCCTGTGCTCGCCGTCGGAGGTCGACGAGGCCAAGGCGCGGGCCAACCGGATCCTCGGCGAGGCCGAGGTCTCGCCCAACTACCAGCGGCTGCTGGAACAGGGGTCGGCCAGCGATATCGGTGATATCTGCGTCGCGGGCGACGAGCGGGCGATCGCGGCGGGACTGCGGCGCTTCGCCGACGCCGGCGCCACGGATCTGTCGGTGCGGCTGCTGCCCATCGGCGACACCCGCGACGAACTCATCGCCTCCAAGCGCCGCACCCGGGAGATGATCGCCGAACTGGCGAAGGAATTGCGGTGAGCGAGTGAACCATCGGGGGCCACTGGCGGATATCCGGATACTCGAGGTCGGCACCATGCTCGCCGGTCCCTACGCCACGATGATGCTCGCCGATCTCGGTGCCGAGGTGACCAAGATCGAACCGCCGGACGGGGAGATCTCGCGGCAGGTCGGTGACTCCTATTTCGCCAGCCTCAATCGCGGCAAGCGCAGTATCCGACTCGAATTGACCAGCCCCGCCGGGCAGCGCAGGCTGGCCGGACTCGTCGCGGAATCGCATGCGCTGCTGGTGAATTTGAAGCCGTCGGCGATCCGGCGGCTCGGCCTGACCTACGAGTCGCTGCGGCGATTCAACGAGCGGATCGTGTGTGTGGCGATCACGGGCTTCGGCTTGGACGGCGGTGACGACCCCGCCTTCGATTACGTGATCCAGGCGGCGACGGGCATCGCCGCGATGACGGGCGATCCGCAGGGACCGCCCACGTTGCCCGGGTATTCGTCGGCCGACAACTCGACCGGCCTCACCGCCGCGCTCGGCCTGCTCGCCCAGATCGTCTCCGGCCGGGGCGGACAGGTGGACGTCTCGCTGTACCAGGTGATGCTCTCGCAGCTGAACTACCATGCGTCTGCCTATCTCAACGACGGCAAACAGCCACAACGCCGAAAGTTCGGTGCCCATTCGTATTACGTTCCAGCACAGCTCTTCCCGACCGCCGACGGCTACCTGGCGCTGTTCATCACCCACGACGGCTTCTGGAAGGTCTTCGCCGCGGAGGCGGGTGTCGACGGATTCGAGACGATGGCCGAGCGGGCCGCGCACCGCGACGAGGTACTCGCCGCGGTAACCGCGGCTCTGGCCACCGATACCGCCTCCGGCTGGGAATCGCGCCTGCGCCCGCTCGGCATCCCGGCCGCCGCGGTGCGCAGCCTGCCCGAGGCCTTGTCCGCCACCCCCGAAACCGTTGTCACCGTTGGCGATTACCGGCTGATCGGCAGTCCGATCCGGATAGCCGGATACCAGCCGCGATACGGTCCACCGCCGGTGCTGGGTGAGCATGACGTGTAGTCGTGGGGGCTCGTGGTGCCCTGAGTGGGCACGAAAAGTCTGGACGGTTTCCGCGGGATGAGTGAGGTTCGAAACATTGCTCACAGGTGCGGCAGCCTGCTGTGAGTTCCGTGAAATATATTGGCTACGAATGGAAAACGGGCTGCGACAGCCGACTAACCGGGCGGAAACCGACCGGTGCTGTCCTGAATGCATGGAAATCACGTCATGGTTCAAGTCCAAGTCCGGGGCAGCCACGGTCGCCGAGCCCGGCCCAATCTACGAGCAGATCGGAGGTCACGAGGCCCTCGCGGCGGTAGTCGAGGACTTCTATGTCCGCGTCCTCGCCGACGACCAGCTGGCGGCGTTCTTCACCGGTACGAACATGTCTCGGTTGAAGGGGCGTCAGGTCGAGTTCTTCTCCGCTGCGCTCGGCGGCCCAGGCCCCTACACCGGTGCCCCGATGAAGCAGGTCCATCAGGGCCGTGGCATCACGATGCACCATTTCACCCTCGTGGCCGGACATCTGACCGATGCGCTGACCGTCGCCGGGGTGCCGACGGCGCTGGTGGAACAGATCATCGGGGCTATTGCCCCGCTGGCCGGCGACATCGCGTCCGGCTCGGCCTCCGAGTAACCGCGCTGACCCTGCCGCCGTTGACCGCCGCATCGTTTGTCGAGTGCTCTCCCGATCAACTTCTGTGCAGCCTCACCGGTAACAGACTGTCCGGCAAGGGTTTTGAATGCGCGGCCGGAGGTCGCTAGCTCGCGCGGCTGTGTGATGGTCGGCTCAGCGGCTGTCCCTTCCACCTACTCTGGGAATCCGGCTGCCGTGCCCGCCGCTCGGCCCCGTGTAGCGCCCCCGTTCCATGTTCGTCCGATGTAATTCATTGCCGCGCTTGATCACTCGTGCTTCGCTGCGTCTTTCGCGGTTCTGGTATCGACGCACCTCACCGAACCGCGCGGATCGTTGCGATGCGCAACCGCGCTCTGCTGCCGCCTCCAGCCGACTAGGGTGTCGATATGGAGTGCAACGTCAACGGCGTTTCCGTGCATTACGTCGAACACGGCAACGGGACTCCGATCTTGATGATGCACGGTTCGGGGGTGGATCATCGCGAGATGGTCGGGACGATGGAGCCGATCTTCGGTGGCATACCTGATTATCGGCGGATCTATCTGGATCTCCCGGGTATGGGGCGCACTCCGGCGCCGGAAACGATCAACAGCTCCGACGATGTGGTCGAGCTCGTCCTCGGGTTGGTCGATGTTGTGATCGGTGATCGGGATTTGCTGGTTATCGGTCATTCCGCCGGCGGCTATTTCGCCAGGGCGGTCGCGAACAGGCGCCGTGACCAGGTGATCGGTCTGGCCGTCAGCTGTCCCCTCATCGAGGACCCGCGCGACATACCTGCACACCAGGTGGTGCACGCCGCAGGCGACCTGGGCGACGTTCTGAGCCCGGACGACCGGACCGAATTCGAGGGCTACTTTGTGGTGCACACACCCGCCATGCAAGAGCGGTTCCAGCATGATGTGGCTCCCGCCATCCCCCTGGCCGACCAGGGCGCGATGGCGCGGATCGGCGAACGCTGGCGGCTGAGCCCCGGCCCCGAGGACGGACCACCGTATCCCAACCCGACCCTCATCATCGCAGGCCGCCAAGACTCCGCAATGGGATTCGCAGGCCATTGGGATCTGGTCGAGCACTATCCCCGCGGCACATTCGCGGTGCTGGACCGCGCCGGGCACGCGCTGCCGCACGAGCAGGGCGACCTCGTCAAGGCGCTCATCACCGAATGGCTTCGCCGCGTCCAGGAGCATCGTTCGGCATAAGTCGAGACGGCCGAAGCCGAGTCCGCACACCGTGTATCGGCGGAGATCGGGCATTCACGTGAGCGCTTGGGCGAGTTGGTCGGTGGCGTTGATGAGCCATTCGGGGTCGCCGTGCCGCCGCCCCCACATCGCTTCCCGGACTGCTCCGACCTGAGTCCAGCGAAGTACCCGGTCGGTGTCGATTTGGGCTGCGTCGCAATAGATATCGAGGAGACGGAGCACCGTTGGCTGCATATTCGAGGAGCGGAGCAGGTCGTCGAAGCGGGGGCTGCGGATCACATTGAGGGCGTCGTGCGCCGGGTCTCCGACAAAGGTCTTGGGGTCGATCGCGAGCCAGGGTTCGCGATCGGAGGCCAAGATGTTGGCGTCGTGCAGGTCTCCGTGCACGAGGATGTCGGGTTGGTCGGGACCGAGCTCGCGCAGGGTAGCAACGGCGGCGTCGAGGACCTTACGCGGCAGCGGATGACCGAAGGTCGCTGCGGTGGAAAGGATCTCGTGTTCCCAGCGATCGACCTGGTCGGACAGTTTCGGTAGTCCGGGTGGCGCGGCGATGGCCAGCCGGTGGGACAGTCCGCCCTGGATGGTGAGGGCTTGCTCGTGGTCGGTGACGGTGGCAAGTGTGCAGTGCGACGCCCTTTCCAGCAGCATCGCGAAGTTGTCGTCGTCACGCGCGAAAAGATGTGCTGCGCCTTTACCGTTCCAGGTCGCGTACGCATCCGGTTCGTGGACATTGCCGGGGTGCGGGAACGACACCTTGATGACCGCGGGCGGCAGTTCACGGCACCGCACTGGTACAACGATCCCGACTTGTCCATGCATCACCGATCCCGTCGGTGTGCACGACCAGCGTTGCAGCAGCTCGTCCACGAGGCCAGGCAAGGCGACGATCCAAGCGCGCCCGCGTTCCCCTTCACCGGCGGACATGATCTGAGCGAAGGCCACCGGGATCTCGATCATGAGACGACTCTAATGACGCCGAGACGGCCGGGATGCACTGTCAGCCTGGATATCGCGTAACGCCGCGATCCAGGCGTTCGAGCGAGCAAAGCCGTTGACCGCCCTCGCTACGTCTGATCGAGCAGGGCGAAGTAGGCGTCGAGTTGGGCCGCGCCGGCGAGAAGGTTGCGGCTGCGCGTGGTGAGCCGGTCCTGCCAGGAGTCGAGGAAGGTGCTCAACGCGTCCGCCCCGCCCGCCTCGCGCAGCGACTCGATGAACTGCGCGACCTGGTGCAGCGGGTACCCGCCTCGACGCAGTTGTCGTGCGATCTCGGCGTCGCGCACGCAGTCCGGTCCGTATTGGCGGTAGCCCGTTGCCCGGTCGCGTTCGGGGCGCAGGATGCCCTCGGTCTCCCAGGTGCGCAGCGTCGCCGGGTGCACGCCGAGCCGGCGCGCGAGTTCGCCCACGGTCAGCGGTCGGCCGTTGACAGGGGGCGGTGTCGTGGTGGACAGGCTGTCGAGGGCCGCCGCGACCTCGGTGCGGGTGTTGCGTTCGGCGAGCAGTGCGATGTGCGTGGCGTCGATGAGCCGGTAGGCGGACTCGGTGTCGCCCCGGTTGGTCGCGCGCATGATCTCCATTGCCTGCTGGTGTCCGTGGCCGCCGCGCAATGCGAGGAAGGCGCGCAGGGCCTGCGCGTGCAGGGACGTGTATCGCCGGTAACCGGTCTCGCTGCGCTCGGTCGGCGGGAGGATGCCTGCGGCGTCGTAGTTGCGGATCGCCTGGGCCGACAACCCGTGTTCCCGGGCGAGATCGATGGGGCGCAGCCTGTACCTCCGATTGAGGCTTTCATCTATGGACTAAAGGTAGAAATTTCGGAAGTTTCACACGAATCTTCAACGATACCGTCGAGGGTAGTTACGTCCGAAAGGGGTGTTCATGTCTACTGCCGCATCACTGCGTGGGATCGGCCGCCAACTCGACGACCCGGTCGGCCTGGGCCGTGCCCTCGACGAGCTGATCGCCGCGCGGACCGAGCCGCCGACCCTGCTCGCCCTAGGCGAGCCGACCCACGGGATCGAGGCATTCCCGTTGCTGCGCAACGAAATCCTCGGCCACCTCGTCGAACGGGGGTACCGGTCGATCGTGCTGGAGACCGATGTCTTTGCCGCGTCCGTGGTCGATGACTACGTCGCCGGGGCAACGGCGGAGATCGACACGGTGCTCGCGACCGGGTTCAGCCACGGGTTCGGCGCCGTTCCGGGCAACCGCGAACTCGTCGAATGGCTCCGCGCGCACAATGCCGGCTGTGCGCCGCAGGATCGGGTTCGCTTCCACGGCTTCGACGCGCCGACGGAGTACTCCGGTGCGCCGAGCCCGCGACACGCGCTGTCCTCGATCAACGACTATCTGCCCGCGGCGCTACGGCCCGAATCAGTCCACGACCTCGACACGCTGCTCGGCGAGGACACGGACTGGACGAACCCGGCGGCCATGTTCGATCCGGCAGCCTCCATCGGCGACTCCGACCGTGCCCGCGCCCTACGCATCGTCGCCGACGACCTCGCCAGCACGCTGCGCCGCGCGGCACCCGACCTGCACCGCGCCGACCCCATCGGCTATGCACTCGCCGCCGCGCACGCGCGCACCGCCCAGGGCCTGCTGCGCTATCACGCGGCCATGGCCTGCCCCGCTCCTGATCGCATCGCGACTCTGCTCAGCTTGCGCACCGAGATGATGGCCGAGAACCTGCTCGCGATCGTGGCCCAGGAACAGCGACGCGGGCCGAGCCTGGTGTTCGCGCACAACGCCCACCTGCAACGCACACAGTCGGTCGGCGAGGACGCGCCGAGTTGGGCAAGCGCTGGAGCGCTTGTCGCGCTCACCCTCGGCGAGCGTTATGCGTTTCTGGCAACCGATGCCAACCCCCACAGCGATCTCGGCACCCTTCAGGGCATGTTGGCCGAGGCGACCACCCGCCGCGCCTTGTTCCCGGCACAGGCCCTGCGTGCCGTGCTTCCGCCGTCGATCGGTCCGGGCGAACCGATCGTGCCCGGCCACATCCCGCTCACCCCAACAGAATTGGACGGCGCCGACGCGGTCATCTTCATCGCCGATACCGACGGAAAACGGCATCAGTACTGGTAGCAGTACTCGGCCCGCGGGCCTGGTCATCGCCCCGTTGGCGCCGCTGGACCAGTCGGCGGGCGTCGCCCCGCAAGCGGACCAGGCCGCGGAAATCCACGCCGCCGGACCCCTTCGCGACCACCACCTTGCCTGCCGCTTATGGCGCGGTCGACCCGACGAGATCCGCTGTGGCACAGGACGTTCGCTTCTGCCACATGTCCGCGCTTCGTAACCGGCCACGTCGTTCCCGCCGACCAGCTCCCGCTCCGAAGAGCAGACCCTTGGTCATACCAAGGGAGGTATGGCGCGATCTTAGCTATAGGGGGCGTTCCTGCCACTGTCGGGGAAGCCGCACCAGCAGCCATGATCTTAGTGTTCGCAGGAAACGCACGAGACGAAGGAAACGTACTCCATGATCGTCCGTTCACTGAAAGAGATCATCGGCACCGAGCGAGAAGTGAAGGGCCCCACGTGGAATAGCCGTCGCCTGGTGCTCGCCGAGGAGAAGGTCGGCTTCTCCTTGAACGACACCGTGGTGGACGCGGGTACCGAGATCAAGATGTGGTACGCCAACCACGTCGAGGCCGTCTACGTCATCGAGGGGCGGGGCGAACTGGTCGACGACGAGACCGGTGAAAAGCACCGTCTCGAGCCCGGCGTGATGTACCTGGTCGACGCGCACCAGCACCACACTCTGCGCGCCCACACCCAGTTCCGCGCGGTCTGCGTGTTCAATCCGCCCCTCACCGGGCGGGAGGTCCACGACGAGAACGGCGCCTTCCCGCTGCTTACGGAAGAGGATCAGTGAGCGACACCTTTACCGAGCCTGCCGACGAGGGCGAGCCGCTGCGCGGTTTCGCCAGTGACAACAACGCCTCGGTGCACCCGGACATCATGGCGGCGCTGGCCGCCGCCAACTCCGGCCACCAGCCTGCCTACGGTGCGGACATCCACACCACTCGGCTGCGCGAGCTGATCAAGGGCCATTTCGGCGAGCGCGCCGATGTCTATCCGGTCTTCAACGGCAGCGGCGCCAACGTGGTTGGGCTGCAGGCGATGTGCGACCGGTGGAGCGCGGTGGTCTGCCCGGAATCCGCGCACATCAACCTGGACGAGTGCGGCGCACCCGAGAAGGTAGCCGGGCTCAAGCTGATCCCGGTGCCCACCCCGGACGGCAAGCTGACGCCGGAACTGCTCGACCGTTACGCGCGGGGCTTCGGCGAGGAGCACCACGCCCAGCCCAAGGTCGTCTCCATCACCCAAAGCACCGAGTTCGGCACCCTCTACACGCCCGGCGAAATCGCGGCCATCGGCGCGCTGGCGCGCGAGCGCGGCATGCTGCTGCATGTGGACGGCGCCCGGCTGGCCAACGCGGCCGCCGCGCTCGACCTGCCGCTGCGCGCGTTCACCACCGACGCCGGGGTGGACGTGATGTCCTTCGGCGGCACCAAGAATGGCTTGATGCTCGGGGAGGCGATCGTGGTGCTCAACCCGGACGCGGTGCGCGGCGTGCGGTACCTGCGCAAGACGGCGCTGCAGCTGGCATCCAAAATGCGGTACGTGTCGGCGCAGCTCGTCGCGCTGCTCGAGGGCGACCTGTGGCTGAGCAACGCCCGGCACGCCAACGCGATGGCGGCCCGGCTTGCCACGGCCGTCGCCCCAGTGCCCGGCGTCGAGATCGTCCGGCCGGTCCAGGCCAACGCCGTTTTCGCCATACTGCCCCGGGAGGTCACCGAACGGCTGCAGAAGCGGTTCCGCTTCCACACCTGGGACGAACGCACCGGCGAGGTCCGTTGGATGTGCTCGTTCGACACCACCGAGGCCGATGTGGACGCCTTCGCGGCCGCCATCGCCCAGGAGACGGCCGCTTGAACAGAGCCTTTGCCGTAACCCTCAGCGCTTTGCCGTGAGCTTGGCGATGTTGGCCCGGAAGTCCGCACTCTGGAACGTCAGATCCTCGGCCGCCAGGGCGTAGTCGAGTGTGGCCAGTACGGCATGCTCGAGTTGCAGGTTGAGCACGCGCTTGGTGCTCTCCACCGCCTGCTGCGGAAGTTCGAGCATCCGTTGGGCACACGCCAGCGCCTCGGCGACCGGATCTTCGACGACATGGTTGGCCAGGCCCATCTCGCGTGCCCTCGCGGCGGGGATCCGCGCGCCGGTGATCGCGTATTCCTTGGCCAGCAGCATGCTGGTGTGCAGGGGCCAGGTGAGGGGGCCGCCGTCGGCGGCGACCAACCCGACCTGCACGTGCGGGTCGGCCAGATACGCGGTTTCGGCGATGTAGACCATGTCGCTCAACGCGACAAGGCTGCAGCCGAGACCGACTGCCGGACCGTTGACCGCGGCGATCACCGGGATCCGGCAGCGGGCCATTCCGAGCACGATGTCGCGGCCGTCGGCAATTGTCTTGGCGCGCAGATCGCTATCGCGGCTGAGTTCCTCGAGGTAGGTGAAATCGCCGCCCGCGGAGAAGGCACGGCCCGCGCCGGTCAGCACTGCTACCCGCGCCCCGCTGTCCGCGCTGAGCCGGGGCCACAGCCGGGCGAGCCCGGCATGCAGCGGATCGTTGACGGCGTTGAGGGCATCGGGTCGGTTCAGCGTGATGATCCGGACCGGTCCCTCGGCACGAACATCGATTTCGGCTGGCATGTCGTACATTTCAAACTCCCAATCCAAGGATGCGCGCGGCGATGATGTTCTTCTGTATCTGCGAGGTACCACCCATGACGCTCTGTGCGCGGCTGTAGAAGTAGGACCCGAGCAGCTCCGGATCGCGGGTACCGCCGACAGCCAGCGCCGCGTGGCCGACCGCCTGGTCGACCCAGGTCATGAGCAGTTTGTCCAGCGACCCATCGGGCCCGTGGGTGACACCGTCGAGCTGCTCGGAGAGCCGGCGCCGCACATGCAGGCGCAGCATTTCGGTCTGCACCGCCGCCCAGGCGAGTTCCTCGGGCGCCTTGCCCTCGACGCGAGCAGCCAACTGGCGCACCAGTTTTCCGTATCGAGCCGCGAATCCCAGGGTGGATGGCTCGCGTTCGTGTCCGACGACGGTCATTGCCAGCTTCCAGCCCTCCCCGGGCGCCCCGACCAGCTGATCCGCGGGCACGATCGCCCCGTCGAATTCCACCTGACCGAATTCCCGGGTCACTCCGCTGATCATCCGCAATGGCCGCTGCTGCACACCCGGCTGCTTCATCGAGATGATGAATGCCGAAATGCCTTTGTGCCGTGGGACATCCGGATCGGTACGCGCCAAGAGCAGGCACCAGTCGGCGACATCGGAATAGCTGGTCCAGATCTTGTGGCCGTTGATGACGTAGTGGTCGCCCTCGCGCGTCGCGGTGGTCGTCAGCGCGGCCAGATCCGAGCCCGCTCCCGGCTCGCTGAAGCCCTGGCACCAGCGCTCGGTGCCGTTGATCATGCCGGGCAGGAACCGTTGCCGCAGTTCCTTGCTCGCGTGCCGTCCGAGGCCTGCGACCAGGTAGCCGAGGCTGGGCCGCGGCGGCGCACCAGCGATCGCCAACTCCTCGTCCAGGATGACGTCGTAGACCGGCGAAAGGTCGTGGCCACCGAATTCTCGCGGCCACGACAGTCCGAAGAATCCGGCCGCGTAGAGCGCCTGATGCCATTCGCCCTGCCGCGCCCAGTATTCGTCGCCCGAGGTCGGAAAGGTACCGGCCACCTCGGTCAGCCAGGCGCGCAGCCGGTCCCGGAATTCGGCCTCCTGCGGTGCATCACGAAAGTCCAAGGTCGATCTCCTCCAGGCTGACGGGGAACAATTCGGTCGAGGTCAGGGCCCGGCGCAGGTATACGTGCGCGAGGCACTCCCAGGTGTTGCCGATGCCGCCGTGCACTTGAATCGCGGTCTCGCATACCGTCCGCGCAGCACGCGCGCAGTACAGCTTCGCGATCCGCGCCGCCCGCATCGACTCGGCGTGCGGCAATTCGTCGACCGACCAGGCCGCGTGGCGCGCGACGCTGATCGACCCCTCGATCAGGGCCTGGCTCTCGGCGAGCAGGTGCGCGACCGCTTGATACGAGCCGATCGTATTGCCGTACTGCGCACGGACTTTCGCGTAATCGACGGCGAGAGACTGCGCGCCGCGGGCGACACCGACCAGATCGGCGGTGGTGGCCACCAGCGCCAAGGCCCGCCACTGGGCCACCTGATCGGCGGACAGTTCGCCGAGGAAGTCGGGTCGACCGATGAACTCCGCGTCGACCCTGGTGAGATCCGCACCGGGGAGTTCGGTACCGACCCCGCCGACGAGCAACTGGCCGTCGTCGATCACCAGCGCCCGCTCGGCGCCGTGCGCGTCGATCGCCCTGGCCGCCACAGCGACGGTCCAGCGCTGATCGTCATCGGCCGGACCACGCAGATCGTCGGCCAGTACCGGCCCCAGAAACGGCACGTCTACCAGTCCGCGCCCGAACTCCTCGGCCACGATCGCCACCTCGACTCCGGAGGCGCCATCCGAACGCAGTGCCCGCCAGCCGGTCTGGTCGACCGCCTTCTCCAGTCGGGTCACCCGCGCCGCGTCGTCGAGGTCGAGTACCGAGCCGGGGCCGAGGTCATCGGCCAATTTCGCGGCGGCGTCCCGCAATTGCCGCTGTTCACTCGTCAATCGGACATCCATAGCACTCCTCGAGAACATGACACAGGGCGAACACTGTGCAACGACAGCCGAAAAAAGTCGCGCCCCACATGATTTGACGTCCTCTCCGGTTCAGAGACCGGAGATTCCTGCCAGCGCCTTGCAGCGCTCTAGGTGAGTTCCTGCTTCCGCGCGCCGTGCCGGAACGAGTCCGGTCCTACCAGCGCTCCACAGGCGTTTAGTCTCTCGGCGCGTCCCGCCGCGAGAATATTCTTGGCCGCGTTCAGGTCCCGATCGTGAACGGCACCGCAAGGGCACGTCCATTCTCGGATGCACAGCGGTTTCGGGCCGTCGACCCGACCGCACGTAGAGCACAGCTGCGACGACGGAAAGTATCTGTCGATCTCGGCGAAGTACCGCCCACGCCGGCGAGCCTTCTCCTCTAGCATCCGGGTGAATGTGCCCCACCCGGCGTCGTGAACGGACTTCGCCAACCGGGAGCGGCTCAACCCCTTCACACACAAGTCTTCGACGAACACCGCTTGGTTGTCGCGGATGATCGCCGTAGAGCGTTTGTGCGCCCAATCCCGCCGGGTATTGGCCACTTTGGCGTGTGCCCTGGCAACCTTTGTCCGCGCCTTTGCGCGGTTTGTAGAGCCTTTCTGCTTGCGGGAGAGAGCTTTCTGTAACTGTCGCAGCCTGCGTTCGGCTCGCTGCAGAAATCTTGGCGAGGCGATCGTTGCACCATTGGATAACACTGCGAACGTCGCCAAGCCCAAGTCGATTCCTACCTCGGACTCGACCGGCGGCAACGGTTCCTCGGTCGCCTCCACCACAAACGATGCAAAATACCGGCCCGCCGCGTCCTTGATCACTGTCACGCTCGACGGGGGCGACGGCAGCTCCCGCGACCACACCACCCTCACGTCGCCGATCTTCGGCAACCGCAACTTCCCGCCAGACGTGATCGCAAAGCGCGCCGCACGAGTGAACCGAATCGACTGCCGACTGTCCTTGCGTGACCGGAACCGTGGCGGCGCAACTCTTCCGCCCTTCCGCTTTCCCATGATCGATTCGAAGAAATTGCGGTACGCGGTGTTCAGGTCCGCCAAGGCTTGCTGTAGTACGACTGCTGACACCTCGGCCAACCATGCTCGCTCCGGAGTCTTCTTCGCCTCGGTCAGGTGCTTCGATAACTCGCGATCTGGCAGGTACGGCAATCCGTTGTCGAATGCATGCCTGCGAGCTACCAACGCGTCGTTGAACACCACCCGCGCGCAGCCAAACGCCTTGGCCAGCGCCGCCTGCTGCCCAGCCGTGGGGTAGAGCCGGAACTGGTACCTGAGCTGCACGCGGCGATCGTAGCGTTCGGCTATGACCGAATATCAAGGAATGCGTGCGGATGGACATCACAACCGTGCGGCTAGTCCGGGGCCCGAGAGGGAAACTTCCGGGAAGGCAACATCGAGAATACTCCATCTCATGATGGAGAATATACTTCTCCAATAGCTAGAATCTCAATACCAGGAGGAGGCAGTTCATGGCGAGACCCCCGTTATTCCAGCGCGCGACCGTAACGCGGATCGTTAAAGAGAGCGCCGACGCGCGCACCTATGTGCTCGCCCCGCACGAGGGGCCGATCGCTTATCAATCCGGGCAGTTCTGCACGTTCCGAGTCCACGTGGACGGCAAGGACCTGTTCCGCTCCTACTCGATGTCGAGTGCGCCGGAAACCGACCGCGAACTGATGACCACCATCAAGCGGGTGCCCGGCGGACAGGTCTCGAACTGGCTGCACGACAACGTGATCGAGGGCGACGAACTGGAGCTGACCAGGGCGGCAGGCCGATTCTGTCTGCGCCCCACCGAAGCACCGCTGCTCGGTTTCAGCGGCGGCAGCGGCATCACACCGATCCTGTCGCTGGCCAAGAGCGCCCTGGCGAGCACCGCCAGGGGGGTGCGACTGCTGTGCGCGGACCGCGATCGGGAGTCGGTGATCTTCGAGGCGGTACTCGCGGAACTGGTCGACCGCTACCCGGGGCGGCTGGAGGTGATCCGCCACCTCGACGCCGACGGCGGCTTCCTGACACCCGACGCGATCCGCGACTTCGTCGGCGCGGACGGCGGCGGCGACAGTTATATCTGCGGACCCGAGGCCTTCATGGAGATGGTCGAGAACGCCCTGCCCGGACCGGGCCTGGTGTTCAGCGAACGATTCGGTGCGCCTGCCCCGGTGCTGCCCGCTACCCCCGCGGCCGTCGAAACCCCTACGGCCACAACCACCGTCGAAACCCCCACTGCCACAACCCCCGTGGCGACCGACAGCACCGTCACGATCATCCTCAAGGGCAAGAAGAAGTCGGTTCCGCGCAAGGACGGCGAAACCCTGCTCGACAGCGCCCGCCGCGCCGGTCTCACACCGCCGTTCTCCTGCGAGGCCGGTAACTGCGCCACCTGCATGGCCAAGGTGACGAAAGGTCATGCCACGCTGCGCCGCAACGACGCGCTGACCGACGACGAACTCGCCGAGGGGTATGTCCTCACGTGTCAGGCCGTGCCCGATACGGACTCCATCACCGTTGACTACGAGTGAGCGATACCGCGCACCGTGCCGCCGACATTCGCCCCGCCAAAGCAGCAGCACGGCGTTGCGATTCGCATCGACTACATCTCGTGGGCGCAAGCGGATAGGGAATTCGAGGACTCACCTGATGCCGGGTACGGTCGCCCGAGCATTCGAGTGGGAGAAGGGCACTCGCGGCCGCGTTCGGGGCCCCCTTCCTGCCCGATGCTGCCATTCCGTACCTCGGTCTGCTTCCACTGGTCCTTGGTCTCAAAGCCGCGTGGCAAGCATGGAAAAACCACCGCGACGATGCCCCGTCGCACTCACCGCAACGGCGCCGCATCCGGGCCGACAACACCCGAGATGCACTACTGGACAAGTGATCACGGGGAACTGGCGGCGCACTCCTCTCGGGCGACGCCGCCATAGTTTCCACGTGATCAGCTGACCAATCTGTGGGGTGGTGGATCCCGGAGGTGATCTCGGCCGTTGATCGTGTGCCGCGTTTTGGCGGAGGGAGCGGCATGAGCGCGAGCCTTCCTACTTGTCGTGCTGTCGGCGCACCATTTCTGTGATCCAGGTGGGTGCGAAGGGAGATGTGCAGTTCGGTGGGGTCGGGTAGTCCTCGAGTACCTTCAAGCGCTCACCGATGTCGATGGCACGGGCGCGCTGGTCGGCGTGCTCGATGCCGATCTGAGCCAGGCAGTGGTTCATCGCCCACTGCAGGCGATCGGGGGCGTCTTTCATCTGTGCCTCGATGATGTCGAGTAGTCCTGCGAGGTCGAGGCTCTCGGGCTGCTTCGCCACGCGTTCGGTGGTCAACGCCCAGCCTGCACTCGCGACCACTGGATCCGGATCGGCGAACCAGGACAGGCGCAGCTCTTCGGCGTACGGGTTCTTCTTCACCACATAGTTCACCAGCCAGTCGTGCACCTTGGGTGTGCGCGCCTCGCGCACCATGACGTCCAACTCGTCACGCTCGAACGCCTTCGGGCGGCAGATCAGGGTCGCCAGTAGTTTTGCCGCGGTGTCATCGGTCGCCCAGAGCTGGCGCGCGAGTTCCTGCTGCGTTTTCAGCCGCTTCGCGAGCGCGCGCAGCTTGCTGAGGTTCACACCGTGATCGTCACCGTGTTTCTCGTTCACCACGCGCGTCCTCGGGTCCTCGAGTGCGGCCAGCTCGGCCATCACCTCGGCCACCGTCGTTTCGGCCACCCCGGCCTCCTGTCCATCACGTGGGGGATTCAGATATGCGGGACATGGTGAGGCCATGACGATACCGACTCGGCCCCGGGATACGGCGAACTCCCACAGGCAGGCAGCCGGGAGGGCTTTCACCTGGGGATTGATACTCGGCTAGATCGGGGGAGCGCTCGTTACGACCGTGGCAGCGGTCGGCCTGTTCATGCATCGCACCGACACGGTCCGTACGTACCCAGCACCGAACAACACCTATGCCGCCGTCGTGAAACGAGTCCACCGCGCGATCGATACCGACAGCTACGAAATCTGGCTCGGACCGTTCACCAACGGCGAGGTGCCGCGCGGGCACATCGTGACGATCCCGACCGGTAGCCGGGAATGGTCATTCTTCCGTCACCGATGAAATCGATCGTCCCGCGGCGTCGAAATCAGTGAGCCACCGGAGAGGAGACACGCGATGAACCAGTCCACCAACGAATCGGCACGCGAGCGCCTGGAGGTCTTCGTCGGGGAATGGACGATGCAGGCCGGACCTCCCGGCGGGCCGCCGTGGCCGGGTGCGGGCCGCGTCACCTTCGAATGGCTCACGGGCACACCGCTGTTGGTCCAGCGCTGGCATATCGACCTGCCCGAGGCTCCCGACGGTGTCGCCGTCATCGGTTGCGATGGTATGAGCGACACCTACTACCAGCTCTACACCGACGACCGAGACGTTCAGCGAATATACGAAATGACCTTGACCGACGGCATCTGGACGCTGCATCGCGACGGCGAACCTTTCGCCCAGCGATTCACCGGCAGATTTTCCGACGACGGGACGATGATCCAGGGTAGCTGGGAGCTGGCCGAGGACCGAAGCACCTGGAAGACCGACTTCGACCTGACCTACACGAAGGTCACGTAGAACCTCGCACCGTGCGGTCGCACATATGTACCGCAGTGTCGGGATCACTGGAATCGGCACCGGTTCGACGTGAACTCGTACGGCATAGCAAGACGTTCCGCGTGTCGGTGCGTGGGATGGGAACGTCCTCCTGATGCGCTTGTCGGGCTTGGTGTCCCATCGCAGTAGTCCGCGCAAAGGCCCCGAAAACCATCCCGGCAGCCGCGCGGACCATCGCCGCGACACTGGCCTCCCAGGACTGAGCGAAGCCCCAATCCCAAAGCACTACCACTGCTGATCCGGATAGCGCGATCACCCCTCGGGATCGGGCACATCGATCGAGCTCGCCGCGTCGGACTGGTCGGGGTTAGGGTCTCGGTGGTGGGAGCCAATCAGCACATAAGCCTCGATGCGGCCGACCATCCCAGCATCGTCATCGCCCTGGATCCGAGCGCGAGCGTGACGACGCATACGCATCCGCAGCACCAATTGTCATGGGCGCCTGACGGTGTGCTCACCGTGGAGACGGACCACAGCCGTTGGATCGTGCAGCGTACACGTGGGTTGTGGGTGCCCGCTGGGGTGTCGCACGCGGTGATGCCGAGCCCGGCCGGGCGGCTGCTGTCGCTGTTTTTCGAGCCGGAGCTGTGCCCGATCGGCTGGACCACACCGACGGTGGTCGACGCCACCGGACTGACCGGGCCACTGTTGAGTTATCTGATGGAACTGGGTGAGCAGGACAGGGATCGGCGTGCGCACGCGCTGACGGTGTTGTGGGATGTGCTCCGGCCGATGTCGGTCACCGAGATTCCGACGACGTTACCGGTGGATCCGTATGCCCTGCGGGTGGCGTTGGAGATTCGCCGGAATCCCATGCAGGACAAGGGATTGGATGCGTGGGGACGTCTGGTAGGTGTGTCGGCACGGACCCTGTCGCGGCGGTTCCGCGCCGAGACCGGCGTGAGTTTCGAGAGCTGGCGCACCTTCGAACGGCTCAATGCCGCGTTACCGCTGCTGGCGGCCGGCGCGACGGTGGCGGGCGCGGCGCGGGCGGTGGGCTACGGGACT
This sequence comes from Nocardia vinacea NBRC 16497, assembly GCF_000308835.1. Classification (GTDB taxonomy): domain Bacteria; phylum Actinomycetota; class Actinomycetes; order Mycobacteriales; family Mycobacteriaceae; genus Nocardia; species Nocardia vinacea. Next base: position 27,138 of record NZ_BAGN01000416.1, on the reverse strand, counting down.
GCCAGCGCCTTCATCGCCGCGTTCAGACGGGAGATCGGCACCACTCCCGCCGCGTATTTCGGCCGGAGTGATGCCGATCCGGAGATCACAATCTGAATCGCAGTGCGTCCCGGCCGAAGGCGGCCACCGCCAGCAGGGTGGCCACGACGCCGATCACAGTGCCCAGAGTGATCGCGGCATTGAGCCCGTCGACGGCGGCACGATTAGCGATATCGGCGAGAGTTGGTGCGAGCGTGGCGAATTCGTGTGGTCCGGCGCCACCGGCCTGTCCTCCCGCACCGGCTGCGGCGGCATCGATGAACTGCCCTGAGCTGATGGACTGCCCACCGGGCAACGCTGCCAAGCCACTCCTGGCGGTGTCGCGCGCGGTGCTGCTGAACAGCGCGCCCAGTCCGGCCACGCCCATGGCCATCCCGACCTGGCGCAGTGTGGCGAAGGTGGCGCTGGTCATTCCGGCGTCCTCGGCCTGCGCGAAGGTCAGCGACGCGGCCTGGGCGAGCGCGGTGATCGCACCCAACCCGAGCCCGCCGAGGACCATGCCGGGAATGAAATGGGTCCAGTCACTGGCAATCCCGACGCCGCCGAGCAACCACATTCCGAGCGTCACCAGGCCCATGGTGACCGGCAGTGAAACACCGATGGGCACACGCTTGGCCAGGACGGCGGTCGTCGGAGCGGCGACGAGTGCCGCGAGGCTGATCGGCAGCAGCCGCAGGCCCATCTGCAGTGGACTGAGCCCGAAGGCGCCGATCATGAAGACCGCCAGATAGTTCGAGGCGGCCATCAGCGTGCCCATGTAGGCGACGGACACAATCGCGGTGCCGGTGAACCCGGGCTTACGGACCATGGATGGATCCAGCAGCGGGTGCGCGGTCCTGGTCTGCCACCAAGCGAAGGCGATCAGCAGGACGAACGAGGCGCCGACGAGGGTCAGCGTGGTGGCCGAGGTCCAGCCCAGCGCATTCCCTCGCGTCAGTGCGAAGACACCAGAGGTCAGTCCACCGATCAGCAGTAGCGAACCGAGCCAGTCGGTACGACGCCCGGACGTCCGCGCGGATTCGGGTATGCGCGCCAACGCTATTCCCGCGACGACCAGCCCGACGGGCACATTGACGGTGAAAATGGATCGCCACCCGAACTGCGTGACCAGCGCCCCGCCGAGAACCGGCCCGGCGACACTGGCCGCCGCCATCACCGCCCCGTACACGCCGATGGCCTCGGCGCGCTTTCGGGAATCGGGAAACGCGACCGCCAGCAGCGGCAGCGCGGTGGCGAACAGCATGGCCGCGCCGACACCCTGCACCGCACGCAGCACGTTCAACTGAATGAGACTGCCGGACAAGGACAGTGCCAGCGAGCTCGCGGTGAAGACCGTCATGCCGGTGACGAACAATCGTTTCCGGCCGAACCGGTCACCGACGGTGGCGAACGTGAGCAGCACCCCGGCCAGTGGAATCGCGTAGGCGTCGATGACCCACTGCAGTCCGTCGATGGAGCAGTCGAAGTCGGCACGAATATCGGCCAGGGCCGCGGTGACGACGGTGGTGTCGAGCATCAGCATGAACACCGCGATGCTCACCAGGGATAGCACCAGCGCGGGCCGTCGCCCGCGCACACGTTCCGCTGCTGGAACTTCGATGGTCGTAGACATGGCGTCCTTTCCTATCGGCACGGAAATGCATTGCGCTGTAACAGTTTTCGTTATTCGAAAGCCGTCGCGCGACTGCACTACCAACGCTAGAGATCGGACGATTCGACGGAAATGACGTATCAGGACAGGTAGTTGCGCGTATGCGACAGGAGGATTGGCCTGAGCGCCCATTCCGGCACTGATGCCGCGGAATGGATCGAGGAATGGGCGCTCAGGCTGATCCGTTCCGTGCGATCAGCCCCTCGGAATCAGCACTTCCGAACGCTGCACCGTGCCGGTGATACCGGTGGCATCCTGGCCCGCCAGCAGCACCGCGGCACGGGCGATCGTTTCCGGCGGCTCGACCATGTTCGCTGGAATTTCCTGGCCACCGCCTCCGGCCTGCCAGCCTTCGGTCAATACCACTCGGGACGGGCTCAGGCAGTTGACCGCGATGTTGTCTTCCTTCAGTTCCGCGGCCAGGCCGAGGTAGAGACGTTCGACAGCGGCCTTGGATACCCAGTACGCGTTGGCGCCGCGGATCATATCCACGCCGGTGGTGGTGATCGCGATGAGCGAGCCGCCGCCGCGGGCTTTCAGATGCGGGATGACGGCCTTGGTCACGAGGAAGACGCCGGTCAGGTTGACGTTCATGCACAGCTGCCAGCGCTTGAGTGGTGTGGTCTCGATCGGACCCAACCACATCACGCCCGCATTGGCGACCAGGATATCGATACCGCCGAACTCCGAAACCGTTGCGGCCACGGCATTCTCGACCGACTCCTCGCTGGTGACATCGCACGCCACCGGCAGTGCCGTTCCGCCCGCGGCGGTGATCCGGTCGGCGACCGAACCGATGGTGCCCGGCAGTTTGCCCTCGGTTTCCGAGCGCGCGGCGACGGCCACCGCGGCACCCGCTCCGGCCAACCCGGCGGCTATCGCCGCACCGATGCCGCGACTGGCGCCGGCGACGAATGCGACCTTGCCGCTGAGTGTTTCGCCCAACCCGGGGTACGGTTGCCCGTTCATTTCGGTGGGAAGCGCAGTGCGCCGTCGAGCCGGATGATCTCACCGTTGAGGTAGTCGTTCTCGATGATCGACTGGGCCAACTGCGCGTACTCGACCGAGCGGCCCATCCGCTTGGGGAAGGGCACCTGCGGTCCCCAGTAGCCCTCCAACTGGTCGGCGGCCTTGCCGTAAGCGGGCGTGTTGACCGTGCCGGGCGCGATGGTGACTACCCGGATGCCGAGCGGGGACAGGTCGCGCGCGGCCACCAGGGTCATGCCGATGACGCCGCCCTTGGCTGCCGAATAGGGGAGTTGGCCGATCTGGCCCTCGTATCCTGCGATGGACGCGGTGTTGACGATGACGCCGCGGGCGCCCTCATCCAATGCCTCGGTCTTGGCGATGGCCGCGGCCGACAGGCGCAGCACATTGAATACCGCCGTCAGATAGAACTCGATGGTGGTGCGGAAACCGTCGAGTGCCAGTGGCGAGCCGTCCTTGCCGACGAGGCGGCCGCCGGTGGCCGGGCCGCCATGGGTGTCGACCGAAATGCGCAGCGGTCCAAGTGATTCCGCTTCGGCAATGGCCGCGAGCACCGACTCCTCACTGGTCGCGTCGGTGTGCACGTAGCGGATGCCGAGTTCTTTCTCGAGGTCCCTGCCCTTGTCGTCGGCGACATCGGCGACCACCACCTTCGCTCCGGCGGCGTGCAGGCGACGCACGGTGGCCTCGCCGAGTCCGCCGGTGCCGCCGACGACGATGGCGGCGCTCCCACTGATCTGCATATCGCAATCCTCTCTTGCAACTAACACTCTCCTATGGAGAGAATAATGTTCTCATGAACATCAGCATGATCCTAGACATGGCCGCATCGGCGGGCGATCGGACCGTGATCACGGTCGGCGATCGCTCGCTGACCGCCGCCGCCCTGCTCGGCAATGCGCGTCGCGCGGCCGTCCGCTTCCAGCGGCACCCCGCCGTGCTGTATCTGGGCGCGAATCACCTGGCCTATCCGGTCGCGCTCTTCGGCGCGGCGCTGGCCGGGGTGCCATTCGTGCCGCTGAACTATCGGCTCGGCGAACAGCAGTTGGCCATGCTCCTGGACCGTCATCCGGGAGCGCTGGTGCTGCGGCCCGAGGACCTCGACGCCCTGGTGGAGGAGGGCGCCGATGCGCCCGAACTCGAGGTGCCCTGGGATGGCAATGCGGTCGCCGCGATCATCTACACCAGCGGCACCACCTCCGAACCCAAGGCGGCGCTGCTGCGGCATCGGCATCTGATGGCCTACTTGCTGAACACCGTGGAGTTCGGCGGTGCGGCCGAGACCGATGCGGCGCTGGTGTCGGTGCCGCCCTATCACATCGCGGGTCTGACGAATCTGCTGTCGAATCTCTACTCCGGCCGCCGGGTGGTTTACCTGGCCGCGTTCGACGCGTCCGGCTGGCTGGAAACCGTTCGGCGCGAACGGATCACCCACGCCATGCTGGTGCCGACCATGTTGGCTCGCATCGTCGCGGCCGTCGACGGCGCCGACGCAGGTGTGCCGACGCTCGCCAGTCTCGCCTATGGCGGCTCCCGCACGCCGCGCCCGGTGCTCGAGCACGCGCTGCGGGTGTTCCCGGACACCGGCTTCGTCAATGCGTACGGACTCACCGAGACCGCGTCCTCGATCGCGGTACTCGGACCCGACGATCACCGTGCGGCCTTCGCCTCGGGCGATCCGGCCGTCCGCGATCGACTCGGCTCCGTGGGACAGCCACTACCCGGGATCGAGATCCAGGTCCGCGCCGAGTCCGGTGAGCCCGCAGGGGTGGGGGAGATCGGGCTGGTATTCGTGCGCGGCGAGCAGATCTCCGGTGAATACGGCGGCCGCAGCGCCCTGGATGCCGAAGGCTGGTTCCCCACCCGGGATCTGGGGCGGCTGGACTCCGACGGCTATCTGTTCATCGAGGGGCGCGCCGACGACACCATCATTCGCGGCGGCGAGAACATCGCGCCCGCCGAGATCGAGGACATGCTGCTGGAATATCCGGGCATCACCGAGGCCGCGGTGATCGGGGTACCGGATCCGGAGTGGGGGCAGCGGCTGGTCGCGGTGCTCGTCGGCGCAGGCGAGCCGAACGAGATCAAACAGTGGGTCCGCACGCGGCTGCGGTCGTCGAAGACGCCCGACACCATCGTGTTCCGCCGCGAACTGCCCAAGACCGAAACCGGAAAACTGCTGCGCCGCAACCTCGTCACCGAAATGGAGAACACCAATGCCTGAAGCTGTCATCGTGTCCGCCCTGCGCGCTCCGATCGGAACCGCTCGCAAGGGCACGCTACGCGATACCAATGCCTTCGACCTGGCCAAGCATGTGGTGGCCGCGGCCGCCGAGGGCCTCGACCCGGCCCGTATCGACGATGTCGTCCTCGGCGAGGGCCGCTACGGCGGCGGCGTGCTGGCACGGCACGCGGCGATCACCGCCGGGCTGACCAATGTCGCCGGTGTGGCGCACAACCGGCACTGCGCCGCGGGCATGGCCGCCGTGCAGACCGCGGCCGCCGGAATCCGGGCGGGAATGGACGAACTCGTCATCGCCGGTGGCGTGAATTCCGAATCCACCGCGCCGCGTGTGCGTTTCCGGGTCGGCGCGGACGAATGGATCGACCCGTGGGTCGCGCCGAGCCATCCGGACCGGCCGGACGCGCCCTGCCTGGACATGTCGATCACGGTCGGCTGGAACACCGCGGTGGCGTCCGGCATCTCGCGCGCGGAAATGGATGCGTGGGCGTTGCGCTCGCACCGCAATGCGATCGCCGCCATCGACGAAGGCCGGTTCAAGGAGGAGATCGTGCCGATCGACACTCCACACGGACTGTTCGCGGTCGATGAGCACCCGCGCCGGGACACCAGTCTGGAAAAGCTGGCCGGATTGAAGGTGCTGCACCCGGAGATCGAGGGCTTCAGCATCACCGCGGGCAATGCGTCGGGCTCCAATGACGGCGCCGCGGCCTTGGCCATCGCAAGCGACCGGCTCGGATTGCCCGCTCTCGGCATCATCCGTGGATGGGCCTCGGTCGGCGTCGACCCGCACGACACCGGGCTGGCGCCGATCGAGGCGATCACCAAGGCTGTTGCCAGGGCCGGTATTTCGCTGTCGGAGGTGAGTCTCTACGAGATCAACGAGGCATTCGCCTCGGTGCCGATCGCGGCGACCAAGGCACTCGATATCGATCCCGATCGGGTCAACTTCAGCGGCAGCGGTTGCTCGCTCGGCCATCCGGTCGCCGCCACCGGAGCCAGGATGATCGTCACGCTGGTGCACGAATTGCGGCGTCGCGGTGGCGGTTTCGGAATCGCGGCACTGTGCGCGGGTGGCGGGATGGGTTCGGCCACCGTCATCGAGGTTCCGGCTCCGTAGCGCGTGGGGACCATTGCGGAGCTCATCGCCGCCGCGCGGGCCGGATCGGTGCGGGCCGCGGGGCGGTTGCTGAGCGCGGTCGAGGGACCACAGCGCGACGAGGTGCTCGCGCTGCTCGACGCGGTCCCGGTTCGGGTCATCGGGGTCACCGGCCCGCCGGGCGCGGGCAAATCGACCACGATCGCGGCATTGGTCGCCGCCTACCGCGAGCAGGGCCTGCGGGTGGCGGTGCTGGCGGTCGATCCGTCCTCGCCGTACAGCGGTGGCGCGCTGCTGGGTGATCGAATTCGGATGGCGCAGCACATCAATGATCCCGATGTGCTGATCCGGTCGGTGGCCACGCGCGGTCATCTGGGTGGTCTCGCGGCGGCGGTGCCCGCCGCTATCCGATTGCTCGGCGCGCTCGGCCACGAGCTGATCCTGCTCGAAACCGTCGGCGTCGGACAGTCCGAGATCGAGATCGCCGCGATCGCCGACCCCACCCTGGTGATTCTGAATCCCGGTGCGGGAGACGCAATTCAGGCCGCGAAAGCGGGTCTGCTCGAGGTCGCCGACATCCTGGTCGTCAACAAGGCCGATCGGGAGGGCGCCGACCAGACCGTGCGGGATCTGCATCAGGAGTCCGCCGCCCCGATCCTCACCCTGGTCGCGGCCAGGGGTGTCGGCATCGCCGAGTTGGTGGCCGCGATCGACGCGCACCACCGCACCGACACGCTCGACCGGCGTACCGCGCGGGCGCGCGCACAGATCCTGTCCCTGGCGCAGACCCGCTTGCGGACCGATCCGGCATTGACGGCATTGGCGGACTCGGTCGCGGCGGGACAGCTGGACGCGTACACCGCCGCGGAACAACTACTCACTGTTCGCATTTCTTCGGAAATAGCGTATACAGTTTATGAGAATGACATTTCCACCTGATGGAGGACGGCATGGCAAAGGCCCTCGCGCCCGATGTCTCGACGTGGCCGGCGGAGAATCCGCAGTTGATCGGCAGTCGCTGCGCCGCGTGCAGCGCGGTCACCTGGCCCAAACAACCACGCTGCCCGCGGTGCAGCGGCCCGGATATGTCCGAACGGCTGCTGCCCCGACGCGGCACGCTCGTGGCGTGGACCACCCAGGGCTTCGTCCCCAAACTGCCGTACGCGGGCAACGAGACGGCCGAAAGCTTCGAGCCGTTCGGGATCGGGCTGATCCAGCTGGGCGATGACGTGCGGGTGGAGGCCCGGCTGACCGTGGCCGAACCGGCCGAGCTGCGCTTCGGGATGGATGTCGAGCTGGCCTTCGTCCCCCTTTATGTCGACGACGACGGGAACGAAGTCGTCACGGTCGCTTTCGCACCGGCCTGAACAGCGACTACGGCTACCGAGGAGATTTGAATGAACGACGTTGCCATCATCGGCGTCGGCCTGCACCCGTTCGGCCGCTTCGCCAAGTCGGCCATGGAAATGGGCGCCGACGCAATCCAATTGGCGCTGACCGACGCCGGTGTCGAGTGGAAGGACATCCAGTTCGGCTTCGGCGGCAGTTATGAGGTCAGCAATCCCGATGCCGTGACCCGGCTGGTCGGGCTGACCGGAATCCCGTTCACCAATGTGTTCAATGCCTGCGCCACCGCGGCGAGTTCGATCGAACAGACCGCGGAGGCGATCCGGTCCGGACGATACGACATCGGCATCGCGGTCGGCATGGACAAACACCCCCGCGGTGCGTTCACCGACGATCCGGCCAAGCTCGGGCTGCCCGCGTGGTACGCGGAGAACGGACAGTTCGTCACCACCCAGTTCTTCGGGATCAAGGCGAACCGCTACATCCACGAGCACGGCATCTCCCAGCGCACCCTGGCCAAGGTCGCCGCCAAGAACTTCCGCAATGGCGCACTCAATCCGAATGCCCTGCGGCGCAAGCCGATTCCGGAAGACGAGATTCTGAACTCGACGATGCTGAACTATCCGTTGACGCAGTACATGTTCTGCTCGCCGGACGAGGGTGCCGCGGCCGTGATCATGTGCCGCGGGGATATCGCGCACCGCTACACCGGCAATCCGGTGTACCTGCGCTCGACCGCGATCCGCACCCGTCGCTACGGCGCGTACGAAGTGCACAGCACCTGGGCGGCCATCGACGAGGACGTCTCGCCGACGGTGTACGCATCTCAGGCCGCCTACGAGGCCGCCGGGATCGGGCCCGAGGATGTCGACGTGATCCAGCTCCAGGACACCGACGCGGGCGCGGAGGTTATCCACATGGCCGAGAACGGTTTCTGCGCCGACGGCGACCAGGAGAAGCTGCTCGCCGAGGGCGCGACGGAGATCGGCGGTCGCCTGCCGGTGAACACCGATGGGGGGCTCATCGCCAACGGCGAACCCATCGGCGCCTCCGGCATCCGGCAGGTGTACGAACTGGTGCTGCAATTGCGCGGCCAGGCCGGCGAGCGTCAGGTGCCCGGGAATCCCCGTGTCGGCTACGCCCAGGTCTATGGGGCGCCCGGTACCGCGGCGGCATCGATTCTCAGCCTCTGACGGGTTTTCGACCCACCATCCATCCGGCGAGGAGGAGTAGCCGATGCTGATACGCGAGGGACAGGTCGCCGTGATCACCGGCGGTGCGAGCGGCATCGGCTACGGCCTGGCCGAGGCGCTCGCCGCGCGCGGCATACGGCTCGTCATCTCCGATATCCGCGAGGACGGCCTGATCGCGGCGGCGGCAGCATTGCGCGGCGCCGAGGTCACGGCCGTGGTGGCCGATGTGAGCGACGAGGCGTCGGTGCGCGCGCTGGCCGAGCGCACCATGGCGGCCTACGGCCGGGTGGATCTGGTCTGTAACAACGCCGGGGTGGTGTGCCCGGCCGCGCCGCTGTGGGACCAGGACGCGCGCACCTGGCAGCGGATGATCGGGGTCAAGATTCTCGGTGTCGTCCACGGCGTCAAGGCATTTGCGCCGCTGCTCATCGAGCAGGGTAGCGGCCATTTCCTCAACACCGCTTCCTCCGGCGGCCTCGCCCCGCTGCCCGGCCGCACCCCTTACACCGGCACCATGCACGCGGTGGTCGGTCTGACCGAGACGCTCGACCTCGAGCTGAAGCAGGTTGCGCCCACGCTGGGCGCAACCGTGCTCTGCCCGGGACTGGTCGACACCCCGCTCGGGCAGAACTCGGCCGCGCTGGGTGCGATCGAACTACCGGCTGGTGCCGGCGCGACACCCTCGATGCGCAGCCAAGCCGGCGCCCACGGCGGAATCCTGTCCCCGCGCGAGGTCGCCGAGTCCGCACTCACCGCGATCGAAGCGGGCCGCGTCCACGTGGCTCCCGGCGCTGGAGTAGCCACGCGAGCGCGGGCACGGGTAGACACCCTGCTGGCCGATATCACTGTCGCCTGACCACGAATTACCCACTGTGGCAACAGATCCGCTCAGCCGAGCCCGGCCATGATGTGCTTTGCCGAGTGTGGGCGTGTTGCGTTCAGCTGAGTGTGGCCGTGATGCGTTCAGCCGAGCGTGGCCGTGATGTGTTCAGCTGAGTGTGGCCGTGATGCGTTCAGCCGAGCGCGGCCGTGATGCGTTCAGCTGAGTGTGGCCGTGATCCGCTGAGCCGAGCGTGGCCGTGATCCGCTGAGCCGAGCGTGGCCGTGATGTGCTCAGCTCAGCGTGGCCACGATGCGCGGTAAGTCGAGGGTCGACCGAATCCCGGGAGTGGCGGCACATACCGCCGGAATCGCATTGACCGCACGGTTGGCGGTATAGGCCGGGGATACGGCGGCCATGCGTTCGAGCGGGATCGGGAAGCGCAGGTCGACCTCCAGTGGCGCGTCACCGACCACCGATATGTGCCATCCGGTGTGGCGCAGGTCCCAATCGGCCTCGATATCGGTGGTGCAATACCAATTGGCGCGAAAGCTCAGCACCGGTTCGCCTGCCACCAGACCGGAAACCGTAGTGCGTTGGGCCGCAACGGTTCCCTGCTCGATCGTGCCCGCCGCGATCCGGGTGGTCGCACGCGCCGTCGCCACCGAACCGTGTGCCTCGATCGAATCCAGCGGGCAGCCGAGCGCGTCGCCGACCAACCGCAGTGATGGTCCGAAACTCGCGGCCAGATGCTCCGCGCGGGCCGCGTTGGAATCACCCGGTGGCCGACCGAAACCCATGACGTCGAACAGCATGGCGGGCGAATCGCGTTGCGACAGATCCGCGTACTCGTCGATCATCAGCCGGTCCAGCCGGCGCTGGATCGAGGACAGCACCAGCGGCACCGCCTCGGTGATGAAACCCGGACTGCTGCCGGTGCTGTGGATCGAGGTGCCCCCGAGCGCGCAGGCCTGCTGAATGCGTTGGCGCAGTGAGGGATCCATACTCGGCGGGTGGTGGAAAAGGCCGCACGTCGTCACCACGTTGCTGCCCGATGACAACAGGCGGATCACCACCTCCGCGTCGAACACGAGCGGCATATAGAGCACGCAGTCGGCGTCGAGTTCGACGATCCGCTCGATGTCATCAGTGGCCGGCACGCCGGTGGCCGGGCTATCGCAGAACTCGCCCGCGTCGCGCCCCACCTTGTCCGCGCTGTGCACGAACAGGCCGACCAACTCCATCTTCGGATGCTCGACGACCCCGCGCAGTGCACGCGCGCCGATGGTCCCGGTGGCCCATTGCACCACCCGGAGCGGCCGGTCCTCGGGTGCGTCGGAGGATCGCTTGATCACCATTCGATTCACGACCACGGGTTCACCCGACCTCGGATGGGAAGCGCACCATGGCTTCTTGCGCGTAGGAGGCGACCAGCCGGCCGTTCTCGGTCAGCACATCGCCGCGGCCGAAACAGCGGCTGCCCGCTATGAGCGGGCTGTGCTGGCGCAGCAGCAGCCAATCATCGGTGCGCAACGGACGGTGGAACCACACGCTGTGCGAGGTCACGGCCGAATGGAATGCGGTGCCGTTGCCACGCTGACACACACCCGCGATCGGTCGCAGTGCGGTGCCGATGAGATTGAGATCGGTGGCGTAGGCGATGATCGCCGGGGCCAGCTGCGGATCGACGTCCGGTGTGCGCATCCAGAACTCGAATTCCGGTGGGGCGGAGGCGGTGTCGTCGAGATCGACGGCGGATCGGGTTTCCCAGGGCAGCAGGTCCCACGTCACCTTGTGCTCGGCGCTCAGCAGCGGGGGAGCGGCGGGCACGCTCTGGTGCTCCGGTCCCTGCGCCGCCGCGTGCAGCGACACCGATGCGGTTGCCACGACCCCGTAGCTCTGCTCGGCGACGATGGTCACGGTGGCGAAGGAGCGGCCTTCGTGATGTCGGCGCACCCGATAGCGGATCGGCTCATCGGTCCTGCCCTCGCGGGCGAACAGTGCGTGCAGCGACTTGACCGATTTCTCCGGGCAGGTCAGATCGGCCGCGCGGATGAACTGTCCCAGCAATTGCCCGCCGAAGACGCGGTAGTACTCGAGCTGCTGGTTGCGTCCCTCGAAGACGGATTCGTCGTCGAGGGACGGCCGAGCGGTCAGGTCGAGACAGCCGAGAAGATCATTCCAGAGGTCGGGCATGCCCCCGAGTGTAAGTGAAACTCTCTTTGAGTGAGAATAATATTCTCAATCCTTGGTGAAGCCGTGTGCGCAGAAGTTCCAGACCTCGGTCGCGGTCAGCGGGTGCACGGTCTCCTCGTCGGTGCCGCCGGTGGACTGGGCGATGAACATGACCGTCTGCATGACCATCGCCGCGGTCCGCCGCGGGTTCGCGTCCGAGCGCAGCTGATCGGCGTCTTTGGCCTGCTCCATCAGCTCGGTGAACAGCGCGAGCAGCGGTGCGTGCGCGACCTTGACCTGCGCCGGATGCGAGACGAGCAGCTGTGGCGCGAAGTCGGTGAACAGCGGACGCTGCGCGGCCGGATCAGGCCGGGACAACTCGAACAGCAGTTCGACGGTGACCTGCAGCCGCTCCAGTGGATCGGCCTTGGCATCGGCGGCGGCGTGCAACTGGTCGGCGGTTCGCACGAGTGCGTCTTCGAAGAGGGCGAGCAGCAGCTCGTGCTTGCCGTCGAACTGCAGATAGAAACTCCGCAGCGACTGGCGTGAACGATCGACGACTTCCTGCACGGTGAAGTCGGTGCTGCCCTTCTCGGTGATGATGGCCTGCGCTGCGTCGAGGAAGCGCTGAACGCGCTGTTCGGCGCGCAATTTCGCGGTCCGTAACGAGCGCTCGACGGCGCGCTGCTTCCAGGCTGGCTCTTCGCTCGGGCTGGTCACCGGCGCTCCGGTCCTCGGTCATGTAGAGAGAACATGGATGCACTGTACCGGAGAATCGGATGTCTCCGTGTTGGCTGGACGCTGTGTCAGCGAACAAATGCGAGACTCTTACTTTCCGAACTGGAGAATGATATTCTCGGCTCTGGAGTGTGCCGGAGTGGCAAGGAGGCAGGCAGGATGCTTTTGGAGTTCGACTCCGATCAACTTCTGTGGCAGCAAACCGTCCGCGAGGTGGTCGCCAAGCAGTGTCCACCGACCCTGATCCGCGAGGTTGCCGATAAGGGCGCGGATCCGGAGGGGCTGTGGCGTACCTATGCGGAGCTGGGCTGGATGGAGCTGACCGACCCGGCCGACGCGGTGGAACTGGCGATCGTGCTGGAGGAGTTGGGGCGGGCCACCGACCCGACCCCGTATCTGGCCACCATGACCCAATTCGCGCCGCTCGCACCGGATTTCGTGCGCCAGGGTGAGCCGGGCGCCGCGGTGTACGACGGGGTGTCGGCAGTGCGCGACCGGGATGGCTGGCTGCTGAGCGGTACCGCGCGTCATGTGCTCGACGGCGATCGGGCGCGGCAGTTGGCTGTCACGACCGAGGCCGGTGTGTTCGTGGTGCCCGCCGATGACGTCACCGTGCGGCGTGCAGCCGTATTCGACCCGGTGCTGCATATCGCCGAAGTGAGCTTTGTCGAGGTGCGGGTTCCGGACGATCGCTACCTGCGCGTCGATCCGCAGCCCGCGCGCCACCTGGCCACGACCGGGATGGCGCTGACCATGGTCGGCGCGTGTCGACGGGTACTGGACATGGCGCTCGAGCATGTACGCAGTCGACAGCAGTTCGGCGTGCCGATCGGCTCGTTCCAGGCGGTCAAACACAAGGCCGCCGATATGCACATCGCGATCGAAAGAGCCCGCGCCCTGGCGTATTTCGCGGCGATGACGATCCGGGAGAACGATCCGCGGCGTCGGCTGGCCGCGTCGATGGCCAAGGCCGCGGCAGGCGAATGCCAGTCGCAGGTGTTCGGCCGCGGTATGCAGTTGTTCGGCGCCATGAGCTTTACCTGGGAAAACGACCTGCAGTTCGCGCTCAAGCGGGCCAAAGCCGGTGAGCTGTTGCTCGGCGGCGCGGCCGAGCACCGGGCGCTGATCGCCGAGGAGTACCGTGCGACTGACTTTTGACACCGAGGTCGAGGAGTTCCGGGCCGAATTCATCGCCTTCCTCACCGAATTCATGCCCGACGAGGCGGTGGCCGCCCGGGATCGGCCGGTCTCCAGTGCGGAGGTCCCGCCGTGGGCGCGGGAATGGCAGCGGCTGCAGTTCGACCACGGCTGGTTGCTGCCAGGCAACCCACCGGAATTCGGTGGCCGCAATGCCGGAATCCTGCAGCAGTATGTGCATTTGGAGGAGCTGTCCAAGCGGCGCATCTATCACAGCTTCAATCCGCAGGGGCTCGGCATCATCGCCGCCTCGCTGCTGTCGTTCGGCAGTGCGGAGCAGAAGAAGCATTGGGCGGCAAGGATTTTGCGTGCCGAGATCACCGCGGCGCTCGGCATGAGCGAACCGGGTGCCGGTTCGGATCTGGCCGGGCTGCGCACCCGCGCCGTGCGCGACGGCGATCATTTCGTGGTCAACGGGCAGAAGGTATGGACCTCCGGTGCACACGACGCCGACGTACTGCTCACCTTCGTGCGCACCGATCCGGATGCGCCCAAGCACAAGGGCATCAGCGTGCTGCTGATCCCCACCGATACGCCCGGCGTGACCCGGCGACCGTTCGCCTCCATCTGTGGACCGCACGATCTGGACTTCAACGAGGTGTTCTTCGAGGACGTCCGGGTGCCCGCGGAAAATCTGGTCGGCCCGCTGCACGGCGGCTGGGGCGTGGCCAACGGTTCGCTCGGACATGAGCGCACGCTGCTGTGGCTCAGTTTCGCCGACCGGCTGCAGGAGCTGATCGAGGACTTCCACCCGCGTACCGTCCTCGATCGCGACCGTTACGCGACGCTGGTCATGGATGCTCAGGCACTGCGGTTGCTCGGGTCGGCGGCGCTGGCGCGCGAGGCGCGGGGACAACAGGACGTGGCCGCGCTGTCGGTGCTGAAACTGCTCGGATCAGAGGCGGTGCAGAACGGTTCGGAACAGGCGCTGTCCGCGCAGGGCCCCGACGGCCTGATCCATCCGGCGATGACCGCGCCGTTCAACCCGCTGAACAATGACAATTTCATCAGCAGTTGGTTCGAGCGGTACGTCCGCAGCTTCGCCGGAACCATCGCCGGCGGCACCTCCGAAATTCAGCGCAATATCGTCGCCGAGCGGGTGCTCGGACTGCCCAGGTAGCGGAGTTCGCAATGCATATTCTCTACGCCGTCGCCGATAAGATCGCGACCATCACCCTGAATCGTCCCGAGGTCGCGAACGCCCAGAACGGTGAGCTGCTGGACGAACTCGATGCGGCATGGGCTCGGGCGGCGGCCGACGACGACGTATCGGTGATCGTCCTGCGGGCCGAAGGCAAGCATTTCTCCTCCGGTCATGATCTGCGTTCGGGCGGGCCGCTACCGGACAAGATCACCCTGGACATGATCTACAACGTCGAATCGCGCCGGTATCTGGAGTATTCGCTGCGCTGGCGGAATGTGCCGAAACCGTCCATCGCCGCGGTGCAGGGGCGCTGTATTTCCGGTGGCCTGCTGCTGTGTTGGCCGTGCGATCTCATTGTCGCCGCCGAGGACGCGCTCTTCTCCGATCCGGTCGTGCTGATGGGTATCGGCGGCGTCGAATATCACGGGCACACCTGGGAATTGGGGCCGCGCAAGGCCAAGGAGATCCTGTTCACCGGGCGTCCGGTCACCGCGCGCGAGGCCGAGCAGGTCGGCATGGTGAACAAGGTGGTGCCGCGTGCGGAGTTGGATGCGCAGACCACCGCGCTGGCCCGCCAGATCGCCGAAATGCCTCCGTTCGGGCTGCGTCAGGCCAAGCGTGCGGTGAATCAAACGCTGGACATACAGGGCTTCTACGCCGCCATCCAATCGGTGTTCGATGTGCACCAGACCGGCCACGGCAATGCCCTCAGTCACGCTGGTCTGCCGATTCTGGCGCATCTGGACGAGATGAAGCAAAAGATGCAGTAGCCGGTGCGCCGGAACCTCAGGCAATGTCCGATACCACGGTGATCACGGCCGTGACCTGGTCCAGTTCGGGCGGTATCACACCGCCGAAGTGGATCAGGCCGGGCGCGATCACCGCGTCCGCGTTCATCTTCCGGGCCAGGGCGACCAGTTGTGCCACCGGATTGTCGGTCTTGGCGCTGAAGGCAACGGTTTTGGTGAGGTTGTAGCCGAGACGCCCGGCTAGGCTACGGATCTGGGTTTCGTCCCACCCCTGCCGTATTCCGGACACATCGCTGCGGAGATAGCCGATCGCGGTTGGAGCGAATTTCATGGCGGGCGCCTCGGAGTTTGCGGTTCGGATCTACAGGTGAACCAGGCGCGGTGCCGCGCCCGCGGTGCGGATACGGGTGCCGGCCTCGCGGGTGAGTTCCCGTGTGCTGCCGAATAATCCGTCCAGGATCAAGACGCGGCGGATATGCCGCTGTAGGTCGTGTTCGGCGGTGAAGCCGATACCGCCGAGTGTCTGCTGACAGTGTCGAGCCGCGATCAGTGCCGCGCGCCCGGCGGCGGCCTTGGCCAGCAGCGCGCCGAACTCGTCGTCGGCGGCCGTGAGGGTGGCTTCGGCGCCTTCGATGGCGACCAGCGTCTCGGCGAGGCGGTGTCGGATCGCTTGGAACGACGCGACGGGACGGCCGAATTGCTTGCGGTCCAAGGCATGTCGGCGGGCCAGCGACAGCATGGCGCGGCTGCTGCCGAGCAGCCACCAGGCCAGGGCATGACGACCGGCCGCCACCCCGACAGCGGTTCCGGTCCGCACCGGGTGCAGGGGGAGTTCCTCGTCCACCGTGGTGCCGGGCCGATCGGCACGCTCCCAGACGACCCACGACCCGCCCGCGAACGGCAGCGGGTACGTGGCCCCGAGGGACGTACCGGCGGTGTGGGCGATGACATCGTTGAGCAGTGGCGCGTGCGCGCCGGTCTCGCCGAGCAGGCGGAACACCAGAGGTATTGCCACATCGGGCATTTCGGTGAGCAGGTCGGGCCAGCCGAGGTCGGTCAGCGCCTGATCGAGTTGCTGACCCGATGTCGCCGTCATCGTCTTGCGCAGCGTATCGGTGAGCAGTTCGAGCTCGGCGGTATCGGTATCGATGCTGGTCACGACTTACTCCTTGCCCAGGTCGAGCAGACGGCGCGCGATGATATTGCGCTGGATCTCGGCCGTGCCGCCGTAGATGGTGGCCGCACGCGAATAGAGGAATTCGGTACGCAATTCCGGATCGGTCAGCTCTACCGCACCGGGCAGCACATCGCGCATGGTGTCGAACAGTTGCTGTTCGGCACCGGCCAGCAGCACCTTGTCGATCGAAGTTTCCGGTCCGAGATGTTCGCCGGCGGCCAACCGCTGCTGGGTCAGCCGCGAGCGGCAGCGCAACGTGTGCAATGCCAGATAGGCGGCACCGAGGTCGGCATCGTCGGCCACCGTGGCCGCGGCCGTCAAGCGGTCGAGCCGGGTGAACAGATAGGCGCCGCGGTGCCAGAAGCAGGTGGAGCGCTCGTGCGGGAGCAGATCCATCGCGACCCGCCAGCCATCGCCGGGCCGCCCGAGCATGCGGTCGCCTGGCACCACGACATCGTCGAAATACACCTCCGCGAATTCGTCGACGCCGTGCATGGTGCGCAGCGGACGCACCGTGATGCCGGGGGAGTCCATATCGAGGAAGAACGCGGTGATCCCGTCGTGTCCGGGGGCCGTGCGGGTCAGCAGGACGCAGCGCGCCGAGAACTGGGCCAGACTTGTCCACACCTTCTGGCCGTTGACCACCCAATCATCGCCGCGGGCAACGGCTTTCGTCGTCAGCGAAGCGAGGTCGCTGCCCGAACCCGGCTCCGAGAAACCTTGGCACCACTGCTCGCGACCCGACAGCAGCAACGGCACCATTTCCGCCGCCAGCTCCGGGCGCGCATACGAAATCATCGTGGGCGCAAGCACTTCGACCATCGAATAGAGTCCGGGTTCGGCCAGGTCACGGGTGGCGACCTCCTCGCCGAGCATCGCGCGGAGCATGGCGGGCCCACCGAGACCGCCGATCTCGGCGGGCCAGCCGTAGCGCATCCAGTCTGCGTCATAGAGAGCCCGCCGCACGCGGGCCAACTGGGCGACCTGACCGTCCAGCGAATGATCCGGCCCGGGCGACAGATCGTGCTCGTCCAGCCAGGTCCGCACACCGGACCGGAATTCGGACACGTCCATGGTCATCCGCGGGTGTTCTCGAAGGCGTGTGGGATGCCCGAATCGTGCACGCCGCTGCGGCGGATGAAGGTCATCCGGCGCGTCTTCAGCCGCCATCCCGCTTCGGTTCGCACGATGCTGTCGGTGTAGTAGCCGATGCGCATATCGTGGGTGCTGTGGTCGATGAAGCACAGCGGCTGGGTGCCCGCGGCGGTGTCACCGTCGATATCGAGAACCGGTGTGCCCGTGAGGAACAGCCCCTTCGGCGCGGCCGCGACAAGCTCCGGGAACAGGTCGAGGGTATAGGTGTCGCCGAATGCGCTGTAGGTGCCGTCGGGGGTGAATACCGCGAGCAGGCCATCGATATCGCCCTTGGTGATCGTCACCGCGTAGCGGGCCAGCAGCTGCTGGATCTCCAGCAGATCATCATTTCTGGACATGGACCTTGCCGCCTTTCATGACGAACCGCACGTTCTGGGTGACGGTGATGTCGCGCAACGGATCTCCCGGCACGCCGATGATGTCGGCCAGCTGTCCCTCGGCCAGCCGTCCGCGGTCGGTGACATCGATCAGTTCGGCCGCGCGCACGGTGGCCGCGCGCAGGACATCGATCGGGCTCATGCCGCGGTCGACCAGCGCCACCAACTCGTCGGCGTTGCGGCCGTGCGGGATCGCCGGCGCATCGGTGCCGACGGCGATCTTCACTCCGGCCTGGTAGGCCGCCCGGACCGAGGTGCGGGCCTTCGGGAACATCTCGGCGGCCTTGGCCTGCAATGCCGGATCCGCCTTGGAGACATCCATCGCATCGGCGAGCCGGGTGGTCGGCACCAACCAGGTACCCGCCGCCACCATCATCTTGATCGCCTCGTCGTCGATGAGGAAGCCGTGCTCGATGCAGTCGATTCCGGCCTCGACGGCATGTTTGACCGCCTCCGCCCCATGCGTGTGGGCGGCGACCTTGAGCCCGCGCCGGTGCGCCTCGTCGACGATCGCGCGCAGTTCCTCGTCCGAATAGTGCTGCGCCCCAGGTGCTCCGGTGAGCGACATGACGCCACCGGAGACGCAGATCTTGATCAGCTGCGCGCCGTGCTTGATCTGGTACCGCACCGCCTTGCGCACCTCGTCGACGCCGTTGGCGATGCCCTCCTCGAGGGTCAGCTTCAGCACGTCGGGCGCGAAGGCGGAGAACATGGTCGGATCCAGGTGGCCACCGGTCGGCGTGATCGCGTGTCCCGCCGGGACGATCCGCGGGCCCTCGATCCAGCCCGCGTCGATCGCCTTGCCGAGCGCCACATCCAGCAGGTAGCCGCCGGTCTTCACGAACAGTCCGAGGTTGCGCACGGTGGTGAAACCGGCCCGCAGCGTGCGGCGGGCATTGCCCACCGCACGCAGCATGCGCAGTGCCGGATCGTCTTTCACACTGGAGGCCAGGCCGGTCTCGCCGCGACCGCCCATGAGGAGGTTGACCTCCATATCCATCAGGCCGGGCAGCAGCACCACATCACCGAGATCGATGACCTCGTCGGCGTCGTCCGCGGTCGTGCCGACGCCGACGATCCGATCGCCGTCGATGCGAACGATGCCGGGTCGGATTATCTCGCCGGTGTCGATATCGAGTAGACCGGCCGCCTTCAGTGTCAGCATGGGTTAGACCACCGGCTCCTTGATCACGTCGAGGTAGGCGGCGCCGGAGTCGGGCACCCGCGGCTGCTTCCACACCTCGATCGGGAACGACACCATCACCAACGACTGCAGCAGGTGGAACAGGTGCCGGGCGTCATCGGGCAGCTCGGACCACTCGAACTTGTCGCAGTAGTCCAGCGCCGCCTGCAGGCGCGGGAAAACGGTGTCGTAGAGGTCCTGCATCTCCTCCATCGGGGAGGCCAGCCGCTTGGCGTAGCGCTCGGGCTCGGTGGCCAGGATCCAGTCCGAAAACCGGTCCAGGTCGGCGAATTCGGCGGGCAGCGCCTTCTCAGTTGTTTCGGGCATCGCGGTACTCCTTGACGATCTTCTGAACGGTGAGGTGCAGGTGGCGCAGCAGCACTTCCTGGTCGTTGAGCGGGAATTCGGTGATCACACCGGTCTCGAGCATGGTCTGCGTCGCTTCGAGGGTGTTGGCGTCCTGCAGCGCGTATTCCTTGAAAGTGACCGCCGCCAGTTCCTTGCCGAGACGTTCCCGCGCGCTCTTCGACGGCACGAAGTACAGATTCGCCTCGAAGATGTGCTTGTTCACCGCGGTGGGCCAGTAGTGGTAGGTCAGGTACCAACCCGGTGCCCAGATGAGGATGCCGAAATTGGGGAAGACCTCGAATTCGTCGATGCCCCAGGCCTTGTGGCCGGCGGGGTTGACACCGGACGGCAGTGGATCCAGGCCATCGATATCGGGTCGGTCCCACGGACCGAACAGGCCGCTGCGCAGCTCCCGCTCGATCGGCTTGACCATATTGATGTCCTTGGGCGGGGCCATACCGCCCCACGAGGACACCATCGAATGCGGGGTCCAGCACTCGTAGTGCAGTGCCTCGAAGCCGACATTGAGCAGCTTGTCGGCCTCGTCCTTGACCGCCTGCTTCATATGCAGCACCGGCGCGTGGTAGAACTCGGCGAAGGCATCGATGAACAACTTCCAGTTGCTGCCGATCTCGGCCTTGTAGCTGTAGACCTCGGTCATCTCATGGAAGGGGTAGCCCTCCAGGCCTTTCGCCCATGCGCCGAGGTACCCCTCCAGCGGCTGGGCGTCGTCGTCGAGGTTGATGAAGATGAAGCCTTCCCACACCTCGCAGCGCACGGCCTTGAGCCCGAACTTGCTCTTGTCGAGGTCGAAGAATTCCTTCTCCTGCTGGACGAAGGTGGCCTCGCCCTCGAGGCTGTAGCGCCAGGCGTGATATTTGCAGGTGAACTGTCGGCAGCTACCCGCGGTCTCCTCGCCGGGAAAGTCGTCCCAGACCAGTTTGTTGCCGCGGTGCCTGCAGATGTTGTAGTAGGCCCGCACCTGCTGATCGTGGTCCTTGACGATGATCATCGAGGCGTTGACGCAGGCCAGCTCCCTGGTGAAATAGCTGCCGACGCGGGGCAACCGCTCCACCCGGCCGACATTGAGCCAGCTCTTCTTGAAGATGGCTTCCTGTTCGTCCTTGTAGAACTGCGGATCGGTCGAGTCGGTGAAGTCGACCATCTCGGTGCCGAGCTCGGGATAGTTCTCCGTCCAGCTGCCCGCCGTCGGTTTGGTGAAGTGTGGCAAGGGATTACCTTTCAGGGTCGGGCTGTACGCCGAAGGTGTTGAGCGCGATGGCCAGCAGGATGTAGCCGCCGACCGTGAAAACCAGGTCCATGCGCTGCTTTTCATCGAGTCGTTCGGCAAGTGCCGCCCAGGTCTGGTCGGACAGTTCGGATTTGTCGTCGAGTTCGTCGACGGCGGTGAGGACGAGGCGGTCGAAATCGTCGGCGGCCTCACCGCGGGTGACGGCCTCGATCTCGTCGAGGGTGAGTCCGGCATCCTGGCCGAACCGCAGATGATGGGCCCACTCGTAGGCACAGCCGCGCCGGTGGGCGACCCGCAGGATCGTCAACTCGCGCACCCGGGGCGGCAGCGTGGACCGGAACAGCAGGTAGACGCTGAATCCGAGATAGGCCTCGGTCAGGTCCGGGTGCCGGGCCAGCGGTCCCATGGCGGGGCCTGCCCCTTCCGCATTGCGGATCGCGCGCGGCAGCAGCGCCTTGAAGGCGTCGCGGGTCCGGTCGTCCCATTGCTCCGCGGGCAACGGCGGCAGACGCATTCCTGTCCTCCTCTCATGAGAATTAGATTCTCCAAAACTGAAGACTAGATTTCCATGGACGGATGCGATAGTCAACGTCGGGGTTGTAACCGGGCGAAATCCCAGCTGACGACGTGTTCCGGCGTCAGCCGCAGCCAGCCGTGGCGGCCGTCGTACCGAAACGGCTGCCCGCCCATGTACTTCTCGGCGAACAGCCGCTCCGGTTCGGTGAGCTCCTCGACCGGTGTGCCGGTACGCGGCGTTTCGCCGACCACTTCGGCGCGTCCGCGCAGTTCGACGCCGCGCAGCTGCAGGAAGTCGGTCCCGCCGTCGTCGACGATCGCGCTGATCCGTGGATCGCGGGTGATGTCGGTCCACCGCTGGCTGCGCACCAGCGAGTTCAGCCACAGGGCCGTGCCGTCCCAGGCGAACCACAGTGGGCTCGTATGTGGGTGTCCGCCGGGGCCGAGGGTGGCGACCCGGCAGATCGGCTGGCTCTGCAGGAAGGCGTCGCGTTCGGTGGCGGTCATCGCGATCGCCCGTGCTCGTCGCTGTTCGGTCATGCTCATCTTCCGATCAGATGTTGATTCTCCTAGAATGAGAATATAGTTTTCTGATTGCGAGAGCGTAATGACTGGAGAGGTCAGCCCGAGTGGAAAGGAGATTCACCATGACGGCGCCGATTCGTCCCGGTGAACAGTTCGCCAGCACCGTATGCGGCACGCGGGTGGTGGTGGTCCGGGCGCCCGCCGACGCTCGGCCGGAAATCGCGTGCGGTGGCGCGCCCATGGTGCCCGCGGCCGCGGCCCCGCCCGGGAAATCGGCTGGGGCGGACGCGGTCACGTTGATCGGGAAACGCTATGTCGACGCCGCGGAGACCGTCGAGCTGTTGTGCACCAGTTCGGGCACCGGCGAGCTGACCTGCAACGGGACCGCGATGACCCTCAAGGCCGCCAAAGCGCTGCCTGCCTCCGACTGAAAGGGTTGCCGGTGCGCGACGACACGAACGTCGGTGGCATGAATTTCGAACTCACCGAGGATCAGCAGCTGATCCGCAGCACGGTCGCCGAACTGTGCCGCAAGTTCGACGACCAGTACTGGATGGAAAAGGACCAGGCGCACGAATTCCCGACCGAGTTCTACAACGCCATCGCCGAGGGCGGCTGGCTGGGCATCACCATCCCGGAGGAATACGGCGGACACGGGCTGGGCATCACCGAGGCCACGCTGCTGGCCGAGGAGGTGTCCCGATCGGGCGGTGGTATGAATGCCGCCAGCTCGATCCACATGTCGATTTTCGGCATGCATCCGGTGGTCGTACACGGGTCCGCGGAATTGAAACAGCGGACCTTGCCGCGAATCGCCACCGGTGATCTGCACGTGTGCTTCGGCGTCACCGAACCCGGTGCAGGCCTGGACACCACCCACATCACCACCTTCGCGCGTCGCGATGGCGACCACTATGTCGTCAACGGCCGCAAGGTATGGATCTCCAAGGCGATGGAGTCGGAGAAGATCCTGCTGCTGACCCGCACCCAGCGCTACGACGAGGTCGCCAAGAAGACCGACGGCATGACGCTGTTCCTCACCGACCTCGATCGCGCGCACGTCGATATCCGGCCGATCGCGAAGATGGGCCGCAATGCCGTCACCTCCAACGAGGTGTTCATCGACGGTCTGCGCATCCCGGTCGAGGACCGAGTAGGGGAGGAGGGCAAGGGATTCCGCTATCTGCTCGACGGCCTGAATCCCGAGCGCATGCTGATCGCCGCCGAGGCACTCGGGCTGGGGCGGGTCGCACTGGATCGGGCCACGAAATACGCCAAGGAGCGGGTGGTATTCGGCAGGCCGATCGGCATGAACCAGGGCATCCAATTCCCACTGGCCGATTCGCTGGCCCACCTGGATGCCGCGGAATTGGTGCTGCGCAAGGCGACCTGGCTCTACGACAACGGAAAATCGTGCGGGCGTGAGGCGAACACCGCCAAATATCTGTGCGCCGACGCGGGATTCACCGCCGCCGACCGGGCGCTGCAGACCCATGGCGGCATGGGTTACGCCGAGGAATACAACGTATCCCGCTATTTCCGGGAGGCCCGCGTCATGCGGATCGCCCCGATCAGCCAGGAAATGATTCTGAACTACCTGGGCTCCCACACATTGGGCCTACCCAGAAGCTATTAGCAGAGGCAGGAAATTACCGAATGGCAGCCAAGAACGGACTTTTCGAGCTGACCGGGCGGGCCGCAATGGTCACCGGCGCGGCAGGCGGCATCGGCTCAGCGGTGGCACAGGCCCTCGCCGCGCAGGGCGCGGCGGTGCTGGTCACCGACGTCGATGCGGACGCGGCCGCGGCCGTCGCCGAGA
Organism: Nocardia vinacea NBRC 16497; assembly: GCF_000308835.1. GTDB lineage: Bacteria > Actinomycetota > Actinomycetes > Mycobacteriales > Mycobacteriaceae > Nocardia > Nocardia vinacea. The sequence continues at coordinate 3,405 of NZ_BAGN01000416.1, read as the reverse complement.
AGATCACCGGAAACGGTGGTAGCGCGGCTAGTTTCGCCCTCGACGTGTCCGATCGGGCGGCCGCCGACGCCGCCGCGGCCAAGGCGGCCGAATTGGCCGGCGGCACACTGCATATCGTGGTGAACAACGCCGGGGTCACCGATCCGCACATGTTCGCCGATACCGGTGTCGACTCGATGCGGCGACTGTTCGAGATCCACACGCTGGGCACCTTCAACTGCTCGCAGGCGGCCTTGCCGTACCTGCCGACCGACGGCACCGGGCGCATCATCAACGTCACCTCGTCGGCCGGGCTCGTCGGCACGCTGGGACAGGTCAACTACTCCGCGGCCAAGGCCGCCATCATCGGGATCACCAAATCCCTTGCTCGCGAATTGGCGCGCAAGAACATCCTGGTGAACGCACTGGCGCCGCTGGCGGCCACGCCGATGACCGAGACCATTCGTACCGGCGACAAGTTCGCGGCGCAGATGCTGAACCGAATTCCGTTGCGGCGCTGGGCCGATCCGGCGGAGGTGGCCGGCGCCTTCGTCTTCCTCGCCTCCGACGCCGCCTCGTTCGTCACCGGGCAGGTGCTGCCGGTGGACGGCGGCATGGTGATGTGATGCCGGATACGGCGCAAGCGGGACCGTTGGCGGGAATTACCGTCGTCGCCTTGGAACAGGCGGTGTCGGCGCCGATGTGCACCCGCACACTCGCCGATTTCGGTGCCCGCGTGATCAAGATCGAAAATCCGGACGGTGGCGACTTCGCCCGGTATTACGACGATGTGGTCGAGGGGCAGGCGGCGCATTTCGTCTGGGTCAACCGGGGCAAGGAATCGGTGACGCTGGATCTGAAAACACCTGCGGGCGTGGCGATTCTGCATCGCTTGCTGGATCGGGCCGAGGTACTGGTATCGAATCTGGCGCCGGGTGCGACCGATCGGCTCGGTCTCGCACCGGCGGATCTGGCCGAGCGGCACCCGGATCTCATCGCGGTATCGATCGACGGATTCGGCTCGGGCGGACCGCTGTCGCACAAGCGCGCCTACGACCTGCTGGTACAGGCCGAATCGGGGGTGTGCGCGGTCACCGGATATCCGGATGCCCCGGCGAAACCGGGCCCGCCGATGGCCGATGTCATCACGGGACAGTATGCGGCGCTGTCGATTCTGGCGTCGCTGTGCGGACGGCAGCGTCGGGGATCCGATGCGGGCGCGACGATCGCGGTCAGCCTGTTCGACACCATGGCCGATGTGATGGGCTATCACCTCACCTACGCCAGGCACTCCGGAATCGATATGCAACCGCTGGGCATGAGCTCGGCGGCCGTCGCGCCCTATGGCGCCTACCGCACCGCGGACGGACAGACCGTGGTGATCGGCACCACCAACGATCGGGAATGGCAGCGGCTGGCCCGCGACATCATCGACCGTCCCGACCTGGCCGACGACGAGGGCCTGCGCACCAATCCGGACCGCTGTAAGCGGCGCGACATCCTCGACGAGGCCATCGGATCCTGGTGCGCCCGACACGATCTCGCGCGGATTCAGGAACTCGCGGACGCCGCCGGAATCGGCAACTCGCGCTACAATCTGCCCAGCGAGGTCATCGCCCACCCGCAGCTGTCGGCCCGCGATCGCTGGCGCAGCATCGACACCCCATCCGGCCCGATCCCGTCGCTGCTGCCACCGGCCATTGTCGACGGATTCGATCCGCCCATGGGCGCAGTCCCGGGACTGGGCGAGCATACCGACGCCGTGTTATCCGAAATCGGCTGCGACGGTGCGGAAATCGCCGAACTCCGCGCGGCGCGCGCAATCGGTCCGGCATACCGGCAACCCGCGGAGCGGGCATGCTGAGTTCGCTGCTGACCGAGGATCGTGACGGCGTACGAATTCTGACCCTGAATCGGCCACATCGCAAGAACGCGATCGATGCCGAACTGTGGCAGGCGCTGGCGGATGCGCTGCGGGCCGCCGCGGCCGATCGCACCGTGCGAGCACTGGTGCTCACCGGAGCCGGTGGCGCGTTCTGTTCCGGCGCCGACATCTCGGTGCCCGATAACGGGCATCCGATCTATCGCATGCGGGCATTGACCGATGTGGCGTTGTTACTGCACGAACTACCGATGCCGACGGTCGCCAAGGTCAGCGGCGTTGCCGTCGGCGCCGGATGGAATCTGGCGCTCGGCTGCGATCTGGTGGTCGCCACGCCCGAATCCCGCTTCTCGCAGATCTTCACCCGCCGCGGCCTTTCGCTGGATCTGGGCGGCTCGTGGCTGCTACCGAAACTGGTCGGGCTGCAACAGGCCAAGCGGTTGGCATTGCTGGGCGAGATGATCGACGCCGAACAGGCGCGGGAACTGAACCTGGTGACCTGGGTGGTTCCCGCAGACGAAATCGACGCCTACGTCACCGATCTCGGCGCGCGGCTGGCGGCAGGTCCGCCGGTGGCGCTGGCGCAGACGAAGGCACTGCTCAACGCGGGCGTTGACCACACCTTGCGCGAAGCACTCGCCGGCGAGGCCGCCGCGCAGGGCCTCAATTTCGCCACCTCGGACGCCCCGGAGGCATTCGCGGCTTTCGCCGAGAAACGAGAACCGCAGTTCGACGGTCGCTGGACCGTGCACAGACCACCGGTCCGCGACGCGGACCGGTCCGAACAGGGGAGTACAGCAGATGCGTGAGGTAGTCATCGCCGGAGCGGTGCGGACCGCGATCGGCAAACGCAATGGGGGACTGTCGGGTACGCATCCCGCCGATCTGTCGGCGATCGTGCTCAATGCGCTGGCGGGCCGCACGGGCATCGACCCGGCGGTCATCGACGACGTCATCTGGGGTTGTGTCTCCCAGGTCGGCGACCAGTCCAGCAATATCGGGCGCTACGCGGTGCTCGCCGCGGGCTGGCCGGAAACCATTCCGGGCACCACGGTGAATCGGGCCTGCGGATCCAGCCAGCAGGCCCTGGACTTCGCCGCGCAGGCGGTGGCATCCGGTGCGCAGGAGGTCGTGGTCGCGGGCGGTGTCGAGGTGATGAGCCGGGTGCCGCTGGGTTCCGCGCGCGCCGACGGCATGCCCTATGGCCCGAAAGCTCTTGCCCGCTACGATAATTTCGCGTTCAACCAGGGCATCTCCGCCGAATTGATCGCGCAGAAATGGGGTTTCGACCGCACCCGGCTCGATGAGTTCTCGGTGCTGTCGCACGAGCGGGCCGCCGCCGCTCAGGACCGCGGCGCGTTCGAGGAGCAGATCGTCACCGTCGCAACCGATTCCGGGACGGTGATCGCCGACGAGGGCATCCGGCCCGGCAGCACGGTCGAGAAACTGGCCGGGCTGAAACCCGCCTTCCAGGCCGATGGCGTCATCCATGCCGGTAACTCGTCGCAGATCTCCGACGGCGCCGCGGCGCTGTTGGTGACGAC
>NZ_BAGN01000417.1 GCF_000308835.1 Nocardia vinacea NBRC 16497 | reverse complement strand
CATCACCAGATTCAACCCACTGGATTCTCTCTAGACCGTAGCGGCCTCCGGCCGAGCGGCGCTGGACCAGACGGGTTTCCGAACCGCAGGCATCGCCTTGGAAGACCACCGGCAAGCTGTCGGAAATTTCTGCTGGATATGTCATCCAATACGCCTGCGCGCCAAGAAATTTCCGAGTCCCCGACAGCCCTTGTCAATGCCCCAGCGCTCGGCGAAGCTGGCCATCGGCCCACTACAGCACGGAAAGGACCAAAGCCAATGATCGACTCACTCCCTTCCCCCTACCCATGGGACAAACACGTGCGCCTGCTGCCGGTGCTGCGCGTGATCGTCCTAGTAGTCGTTCTCCTGTCGACGATCATTCTCGTCGAACACGGTGTTACGCCGAAGGCGGCAGTCGCCATCGTCGTCGCCGCTGCGGTAGCAGCAACTGAGATCCCGGAGCTGCTGCTCCGGAAACAGCCTGGGTTCGGGGATGAGTGACACCAAGGTTGCAGATTTCAAACGGCGCCTGGGCAATCTGGTCGAGCAGACCGGCTTGGACCAGGTGCAGGTGGCCAGGAGGTCCGGTTTGGTCCCCGCTACCGTTAACAAGGCGATACGTCTGCACCAGCCACTGCCCAGCCCCAAAACCACCAGAGCAATGGTAGGAGTCTGCCGCCGCCATCTGGAGCCCGAAATCTCCGAGGCTGAGCTGGAGGAAGAGCTGAGCAGGTGGCTCGAAGACCGGCAGGAAGCGGCCGACCAGGCCGACGAGATGGCATGCGTCACAAGGAAGATCGCCGACATACGACTCGCCGTGGTATCCGCACTATCCAGGTATCTCATTCTCGTTGAGCAGATGCGGGAGCTCGAGGACGTTTTCCGTGCACAGATCCTGATACCGGCGTGGGAGCTCAACCTGCGCAAGGCACAGCGCGAGCAGTTGCAACAAGCACACCGGCGTCTCCGGGCGAAAGCAGATAGCGGGGAGTGCCTGGATGTGGACGAGATCAAGGCCGCAATTGCCGCCGCGCGTGAGGTATTCGATGCCGACAGCGACGGCGATTCGGAGGATGAAAATGTCAGGTCGCCAAGTCTCGCCGTCGGGCATGACGATGCCGATGACAATCTCGACGAGGCCACGAAAGCGAGGATTCGCAGCGATTTCCGACGTGTCGTTGCTCGGAAAGTCCATCCCGACACATCGGACACCGATTTTGACGAATTCGCGCGTACCTTTGCCGCATTCAAATCGAGGGACTACACCTTAATGCGGGCATTCGTCATCCGGTACCGCGATGACAACGATTCCGAGGACACCCTTACACAACTGAAGGCTCACGTCCACGAATACCGCGATGCGCTGAAGCGTCTGGAAACCCGCCTAATCGCACTGGAACGCAAAGCCGCATCCCTCGGATTCACAACGCCGGAACAGGCACTGCAGCGAATCCAACAGGAGTCTGAAAGAATCCGGCGAGCCAATGCGGCGCAGTCCGAGAAGATTCGTGAGCTCGAAGACGACCTCGAATCACTGATACCGGGCGGATGAACAACCGCACGATCCAGAGCCCAAGCCCGAACCCGATGAAACAATCTCTCCCGAGGAGGAAGATAACGATGAGTGAATTGGTTCCGCAGAGGAAGTCGCTCCGGCCCGCATCGATCGTCAAGGGGATTCGTGAACTCTTGACCAAGGCACCCGCTGAGCGCGTCCGTATAGACGAGCAACAGGCGATCGCTATGGTTGTTGCGTGGATCGAGTCTCATGGTATCGATTACCCCACTGAAGGTCTGGTGGCGGATCGTTTCGAGGTGGGGTGGGACGTGTACGCGCCGGTGGATATCGACGACAGTGACCCGTGGGCGTTCCTGGACATGCCGGTGGGCAGGGCAATATTCATGGTAGGCGACTCCGGACGGATTAAGCAGACATCGAGTTCAGTTCCGCCGAAGGTTTCACACGACCAGATGATCGAAGAGGAACGCGCCGCTCGCGATCAGGGTTCCGAGTCCGACGCAGCGTTCGATCTGAGTGGAATCCGTCGGATTGAGGCCCCGCGGAACAGTGAGGCGATCTCGCCGGACGATGGCGACAACGATGAGTGAATCGGGAAGGATCGACGTATTCACCTTCGACATCCAAACCAACACCGGCCAGATCGTCCATCAACTCCCCTACACCGGTATCGGCCCCGTCCAATACAAAGACTCCGGCTACTTGCAGGTAGGCCAGATGTACTCGGGAGATGTGGTCTTCTCGGTGCCAGAGGGCCAAAGGATTATCCAGGTGATTGCTGTCGACAGTGGGATTGGTCGTAGCCCGTCCCAGAGTGGACGGTGCCGTGACGCTGGTGGCGATTTAGAATCTCGCCAATTGTCTAACGCTGGACTCCGAGCAATACAAGGACCGTCACGCTTATCGGGCACGGGATCGGACAGTTGAAGGAACACCGCGCCGTGGCAACCAGATACGACGAACTCGCTGTCCGCTACCAGGCCACCGTCCGCATCACTGCCATCAACCGATGGCTCCGACACCGGTGGGGCGGGTATGCGCCTGCCCTCACCCAATTTTGGCTAGTCATTAGGTGGCGACGTTGCTGAAGTCGAGCTTCACCACGGGGTATGGCTGTGTGGCGATTTGGGCGAGGAAGTCGTGCTTGCGTCCCCACCACTCGTTGATCTCGAACCGCATGATCGGATATCCGTAGGTGAGATGGCATCCTTCGGGAACGTACTGGTCGGTGTTCAGATCGCTGACCACGGCAACCGCACACAGTCCGGGAATGATGTTCCAGGGCAGTCGGATTGACTTGTTTTCGATGTCGATGTGAATTGTGCTGACGAGTCCCTGCCGTCCGGTCAGCTCGAAACCGACTTTCACTTCGTCGCCGTGCGCGTGGGCGTTTCGATGGATCGTCAGGATGATGTCGGCGAGATCGGGTTGTTCACCCTCGCCCAGCGAGGACGTGATCGCCAGCGGGAACCGAGTGCCCTGGACGTTGAGGCCGCGCGCGCCCATCGGACCGAGGATGTCATAGTTGTCCCGGAGGAAGCTGGTGAACGCCATCCGATCGGTAGTCTTGCGGGTGGCCCATTTCTTCGCGGTGGCGTGAACGGCTGCGCAAGCGTGCATCATCGCGGGCTCGTCTTCGTGACGGTCCAGGCATTCCAGTGCGTAGCGGATCGATTTGCCTACGTTCATGCAGGTAGCGTACGCATTTTAGGATATTGTGCGTCAGCCGATTATTGACGAGCCCCGAACCTGGAGCCGGGCAAGGGCGCTTCCGCTGTATCTACATGCTTGGTGACTCTTGCGCGGCCGGTACTCGCGATCTGCGATTGCAGGTGCTGACGACGGTGAGGGCGGGCGCGTGGTGGAGATGCCGCCGGGGTGTGTAGATCATGTCGCCGAGGAGATTGTGACCTGGACCGGCATCCCGGGCCTCGAGGTCGTGGTGCTCGGCGATGACCGCGCCGCGCGATCGACCTTGCCCAGCGACGGGCAGATGGGTTGCGGGAGACCGAGCATTGGTTGCTCGGCCCGTGATGCTGGGAGAAGGAGCGAGCGCTGGCACCGGAGTCTCCGTTTGCCGCTCTGTTACGGACAGGCGGAGTTTGCGTGACTTGTCGGTGCTCGCTGGCATCATTCAAAGAAAATCCTGGGCGAATGTCCTGGCCTACCAATGTCATTCATGGGGAACACTATGCAACGTAACCAATACCCGGGATTCTGCTCCGAATGCCGAGGCGGTGTAGCGCGCGACGGCGGCGCCCTTTACGGTGCCGGTGCGAGCAACACGATCGTCTGCGACTCCTGCCTGTTTGACTACTACGGCGAGAGTAAGGGGTACTTGGCCCCGCTGGCGGGGCAGCGGAGCAGATTCGCAGACCTCGCCGCTCGGGCTGAGCAGGGTCGGCGCGGCTCTGCCCCAGATCAACCTCAGTAGCGATTGCACCGAGGTTTCGATTGTGTAGTGGCTGGTGAGTAGGTTAGGTCCGCCAGCCTTGTTGGTTCATGCGTTCGAAGTAGGCATCGTCGGCGGCTTGTATCGCGGCTTCTGATTTCGGCTCACGCTGCTCGTCGAGGGTTTTCTGTTCGCCACTGCTCAGATGTTGGAGTTGGTCGCGGATCCGCGGGTCGGCTTTGTTGACCAGATGCTTGACCTTGGCTTTTGCGTCAGCTCGTGCCTTGCGGTGGCAGTCTCGCAGCACTGCAGCGAGTTGGCTGCCGGGTGAGTGCATAGCGCCTGGGGCGATCTGCAGGTCGGTGATGTCGCCGTCGGCGTCGACTTCGACGAGTACTCCTCGTGCTTCGCCACGGCCGCGTACCACAGCGATCGCTGCGGCGAGTTGCTGGCTGTTGCTGCGGATCTCGGTGAGTTCGCGTTGAAGTTGCCGCTCCCATTCCTGGATGTCTGTGGTCACTGTGAGCGGAGACCCTTCTCAGCGGGAACCGAGTAGATAACGTCGCCGGGTTCGATTCGAGACGACACCTCGGTGGAGAAGACGAGCGAGAACTTGCCCGGCGCGGGCTGGTGGAAGTCGAGCGCTTCCAGAACGCCCCGGTAGGTCGTTCCGTCTTTCTTGTGCAGCTCGACCTGTTGGCCCACTGTGAAGTCTCCGACGGCCCGGCCGACGACGAACGGGTTCGGTCGGAAACTGACCGGGAAGATGTCTTCAACATAGAATTCGCTCACTGCTCATTCTCCTTTCTTCCCAGTGAGATAGCGTTGCCAGAACGCTTCATCGGCGGCGTATGCCTCGTCTTCCAGCTCTCTGGTCACTCCTGTTCCCACTCTGCCTTGTGCGTACTGGTCGATGTGGACGCGCTCGTGCACCAAGTTGCGGAGCAGTGTTTGTTCATCGGCAAATGCGCTGGGGGCCAACGCGATATGTCCCGGGGCGGTGCTGGCGCTGGCCTCCATGTAGTCGAAGTAGCGCACATCATCGGCGGAGCTTGCTACGTCTACGCGGATGCCTGTGAGGTCGACACCGGCTCGGCGGGCGTATTCCTCGATGGTTTCTTGGGTCATCGGCAGATGGTTTCCGCTATCGAGAACCTCCTGGTTCGTGCGGGGTCCCATCCGAGAGAACAGTTGCCCATCGGTTAATACAGCGTCACGTCGGGCGAACGGAGTCATTTTGACTTTGGCGGCGCTGACCCAGTTGCGGACTCGCTCGAACAGCGGCTTCAGTCGTTCGGCAAGTGGTTTCACGACGTCGGTAATGAGCTTTGTCAGCTTCGTCGCGAGTTCGCCGATGAATGTCGTGATCCGGCGGGCGCGGATCGCGATACGTCCGGCCAAGGCCGCGTTGCCAACCCATTCGGACAGGGTTGCCGTGAACGGCGCCAGTGCGGCGAAAGCGACCTCGCCGGCAGCGGTTTCGATGGCGATTCCGCGTAGTTCCTCCAGGACCTTGTGGTGCGCCTCGTCGAGGTGGTGGGCGTACTCACCGCAGGCATCGCCGAGTGTCTGGCATGCATCGGCCAACGCGGTGAAATCCGTTTGCCGGGTCTGGCAGGTGCTGGCGGCGATCTCGATCTCGGGTGACTGTTGATTGTTGAGGAGCTCGACCGCCTGCGGGGCTAGACCGGCGACGGTGCGGTAGTCGGCCGCCGCAGTGTGCCAGGCAATCTTGGCGGCGTTCAATTGGTCTTGATGACCGTTGGGCCAGGCGAACCCGACGGCGTCCTTGATGATGGACCATCCGAACGGTTCAGGGATTCCGTCCCCAGCTGCTGAAGGGGCGTCTCCTGGGAGGCAGGGATCGGTCGAGAGTTGTGGTGTGGTGGGCGGTTGTTGGTCGGCTGGGTTCGCGTTTGTCTCGGCGACCTGGTGGTTGTATGCCCCCGCCACGATCAGATTCCTGGTCTGGCCGCACGCGGTTGCCAGTTTGGATGAGGTCGATATCGCAAGCTCGGCGGCTTCGTCGTAGCCTGACGCCCACTGCCCGCCGACGCTGTCGCTGCCAGCCATCCCCGCGTACGTGGTCAGCACTGCGACCAACGCGGAGTGGGTGGTAACAGTGTCAGTAGACATCTGGCCGAAAACCTCACCGGCAGAGGTATATTCAGCCCCTCGGTGCACGATGAGCGGCACTGTCGGTGTTGTCACTGCGGCCACATCCCGACGTTCGTTTGAACTGCGGCGGCGTAACTCGTGTGCGCTCGACGGGCCACCTCACGCAACTCGTCGAGGTTTTCCCGCATCTCTGCGGCACCCGCCATCCAACTATCGTGCGCGGCGCGCTGAGCCTGGGCTGCTTTGCTCGACCACGTCTGGTGCAGGTCAGCGATATGCCGGTCGATTTCACCCAACCAGCCCTCAACGGTGCGTCCGAACTTGTCCATCGTATCGATCGCGGCGTCGAGCTGTTCGAGGTCGACGCGGTAATCATCACCGGTCACGGCAGATCCAATCCCTGTAGTCCGGTGATCGCATCCTGGTTGATCGTGTCACGCGTCTCGTACTGGTTCGCGGCTTCAGCGAGGTTCGCCGAGGATTCCTCCAGAGCGGCGATGACCGTCTCGGCCCCGTGCTTCCATTCGAGCCAGGACTCGTCGTAGGCGCTGGCGGCTTTGCCTTGCCATCCATCGGCGAGAAGTTCCTTACCGATCGTGTCGTCGAGCTTCTTCAGCTCGTCTCGGATCGCCTGGGCCTTACCCGAGGTAAATCGTGCCGCCGCGCGTAGCCGGTCCACCTCGACCTGGAGCTCCCCGGACACCCCGCCTCCCTCCGTTGTGCAGCTCGCCCCTGAACTATATGACGCAGAGCGCACCCGCCCGGTTCCACGCCATGGCATGCCTGGACAGCTGGGCCAGGCAGCGGACATCCCGATGTCGCCTGGAACCAGGCGTGACACGATGCTGTCGAACTGGGTATCGACGATTAGGAGCGCGCGGCGTTGCGCGCCTTGGGGGTCGATCCAGATGATCTGCGCGTGCAGCTCGGGCAGGCAGGGGCGCGGCTGATCTTGCGGGAGTGCGGGATCTAGCTTTGTTTACGGCCCCGGAAGCTGTGGCTAGGGCTGCATTTCGCTCCTCCCCATGCGACTTTCACGGGCACTGGAGGAATCCCCACCTGAGCGGCCGTACTCGTCGGTCACGCTGCCGGGGACCGCGATGGTTGGATGATGCGTGGCGGCAGATGTACGGCTACCGAACGTGTGGAGGGGACTTGTTGGTGGATCAGCGACGGGTCTTGGTCGGAGGACGAACTGGACGGATGGGGCGCTCAGACACTGGCTGACGATGCGGGGATCACGCTGGCACGCAAGGAGTTCGAGAGTGCTGGCTACGTCGCGGTGCCACGGTTGATTCCTGCTCAACTGAGGTCGGCGGTGGCCTCAGAAGCTCTCCGGTTGGTAGAGCACATGGGTGTCCGGCGTGATCTCGTTCTCGCCGCGACGGGATACACGCCGCGGCGGATGCAGAACGTGACTCGGGCCGACTTCGCGTGCAACGGTTCGGTGATCGAGGCGATCTACGATCTCGGTCGTGTCCTGTTCACCGAGTTCGCGCATTACCAGCCGCTGGATGACTTCCATGCCGCAGATGTGCCGACGCTGATCGTGCACGGCGACCACGACACGGCAGTGTCGTATGACGTCGCTGCCCAGGCCGCGCGATCGCGATCACACATCACGCTGCACACGATTGCCGGGTCGGACCACGGATTCGATTCCCGGGCACGCGAAGACCAAGCGATCAGCACGACCGTCGACTGGCTGGTCGAACAGTCGATGTCGTGACGGGGGTGAAGCTCTCGCAACTGTATGCGCCGATCCGACTCCGTGATCGTCGGGGAACATTGCACGCTCGGGTATCCGAAGGAAGCCCGTATCCGAGACGCGCAACGCGAGCAGCACACGATCGGTGAACCTGTCGTAATCGGAGACCGCAACCTGTTGTTCAACCAGGTGGTAGTGAACGAAGGCACCACGCTGGGTACGGACTGTGCTCGAGGATCGTTCCCGGATCAGCTACGGCTGCCTGATCGGTGACCGGACGAGAGTCGTGCCCGGCGCATTGTGTGCGACCGAGTGCAGATCGGCGAGGACGCGTGCGTGGCAGGGTTCGTGTGCGATGCCATGGTCATCTTCGAGTGGTGGACACCGCATGCGCGCAAGGTGGGTCGGGCGCCACCGGGCAAGCGCCAGGCGCGGCCAGCAGTCGATCGCGAGCAGACCCAGGCGATTAGAGACTGGGCTCGTAAGAAGGGCATGGAAGTGTCCAGCCGCCCGGGCGAATCTCAATGGAAGTGGTTGAGGCCTACAAGAGGGCGAGCAATTAGCAGCTGTCGGCGCTTCGACAAAGTCGGAATGATCTCAGTGCGTCGGGATTACGCGAGTGTTGCGCGCATCCCCAGGAACTGCTTCACCTCTGCAACTGCGGCATGCGGCCGTACCGCAGTCGCGATTGCATCCAACTTGCGTTGTAATCGAGCGGACCCAACCGCGCTGATGCTGTTGAAGTTTGCCGTAAGTAGCGAACAGCCGTGGGCAGCATCGCCAGCCTTGATGTGGGTGTGGGCAAGCTCCAACTGCCACACGCTTCGCTCACGGGGCCATTGCGCTGTACCGGCAATAGCCTCCTGCAGGTAAGCCACGGCCTGGTTGTAGTCACCAGTTCCCACGTATGAAATGCCGGTCAGCCCGTTGAACTCCGCTTCGGGCAGCCATACCCAATCGGGGTCATACCCTCGTCCGGACTCGTACGCGCGGTGTGCCCGGCTAAGCGCTTTCTCCATCGCTGGCTTGTCAGAAGCGGCACCCAGCGCTTGTGCCTCGCGAAGAGTGGTCAGTGCGCGCACCTTCGGGCCACCGCTGCGACGAGCTGCATCCTGCGCGGCCTGTGTCAGATGTACTGAATCCTGCGGACGTGGCTGACGGCCGGGAAGTCCTTCCAGCCCGTCGGTATCCAGGTCGAGAATGCTGGCGTTGAGCAACGCGTGTGACGTGGCGATCCCGTCGCCTGCTGCGGCAGACGTCTGGGCCGCATCGGCGTAGTAGCGGCGGGCGGCGTTTCTACGATCCGCGTCGTAGTGCACCCATCCTGCGGCGGTCATCATCTCTGCGGTGGTCGTGGCCACCGCTTTGCCGGTGTCCTCGTTGTAGCTGCCCCTGTCGAGCAGCTGCTGGACGTAGCGAGCCTGGCCAGCCGCCAGATGGCACAGCCGGTCACCGCCAACAACGAGATCCAACTCGTGAATCTGGTTGATACTGTCCGTGATTTGAGCGACGTCGCTGGCACCGACTTTTATCCCGGATGACGCAGCGTGGGCTGGCACGTTCGCCGCGACCATGGCAGCGCCTGCGCCTCCAAGTGCCCCTGCTCTGAAGAAGTTGCGACGGTCCACGTCTGCCTCCTCGTCCGACTCCACTACCAGTATGGCCAGCGGAACCTGAAGCGCGCGTGCGACGAGTCGCAGGACACGGACGTCGTGTGAGGCGGGGCCGCCGCGCTCCAAGCCCGAGATTGCGGGCTGAGAGAAGTTGAGCAACCCTCCCAGCTCTGCCTGGGTCATCCCGATAGATTTCCTGATCCGGCGGATGACTTCGCCGGTTGTCATATACATATCCAGCGTCCCCAATTGTCGGCTGATTTGCCCAAGCTGTCTACCTGAAAACCGTTCCCCCGCAGAATATATGGGTTTTCGTATAAACGAAACGGAAACCTAAATTTCTGCGCCCACCCGGCGTTTTAGCGGCTTTACGGTCGGTTTCGGTACCCGGCACCGGGCCGACGCTGTTACCCCCTCGGGCGGCACATTGGCCCCTGTCAGCCAGGGCCGGTGGCCAAAGCCCCCGGTGCCGGGCACCGCCCGACCTTGCTGCTTGCTGCACCGGAAGAAGGACGCCCGATGCCCACGAATTCTCTTGCCATGTACCAACTCATCGCCCTGTGCGACGCGGGTGCCCATCAGGCACCGATGCTGCCGTTCACGATCGCCCAAGCGCACGAGATCATGCAGATCCATATTGCTTGCCGTGCGAAGCAGTGCCCGCGCAAGGCTGCCGCACAGCAGATCCTGATCGACGCCGGCCGGATGGTTCTAGCCCCGAACAGACTGCGGTGATGGTGGTGACGAAACACCAGTCGCATGTCGCATCGCCGCCGCGTCGAATTCGCCACATCCACATCGAATTCGGAGCGCTGAACTTGGATTACCAAGCCAGTGCCGAACAAGCCCAAAATGTGGCCGATGAACTGGCCCAGGGCTTTCCTGAATTCGTTGTCACGGTCGATGACGATGTGCGCCTCGATCTGCCGCCTTTGCCGTGCGGCGAACTTTGGGACTGACCTCACCGGCCAAGCATCGAGCACCAGTTGTCTGCGAAATGTAAAGGGACGCGCACTGTGCAATCTGACCATCAACCACCAGATCAATTTGTATTCGAGCTCTCACTGAACAGAGCGGCGTTGTTTTCAGCCCCTCCGGTTGAGGCTCGGCCCGATCAGCCACTGCCGGATGCGGGGCCGTTCCTGCGGGTGTTCGCGAGCGTAAACGAACCCGGCACGGTACTCATGCGCTGTGCCCGGCAGTACATCGGCATCTGGCGCTACGCCTACGAGCATCGCCGCAACACGGGCGTCCCGGCTGAGGAGCACCTTTCACTGCTGACGTGGCTGATCGACCGCGAAGCGGGCGGGCACATCAGCGGGATTACGGTCGACGCTGACGCACCGACGAATCCGTCGTCGTATGGCGAGATGGTGGCCTGGCTGAGTTGGAAGTACCTGCTGGTGGCGCTGCGGCAGGACCATTCCGCCCACGCCGAACACGATGCGGTGGAACTGAATCGGCAGATCGAAGCTCTCGACCGGTTGGTCGCCGATGCGAGGGCTGGACGGGTGCGGTTGCCGGACAAGGCCGGGGGTGTGTTTCCGCCGAAGACGATTCGGCCGGAAGGACCAACCAGCGACGAGGCTGACAGACCGCAGGCGAATGGATCGCCCGATGAGGCGGAGTGCTGATGACAAACTCCTTCAGCCACAGGACATTCGTTCAAGCCGAGGGAGTGCTCGCGGAGTACATGTGTCAGGTGCACCTGATGGAACTCACTCCTGATCGTGCTCGCCAGCTCCTCGAGATCCACCGCTACCACCATCCGGATGACTGCGTGGTGCATGCGGAGGCGGCATATCTGCTCGTGAGCGAGGACGAATCCTGAACGATGCCAACGCTGCTCGTCGCCATCCCGTGGAGCGGCTCAGTCGTCTTCACAGCGGTGTTGTGCTTCCGGTTGGGCTACTGGTGGAAGACGACCGAGCTACAGGGGCGGCATGCGGTAGGGAACGTGTCGAGTAGGGACGATCCGTGGGAGTCCAACGAGTACGAGCTCGGCGACGAAGTATTGACGAATGCATCGCCGTTGGCGAGGCCGCGGCGGTGGTGGAGCGAAGATGACGACACCGAGGTAATTCCGATGATCGACGACGCCGCAGATGACCAGTAGCTCGGACATGCGCCGTCAACGTGGCCCGCTCCGTTTCCGAAGCGGGCTGTTGGCGGCGAATGAGCCTTCAGTTTCGCCGCTTTGCACAGCCGAACTGCCTGTGCCCGTTCAGATCTCCCGATATCGCGCCAGGACTTGCTTCACGGCATCCGTAACCGGTGGTTCCTCTACCAGGCTGGTCCATGTGAACGCGTCGTGTTCGGTCAGCTGCACTGTGTCGGTATTCGCGACCTCGACCGTGAAGTTGAACTGGCGGCTCTTCTTGCCGCTGCCGGATTGGTAGTCGAACTCGCCCAGGTAGTTTCGGATGGCAGTGACGTCGAGGCCGGTCTCTTCCTTGACTTCCCGGATCAGGGCTTGGTCGATGGATTCGCCGGGATCGACTTTGCCGCTGGGAAGTTCCCAGATCCCACCCATGAAGTCGTCGGCGGGACGTTGCAGCAGTAGGATTTTGCCGCCGTGTTGGACGACGGCGCCCACGACGAGTTGTTGTACCTCGTCCTGGTCGGCTTCCCGCGTCAACTGCTCCAGCAGTGTTGTCTCGATCATCTAGTTCTACCCTTTCAAATCGGCGTGGTGGGTGATGACTTTGTAGAGCGCTTCGATGTAGCGGTCGACGAGCGGCAGGTCCTCGTCTCGATGCCAAACAGGGAGTTTGAGCGTGGCGTGGTGGAGCTCTTCGGCTCGTGGGTAGTCACCAGGGGCGTAAGCCAGCTTGCCAGTGAAGGCGGGAAACAGTGGACCTGGTTTTTGGAAGAGAGGCAGCAGGTTCAGCGGGCAGGTCGATCCTGGTCGGTCGAATTCGTGGCAGCCCTCGGCCTGCAACGCGGCGTGGAAGCGCTCGACGGGCACGTCGTCGAAGAACTCGCCGTCGTAGAGAATCGTGAGTCCGTACCACGCTGGTCGCGTGTTCGCTTCGTGCCAGGTGAGGGTCAGGCCCGGCTCTCGCTGGAGTTCGTCGTGGATGTGCTCGGCGATGCGCTGCCGCCCTGCGAGATAGTCATCCAGATGTGAAAGCTGTTCCAGCGCAATGGCTGCGGCCAGTGGGTGGATGCGATGCTTGAGTCCCATGCCCGTCACGGCGTAGCGACTGAGCTCAGAACGCGCTGGGATTTCGTTTCGGCACCGCTTGTTGTACTGACCATGCAGCAAGACACGGTGATACACCTCCTCGTCATCGGTAAGGATGAAGCCGCCTTCCCCGGCAGACAGCGGCTTCGGCCCGTTCATGCTGAAAGCGGCGGCTCGCCCGAACGTACCGAGCTTCTTCTCACCGATGCTCGCCCCGTGAGCGTGGGATGCGTCTTCGAGCAGTAACAGGCCGTGAGCGTCCGCCAGTGTGCGCAGACGTTGGACTTGTGCGGGCATCCCCCACATATGCGTTACCACAATGGCTTTGGTGCGTTCGGTGATACGTCGCGGCACGTTGACCGGATCGAGGTTCCCGCTCGTGTCGCAGTCGGCCAGGACTGGGGTCGCGCCCAGGTGCAAGAGCGGTGTGGCGGTGGCGAAGAACGTGTATGCCGGCACGATCACTTCATCGCCTGGCCCGATGCCGCAGGCGGCGTACATCGAATACAGCGCAGATGTGCCTGAGCTGGTGAGGATGGCGTGGCGGACACCGAAGTAGTGCTGAAGTGCATCTTCGAGTCGGGCGATGACACCCGAGCGGTCGTAGATCGAGATGCCCTCGTCGAGCTGGTCGAGGATGTCGATGCTGGTGGCCTCGGTCAGTGGCGGCCATGAAAAGTGCCGCGCTACTCCGGATATGACAGGCGCGCCGCCGAGCAGCGCCAGTGGTGAGGTCACAAGAGCTCCTTGGGATTGAGGTGGATGTGGGTGCGCGCAGCCTCGTAGCAGGCGGCGACAAAGGCCATGTGCGCGAGGTTTTCGGCTGGACCGCTGAGATTGGGTCGGGTGCCGTCGATGACGCGTTGGAAGTAGTCGATCTGGCAGGCCGCGGCCGAGGGCCAGGCTTGTTCACGATGCAGTGACTCGATGACCTCGCCGCTGTTGGTTAGTCGGCGGATTCGCCCACGCTCCAGATGCACGACGCCGTCAGACCCGACGAGTCGGATCTCTTCGGTCTTCGGCCCGATGAACCGCGAGAGGAGCAACGAGCCGTATAGGCCGCTGTCGTAGGAAAAGTGAATGAGCGCAGTGTCTTCGGCGTCGTAACGCCGGTCCGGTCGCGCACCGACCGACAGCTCGGCAGCGATACTGTCCGGCAATCCGAAATACCACAGGAGCAGGTCGATGAGGTGGTAGCCCATGTCGATCACGCAGCCGCCGCCCGCCTTGGCGGTCTGCCCGCGCCAGCCCTCGGACGGGTCATCGACATGCACGGTGTAGCGCGCGTCGATAAGAAACGGTGCGCCGATCTGATCAGCGAGCTGCGGGAAGCTCGTATAGATCGGATTGAATCGCCGTTGCAGCGTGACCATCAGCTCGATGCCGGATCGTTCGCACAAATCCGCTAGTTCGATGGCCTCGATCAGGTCGGTGGCGAACGGCTTTTCCTTGAGGACATGGACCTTGTGCTCCGCGGCCGACTCGATGACCGCCCGACCGGCGTCGTGTGGCACGCAGACCACCACCAGGTCGAGCGGCTCCGCCTCGAACATCTCGCGGTGATCAGCGAAGCCCGGCACTTGATGCAACGCTTGCTGCTCGCGCATGACGTTCGGGTCCTCATCGCAGACGGCGACCAACTCGACGTGATGCGAGGCCACCAGCGCAGGTAGGTGATCGTTGACAGCCTGATGCCCGAGGCCCACTACACCAGCGCGCAGTGTCGCGCTGCGGTCAGCGCCACGGCGCGCTGTGCGCCACCCGGATCCAACGTCCGGGCGGACGGTACGCGACGCTGGTGCCGCACCGAGAGCGCCCCGGACCGATTCACATGGTCTCATTGGTTCCCCCAACTGATCACGTTGTGCATGACGGCCCCCGCCAAATCGGAGCCGTTGTTTCAGCCTCACGCACGTGGCGCTTCCAAAAGAGGGCAAGTTACGGGGCAGATAATCTGCCCCGACTCAGGGTCGGTGCCGCTGGATAGACTCAACGGACCGATACCGGCAAGGGAAACGCATGCAACCAAACGTGCAACTCCAGCAGCGACGGGAAGCCACACCGTCGCAGGTGACACCTGGTCAGGTAATGGGCCGCGCCGAGCTGGCCGAGGCCGTCAACACCTACATCTGGCGCCAGCACGGTCAGCGGCGCGAACTCGATGCCCACACCATCGCCCGCTACGAGCGCGGCACTGTCCGTTGGCCCAACGAGCTCTACCGGGAAGCCTTCCGCGCCATCCTGCACGCCACCGAAAGCGAACTGGGCTTCGTACCGAATCGTCGGCGACGCGAAGTGGCGGCACAGCCAGACGGGTTGCTCGCGATAAACCTGTTCAGTCCTTTCGATCCAGGCATCGGTCCCGCCCACTATTTCGGCCCGAACGCCGACGACAAGCCGATCCGCCGTGTCGGCACAACCGAAGTCATCGACATCCAAACTGCTACGCGCACAATCGCTTCGGCGGAGAATTTGCGTGGTGGCGGCGCGATCAGCCTTGTCGCGGGCAGACAACTTGGCCGCTTCGTCCGCCTGTTTGATGGAAAAGCGTCGCCAGGCACCCGCCGGGCCCTGCTCGAAGCGATCGGCAACTTCGGCAGCGTCGCCGGATATGCAGCCTTCGACATCGGCGATCATGCGGCGGCCGAGCGCAGGTTCCGGCTCGCCCTATGGTGCGCCGACACAGCCGGATCATGGGAACTGCGCGCCAGCACAATCGCCGACATGGCACGCAAGATGGCATATGTCGGCAATCCTGATGGCGGATTGTCGCTCATCGAGCTGGCCCAGGTGCGATCCGACCGGCTCTCCGCCACAACACGCGCCATGCTCAGCGCTCTGCGTGCCCAATACTTTGCCGCCATGGAACGCCCTGACGACGCACTCTCCGAGGTGGCACGCGCCGACGAGTACTTTGCCCAGCGCAGCCCCGCCCCCGACGCTCCCTGGCTGTGCTTCTACGACGAGGCCGAGCACCTCGGCAGCACCGGCAAGGCCCTGATCCCGATCGCGCGGGCCCGCCACCGAATCGAGTTGGCAGCCCACCGGATTCGACAAGCCGTCGAACTTCAAGCCGCGGAATACCCCCGTTCCCAGACGTTCTCGCTCACCCGACTGGCTACTCTGACCATGCAGCTCGGCGACCCGAAAGAAGCAGTCGCCCTCGGAACCCGCGCCGCCACGCAGGCGAGCCAATTCGATTCCCATCGCATCCAGAAGGAACTGCAGCGATTGGCCGCTGCCTCGTCACGTCACCGGCGAATGAGGGACGTCGTAGAACTGTGCGAGATCATCACCAGCCGATCTGCGGCGAAAGCAGCGCTATGACCGCCACACCGTCATCCGAGGCAACACTGGCGAAGGCTGCCCGACGAGCTGGTCTTGCCCTGAACGAGCAGGAGATGATCCGCGAGGGATCCCACGCCATTTACCGCGTCGGTGACATCGTGGCACGTATCGGGAGACCGGGCAGCCTGAAGGATGCTGAGCGGGAGTTACGAGTGTCGCAGTGGCTCAACAGTTCCGGCATCCCGACCGTGGAGACGGTATCGGAACTGCCTCAACCGATCGTTGTCGACGACCGACCCGTCACCTGGTGGCATCTTATCCCGGACCATCGGCCCGCCACCCCTGCCGAACTGGGAGCAATGCTGCACGCACTGCATTCCTTGACGCCACCGGCCGATTTTGTGCTGCCGACATACGACCCGTTCGGTGACCTTCGCGAACGATTGGCGACGGCGCACAGGGTGGACGCCGATGACCGAACGTGGCTACTGACGCGATACGACGAACTACATCAGCAATATGACAAGCTGCCGGATCCGCTACAGCTCACGGTGATTCATGGTGATGCCTGGCAAGGCAACCTGGTCGTGCCGCCATCGGGCACTCCCACAGTCCTGGATTTGGACAAGGTGTCGATTGGCCGACCTGAATGGGATCTCATTCAACTCGCCGTCGACTACACCGACTTCGCGCGGATTCCCGCGGCTGACTACCTGTCGCTCGTGAACGCTTATGGCGGCCAGGACATCACGGGATGGTCGGACTTCAGACTCTTCGCCGATATCCAAGAGCTACGTTGGGTGGGGTTCGCGTTAGAGCGAGCAGCAGCGAATGAGAATGCGGCGCAACAAGCGAAGCATCGAATTGCTTGCGTGCGTGGGCAAGTACCGCAACCGTGGATATGGAAGGCACTCTGAGTAAGCCTGCTTGTCGTCGCGATTGATATTGGGACAATGTTTCGGGTGCGTGCTCGCTGCCCGGCCCTCACTCTAACGTGCGTTGCTGATAACGGCAGGGTGTGACGCTCAGAATCCGATCTCTCAAGCGTTAATCGGCTGTCGCAGGTTCTTGCCGTGGGCGCGGGAAACGGGGGACAGGGCCTGAGGTTTCGGGTGTTTGGCTGCTGAAAGTCGGCATCGAAACGGCTCGGACATCCATGATCAGCGGTAACGTACTGAACTGATCACGCGATGCGTTTGACGGACGGCGCGACGTCGGTCGTCGGGCTTCGCCAATCGGGTCGGAGGGGTTCGCCAATGCCACAGGACGCTGTCGTGACGGCGCAACCGCCCTCCGGGGTGCCTGCTGGCGGCTTCCCCATAAACTTCGCGGCGCACCAAGTGCGCGCCAATGTGCATGGGGCCCGGCAGGACTTTGAAGAGATGATCGGCCAACTGGTCCGTGCGGTCCGGCCTGGGGTGGCAAGGGTGGTCGCGGCGAACCCTGGCGACTGGGGTATCGACGTCTTCGTCGGCAACCTCGGCGGCGTGGTGACAGTCTGGCAGTCGAAGTACTTCTATCCTGAAGTCGGCAAAAGTCATCAGGAAAAGATTCGCGAATCTTTCAGCTCGGTAGTCAAGAATGCGAAAAACCAGGGCTTCGCACTATCTCAGTGGATCCTTTGCGTTCCGTCGAGCATGGACGGTCCTACGACGAAGTGGTGGGACAACTGGAAGCGGAGGAAAGAACGTGAGTTCGGGATCGTTATCGAGCTGTGGGATGAGACCGAGCTGCGCAGGTTGCTGATCTCGCCTGACGCGGAATGGGTCCGCCGACACTATTATGGGCCTTCCCGATCTGCGCGGCCTACAGTCGAAGTCGTGGGCCTAGCCGAGGCGGAAGCCGATAGGCTGGAGACGGCGCTGTTCGTTCGACAATTGCGGGAAGCTGGACATACGGAGGTTATGACCTCCAAGCAGCAGTTTTTCAATGCAGAGCTCATGGCACGGGAGATAGTCGACAAGGGTGTACCTGCTGAAGTCGCAGCACTCTCCTCAGCCGATGCCGTTGTACACAGCGTGTGGGAGGACAACTTCAACGAGGCGTGTCAAGCAAGCGAGGACGCGCTTCTGCTCGGATTGCATAAGGCGGTGATGAGCGAAATTCGTTCACAACACACAACTTTGGGCGCGGGTCTGCCCGGCGGCCCTGTGCACACCTGTGGACTGATGCACCGTGTGGTTGACAGTCGGCGAGCAGGGTGGGTGAGGCACTGGCGTCAGATTGCCGATGAACATGTGCAGGCTGACGATGTGCTCCGACCGGATCAAACCACCAGTATTTCTGAGCCGTCAGTTACCGAGACGTCATGACGACACCTCCTGTCCTAGTTGCGGAAGTACCTGATCGTCCACCGGTTGTGGTGCCGGAAGACGACGTCGTGTTCCGTCTTGCCCAGTTGCTTCTCCTCCTGGCGTCGTTGCAACGGATGCGGGAGCCTGGTATCGCGTTGGAGCGATTGGGTTGTTATGACTTCTTGGTCGCCAATCCCTTGCTCGTACTCACCGACGAAAAAGACATGGACCGAAAACGCCTGCTGCTGGCGGGCTTCGACGGGCGAGCGTTGAATTATGCAAGCCCAGCGCACCGGTTCACTACTCGCAGAGAGCGCCTCCAACACGACCTGGCCCTTCTGATCGCCTACGGTCTGGTCACGCCCACCGTCGACAAGAGCATCTTCTACACAATCACGCCATCGGGTATCGACCTGGCGGGGAAATTCACAGCTGTCTACGCACGGTCTTATTGTTTGTCAGTGGACATCATCGTCCGCCGCCTTGAACGACTGAGCGACAAGCGTCTTCGTGAAGCGGTGCATACCTGGACCACCGTCGAATGTGACACCCCTCGACCGGAGATGCTGAACCTGCTCGACACGGTCGTTCTGCTGCACAATCCGTCGGCCATAGATGGCCTACCGGGCGTCGGGGCCGCCTCATCCACTGACGACGGACTGCCGATATGAGCGCACAAGAAGAGCCCATAAACACTGAGCCGCAAGCGACAGCAATCCCGGATACCCAAGAAGAGCGGCCCTATGGCTCCGGACAGGAACCCAGCCTTCGACAAGGCATCCGAGTTCTTCGACTGAGACTGAAGGGAATCGACCGCGATTACGAAGTCGACTTTCGGGATGCAAAGGACGGACGTCCGCGGTCGCTGTCGGTGATCGCCGGAGCGTTCAGCACGGGCAAGTCCTCGGTACTCGAGTTCATTGCCTACTGTCTCGGCGCCGACGTTCATCCGCGACACCCCGAGATCCTTCGCAAGGTCAGGGCGGCACTGCTTGAGGTGGAACTCGGCGATCAGCCGCACGTCATCGAACGGGCTGTGGGGGAAGCCTCGACGACCGCGTTCGTCCGATGGGGACGCCTTGGCGAGATCGAAACTCCGCCAATGGAAAAGCGCGTCGTCAAACCCGCCGGCGACCCGAAGAGCCTGTCCAGCCTGCTGCTGTCCTATTGCGGCCTGGAGGGGGTGGAACTGCGGGAGGCGCCCACGCAAGCAGAGTCCGCCACAGATCCGCTCAGCATTCGAGACCTGATGTGGCTGTGCTACATGCCCAACGAACGCCTCGACGACAAGAACCTGTTGTTCGAAAGCTCTCACCAAGTGAAGAAGCTCAAGCTGCGGCAGGTCGTGGATGTGGTATTCGGAATCCACGATGACAAAGCAATCGAACTCGGCCGGCGTGTGAAAGAACTGGAATCCAGACTAAGTAACGCACGCGGCGAATACACCACGACTCAGGTGTTTCTCGATGAACAGGAACTTGGAACCCGCATCCAGGTCGAACTGGCCCGTGACGACGCTGAACACGCATCCTCCGAAGCGATGCGCGCATTGGCAGACGTGGATCACCAAATCCACGCGACATCGACATTTGCGACGGAGCTGCGGACCCGGCATCGCGACGCAGCACGTCGTGCCCTGGAAGCTGCCGCGCTGCTTCGTGACCGTGAGACGCAACTGCGCCGGTTCATTCCGCTGAGAGCTCAGTATGCAGACGACGTCACCAAACTTACGATGCTCGCCGAAGCGCGGATGCTTTTCGATCCACTTCGCGTAAAGGTGTGCCCGGCATGCCTGACCGCCCTGCAGAATGCTCCACATATCGCCGATGGACACTGCACTCTCTGCGCTGCCAGAATTATGGCGCCTGATGCCGTGCAGAGTGCAACGTACGACAGTCGAATCGGCAATGGCGCCATAGAGATAACCAGTTCGGACGACGCGATGACAGAACCTAAGTTCGACGTTTCTTCAGAGCTGAGGGCCACCAAAGCCCGCCTAGCGGAGATCACCAAGTACGTCGAAGACCTGGACGCAGAATTAGCTAGTCTTCGAACGGTCGCAACAGCAGCCAACAACGAAGAAGCTAGGCTTGCTCGGTCGGTCGATATTGCCACAAACGAGGCTGTCAGCCCGTTTCTCAGTCAACGCGACGACCTGATGCGTCAGCAGCAGGCTGCGGCCGCCAGCTTGGAGCGGGCACGAACCGCTATCAAGCTGCTCGACAGCCTCGACCGCCGCGGCGCCGCGGTTGCGAGGCTTGAGATTAGTCTCAAGGCATTGCGGGTGGAGCTGGCAGAAGCCACGGCGCAGCCCGATCGCAACGATGTGATCCACCGTGTTAGTGAGCGGTACGCGCAGATCCTTGTCGCCTGGTGCTATCCTAAGCTCGAACAGGCTTTCATCGACAGGAATCTTGTCCCGCACATGCGGGGTTCAAGCTATGCACACGCTTCTTCAGGCGGGCGCACATTGATCTCGCTAGCCTGGATCCTGGCGTTCTTCGAGATCGCATGGGAGACCGGCAGCTCCCACCCCGGCTTTCTGATGATCGACAGTCCACAAAAGAATCTCGGACAAAGTGGCAACCGTGACGCAGAGTTCGCTGACAGCGTGGCCGTCACAGATTTCTACAAACACCTTCACGACTGGCTTGCTGGACCTGGACAAGGTGCCCAGATTCTCGTCGTGGACAACGCCCCGCCCACCTCGGCCGACGACGAGGTCGTCGTCCGATATTCGCGGCGAGCGGACCGGCCTCCGTATGGGCTGATCGAGGATGAGGTGGCCTGAATGCCTAGCGCCGCGTCATGAGCAAGATGTTTCGCGACTAACTCGCCGCCGCCAGCCCGGACCTTGCGCCGCCATCTGGTGTCAACGTTCATCCTAGCCGTGATGAGCGCCGGAGCCGACAAGCTGTGCGGTCCCGCGTACGGTGAGCGTTCCGATGATCGGGTTAATTCCCGAAACGGGCGCCGGCACAGGGATTTCGACACCAGAGTCGGCGCGATCGATGTCGCGAATCCGAAGTTGCGCCAGGATAGCGATTTCCGGATTGGCTGCTCAAGCGCACCATCGGCGCCGACCTGGCACCTACCTCGGTGGTGGCGACCAGCCAGCTGGTCGGTGTCTCGACTGCAGCCACACCGGGTCTCGGAATCCAACCCGGACCAGACTGTCGTGGCGGTGGTTAGGGGCCAGATACCGGCTGCCGGGGATCCCGGGACGCGCCGAGGGCCTCTACGACGGCGATCGACACCTCAACAGCTGACCTCGCATCGCTTTCAGACACCGACTCTCCCGCGTGGATAACGGCGTTGCGGCAGTCGGCGAGCCGGTTGAGGTCTGAGTGCGGCTGGTAGGACGGCTCGTGCCGCACCAACCAGTTCGATCGTCTGACCATGCCTCTGGCCGTGCACTTGTCCCCCGTGCGCTGCTCGATCTCGTCGATGAGAACGATAAGGCATCGTTCCACAGACGTTGCCGCATCCAGAACCGCCTTGCGAAAATCTCCGCGGCGGAACGCGCCGAGGCTGTCACGACGGAGCTGGTGCTCCACCGGGGGCTGTTCGCCGTCAGCTACCCGGTCGAGAATGGCTTGCAGGAAGACCGCAGACAACGGCTGGGGCCTCGGTGTCATAATCCGAAAGCCGCCATCGCTCCACTTTCCCCCGCGCCACAACTGCAGCCCTGGGCCAATGACGTTGGCATCGAACACCGGCTGTCGGTGGTTGATGTCCTCGCCAGTCACGACCGACACCCAGTCCTCAACCCACGCGAACCATTCCGCGATGATGTTCGCCGTGTAGTCAGCGATCCTGTCCTCCTGATTCTGCTGGTGCAGAAACCGCGCCGGCACGTCCCGACCGTCTTCGCGCAGCTCCAGACCGATGTGGCGCAGCGCGGTAGCGTCGGCGACGTTGAAAGCGGCATACGTCGTGGTCCACGGCGTGGCTGGGTCCCACGCAGACACCGGCACACCCTCCAAGGACGGGTGCTGCGCGGAGTCCGCTAGGCCCTCTGGAGCAGGTGTGACCACGGTCGCGCGCGCGGCACCGATGTAGGTGTCGAAGCGCGAGCCTAAGACCGCGTTCTCGACCCAAATATGGTGGGGCAGTTGGTACTGCGCCGAAACAATGACCACCAAGGCTCCCGAACTCCCGCGTTTACTCGGACTTTCCAGGATACGAACGGCAGCAACCGATTTACCTGTCGGCTGTCGACCAACTCGCTGATGTACGAGACGAGAGGGTAAACCGCCCGCCGTCATGTCATCCGGCCCGCGGCGGGCGGAGACTCGACAATCGAAAATTAGCAACCGAGTTCGTCGATGGCGCGGAATCAGCACCTCCAGGCTCCAGGTGCAGGGTACACCGATGTCGTCGGTGAATCGCCTACAGCTCGAAGTCGTCGTAGCCGAGGGTTGGATCGATGATCGGGTCGGGCTCGTATTCCAGGGGGTCTTCGGTGGTGTTGTCGTGTTGGTGGTGGGCGCGTAGGGCGTGCTCTGCGGTGGTTTGTTCGGGTGTGAGTTGGGTGCGGCGGTGTTGTTCGGTGTCGAGGTCGACGAGTTCGTTGTGCAGCCAGGTGGTGGTGTCGTCGACTGCTGTTGTGTCGGTGGGTGCGCTGCCGGGTGGGGGTCCGTAGATGATCGCTTCGGTCTCGGCGAGGTTGATGCGTTGGCTGATGTCTGTGATGGCTTGAGAGAGTTGGTCATCGGTGAGCATCTGCACGGGATCGGACACGTCGAGGAGATCGTCAGACGGTGGTGCTGCTCGCTCGTTCAGGGGGTCGGGCAGGGGATGCTGTTCGACCCAGGTTGCGATGGCGAGGCGTTCGGCGAGGGTGCGTGCGGCGCGCCAGTCGCGTTTGAGCAGGCCCAGGATGGTGTTCGGTGGGTGGATGGTGGCGATGTGGTCGCAGCGGGCGCGGATGTAGTCGACGGGTGCGTGGTCGGGAATGCCGGGTTGGTTGTCGGTGCGGCATTCACCGCAGAGGCCGTCGTCGCTGCGGCGTGGCGGGATCGGTTTGCTATCGGTGAAGGCGCGTCCGATGCCGCAGGACACACATGGCAGGGCGCGGGTGTTGCGGATTGTTTGGCGGTCGTAGTCGGGTTCGTCGGAGTCGGGATAGCAGTCTTCCCATAGTTTTTCGTGGTAGTAGCGGTGCGGGACTCCGTCGGGTTTGGGTAGGTGTTCGGGGTCGTCGTCGACGTCGCCGCGGGTGTCGAGGTAGTCCTGGTAGTCGCGTGCGGCGGTGATATCGGTGTCGAGGCGAGGTGGCCGCCGCAGTCTGTGGTCGACGCGGTCGGGGTTGTCGCGCGCAGCATGCCGGTGTTGATCGCGCCGGTCCGGTGCAGGGATGTCGTGGGTGGCGGGTCGGTATACGTATGGGTCGCTGGTGGGTGTGCAGGCGTGGATGAGTGCGCGGTGTTGGGGGTATTGGTCTGCGGCCCAGCGCAGTCGCGCGACGGCGACGCGGAAGTGGTTGCGGTAGAGGGTGGTGGCGACGTGTTCGATGATGTCGCGTTGTTCGTCGGTGAGGGTGTCGGCGAGGTCGTGAAAGGCGCGCCGCGCCGCTGCCATGTCACCGGTCTGGATCAGTGCGGCGATCGTTGCGGCGCTGTCGGACAGCGAGTTCTCGGCACTCGTGGCGGTCTGTGGTGGCCGAATCGGTGGACGCCGTGACGGGTGGGCGGGGATGTCGCCGTGCCGGGGATCGTCTAGTTCGGGATGGTGGTGCTCGGATGGGTGCATCGTGGGCTCCGGGGATGGCTGGGGATCGGGTTGGTCGTGGTGGGTGGGTTCGTGCAGGAGTGCGTCGATGCGCCAAGCGAGGGCGTTGGTGAGTTGGTCGGGGCGCAGCGGTGAGGTGTCGTCGGGTTGGGCGGCAAGGATGAGTTCGTATGCGGTGGTGAGCAGTTCGGCTGGTGTCCAGCCGGTGCCGGTGGCGCGGTCGATCGCCGCGACCAAGCGCGGCCAGGCGGGGTCGTTGATGACGCGTTGGGCGGTGTCGGCGCCAACGATGTGGTGGAATTCGTTGCTCCATTCGGGGGTGAGGTTGTGGGTGTCGGTGGCCTCAGCGGCGACGAGTTCGAGCTCGAGTCGTGACCACAGGGCCGCGGCGGGCATGTCGTCGGGCAACGCCCGTTGTGTGGCGGCGTGGGTGAGCCGGGTTTGGATGTCGATTCCGGATCGGTGGGCGATCTCGATTTTGTCGGCGAGGATCGGCCACCACGGGTCGGTGAGGATGCGGGATTCGAGACCTTTGATTAGCGGTGCCCATTTGTTGGCGGGTGAGTGCGGGTCGCCGAGGGTGTCGGTGACGCGTGCGTTGAGGAGTTCTTGGTGTTCGCGTTCGCCCACGGTGTAGCGGGGTGGTCCGGTGGGACGCGGATCGCGGTCGTCGATGTGCAGGGAGGCCCGCCACACGGCGAGGTCTTCGAGCAGGCGTGGCTCGGAGCCGATGAGCGGGCGCGCCCAGTGTGGTGCGGACGCGGGTGTCCATGACTGTGTGTCGGTGCGGATTTGTGTGGCGAGGTCGGTGACGATGCGGGCGCGTGCAGCGAGTTGGGTGGAGTCGAGTTCGGTGCGCAGTCCGCGGGGGATCCCGGTCGCCCAGGGCAGGGGTGCGTTGGTGGTGGAGTGCGCGCCGGAGGGATCCAGGCGCCAGTCGAGCACAGCGGCAACATCATCAGCGGTGTCGAGTTCGCGTGCGTTCGCGGCGATGCGTAAGGCGGTGATCAGGTCACGCCCCGACAGCGCGATCATCGCCAAGTGTTGACGCAACACGGGGTAGGCGGGGCTGTCGGTGAGGTTCGGGTGTATCGCTTCGGCGGCGGTGTCGAGGCGTTCGAGTCCATCGGCGCCGAGGGCGTTTTCGGCGGCGACACCGACCGCGTCGAGGTAGATATCGAGCGCGCGACCGATCCGCTGGTACGGATCCAGAGCATCGCGCAGCATGGTGTGCGCCGACTTCTGCGCGCCGTCGCGCCCGAAAATGCGCAACAAAATCTCGACAGCGGTGCGCGGATAAGCGGCGGGTTCGGACCAGAACGAGCCTTCGGACCCGTCCAACGCGGTCGGCACGTAGACGTGGTTGGCGTGGATTCCACGGGTGAGCGCGACGTAAAGCTGTCGCAAAGACTCACCTCCGGTGAGCGCGACATGACACGAATCCGCGGTAATTCCTTGCGCGGAATCGATCGTTGTCGCGTACCCGAGACGCACATACGTGGCCACATAGTCGGCGGGCAGACGCACACTGTGCCCCTGTTTTTCGTTCGAGCCGACATGGGTGGCGGTGAGGCTGCCGTCGTTGTGGATGGCGGTGACGGTCCAGGCGTAGCCGTTGCGGACCCAATCGTTGTCGCCGAGTCGTAGTCGTCGGTTGTTGCGTCGGGTGCGAATTGTGTCCCCGACCGACGCGTGAAGTCCGTCGGCGAGAACACATTCCGAGCCCACTACACCGCCATCGCGGGCGATGCGGTCGGCGCGAGCACGAGCATTCAGTTCGGTGACAATGTCGTGGGTAGCGGCGAGCATGATGGCATTGCGACCGGCGAGGTGGTCGGTGATCCAGGCGGTGTAGGCGTCGTCGTGGGTGGCGCCTTCGTGTCCGGCGTGGATGCGTCCGTTGTCCAGATACCAGCCCAGCGCGGCTGGGTCACCCTCGCGCAGTTGCAAACTCGCGGTCGCTTCGGCGTTTGAGGCGAACCGCACGACGTGGGTCAGTGTCATGGCCGCTTCGGGTGAGGCCGCGTCCATGTCGGCATCCGCGCCGCCGGCCTCGATCGACGCGAGTTGGCGGGGATCGCCGATGCAGCGGATCGTCGCGCCGCGGTCGTGTAGGAATCGCAGCAGGCGTAGGCGTTTGAGGTTGCCGATTTTGACGTGCTCATCGACGATCACCAGCGTGTCGGCGTCGATGTCGAGGATCCATTGCGGCAGCGACGGCGGCTGCTCGCGGTCGAGGGCATGGTTGTCGCGGCTGGGTGTGTGGCGGGCTAGGACGTCGAGGACCTTGTCGACGGTCTCCACCCGGGTGCCGATCGCCTTGCCTAACTCCGCGGCCGCCGACGCGGTCGGCGCCAACCCGAGGACCTGACCGCCACTGCTATGCCAGGCATCGGTGAGCACAGCCATCGCAGTGGTCTTGCCCGTTCCCGCCGGCGCGTTGGTGGTCCGTATCCGCAGGGGTGAAGAGGCGAAGCCCTCGATCACGCTGATCTGCCCGGCATTGAGCGGGCGTTCGGGATGCTGGGTGTTGTAGCGGTCCACGGAGGCGGCGACGAGATCGGGCCGGAGTTGGCGTGCGCCGGGCTCCAGCGACATCTCGATCAGTTGCTGTTCGATCGACAACATCCGGGCCGAGGTGTAGATCTGCGCACCCGCGCCGGTGTAGACGCTGGTGCCGTCGCGGCGCCGCAACAACTCTGGCACCGTGTGTAATTCGGGTTCATCGGTCAGATCGGGGTCACCGCGCGCGATCACATGCTCGGGAGAGAGCGTTTCGGCCAGGACCGCTTCGGCGGCGTGTTCCCAGTCCTGGCCTCGCACGTTGCCGCGGAGTTGGCGTTCGATTTCTGCACGCAGATTGGTGGCAGCCCAGGTGGAGCGGTGCTCGGAAACCACCTCGATGACCCGCTGCGCGGTGCGGTTGATCCACGCCGTAGTCACCGCAACACGATGGGGCCGCATGGGATTCAGGACCGCGACGACGATCGAAGAGAGTGCTTCTCGGTCGCCGAGCAGGGCCATCGCTTGCGATCGCCAGGTGCTGCGCTGCTCGGCCAGTGACCGCAAAGGGTGTTTGGCGGGCCGGGTTTCGAGGGTGGCCTGCTGGGCCAGGTCATACATTTCGGTGGGGATCGGTTCGCGGTCGAACCGGTGTTGGAACCGTGCGGCGAGTTCACCCACACGTTCTTTGATCGCGGCTTCGCGCCGCGACCACGCGTGGATCAACGGTGTTGGGATGCCGACGATTTCGCGGATCGGGCGCTTGGACGGATCGGTGGTGGGGCGTTCAGCGAACTCGACACCCACCAGGTCCTCGAGATGGTGTTCCAGGCGAGTGTTGTAGATCTCCGAGACGGTGACCACGGCTCGGTAGATCGCGGTGCCGTCGAGGGTGCGCCACCGCCCATCATCGGTGCGGCAACGGTTGGCGATCAGCGCATGCGTGTGGAGATCGGGGTCGCCTGCTCTGCTGTCACGATGCACAAACCGGGCGGCCACAATCCCGTCGACATCCACCTGCCGGATCCCGTTGCGGCCCAACCGAGTGAAGATCGCGTGCTCCTCCAACCAGCGCAGAGCATCATCGACCGCAGCATGGTGGGCAGCCTCGACCTTCTCCGCGACCGCGCGCGGGGCCAGCGCCCACAGCACAGAGACGCTCTTGACGGGTGAGAAAGTGATGTCGAAACCCGCGACCGCGACGGTGTTCGGGCGCGAGTTTCGTGCCACCCACCCCGACAATTCCCGCTCGTTCAAGGGCGGGCGATCATACTGTTCGCAGAACATTTCGAACGCCACATGGGTACGAATTCGCGCACGTTCACGTTCTGGAATTGCATCGTGAGAGCCGGATCCGTGCGCGATATTGTGTCGCGTGAATGCGTCCGCGCACCGTTTACGGAACTCGGAAACCTCGGCATAAACCCGAAACGGGTTGCCTAAACGCGAAGCGCGATCAGCGGCTCGTGTCGCATCTTTGTGCTTCGCACCGAGACGAATCTGCTCGTCATACGTAGCGTTTTCGATCGCTTCGGCGTTGGGATGACGACCCAACCCGAACAGGGATTTCATCTGTTCTTCGGTGACTTCGTCACCCGGTCGCAGGCCCAACGCGGCCAGGCCCGTGCCGTGCCAGCGGCCCGGAGCTTCCCCATGAGCGGAGTAATAATCGGCGAGACTGGAACGGCCACGAGCCGAAACATCATTCGCGGCGACATTGCGCAGATAATATTGATACCCATTGCCTGCCACGACTTTATGAATCGTCGCGGTCATACATCCATCAAGCACCCGACCGGCCATTTACGCCAGAGGGTCGATTTGACTATTTTTTCGTCAAATCAAGCAAAACCCCAGGTCGTTACCAAATCGTTATCCTCGGATGCAAGAGGTGTGCTTGGTGGAAGGGAGATGAGGCGAGGGGAGGGGACGTTGATGATGAGGAGTGTAGTGGTGGTGGGTGGTGTGGGAGATGGATTGTGAGTGATGCGGATTGTGGGGAGCGTGTCGGGGTTGGTCTGTGGGGAGGGATCGGTAGGCAGTTGGTCCTGGGTTGCGGCCCTGCCGGTTTGGGTGAGCCGCCATCGCCGCACACGAGCAGTCTCTGATCGATCGGGTGTGACCGTGGCGGGCCGATCCGCCACGGGCGTGGACACCGCGGCGGACCGGTGATCGGAAGACCCGCCGTCGCCGGCGGGGCGCGGCAGGGGAACGCGGGTCAGGCGGCGGTGCGGTAGTGGTGTCGGCATTCGCCGCAGAGGTCGTCGATGTCGATCTCGCGGTGGTGGGTGCACGAGCAGCAGCGCCCGGCGCGCAACTGCACTGGAGTCGGCGTCGCGATAGGTGCGCCCGGTGTGGATGGTTGTGGGGTCTCGGTCGAGGAACGCCATCACCAGTCCGCGCTCGATCCGTGTCGAGCGCTGCTGCAACGCATCCAGCACTGCGGGTGCGGCAGCGGGGTAGTGGTCGGTGAGGTATTGGCAGTAGGCGGCGACTTCATCGGCGAGGGTGAAATCGGCCGGGAGCGCGGCGATTCCGGCGCGGTCGTGGTCGCGGCAGTGTTGGCATAGTCCGTCGTCGCTGATCCGGTGGCCGGTGGTGTTGGTGCGGAAGTGGTCGCTGCAGGCGCGTTCGCCGAAGCAGTACACGCACACCCACCCCTGCAACGGAGCCAGGGTGGTGTGGTCGTAGTCGAGACCGTTGCCGTTGGCTTGGAAGGCGGGGCGGTCGTCGTCGCGGATGTCGAGACCGGTTCGGGTGCGGGCGATCTCGTCGGCGTCGAAGTCCTCACGGGTGCGGGCACCGGCACGGTCGCGCTCGGCGAGGACCTGGTCGGCGACCTGCCGGACGTAGTTGCGGTCCCACACCGATGGCTGGAATGCGGGATCGGTGTCGAGGAGGAAGCGGGTGCGGATGTAGTCGGTGACCACACGCGGCTCACTCACAGGGCGACGCTTAGACTTGATCGCCTCGATGTGCTCGGGTCGCCGCCACGCGCGCTTGGCTGCGATCGCGGTCGCGGTTGAGGGCGTAGCGCTCCGGGTTTTGTTCGGATCTCGGGCGAGCAGTCGACGGGCGCTGGTCTCGGCTGCGACGAGCGGGACCGTTGCGATCCAGCGGGGCTGGTCCTCGACCGGGCGATGCAGCCCGGGGTCGGTGCGGGTGACGAAGGTGTCGAGCCACGCCCGCAGTTCAGGATCGGAGCGTCGCCACAGCGACCGCAGCGAGGCGCGCGCGATCACGTAGGGCGAGTTGGTGAAGGTGTCGGCGAGGCGGACGAGCCGATCGAGGTCGGTGGGAGACGCGAGCTCGGTGAGTGCCCGTTCGAACTCGTCGCGGGCTTGGTCGTGCAGACCGGCGTCGAGTTGCCAGGAGATGTGGGTGATCGCGTCGAGGAAGGACTGGGATTCGGTGCTGGTCATCTGTTTTCCCTTCGTGCGAGCGGACAGGACCCATCCCGGTGCGAACGTGAGATTCCCACTGGGATGGTCGGCTGGCCGGGCGGCCAGCCTGAGGGCGCCTCGACCGGGACGGCGGTCGGCGCGGTGGGGAACGCGCCGGGGCGTGCACCACCGAATTTCCGTGCGGGACCGCCGCGTTGCTGTGGGGCGAGTGGGAAATTCGGTGGTGCCGGGCGCGGGCCCTGCCGTGTCGGACGACGGTCTGGTAGCCCTCGTCCGGGCTGGACGAGCGGCCGGATGGGCATCCCTACCCACTCGATGACTCCCGCTCACCTACCCCGCCGGAGCGGGGAAGGCGTTGGATCAGAAGTCTGGGTCCCCTGGGGCCGCGGTACCGGCGAACGCCGACTCGCGTGGGGCCGCTGAGGCCCAGGGATCATCGGAGCTCGCACGCGAGGCGGTCGTGGTGGCGTCGTGGTCCTCGCCTTCGCGCCGGTGGGTCCTGCTCACCGCGACGGTGGCCCATCGGGTCGAGGGACCGATCTCGTCGACCTCGAGTTCGGTTACGGTGCGTTTGTGTCCTTCGCGGGTTTGGTAGGTGCGCTGGGTGAGTCGCCCGGAGACGATCACTCGGGCCCCGCGCGGCAGGTTGCTCTCGGCGAGGTTCTGAGCGGCGTCGCGCCAGAGGTGGCAGGGCAGGAACAACGGGTCGCTGTCTTTCCACCGCGCGGATGCGCGGTCGAAACGACGCGGTGTCGAGGCCACCGTGAAGTTCGCTACCGGCGTGCCCGCGGGAGTGTATTTGAGTTCTGGGGAGGCAACGAGATTTCCTATGACGGTAATGATCGTGTCTGCGGCCATGACTGAGTTCTCCTGTCGAGGAATGGAATTGGGTGAGGAGCTGATCGAGCCTCGTGCTGCTGGCGCCTGCGCGATTCGGCTGGCCCGCCAGCGACGTAGCTTGTTGTGATGACACGCTCGTTGGTCGTCAAGGGGCACCAGCGTGGCCGCGCGGCCCGGTGAGGGTGCGACGCTCGTGAGGACGGTCAGTCGCATCGAACGGTGCTGACGAATTCCGGTTGGAGATATGCGCCGCGGGCGGTGGCGGTGTGTGAGAGGAAATCGACCGCGAGCGCGGTGCGGGCCGCAGACTCAGTGGGTTATCGCACACCTGAGCCGAGGTCGATGCCGAGGTCGGCGGCGATACCGAGACCGCAGTATGCCAAGCGGCGCAAGGTGTCCGGGCGCATGCCGGTGCGCAGAGAGGTCTCCAGCAAGATCGCCATGGAGTGGGCGGGGTCGGCGTCCAGGGCCGCCTGCAGAGCGACGCCGGCGAGGGGGCCGTCGCCGCGGATGTAGGCGCCGTAGCCGAGCAGGGTCGCGGCGTCGGCGCGGTCGCTGCCCGAGAGTGCCTGCGTCAGTGCCACCCACAGATTTTCCGCGGGCGCCGGCATGGTCACCGATGGTGAGGGCGAACAGACAGTCGCGCACGACCCGATCACGCAGTGCCGCGCCAAGTTCGGCGTATTCGGCGGCGGTAAGCGACATTCCGGAATCGGTGTTGGCGACCTGCCACAGCACCTGTTCCAACGCCCGCCGGTGATACCCGTCGGGATCGCCGTGTCGCACGGCCGCCGCATACCGCTCGTGCGCGATGGCGAGGGCATCGTCGAGATGTGCCGCCACCTGCCGCGCCAACTCCTCGTTCTGGGCGACCAGATCGGTCAGCTCCGAGCGAGCCCCGCGGATCGGCCGCCCGTCGAGTACATGCGCGACCGTGATCATCGAGGTGGCCGGATCCGGCAGCGTCCCATGATCATTCGCATCAGCAGACTCCACCACCGCTGGCCGGCCTCGATCGCCCGCACGGCCCACGCACCCTGCAGATACACATCCAGGGCCGCGAGTCGTCGCGCGAACGCGGCGATGAGCGTGCTCCACTGCCCAGCGCTGGCCGTGCCCTGTCGGCGTATGCGACCTGGTTTGCGCGTCCGGTCGTCGACGATCACCGCGAGCACCTCGGTCGCTCCTTCTGCGGCGCAGATCTGCCCGACGCATTCGGCATACGCCGCAACGAGACCCCGCCGACTCCCACCGTCGGAGTCGAGATCGAATCGCAGCACCGCGTCGATAATCGGACTGTGCTCCGGATCGGGCGCACTCCGCAGGACGGCCACCACCAACGACCGGCGAGGCACGAACCCGACCATCGCGGGCACCGCCACGATCAACTCGCCGGGATCATCCACCCGTAGCGGCTCTGCTGGCTCGCGATCCTGTTGACTCTGACCGGGATTCGAGGTCGCCTCATTGCTGGTTGGTGAGTGGGCGTCGTCGACGTTGTCAGGCATAGGAGTCTCCTTCGGGATGCGAGGGCTGTGTGCGGCGCGTGAATGTGATGGCCGTGCTGAATGCGGCTGCGCTGCTGAAGCGATGCGACGCGCTGGCGTCGATGTCGGGCAGGGGATGTGGTGCCCTGTTGTGGCGTGTGGATCAGTGGTGCAGGCATCGGGGGCGTGCGCGGCTGTAGCGGAATCCGTTGCTGACGGTGCGGTGCGCTTCGGCGGCGGTGAATCCCTCGATGCCGATGTGGGCTGCGGCGGCGTCGGTGAGGATGGTGCGGGCGTCGTGTTCGCTGATTTCGTCGGCGGCGACGAGCCGCCCGAGGACCAGCGCGGAGCGGAACAGGGTGTGGTTGCGCAGGTGCACCCGTGCGTGAGCGACTCGCTCGGCTTCCCCGGTCAGGATCGCCGCCAGATATGAATCCGGATGCACTGCCATCGCCTTGCTCGAGCCACCGGTCGGTGCCGGAGTCGGCGGAGGCGGGATAATCCGTTGGATCAGCATTTCGGGAAGATCGGCGAGCGGCCGGTTCTCGGCCACGGCGTAATCCCCGTGGGGCGTACGGGATCCAGGGGCGACGATGTAACCGCCGTGCCCGCGAGAATCGATACCCTCGCCGATGCGGGCGACCGTGCACCGCAATATCGGCTGGCTCGGGGCACGGTAGTACAGGTGCCAGCCAGCTGGGGTGGTGACGGTCAGTGTGGGTGGCGCGGGTTGGGGTAGGTGGTCAGTGAGCCGGGCAAGGGCCTCGGTGAGGTTGTGAGTGGGTGGGCTCATGTGGGGTGGATCGAGATCGATGACGTGCAGCCCGCTGGGCGGGCCGGTCGCGATCGCGACGTTGTAGCGCGGGTTGTAACTCCACCAGCGGTGGATGAGATCTTTGTCGGTGCTGGCGAGTTCGGGCCAGCGTTTGATCGCTGGTTTCTTCCCACCTGGGCGCAGCGGGAACACCGGCCAGCCGCGGGCGGCGGCAGTAAACGCCGCCGCCCGCAGGTCCAGGACAGCGGTCACGGGATGGACACCTCCTACATGTTCGGAGGAAGGACAACCCCGGGAATGCCGGTACGCGAAGGCCGAAATGAACGAGGCGCGTACCGGCATGCCGGGGTGGTCGAGGAGGTTGGTCAGGCGGGGTCGGCCTGCTCCTGTTCGTCGGGTTCGGTTGCGGTTGCGGTTGCGGTTGCGGTTGCGGTGGTGGTTGCGGTGGTGGGGGTGTCGATGTCGATGTCGTCGGAGTTGACCTCGCCGAGGGCGGCGAGTTCGACGGGCACGAGCGGGTGGCCGAGCTGGCTGAGGAATTTCAGGTAGCGGCGCACGCCGCGGTCGGCGTAGCGCCACAGGGTTTTCTCGCAGCGGCTTTCGTAGGCGCCGAGGACGAGCGCGAGCACGATCACTTGGGCGCGGGCCGGTTTCGTCGTGTCGAGGTCGGCGATCACCTCATCGCGACCGCGGAAAACCTTGATGCCCAACAGTTCCAGGGCCGTGCTGAAAGCGTGGTACTCGCTGAGCAGCCCGCTGTCGGAGACCAGCGCCTGAGCCAGGAACACCGGAGCTTGCACTGGTGGGGTCTTGCGCGTCAACAGTCGGGTCACGAACTTGGTGCGGGTGGTCTTGGCTGCCAACCCCTGCTTGTTGAGCTCGCGGACCCGCCGCCGCGCCAACCGCTCCTGTTCCCGCGCTTCGGCGGCTGCCTGCGCGGCGGCCTCGGCGGCGGCGCGACGCGCGGCGGCGAGCTCGTCGCCCTCGCCATGGCCGTCTTGTTGGTCCTGGAAGGTGTCGCGGGTGTCGGTGCCGTCGGCACCGGTATCTTCCTCGCGCTCCCGCATCCCGGCCGCCTCCAGCCGGTCCCGCAGCAAGAAGTATTCGGCGAGAATCTGTTCGCGCTGTTGCACATCGCGGGCATGGCGCAGCCCCTCGGCGGGCTCGGTATCGGGGTTCTCGCGGGTGTTCCAGTCCACGGTGTCGGGGTCGACGAGGGCGCCGGTGTCGACTTCGACCCACACCATGTCCTCGCCGACCTCCAGCCACACCAGCCAGAGGTCGGGGTGGGCGTTGATATGGCTGATGTCGACGGCCGAGCCATCGGCGTCGACCAGATCGGCCGCTGGCACGAGCGGCCTGTCGTCGGTGAACTGGCCGGTGCCGGGGTACTCGGTGAGGATCCCGACCCCGGTCTCGGCATACGGCAACGCCACAGCTAGGTAGGCGCGTGCTTCGGTGCGGTCTTGCGCGATCCGGTTGGCTTCGTAGGAGAACCAGTTGCGGTTGGCGGCCATGAGTCGTTGCACGGCGTCGGTGTCGCCGAGGGTGTCGTATTCGGCGATGAGCGCCGCCTGTTCGAGGTCGTATTGGCCTTCGTCGATCAATCCGCGTGCGGTGGTGGAGGTTCCGATCTTGCCTGCGCGTTTGATGTCGTCGCGTTTGGTTTGCAACGCCTTCGCGACCCGGGTGACCGAGGCTCCGAGGTCGAGCATCTGTGCGATGCCTGCGGCGCGGTCGCCATCGGTGAGCGGGATCCGGCGGTCGTTGACGGTGATCTGCTCGGTGATGCGGTCGATCTCGGCTTCAGCGGCATCGACCGAGGGGTCGAAGTCGGTGATCCATACCGGCACCGCGGTCTGTTCGAACGCGAGCGCGGTGAGGGTGCGGACTTGCCCGTCGCGCACGACATGGCGTCCGTCGGGCATCCGGATCACCTTGATCGGGTTCTTCACACCGTGCTCACGGATGGATTCGGTGACCTCGGGGTGGTCTTCGAGCCGGAAGGTCTTACGCACGTTTTCGTCGATATCGAGCTCGGCGGGATCCGTCGTCGGTCCCCGACCCGCCCCCGGCGCGGCGGGCACCGCGCTGTCGCACTCGGCGACGACGTCACTCGCGTCGGGTGCCGTGTCGTCGATGGTGATGGTGGTGTCGGTATCGATGGTGTCGGGGGTGGGCGTGTCGGTGTCGTGTGACATCGAATAGGGCTCCTATCGTGAAACGGGTAGGCACCGGCCAGCTTTGGACTGGTCGGTGCCTACCCGAGAGTGGATATGACAGCTGAGAACGGGTGGCGGGCCGCTTGAGGGCCGGTCTGCGTGGTGGATTCGGTTGCGGGGGTTAGTTCTTGGTGCGGGCTGCGACGTTGATCGGGTGCAGGAACCGCGCGCCGTGCTGGTCGGGGTCGCTGTAGCGCCAGTGCTTGGCTTTCCAGTCCGGGTGCTGCTCACGCCAGCGGGTGACGGTGGGTTCACTGAGGGCGGTGATGGTTCCGGCGGTACCGAAATGTTCGGCGCTGTCGAAGTCGGTGCGGGTGAGGGTCAGGGTTTCGGGCATGCGGGAAACAACCTCCTCGAGGGTCTGGGCCGCCAAGGGCCCCAGGGGATGGATGAAGGAGAACAACGACGAGGTCCGGACGCAGGGCTGTGGCAGGCACCCGCGCAGCCAGTGGGGTTCAGACGAGGGACATCGCTTGCAGGGCTAGGTCGTCGAGGGTGTCGGCGCGGACAGGGTCGGGGATGGTTTGGGAGTAGCTGGTGACGGCGTTGGCGATTCCGGCGGCGGTGAGCTGACCGCCGGCGATGAAATGGCTGAGGATGCCGGTGCGTTCGTCCTCGGTGAACCCCAACTTCTTAGAGACGACTTCGATGGTGCGTTCGGGGTGCGCGACCGGAGTCGCGGCATGCCGCTCCAACTCGGTGACACGGGCGGCCAAGAATTCCGGCGACAGCCACTCGGCGACCTTGTCGCGGGTTTCAGCGGTGATCACCGCCAGGCGTTTGCGGTAGGTGTCCTGCGACCAGCCGCCGACACCGCCGGCCTCGAGGCGGTCCCCGATATGGCGTTTGGTGTAGGCGAACATCGGCAGGGTAAGACCGTTGCCGCAAATCTGGACGACCAGTTCGGGTTTCAATGTGACTGCGTGGTGGCCGATCTCGGAGTTGGAGAACCGGAACCCGGCGAACACGATCGGCTCGCTGCCGGGGCGATAGCCGTGGCCTTCGCGGGCCGCGACCGGGCGCCACTGCTCCAATTGCCCTGCGGCGCGGCGGCGTTCGGCCTCGAGTTCGGGGTTGGCGAACGGGGTCCGATAATTCGCGAGGAAGCTCGGTGCCAGCGCCGACACCTTCGGTGAGTACACCTTGCAGTGCATGGAGGATTCGGTCAGATCACACGAGCGCACCGACACATCCGCATCCGCTTGGCGGATGCCCTCCAGTACGGCGGTGAGGACGTCGAGGTTGTCGATGATGCCGTAGCGATCCGACAACACCGCGCGCAGAATCCCGGGCTCGTCCGAGGCGCCGGAGGTGAACAGGCGCAGCAGGAATGACCGGTCATCACCCGTGCTGGGTAGGCGTGGGTCGTCGCAGCCGTGGAGCAGGCCGTTGATGTTGGCGTCGTAGAGATCGGTTCGCGATTCCTGACGCAGCCATTTGAGATAGCCGACGGGGATCTTGAGCTTGGATCCGAGGTGGGAGTCGGCGGCGGCGGTGGGCCGGTAGAGGCCGTCGACGAGGGTGAAACCCCGCTCATCCAGGACCGGTTCGACCCCGCACAGCTGCAGCAGACCATCACTGGCACGCAACGCCGATGCCGGGGCGACGACATCGAGTTTCGCGGCCTGCTGAGCATTCAGCAGCCCGACCAGGTCCCCCAACTCGGCGTGACGCACACAGGTAGCGATCGACATGAGTCAAAACTCCTTTCCGACAGAGAGATACGGATCTCAGGGCAGGGAATGCAGGCGTGGGCCGCCGTGCGGGTTCAGTGCTGTTGGCGCAGTGCGGCCACCAGCGCCCACGACGCGTCGACCTCGGCGCGGGCCGTAGCGTGGCGGCGACATGCGAGTTGCTCGAGGGTTTGGATGGCCTTCAGGGCGCGGGCGGTGTTCTGGCGGCGCTGCTCTGCTGCCCAGTGCCGATAGCGAGGGGCGCGGTCATCGGTGAGGAATTCACCGATGACCTCGGTGACGGTGTCGGACACCAGCTCACGGATGTCCGCGTCGGCGGTGGCCAGCGGATACCCCAGATGCACATTCAGGTAGCCGGGTTCGCCCAGACACACCAGCGTGGTCGCGCCGCGCCCGATCGTGCCGGGTTCGAACCGGGCGGTGACGCGGGGATTGCCGAGGCGCTCATCCTCGACGACGAGACCGAAGAACCGCAGCACCACCATCGGGCGGGTCTCGGTCACCCCGTCGACGACCGGGTGATGTTCACCCATATCGGCTAACACCTGCCCGCGGATCGGGGCGTCGTCGGAGGCGAACAAGGTGTAGGCGCTGTTGGCGAATGCTGGGGCGGGCATGAGGAATCCGGGTTTCCTTCCGATGGCGTGGTGTGTTCAGTTGGCTGCCCGGACGGGACCGGAGAATGGCTGCCCGATCTGGGTTTTGATGCCCGCGACCGGCGGCGCCGCGCGATCGCGGTGTCGGCGAAGCCGGTGGTGACGACCGGCAGTAGCGAGGCCGGGCTCAGGGGCGCAGGGCTGCGGGCCGGGTGCACTCGAACCCGGGACCGGCGCCGATATCGCGGCCGTGGCACCAGTTGGTCCACGCGTCGGCGATATTCGGGCGCGAACCGCCCGCGGCGACGAGTACGGCGAAGGCATGCCCGAAATCGATCGCCTCCCCAGCACCAATCCCACGCGCGTCGCACCAGCCCCGCACATAGCCGATCGCCTCGAAACACAACAACTCCGCGCTCCGGTTCCGCATCGCGGCGGTGTACTGCTCGAACTCCGGTACCCGGGTCATCGGTCTGCTCCGGGTTCGTCGGCGACCTCGCCACAGATCAGCCACGCCCGCCAGGAGTTCGGGTTTGGAGGCCGGGTGGTGCGCCGCTGGGCGAGGAACTCCGGCGGCGCTGGTCGGGGCGGCTGGTGTGCGGACATTGCGAACCACTCCTTCGTGGGATCGACGAGCCCGCCCAGCACCCATGCGGGCGCGGGGCGGCGGTGACAGAGTTTGTTTTCAGGCCGTGGCGGCGGGTAGGTAGGTGCGGGCCTCGACGATGCCGCGGACCTGGTTGTGGACCTCTTCGGGCCAGCACACCGGCCCCGACACTGCGAACTCGGTGACGGGCAGCTCGATCGGTTCACCGCGTAACCGGCCCGGTTCGCGGCGCTGCGCGCTCACCCGCACCACCCCCGGGTCGGTGACCGGCTCTGGTGGGGTGGCATACCAGCGGTCGGGGTGCGCCCACACCGCGGCGTATTCGAGGCCGCCGATTTCCCAGTGCCAGCGATCGGACTGCGGCCCGCGGTGGTGGTCAAGTTTGGTCTTACCGCCACGGCGTTTCGGACGCGGCGCCAGCATGCTCGCGTCGAGGTGATCGAAGACATCCGGGAACCGGTCGCGGGCTTCGGGTTCGGTCATCACCGTGGTGATCTCGTGGTAGCGCACGGTGTAGTCGGGGGTGGGCTCACGGTGGCAGGGTCTGCTTGGCGGCGATGGTGTGTAGCGGTGTGTGGCTGCGGAATGTTAACCACCGACACCGATTTCGTGTTCACGCGGGTGACCTGCCGCCACGCGCGGCAACAACCGACGCGGACGAAATCGCCGACGCTGAAATCCGAAGGTCCCCAGCCCAGCGTCAGGCCGTCGGCGATCTGCTGTTCGCGGACCTGGTTCCAGTAGGCGATCTCACCGGCGCGTTGCGCCATGCGGTCCGTGCAGTTGCTCCCTGGTTCCGGCAAAGGCCTCCGAGCTGTCACAGCGCCTGCAGTCACTGCCGGTGCAGCCGAGGCTGCGGTGGACTGGTGGGCCCGGCGTACACGGCCCTGTCGCTGCTTTCGGCCTCGACACCCTCAGGGCGGGTGCGGCGGCGGTCGGAGTCCACGAAGTCGACAGTCCGTTCCTGACTGTCTGATCACGTTAGCTCGCCGATCGGCCGTACCGAATCGCTACGCAATCCCGTACGGCCGATCGGTGCGGGCCAGAATTCAAGAATCGAGGAAATTCAGAACCTCGTCGACGAACTCCTCGTGATATTGAAAGATTCCACCGTGTCCGGCGTCGGCATAGATTCTGAGTTTGGCGTTCGGTAAACGTTGAGCCAAGTCGAAGGAATTCCGGGTGGGCACCATCCGGTCGTCTTCGCCGTTTACCACCAGGACACGCTGCCGGATGCTCGCCAAGTTGGTGGGCTCCTGCGTCCCCCAGGCATGGATGGCCTTCAGCTGGGTGCGGAAGGCGCTGAGGGAGATCGCTTTATCGCGATCGTCGGTGCGTTCCTTTAGCCGATTCACGAACTGCCGCGCCGCTGCCTTTCCGTTGGCTGTCCTGGTGAAG
Source organism: Nocardia vinacea NBRC 16497 (assembly GCF_000308835.1). GTDB lineage: Bacteria > Actinomycetota > Actinomycetes > Mycobacteriales > Mycobacteriaceae > Nocardia > Nocardia vinacea. Next base: position 31,289 of record NZ_BAGN01000417.1, on the reverse strand, counting down.
AACAGGTACTCCTTCGGATCCTTGAAGGTCAGCGTGGCTTTTATCATGTCGCGGATGGTGACACCGGTGACTTTCTCGATGCCTTCGCCACCGGCCGGGCCGGTGCCCGCGAGCACGATCTTTCGAACGAGCTGTGGTTGTTCCTGCACAATCACCTGCGCGACGAAGCCGCCCAAAGAGAATCCGAGGAGATCGACGTGATCGAGGCCGAGCGCCCGGATAAAGGCGATCGCGTCGTGCGCCATCGCCTTTACTGAATTCGGTGTCTTGCCTTCTGATGCGCCGATACCTCGGTTGTCGAAGGTGATCACCTGGTGTTCGGCGGCGATGCCGTCGACGACCCGGGGATCCCAATTATCCAGTACCGCGCCCAGGTGGTTGAGGAAGATCACTGGCACGCCGTTATTCACGCCCAGCTGCCGGTATGCGAATCGTGTTCCGCCGACATCGATAATTTTGGTCGGCGTGTTTTTATATTTGGTGCTCACAGTCGCGGTCACTCCTCACTGGTGGTGCTGCGGATGGGCTGTGCTGCTGATCAGCTGGTCAAGCGATCCTGCCCATGTCTGACATCCAGCTCCTGCGCGATGCTCTGGGCGCCCGCGTGTCGAGACACACGCCCTTTCGCCGACGGTGATGACGGCGATTTTCCCGGCGAGTGATGACCTGTTCTGCCGATCGAGCACAGCAACTCCTTTGTCGCAGCTAGGTTTTCGACTTGTTCGGTGCTGGTGTCAGCCCGCCAGCTGCGGGTATTGCGCCGCGATGTCTCCGGCAAGCCCTGCCTTGACCTGCCGGGAGATGTCATCGGCCAGAACTTCGTGCGCGTCGGCCTCGATGCCGTCGAGTGCGAGTGCGGCGACGTCGGCAGCATTGGACTTGGGCGCGGTGACGCCAGCGGTCATGTCGGTGTCGACATATCCCATGTGCAGTCCGGTCACCGCGATGCCGCGCGGCCGCAATTCCAAACGCAGGGAGTTGGTCTGTGACCACAGCGCTGCTTTGGACGCGCTGTAGGACCCGGCGATGCCGAGCCAGGAAAGTACGGAGTGGACATTGAGGATGTGTCCGCCACCGTTGCCTTCGATGATCGGTGCGAAGGCGCGGGTGACGAACAACGGGCCGTAGAAGTTGGTCTCGAACTCGCGTCGCACATCGTCGAGTCGCGAGCCGAGGAACGGCGCGCCGACCGAGGCGCCCGCGTTATTGATCAGGATCGTGACGTCCTGGGCCAGTTCGGCTGCGGCGGAGACCGCGTGGAGGTCGGTGACTTCCAATGCCACCGGGAAGGCTTCGGGGTGTGTCACATTGCGGAGGTTGCGGGCTGTGGCGTAAACCTTGCGCGCGCCGCGGGCGTACAACTCCTCGACCAGCGCCTTGCCGATGCCACGGCTGCCGCCGGTGACAAAGACGACGGCATCCTTGATCGCGGTCATCACTGACTCCTAATTCTCTGTGGTGTGGCGATGCGCGGGCTGGGGCTGGCTAGAGGCCGCGTTTGCGTCCGAATGACGTCCGGCCGTTGCGACGCAGCAGCGCGAGTGCGGTGGCGATGCGACCCCGATTCAGATCGGGCTGCAGACCGGCGCCAACCCGGTGCAACTGGTCGGTGTGCCAACCGAGGTCGAGCATTCCGTCGAGCCCCTTGAGGTCGGTGATCTTGCCCAGCACGCCGCGCATGCCGGCGCGCAACTGGTGTGCGGTGAGCGCTTCGGTGCGGCCCGCGAGAATCATGTCGGCGGCATCGGTGGTGGTCGCGGTGGGGCGGCCGATACCGACGACGTCGCATTCGCCGGACTCGACCGCGGTGTCCATCGCCGCGCGAGAACGGAATCCGCCGGTGACCGCCAGCGGGATGTCGCCGACGAGGCTGCGCACGGTGCGGGCGTATTCCAGGAAGTAGGCTTCGCGGGCCCTTGTGCTGGCCGCGGCCGTGCCCATCATGGCCGGTTCTTCGTAGCTTCCGCCGCTGACCTCGATCAGGTCGAGGCCCTCGCGTGCCAGTGCCGCCACGACGCCGCGGGACTCGTCTTCGGTGAATCCGCCGCGCTGGAAATCGGCCGAGTTGAGCTTGATGCCCACCGCGAATCCGGGTGAAACGCGCGCGCGGATGCGCCGGACGACCTCGATGACGAAGCGCATCCGTCGATCGGAGTCACCGCCCCAGGCATCGTCGCGCTGGTTCGTCAACGGCGAGAGAAACTGTGCCACAAGGTATCCGTGCGCACCGTGTATCTGCACGCCGTCGAATCCCGCTGTTTCACAGACGACCGCCGCGGCCGCGAAGCGCTCGATGATGTCCTCGATCTCGGCGGGTGTCAGCTCACGAGGCGTGGCCGCGCCGGGCATGTTCAGGGGGATCGGGCTGGGGGCGACGGGGGTATGTCCGAGGTTGAGGGGATTCGACTGTCGTCCCGGATGGTTGAGCTGCACCCAGATCGGGACGCCCGCGTTTTTGGTTGTCTTGGCCCAGCGGGTCAGCGCGTCGAGGTCGCGCTCGTCTTCGATGACGACATTGCCCGGCTCGCCGAGTTGCGTGCGATCGATCATGACGTTGCCGGTGATGAGCAGGCCGTATCCACCTCGGCTCCAGGTCGTGTACAGCTGTTCGAGGCGGCCGTCCGGGGAATTCTTTGTGTTGCCGAGCGCTTCGCTCAATGCCGCCTTCATGATCCGATTGGGGAGCACCTGGCCACAGGGCAGCGTCAGCGGGTCGTGCAGGGAGGTCATTGAGATATTCCTTTCGGGGGTCGGCCTCGAGCCGGATTGTCGGCACCGATAGAGGCGCGGCCTCGCTGATGGTCTCTCGCGGTTTTCTGGTCGAATGTGCGGTTGGAACGCTGATCCGCGCCTGGCCGCATTGAATTACGATCATAATATAATCGGATGAGGGCCGCCAGGGGCAAAATGGTTGTCCTGGCGTCGAAGGAGTGTGGTGGGATGCGCTACGGGAGTGAGCACAAGGAGGCGACGAGGCGTCGGATCATCGAGGCGGCCGGTCGTCGGTTCAAGCGCAGCGGCATCGATGGCTCGGGGGTCGCCACGTTGATGAAGGATGCGGGCCTCACCAACGGCGCCTTTTACGCGCACTTCGCGTCCAAAGAGGATCTGGTCGCGAACGCGGTCGCCGATCAGCTGCGTGAGCAGGGCGACAGCGTCGGTGCGCGGGTGCGAGACCGAGCCGGATTGGAGCAATTCGTCCGTTGGTATCTTTCGCCGGACCACCGCGACTGCCGCGAGGACGGCTGTCCCTCGGCCGCGTTGCTCGATGAGATCGGGCGTTGCTCGGATGCGACGCGGCGGGTCTACACCGACGGCGTGTTGGCGGTCATCGATGACATCGCGGTCTTGCTGTCGCCGGCGGATCCGGGATCGCCGCGCGTGCAGGTGCTCGGTGTTTTCGCCATGATGGCCGGGACGCTACAACTTTCCCGCGCCGTCGCCGATCTTCAACTCGCCGATGACTTGCTGGACCAGGGCATCCGGAATGCGCTGGCGCTGTTGGGCATCGCGCATAAAGAATGACCCGCCACAGGAGATCTCGCAGCGGGTCATCGCCGAAGTAGCCGTGATCACGCCCCGGCAGCGGCGTGGGCTGTGCGTAGCGAGACCTTGTCGATCTTGCCGACCGCATTCTTCGGGATAGCGTCCACCACGACGAACGCGGTCGGACGCTTGTAGGGCGTGAGCTGCTCGGCACACAGTGCTTTCAGTGCGGCGGGATCGATCGTCGAGTCCGGTCGTGGCTGCACATACGCGACGACGATCTCTCCCCATTTTTCGTCTGGCACGCCGATCACGGCGGCCTCGAGTACCGATGAGTCGCCGACCAGGACGTCCTCGATCTCCTTCGGGTAGATGTTCTCGCCACCGCGGATGATCATGTCCTTCGATCGCCCGACCAGTGTCAGATATCCGTCCGCATCGATATGACCGACGTCACCGGTGTGCAACCAACCGTCGACGATGACGCGTGCTGTTTCGTCCGGACGGCCCAGGTACCCACGCATGACATTGGGGCCTCGCACGACCAGCTCACCGTCCACCCCCGGCGCCACCTCGGCACCGTAGTCGTCGACGATGCGAATCTCCTGCCCGGGGAAGGGAATTCCCACTGTCCCGGCTCGTCGAGGGCCCGCGAGCGGATTGATGGTGGTGCCGCATGTGCCCTCGGACAGGCCGTAGCCCTCGATGAGGGGGAACCCGTACCGAGCCTCGAACCGGGTCAGCAACTCGGCCGAAGCCGGTGCCGCGCCGCAGATTCCGAAACGCAACGACGACATGTCCGGCCGGACACTGTCCGGGAGCGCGGCAAGAATGCTGTAGATCGTCGGCACGCCGCTGAAGAACGTGGGACGCTCGGATTCGACGAGGTCGAAGAAGGTTCGGGGATCGAACCGGCCCGCGATGACGACGTTCGCACCGGCGAGCAGCGGCGTGAGGATGCTGACCACGATCCCGTTGACGTGGAACAGCGGCAGGATCAGCAGGCACCGGTCGGTCGGTCCGACGCTCAGTGACTCGACGCCCATGGCCGCCATGGCGTCGATATTGGCGTGGTCGAGCATTACGCCCTTCGGAACGCCCGTCGTGCCGCTCGTGTAGATGAGCAGAGCAAGCGTGGACGAGTCCACCTGTGGCTGTTGAACCCACTCAACCGCCGTTCGATACAGCAGATCCAACGCGGACGACTGCTCCGGTGCGATATCCGTCGTCTCTGTGTGCAGATCGCCTACCGCGAGCGTGGTAATGCTGCACGCCGGGGTTATGTCGTCCTCGACCACCAGCAGGCGGGCGCCGGAATCGTCGAGCTGGCGAGCGACTTCGTTGTCGGTCAGGCTCGGATTGACCGGCGTGATGGTGGCACCCAGCCGCCAGGCTCCGAACAGCAGCAGCACGAATTCGACGCGGTTGCGCAACTGGAGGGCCACGACATCACCGGGGCCGATTCCCAGTTCTCGAAGGCGCTGAGCTGTCGCTCGGACATGGTCCAGCAGTTGGGCATTGGTGAGCGAGGTAGACCCGTCCGATACTGCGGGCCCGTCCGGGTCCAACTCGGCGCGGCGGTCGGGCAGAGAGGCAAAATTCATCGCGAGCGTACCTACCTTGATGTGACGCGATCCGGGACCGAAGTCGAAGTGGCGGGTGCCGGGGCGAGGTGGCGGGTCAGGAACTCGATCTGGTCCTTGACCAGCGCCTCGAAGGCATCGCCGAGGTAGAAGTCGAAGTGGCCGGCGTCGTAGGTCTTGATCTCTCCGCGTGGCGCGGTGCGCGCGTATCGGAGGGTCTGCGCGGGCGGCGTGACGGTGTCGGTGTTGCTGACGCAGAAGAGGATGGGGATGGTGATCTTCTTCGCCACTCGTCCGGGCCGGTAGGCGGCGATGGTCGGAATGACCCGTGCCGCTGCCTCGTTCACGAACGTCATCCCCGAGGGAATCAGCGCCTGGTACCCGGGAAGCGCATCCGGGGCATGCATCAGGGCCAGTGAACCGGGTTGTGCGGCAAGGGGAATCGTCACCGGCGCGCGACCGAGGACCTGGGCCTTCAGGTCCCGGGCGAGTACCGGAGCGAGCTTGAGTGATGCGACCGGGCCCAGCGCGAGCGCGGAAGCCAAACCGTCGGTGAACGGGCACTGGGCCACGGCCGCACGCAGTTCGGGATGGTGGGAAGCGACGGTGATCGCATGGCCACCGCCGAAGGAGCTGCCCCACACCGCAATGCGTGCGCCGTCGACGTCCCGACGGGCCCGCACGTAGTCGATGGCGGCATCCCAGTCTTCCAACTGCTTCTTGATCGACAGTAGCTGGCGAGGTTGGCCGCCACTGTCGCCGAAGTGCCGATAGGTGAAGGCCAAGCAGGCGATTCCGGCCTTGGCGAAACGTTCGGCGAAGGCGTCCAGGCGCATCTCGCGGGTCGCGCCGAGGCCGTGCCCGAGGACGACGACCGGCGGCGAGGCGATGCCGGTAGGGAGGTAGAGCCATGCGGAGCACGTGCTGGTGCCGGAGGAGAAATAGACGTCTTGACGCGTGAAGGGCTTTTTAGCGGCCATAGCTGGTGTCATCGTCCGTTCGTCGAGCGACGCCCGGGCACAGTGCCCAGTTCGAGCGCTTGCTTGTAGATGTCCGGGTTGTAGAGGGGGAGTTCACCGGTCGATTCGGTGCTCTGCATGTAGTCGAGCATCAGTTGCTGCCCTTCTTTCGACAGCGCGGTGCTGAGGAACTCGGTGCGTTCGACGTGCAGGCCGTCGGTCAGCGACATCGAGCCGCCGAAATACACCGCCCGCTTGATGGCCTCGACCGATCCCTTCGTCCGTGAGCCGAAGTGCGCTGCGAGTTCGACCGCCCTCGTGACGACTTCGTCCTGCGGCACAACGTCATCGACGGCCCCGTTGGCGAGTGCTTGCGCGGGCGTGAACGGCTTACCTTCGAGGATCGCGACCAGGGACTTGTGGGTGCCGATGAGGCGAGTCAGCCGCTGGCTGCCGCCACCACCCGGCATGATGCCGAGCAGCACTTCCGGTTGGCCGATGAAGTAGTCACCGTCGGCCATCACCCGAAGATCGTTTGCCCAGGCGAACTCCGCCCCGAGGCCGAGAGCCGAACCGTTGAGAGCGGCGATGAAGATGACGCCGCTGCGGTTCATCCGCAGGAATGTCGTGTGCAGGCGCTCGAGCTCTACCGCGGGCCCCATCGGGGTGCGGTTCACCAACGGGCCCAGGCGGGCCCGGTCCACATTCTTGGCGGTACGTGCGAGGACGGAGGCGCCGAGTCGGTTGACCGGGGGCACCGCGGCGCCACCTTCCTGCAGCCAGCGGACATCGGCATGGCTGACGAACCGCTCGGGATGCGCCCCGGTGAAGACGACCGCGTGCACGCTCGGGTCGCGGTCGACCCGGTCCACCAACGCCTCCAGCTGGTTGGCGATCTCGAGGCCGAACAACCCGTGCGGGCCGCCGTCGACGCGCACGATCAAAACGGAGCCGCGATCCTCGATATCGAGGTGCCCCTTGCTGTGATGTCTCATCGACTCTGCCTCCGTGATGAAAGTTGATAGGAATCGGCGAGCCGAGCGGATTGCCTGGCCACACTGCCAATAACGAAGTTACACGACTAATATAACGAAGTTACAGTACTGGTGGCAATAGCCATCCGACGGTCTCGGGGCCCGGGTGGTGTGGAGTCAGGTGGAAATATGAGGAACGTGTCAGAGGAGTCGACAACCGAAAGCGTGCCGGACCGACTCGTCAAAGCGACCATCGGTCTGCTGGCCGAGCAGGGGCCTTCGGCCATCAAAGCGCGGACGGTGGCGTCGGCGACCGGGCTCTCGACGATGGTGGTCTACAGCCACTTCGGCGGGATCCCGGAGCTCGTTCGTGCCGTCGTCGATCAAGGATTCAAGGAACTGGACAGGGCGTTTTCCCGGATGCCGGTGACTGCGGATCCGATCGCGGATCTCTTCACGATGGCGCTGACCTGTCGGCGGGTCGCCAGGGAGAATCCACACCTCTATGACCTGATGTTCGGATTGTCCACGCGTGCGACGTACCGGCCGATGGGGGATTCCGACATTCGGTTCAGCGGGCGGTCGCCCGCCTTCCGAGACGCCTACCTGCACATGGTCGAAGCATGCCAGCGGCTCGTGGCCTCCGGCCGGATCGAGCAGCAGGATCCCGAGGTGGTCGCCGCTCAATTGTGGAGTTACGTGCACGGCTATATCACCCTCGAGTTGGCCGAGCACTTCGCCGACTTCAGCGACGCGGTTGCGCAGGTGATGCTGCCGATGGGGGTCAACTTCTCGGTTGGGCTCGGTGACGAGCGGGAACGGGCCCAGGCTTCGCACGAGGCGGCCCTGCGCTTTTACGACTCGATCAATCCCCGGCCGGTCCATCCTCGGTGAGCAGGGCCACCGGCGTGGCCTCGATCGCGTAGTCCCATAGTCGGGCGGCAATGGCGTCGGCAGCGGCCCGCGGCGCCATCACGGGATCGGTGCTGATCTGCACCGTCACCGGCACTGTCAGGCCGAGCCGCGCACTTTCGGCGAGCACCGCCGCTTCGAATGCCGCGGTGTAGCGCCGGTATCGCCGTAGCGTCTCTGCGAGGGGACCGTTGGGCTCCTCGATTCCATTGCGGCGCAGGAGGTCCCAGATGTTCAGCGATACGACCACGGGCACCGTTCGACCCGGCGCCAGCCACTCGACGGTGGCAGATTCGCCGCCGGCGAGGCCATGGATCCAGACCGCCTCACTGCTCCTCGATCCTCCAGCGACGAGCCGGGCGACGCTGCCGACATTGGCGGCCACGGTTTCGAGAACGCTGGCGAGGAATTCACCGAAGTCGATCGGTTCGCCGCCGGGCGCATACTGGACCGCCTCGGTCAGGGCGTCAATAGCGGCGGTACGCAGCTCCGCCCAGCGATCGCTGATCGGGATCGCGGTTGCTGAAGGTGCCGCAGCGTGGCTCGGATCGGTCATTCCTGGTGGGACCGTCAGACCAGGGTGAGGACGGTTTTGCCCGGCCCGCTCTTGGTGGAGTGGGCGGCAGCGGCGTGATCGAGGGGAAAGGTCGCGGCGATCGCGGGGATGAGCTCGCCGGTGACGGCGAACTCGGCCAGGGCCGTCATGCCGAGCCGGTCGGCCTCGACGAACAGCCCAGCCACTCGGACGCCGCGCGCGGCCGCCTCCTCTTCCAGCGGCGTGACCGATGGCGGCAAGGTCGAAACCAGGACGCCACCAGGTTTGAGAACGTCCAAGGCCCTGGCGGGGTAGTCGCCGCCGATGACCTCCAGGACGGCGTCGACTTCCTTGACGGCCTGGGTGAAGTCGGTGGTGGTGTAGTCGATCACCTCGTCGGCACCCACCGCTGTGACGAAGTCGGCGTCCCGCGCCGAAGCCAATGCGATGACATGAGCGCCACGGATTTTCGCGATCTGTACCGCGAGGTGTCCGACACCTCCGGCCGCACCGTTGATCAAGACGCGGCTGTCCTGGTCGATGCGAGCCGTGTCCACGAGGGCCTGCCAGGCGGTGAGCCCGGCCAGGGGCAGGGCCGCGGCATGGATGTGATCGAGGTGCTTCGGCTTCGGGACGAGTACGCGGGCCGGGGCGACGGCGTACTCGGCGTAGGCGCCGTGGCCGTGTGGGAAGGGCAGCATGCCGAATACCTCGTCGCCAAGCTGGTAGAGGGTCGAGCCCGGGCCAACGGCCGCTACCTGGCCGGAGATATCCCAACCGAGTACGAACGGCGGTTCGCTGACGAACAGGCCGCTCTGCCGAGCCAGCGCGTCGACCGGGTTGACGGCGGCGGCGTGTACTCGGACGACGACCTCGCCGATGCCGGGCGCGGGGATCGGCAGGGTGACGCTCCGGAGAACCTCCGGTCCGCCGAGCTCGTTCTGGCTGATGGCCTGCATCGTTTCGCTCATGTCTGTCTCCTGATGGCCACGGGTGTTGTGGCGGACGGTTTTTTGTCGGCTCCCGGCGTGAGTTGGTCATGTCGCCCCAGTGCCTCGACCTCACGCTCGAGGGTGGGAACCAGTTGGGCCGCGAAGCGCCTCGCCCAACGCCAGGTCAGCGGCGAGTTCACGGCACCTTTCGCCCAGTTGGCCACGGAGACCGCGCGTGGGACGTACACGCGGGCACGTCGGCGTGCGAGTCCTTCGACGATCGCGGCAGCCGCCTCGTCGACGCTCGTGGTGACATTGCCCGGATAGGGCAGCTTTTCGCGCATGCCCTGGAATGAGGGCAGGTCCGCTTCCGCGCCTCGGACGAGATCAGTGTCGATCCACGAGGGATGGACCACACCGACCGTGATACCGAGGTGCGCCACCTCCTGGCGGTAGGCCAGGGTGAGCATTTCGACTCCGGCTTTGCTCGCACCGTAGGAGGCCAATCCGGCCAGGGGCATGAAGGACAGCGCGGACGCGATGACCAGCACGTGACCTCGGGTGCGCTCGAGATGCGGTGTCGTGTGCTTGAGGGTGCGGAAGACGCCGTTGAGGTTGATGTCCAGAACTCGATCGAACGACGCCTCATCCATCTGCCGCACGGTCCCGTAGGCCGCGACCCCGGCATTGGCGACAAGGAAGTCGACGCCACCCATGATCTCCGCGCAGTCATCGATCGCCGACCGCAGCGCGGTGCCATCGCGCACGTCGGCCTCCCGCCAACATGCGGTGGGACCCAGATCTGCGGCTAGTGCGCGCAATTTATCGGGCTCGAGTCCGATCAGGGCCACTCGCGCGCCTCGGGCGGCGGCCAGACGTGCCACCTTTTCCCCGATACCGCGTGCTGCTCCGGTAATTACCAGTCTTCGACCCGCCAAGCTTCGTTGCATCGGCCGAGGATAACTTCGTTATAGATGGAAGGCAATAGTGCCCGTCGATTACTGCGCCATGGTTCGACGCCGGTGCCACCGTCGTTGGCTGTCCGCCTACTTCGAGTCGGCGCTCGGTGCGTGCGATGCGGCGGTCTCGGAAGCGTTCGCCGACTCGGCGGTGTCGCCCAAGCCGACCAGCAGGTTCACTGTCATCGGTTGCAGTATCTGGCGGACGGGGTCGGGGACGTCGGTGAAGGAACCGCCCAGTTCAAGCGTGATGAATCCGTGTACGCAGCTCCAGAGTTGGGTGGCGATGGCGTCGGGGTCCTCGTCGCTGCGAACGCGGCCGCTGCGTACTAGTCGAGCGCATGTCTCGACCAGATGTGCGTAGTCCGCCTGGAATTCCTTGGAGCGTCTGATGGCGCCGGAGTTCGAGGTTTCCCGTGGCCGATAGCTGCCACGGGTCGAGAGGCCGAACATCGCGTCGTAGAGGTGGGGATTGTCTTGGGCGAACCCACGGTAGGCCAGCGCCATCGCAAACAGATCGGTGACCGGATCCTCGCTCGGTGGTACGGCGACTAGGGTTCGGCCGAGGTTGCGGAATCCTTGCTCGATGACGGCTCGGAGTAGCTCGGGCACGCCACCGAGGTGGTAGTACACCGCCATCGTCGATACCTGCGCGGCCTCGGCCCACCGACGTGCCTTGATCTGCGACGGTCCCTTCTCGGCGAGCAGTCTCGTGGCCGCCTCGACCAGCCGTTCGACGATCTGATCAGGCGTCAATCGAGCGGCGGCTTCCTTGCTTGGTTTCGGCATCGGAGCCGCGTACCTCCAGGTTCGGACTGCTGTGGGTTGTGAAACGAGGCTACCGGGCGTCGATGCGGCTCGACTCTGCGACGACCGTGTCGGCGGACACAGCGCTTGCCCAATGTGACCTGGTGCACTATCTTCCATAACGAAGTTCATAACGAAGTTCCAAACTTTGTTCTCGCATCCGCGTCCGGGTGCGGTTTCCCCACATCGGAGTAGGTAAGGAGGAAACAGCGCTATGTCGCAGACACGCCCCGGGGCGCAACGCATCCAGATCGAGGAACTCGACGGCGGGGTGCTCGTCGCGCGTTTCATCGGCGATCAGCTGGGCCTGTTCGGCCGCGCGGATGCTCCCGAACTGTTCGATCTCGTCGAGCGCGCCGATCGCGATCCCGACGTTCGCGTGGTGGTGTTCACCGGGTCGCATCCGGGGCGATTCATCAGCCATGCCGATCTGGCTTGGCTGCAGGAAGACGGGTCGGTCATACCCCCGGTCAGCCGCGGTGTCACAAATGTGGTGGCGCGGATCGCCCATCAGTTCGGCCGGAACAAGCTCACCCGATGGGTAGCGCGCAAGACTCCGCTGACCGGGGCGGTCCAGCTCGACCTCATGCATGAGACCCTGCTCCGGATGAGCACGAGCTCCACGATCTTCGTCGCGGCACTCAACGGTTCGGTGCTCGGTGTGGGCGCGGAGATCTCGTGGGCCTGTGACCTGCGATTGATGGCCGAAGGCGACTATTTCATCGGGCATCCGGAGGTGCTGTTGGGCTTCGCGCCCGGCGCCGGCGGCACCCAGCGCCTACCTCGGCTCATCGGATCACACCGCGCGCTGGTCGCGATCTTGGAAGGCAAGCCCTTCCCGGCTGAGGAAGCACTAGCGATCGGTGCGATCGATGAGATCGTCCCCGCCGATCGGCTCATGGGCCGCGCGATCGAACGTGGCATGCACCTCGCGGCACGGCCGACCGAGGCGATCGCCGCCATCAAGCGGTCGGTGAATGTGGGTGGATCGCTATCGATGGCCGAGGGCCTACACCTCGAGCGCACCGAATTCCTGGCATCGCTGCCGCAGCGGCAGGCACAGGAGATCATGCTGCGCTACCTGCGTGAGACCGCCGACAGCGGTGAGCTGCCGCTGTATCGGCCCGGCGGCTATGACGCGGCGCTACGGCACGGCAGTGCCGCGCTCGGCACCACATCCAGGAAGTGAAAGAAATGGCTCGCAAAGCACCTCACGCATTCGGCCGCCGCACCGTGGATTTTCCCTCCGGCGACTCCTTCTGCTCGGCTTGGTTGTACCTGCCCGATATCGCCGTCGATAAGCCAGTGCCCGTGGTTGTGATGGGGCACGGTTTGGGTGCCACTCGGGAGATGGGGCTGGCGCCCTACGCCGAGCGATTCGCCGCGGCTGGGCTGGCGGTGTTGGTATTCACCTACCGCCATCTCGGTGACAGCGGCGGCGCACCACGCCAGGTGTTGTCGATGAGCAAGCAGCTCGCCGACTGGGACGCCGCGCTCGAGTACGCGGTCAGCTTGCCGGAAGTCGATCACGCTCGGGTCGCGGTATGGGGGAGTTCCCTCGGTGGCGGACACGCCATTTCGGTTGCCGCTCGGCATCCGGAACTTCGTGCCGCGGTCGCCCAGTGCCCATTCACCGACGGACTCGCTTCGGCGGCCGGTCTGGGTTTGGGCGAGACGCTGGCGCTGTTGCGCGTTGTGGCCCGCGACCTGCTGGCGGCGGCGCGGGATGAGGAGCCGATCTCCGTTCCGGTCGCCGCGGCACCGGGCGAGATGGCCCTCATGAACGCACCCGATGCGCTACCCGGAATGCACGCGCTGCTGCCTCCGGGCTTCCAGTGGATCAACCGTGCCGCGGCCCGCAGTGTCACGAGCCTGATCCGGTATCGGCCCGGTCGATCGGCCAAGCGCATCGTCGCGCCGATCCTGATCTGCATCAGCGCAACCGATTCGGTCGCCCCGCCCAAGCAGACCGAGCGCTACGCCCGCCAGGCACCGCGCGGCGATGTTCGGCTGTACGACGCAGGACATTTCGATTTCTACCTCGGGGAGGTATTCGAGCAGTTGGTGACCGATCAAACCGCATTCTTGGTCCGCCACCTGCAACCCGTGCCGGTCATCGGGACGGTGCGGTAACCGATGTCGAACGCGGCCATGCGCCTGCTGCTGTGGTTTCTCGGGCAGTGCATCGCCCGGGGATCCCGGTTCATGCCCTCTGTGCGGTCGCAGATAACCCGCTCGCTGACCTTCGAGATGTCCGCTGGTGACCGGGTCGCCCGGCACTGGATCTTCGACACGCAATTGCGCCGGGCGACATCACATTCCGGCCATGCCGCCGCGGCGGACTGCGCGGTGCACATCGGCTCGAGTCGGCAAGCACTGCGCATTCTCAGTTCCCCGAGGGCGGTCGACAAGCTGGTCGAAGCAAATCACCAGGGCACAGTCGAGATCAACGGCAGTGCGTTCGTACTGCTGTGGTTCTTCGGCCTTACTCGGAAGTTCATCAAGATCGGGCGCACGAGTGGACCCCGCCACCGGATCCCCGATGCCTACGTTGCCCACGACCCCGCTGCGAGCGGGGACGAGACCATCCTCATCGAGCCTGCGGTCGTGCGCCTGGATCCCGAGTGGAAGGCCGCCTGGAAAGCCAGGTCCACGTTGTGGATGGTTCGTGCCACCACCGACGAACCTATGCCGGAGCCATGAGATGACACAGCTGGCAGTAACGCCGATGACCCCGACACCCGCAACCCATGTGATGACGACGACAACCGCTGCGGCGGGACTCAACGACCGATCGGTGGGCTGGCTGAGGTTCATGTGGGACAAGTCCACGACCGACGACGACTGGTCTGATCAGGGCGAGCCGCATCCGTGGTGGGATCGCTACAGTGAGCCGCCGATGTGCGCGTTCCCGCGCTTCGACCTTGCCGAGATGGGCTACGTGCTGCCCATGATGGTGGAAGCGACTCCGGCGTGGCGGGAGGGCTATACCCGCATCCTCGATGAACTGGCGCGCCGCTACGTCACCTTCTGGGGCGGTATCGATTGGAACACCCTCATCGGGCCCGACCCCAATGTCGACAAATATCCCCCTGAATGGTTGATGGTTGTACCCGAGCACCTGCGTGGCCGGTATGCCCTGCCCGGCTGGACCGGCAACGGCGTCGAACCATGGGGACTGCAGCCGGACCCGGTGGGCTGTGACGGGAACCTCTTCTATCGTGGCTGGCTCAATCTGCTGCTGGGCATGCGCCACTACGTGTCGGGACAGCCGACCCAAACCACTCCATTCGAGGTTTCCGGGTACCAGAACCGCAAATTCACCTGGACACACCGGCGGATGGCAAAGTTCATCTCCGATCAGATGGCGGCGCGGCCTCAGGGACCGCACTGCGAGAACACCAAGATCTGGCCGTTCTGTGTGACCGCGGCCGGTCTGGGCCTCAAGATGTACGACGCGGTACTGCACACCTCGCTCAACGAGCCGTTTCTGGATTGGATCGCGTTCGCCAAGAAGCACTACATGGGACGTGACCGGCAAGGCCGCATCGATTGGGTGGCGCTCTTCTACGATCCGATCGAAAACGCGACGATGACCTTCCCTGGGCCGGTAAACGGCTACAGCGCGCTCACCCTTGTGCACTACATCTATCCGCAGGATCCCGAACTCGGGATCGAGCTGTATGAATCGGCGATGCGCCAGTTGGGCTGGAACAACCCCAAGGTGCCGGTCGTCCAGTTGGCCGATGACCCGCAGATGTTGTCCATCGGTCTGTGGATGGCCCGCGAAATCGGTGACACCACAACCTGGGAACGCTTGCGTGCGGTGTCCGAAAGTCAGTTCGAGCCAAGGTATTTCGGCGAAGATGACAGCCGCTTCGCGTTCTGGTGCGGGCTGGGTGAGCAATGGCCTCGCGGCCAGATCAACGCCACCATGATGATGATCGAATGCGCGGAACCCGGCGCCTGGTCCCGGGTTTTCAACTCCCCGAACACCACCATGTACGACGAACCGACGGTGCGCGGTCTCGACTACCCGCTGATCGGTATTCGGCGCACCCACAACGACATTCGGCGCCGCGTGCTCGAAATCGATACTTTCGCGGCGACACCGTCACGACGGGGAACCCCGACTTCTTTCACCGTCGACAACCTGCCGCACGACGCGACGATCTCGCTGGAAGTCGACGACCGCCCCAACGACACCTGGCGCCGATCACAACCCGGTGCGGTGGCGATCGACCTCGACATCGACACCCACCGGATCCGCCTGACCTACGCGTGATCACCGTTTCCTGACACCCCTGAAAGGCCCCACGCATGAGTACATTCGCCGTATCGGCCCGCCGATTGTCCGAGCTTCTCGGCCTTACCGAAACACCCGTCGCGGTGAGCTTCGATGCCACCACGAATGCGCCCGGTCCGGTCCCGGCGCAACCGGCCGGATGCTGCTTCTGGACGCCGGCGCAGCAGCTACGCCTCGACACCGTCGCGGCCGATCACGCGCATTGCAGCGTCGGCAGCTACACCCACGGGCTGATCCCGCTCGAACAGGCCGCCGCGGGCGCGGACACCGCCGCGCTGGTGGGCAGCGGCTGGGTCGGTGAGGCCGACCTGATGGCCGCCGCGGCATTGCCGTTCCGCCCGTCCTCGATCACCTATCAACCGCTGGCCGAGGCGGAAAGCCCGGACGTGATCCTGGTAAAGCTCTCGCCGACCGCGTTGATGACTCTGCTCGGCGCCGTCCCCGATCTCACCTTGGCGCGCAAGCCGCAATGCGTGATCGTCCCCCTGGCCCACGCCGGGCAGGTCGCGGTGAGCCCTGGCTGCGCGGTCAGCCGGACGCGGACCAACCTCCCTGAGGACGAGTTGACCTGTGCGCTTCCGGTCGGTGAGCTCGCATCGATCATCGAGCGGCTGGAAGCGTCCACGGCCGCGGACCGCGCCGTGAGCGAGTTCGCGGCCGCCGATATGGCCAGCAATTTCTCCCTGACGTGAACGTCGGATTTCCCGGTCAGTGATTTTCGAATAATCGGAAGGTTCGACGATGGTGGACACCGGCAGCGAGATCTCCTCGCGCGGGCGATGGGACGGGATGCTGTCCGCGGCAGCGGTCGCCCCGCGCGCGGTGGGGGAGTTCTTCGCCACCGTTCTGGATACCGGGCGGATGCTGCCGCGGCGGCCCTTCCAATTCCGGGAATTCGTGCACCAGGCATGGTTCATCGCCAGTGTCTCGATCTTGCCGACTTTGCTGATCGCGATCCCGTTCTGTGTGATGGTGATCTTCCAGATCAACGTGCTGCTCAACGAGATCGGCGCCATCGATCTGTCCGGCGCCGGTGCCGGTATCGCAGTAATTCGCGAAATCGGTCCGGTCGCAACGGTTTTGGTCGTCGCCGGGGCGGGTGCCACGGCGATCTGCGCGGATCTCGGCGCCCGCACCATCCGCGAGGAGATCGACGCGATGCGGGTGCTCGGGATCGATCCGATTCAACGGCTGGTCGTGCCGCGGGTACTCGCCTCCACGACGGTCGCGTTATTCCTCAACGGGCTCGTGACGGCGGTCGGTTTGACCGGTGGCTACCTCTACGCCGTCTATCTGCAAGGCGCGACTCCGGGGCAGTTCATCACTGCGATTCCGCTGCTGACCGGGATACCGGATCTGCTGGTCAGTGAGCTCAAGGCCGGGGTGTTCGGGCTGTTGGCCGCACTGGTCGCCTGCCATCTGGGGCTGCACGCCAAGGGCGGGCCGAAGGGGGTCGGCGACGCCGTCAATCAGACCGTCGTCTTCAGCTTCGTCCTGCTCTTCCTGGCCAACTCCATCATCACCACGCTGTGGCTGCAATGAACGGGATCGATATGACCACCAGCAGGGAGCCGGGCGCGATCGAGCTACTCCGCCAGAAGCCATGGGGACGTCGGCTCACCGCGACCGCGAACCGTCCCGTCGACGCGGTCGGCGGCCTCGGCCACCAACTGTCTTTTCATTTGCACGGAATCGGCTGGATTCCGCGCACGCTTCGCCGCTACCGCGGTGAAGTGGTCCGCCTCATCGCCGAGGTGAGCCTCGGTACCGGCGCGCTGGCAGTCATCGGCGGAACCGTCGTCATCGTCGGATTCCTCACCGCCGCAGCCGGTTACGAGGTCGGCCAGCAAGGCAGCAACTCGCTGGGCCGGGTCGGCGTCGAGGCGATGTCGGGGTTCATTTCCGCGTTCTTCAATACCCGCGAGGCGATTCCGGTGGTCGCGGGGGTCGCGTTGACCGCGACCGTCGGTGCCGGATTCACCGCGCAACTCGGCGCGATGCGCGTGAGTGAGGAGATCGACGCACTCGAGGTGATGTCGATTCCCGCGGTTCCCTATCTGGTCACGACCCGCATCCTGGCCGGACTGATCGCAATCATGCCGCTGTACGGCATCGCGCTGTTCATGGGCTACGCATCGACCCAGTTCGTCAGCATTGTGCTGTCCGGGCAGTCGCCGGGCACCTACGAGCACTACTTCAACGTCTTTCTCGTACCGAGCGACGTGCTGTGGTCACTGGTGAAAGTCATTGTGTTCTCGGTGATCATCATGTCGGTGCACTGCTACCACGGCTACCACGCCGCCGGTGGTCCCGCCGGGGTGGGGGTGGCGGTCGGCCGGGCGGTGCGCACCTCGTTGATCGCGATCATGATCGTCGACCTGATCATCGGCGTGGCGGTCTACGGCGGTGTCCACTCGACGGTGCGGGTGTCCGGATGAACATCGAAGTCTCCCGCCGCCGCGCCCTACTGCTCGGAATCAGTGCTCTGGTCGCCTTCATCCTCGCCTGGACGGGTGCCATCGCTTCCTGCAGTGGCGAATTCGTCGCGAGCACACGCGTCTATCTGGTCGCGGATCGGGCCGGGCTGCTGATGGGGCCCGGATCCGATGTCAAGGTGCACGGAGTCGTCATCGGGCGGGTGAGCGCCGTCGATTTCGACAACGACCGCGCGAAGCTGACGTTAGATCTGAATCCTGGCCAGGCGCACCGGATTCCGGCCAACGTCGGTGCCGAGATCGCGCCGACCACCCTGTTCGGCCGCAAGTTCGTCACGCTGGTCTGGCCGGATCAACCGGCGACGACGACGCTGACCGCGGGGTCGGTCATCGACGGCTCGAAGGTGCCCGTCGAGGTGAACGACGTGTTCGACGCGTTGCTGACTGTTCTGAAAACGGTTGAGCCGCAGAAGCTGAACGCGACGCTCACCGCCCTCGGGACGGCGCTGGGCGGGCACGGCACGCGATTCGGCGACCTGATGGTGTCCACGGATCGCTATCTCGGGCAGTTCAACGAGGCCATGCCGACACTGCGGCGCGACGTCCCGCTGCTCGCCGACAATCTCGACACCTTGGCCGCCGCGACACCGGATTTCATGACCACACTGCAGAACCTGTCGACCACCGGCAACACCATTGTCGAGAAGCAAGCGAGCCTGAGTGCCTTCCTGCTGTCGTTCACCGAATTCGGCAATACCGGCAAGGCATTCACGGATGCTTCGGCCACACCGCTGATCGGCGCTGTCGAAGGATTGGAACCGAGCGTTCGGGTGCTCGCCGAACAGTCGCCGTCGTTCCCGTGTCTGTTCTCGGCTCTCAACCAGGACCGCAAAATCCTCGAACGTGCGCTCGGCGGCGGACGGCCGGGCCTGAACATCCTGAGCACCCTGCTGATGGGCGACGCGCCCTACCGCTACGACAAGGATCTGCCCGTGAACGGTGCCGATAATGCACCCTCCTGCCATGGATACCCGTACGCGCCGGACGGCCCCGCCCCCGGTCACACCGACTTCAACACCGGTACAACGGTTTACGGCCCGATTCGTGGTCCGGAGGATCTGCTGGGCAACCCGTTCGCGGCACTGATCTATGGACTGACCCGATGATCGCCCGCCACGCAGGCATCAAGTTGGTGGTCTTCCTAGTGATCACCTCGATCATTTCGGCCATGCTGGTCGTGCTCGTCGGCGAGTTGCGATTCGTGCCGACCCGCACCTACCGCGCGCTGTTCACCTCGGTCTCGGGGATGAAGTCCGGGAATGACGTGAAGATCGCCGGTGTCCCGGTGGGCAAGGTGAGGTCGGTGGACTTTGCCCGCGATCACCTCGTCGAGGTCGTTTTCACCGTCGACCGTGACATCGAGGTGCGGACCAGCTCCACCGCCGCGGTCCGGTACAAGAATCTGGTCGGCGACCGGTATCTCGAGGTGGTCGTCAAACCCGACCGCTCCGGG
The DNA here is from genome assembly GCF_000308835.1 of Nocardia vinacea NBRC 16497. GTDB lineage: Bacteria > Actinomycetota > Actinomycetes > Mycobacteriales > Mycobacteriaceae > Nocardia > Nocardia vinacea. The sequence continues at coordinate 11,888 of NZ_BAGN01000417.1, read as the reverse complement.
TTGCGCTCGGAGGACGATCCGATTCCGGTCGCCCAGACCGCACCCGCACTCGATATCGACAGCTTGGTCAATGGATTCAAGCCGCTGCTACAGGGCCTGGATCCCGACCAGACGAACAAGCTGTCGGCCTCGCTGATCGCGGTGCTCAACGGCCAGGAACAGAACATCGCCACCCTGGTGGAGCAGATCGGCGAACTCGGCAACACGCTGGCCGACCGCGACCAGGTCATCGGCGACACGATCGACAGCCTCGCCGCCGCCCTCGGGGTAATCCAGCAGCGCGGCACGCAATTCGACCAGTTGGTGGTCGACCTGCAACAGGTCGTCAGCGGTCTCGACGCGGACCGCGCCACATTGACCTCGGGCTTGGAACGTATCGACGCCGGGACCGCCGAGGCCGCGCGGCTCCTGCAGGACAACCGGCCCGCCATCGCCACCGATATCGCCGAGCTGCAACGTTTGGCAGGCAACCTCAACGCCGATTCCGACACCCTGTCACTGCTTTTGGCGAAGCTGCCCACCACGTACAACGTGGTGGGGCGCGCCAGTAGTTACGGCAGCTTCGTCAACTTCTTCGTCTGCGGTCTCGCCATCCGGTATCCGGCGATCGGCGGCACCGGCTATCAGGACACACCGATGTTCACCGCTCCGGCCGAAAGGTGCAGGTGAAACCGCCATGAGATCGTTCTCCGAACGCAACCCCCTCCAGATAGGACTGGTCGGCACCGGCATCGTGGTCGCTTTGCTGGTCGGCCTGTTCAACTACGAGCGCATCCCCGGATGGCCGGGACACCGGACGATCGTGGCCGAGTTCGCCGACGCCAGCGGACTGAACACCGGTGACGCCGTGCAGATTTCGGGAATCGAGGTGGGCAAGGTCGACCACATCGCACTCAGCGGCGACCACGTCGACATCGCCCTGCGGGTCGACACCCACGGACAGCAACTCGGCACCCGCACCACCGCGGCGATCAAAGTCGAAACGGCTCTCGGCCGCCGCTACGTCGAGCTGCGGCCCGACGGTGACGGCGCGATCGGCGACCGAATTCCTTTGGACCACACCACCTCCGGCTTCGACATCACCGAATCGCTGAACCAACTCACGACTCGGTTGGCCGGCACCGACAAAAAGCAACTGACCGACGCTGTCGACAGCCTGTCGAAGGTGCTGACCTCGTTACCGGAGAATCTGCGGCCGTCGCTCGACGGTGTGTCGCGACTGTCGGAGACCATCGCCTCCCGCGACGGAGCCGTGCGGGATCTGCTCGACCACACCCAATCGGTGACCGGCATTCTCGCGCAACGAAATCAGAACCTGACCGCACTGCTGACCGACGGCGGTTCGCTGTTCGCCGCACTCAACGACCGCGCCGCCACGATTCGCACCCTGCTGGTCAACGTTCGCGCCGTCAGCACCGAACTGCACGGACTGGCCAGGGACACCAAGCAGACACTCGCACCGATGCTGGCCGAACTCGACCGGGTCGTGGGCCTGCTCAACACCAACTACGACAACATCAACGCCGCGATCACCGGCTTGAGACCATTCGTAACCCAGCTCGGTGAGGTCGTCGGGAGTGGCCCCTTCTTCGGGGTACTGCTGCACAACATCGCTCCCGCCAACCTCGACGGGCAACAGCCCGGCAGCCCCGGAGGAGGACGCTGATGGCGGCGCCGCGCGCGGGCGCGTCCCGCATCCCGGTACCCGGACGGATTCTCGCCGTCCTAATCGTCGCGGCGACCATCGCCACCGGCGCCACCTGGTGGATGACTCGCGACGCGACCGTCCGGGTCACCGCCTACTTCACCAACTCGGTCGGCCTCTATCGCGGCGACCGCGTCGCGCTGCGCGGCGTGCCGATCGGCGAGGTCGACGACGTCACGCCGATGGGCGATCGCGTCCGCGTCACCATGCATTTCGATTCGTCGCATCCGGTGAGCGCCGACACCCACGCCGCGATCGTGGCCCCCACATTGGTGTCGGGCCGCTACATCCAGCTCGTCCCGAAACGAGGAACAGAACCGCAACTGCGCGACGGGGCTGTCATCCCGCTCGAGCGCACCGCCGTCCCGGTCGAATACGACCAGATCAAGCAGCAGGTCACCGACCTCGCCACCCAGCTCGCGCCCAAACCCGGCGACCCTACGGGCACCTTGGCCCGATTCACCGACGCCACCGCGAAAGCACTCGGCGGCAACGGCAAAACGCTCAACGACACACTTGTCAACCTGTCCAAGGCGATGCAGACACTGGCCGAGGGCGGACCCGACCTGTTCGCCACGGTGCGGAACCTGCAGACGGTGATTTCCGCGCTCGCGGCGAACGATGCTCAGGTCCGGAACTTCGTCGATCAGCTAGCCGGGGTGTCGAATATATTGAACGACAACAGAACTCAGCTCGACGCCGCGCTACAAGCGGTCCAGGCGATGCTGCCCGAGATCCGCGGCCTCGTCGCCGACAACCGTGACGCGCTGAACTCCGATGTCACGTCGCTGATTCGGATCACCTCGCTGCTGGCGAACCGGGAGGACGACCTCGCCCAGATCCTGCATATCGCGCCGACCGCGCTGGATGATCTCTACAACATCATCGACCCGTACTCGAAGTCGGTGACCGCGAATCTGATCATCCCGGACTACCCGGACCCGATGTCGCTGATCTGCGCGCTGCTCACCACCGTCGACGCACCGCAAGCCGAATGTTCCCGCGCCAGTGCACAATTCGGTGATCTATTCGGTGCTGCGGCGCGCGCGGCGATGGGCGCGGGCTCGTTGCCGCAGCCGATGCCAGCCACGGGTGTCCCAGGGCTGCCCGGCATACCACTTATTCCAGGACTCACCGACCTTCTCATCCCCGGAGCCCGACGATGAAACCCTCGATCCGACGGCAGGCCGGAAGCGTGCTGCTCCTGGGCGCCTTGCTCAGCGCCGGTTGCCGATTCGACGGAGCCAATTCGATCCCGCTGCCGGGCAACGCGATTCACCACGGTGCCTACACGGTGCGCGTGCAGCTACGCGACACCCAGAATCTGATCGCCAACTCGCTGGTCAAGGCCGACAACGTCACCGTCGGCACGATCACCGCGATCACTGTCCGCGATTACGTCGCGGATATCACTCTCGAAATCGACAAGAGCGTCCAACTGCCCGCGAATACCACCGCCCGTCTCGCACAGACCAGCGTGCTCGGCGCCCAGTATCTGGAACTGATCACTCCCAAGGACGGCAAAACGGACCGGCCGCTGCGCGACGGCGACGTGATCCCGCTTTCGGCGACCGCCGAATATCCCGCGACCGAGGATGTGCTCGCCGCGTTATCGCTGGTTCTCAATGGCAGTGGGCTGGAACAGATTCGGACCATCATGACCGAACTGAACGGTGCGTTCGGTGGCCGCGAGGACGCGATCAACCGATCCTTCGCCCGACTGGTCACCTTCGTCGACGGCTTGGACACCCAACGCGACAACATCGTGCGCGCCATCGACAGCCTCGACGAATTCTCGAAAGAGCTTGCCGCACAGAAGGACACACTCGGCGGCGGGATCGAACAGATACAGCCCGCGCTGGCCGTGCTCGACGAGCAGAGGACCCAACTGACAACCATGCTCGACCGCGTCGGCGCCTTCGGCGCGCAAGCCGCGCAGGTGTTGGCCAGCAGCCGCGACGACCTCACCGCCGACCTACACAACCTGCAGCCCACGCTGAGCCAGCTCGCCACAGCGGGCTCCGATCTCGCCGGGGCCCTGCTCGTCGCACTGAGTTTCCCGTTCCCGGTTACCGTCGCCGACCGAGCGGTGCGGGGCGATTACGTCAATTTGTTCCTCACCCTCGACCTCACCGTCGAAGGCATCCAGAACAAGGTCATCGGCAGCATCCCGTTCAACCGACTGGTCCCGATGTCCAACCGTGCCGTGGATCCGCTCATCGCACCGACCCAACCCGCGCCCGGCGACCTGCCCGCGACCGCCGACCCGAACGGGGGACCCCGATGAAAACCCGTCTGGTCAAGGGCCAGCTCATCGCCTTCGCGATCCTGGCAGTGGTGAGCCTCAGCTACGGCTTGGGCCACTACATCGGCATCCAGCGCCTCACCGGAATCGGAACCTACACGGTCACAGCCGATTTCGCCGATTCGGGTGGTCTGTACGAATCTGCGTCGGTCACCTACCGCGGCGTGGAGATCGGCCGCGTCACCGGCATCGACCTCAACGGCGAGACCGTCCGAGTCCACATGCAGTTGCGTGACGACCGCAACGTCCCAGCCTCGGCCTCGGCCACGGTCAAAAGCATGTCCGCCATCGGCGAACAGTACGTGGACCTGATACCTTCCGGTGACACCGCGCCCTATCTGCGCGACGGCAGCTCGATCCCACTGTCGAAGACGACCGTGCCGATTCCGACCAGCGACGTGCTCGACAAAACGCAGACCCTGCTGAAGAGCGTGTCCACCGACTCGTTGCGAACCTCGATCGACGAGACCTTCAACGCCGTCTACGGCGCCGGGCCCGCCCTGGCCACCCTCATCGAATCCTCCGCGAAGCTGCTCGACCTCGCCCAAGCTGATATCGGCCCCACCCTCACCCTGCTCGAAGACGCCGAACCGCTGCTGCGCACAGGAAATTCGGTCCGGACCGAAATTCGTTCCACAACAAGCGATCTGGCATCCTTCACCACACAGCTGGCACTGAACGACGCGCAGTTGCGCGATGTGCTGGATCAGGGCCCCACCACCGCCGACACCATTTCCGGCACACTCGCCGACCTGACAACGCCGCTGCCGGTGCTGCTGGCCGATCTGCAGACCGTGGGACAGGTGCTGCGGGTCAATGTAGCGGGACTGCGCCAGATCCTGGTCGTGTATCCGGCGCTTGCGACCGGCTTGAACTACACCGACGCCGCCGCGGGCCTGCAGACCACCGCCGACACCAGAGGGCCGCAGCTGCCGCTGGATGTCAAATTCGGCAATACCGAGAACCCGCCACCTTGCACGGAGGGATATCAGAGCACGCAGCGCCGCGACCCATCCGACACAGGTCCCGCGCCGGTTTCATCGACGGGCAACTACTGCCGGGTCGCCCCGGGCAACCCGAAAGTCATCCGCGGGGCCCGCAATACCCCCTGCGCCACTGATCCCTCGGTCCGCACCGCCGATATCGCGAATTGCCCGGGCGGACTGCCCTCGACCTGGCCGGACATGCTCGCACACCCCCGTGATCCCTATCCGGCGGCAGCCTCGCAACGCCCGGCGCCCGACCCGGTCGCACCGACCGGACGCGCACCCACCCCCGATCCGGCCGCGTCCGCACCGGTCGCACCCGCCGCCATGACCGCACCATACGCGGAGCGCGACGGAACCTTCCACGGACCGGACGGTCTCACCTACGTCGTCGGGCAGCTGGCCCAATCGGCTGCCCAAGCAAAGGAGTACCAGGGATGGCAATCGCTACTGATCAAATAGACGCCGACGAGGCCACATCCGAGTCCGACTCGGCTTCCGGCCCGGTGGACTCACCGCGTCGCCCAGGTTCACCGTGGCGGGTCTGGGCGATCACGATTGCCTCCGCAGTAGTGGTGACGCTCGTCGCGGTGAGTTCGCAGCTCTGGCTGACTGTCCACCACAACCACCAGGACGACACCCGCGATCGTGCCGTGCTCGATACCGCGCGCCGTATCGCCGTCCAGTTGGTCACGCTCAGTCATGGTTCGGCCAAACAGAATCTCGACGCGATCGCCGCCGATTCGACCGGATCATTCCGTGACCAGTGGGACAAGATCTCCGGCAACTTCGTCGCCGTACTGCAGAACGGCAAGGTCGAATCCACCGGCGAGGTCAAGGAAGCCGGGATCGTCTCGGTCGACGACGCGCACGCCACCGTGCTGACCGCGGTCACCTCCACGGTCAAGAACACCGAAGCCCCCGAGGGACAGCAGCGGGTCTACCGCATGAAGATGACCCTCGACCACACCGACGGGCGTTGGCTCGTCTCGAACGTGGAGTTCGTCGCATGAGAATCCGTCCACGCCAATGGTTCCGGCGTTTATCCACGATCGGAAGGCGGGCCACCACTGCCACATTCGTTGTGCTCGCGCTCATACTGGTTACGGCGATAACCACGACGGTCCTGTGCGGACGCAGTATCTCCGACCACAGCGCGACAGTGACCGCCGCACGGGCGGCCCGGGATTCGGCACAGTCGCGAATTCCCACCGTGCTGTCCTACGACTTCAACACCATCGACACCGAATTCCCCAAGGTCACCGATAATTTGACCGGCACCTTCCGCGACGATTTCGCCAAGTTGAGCTCGAGCGTGATCACCCCCGCGGCACATCGCGATTCGATCATTACCACTGCGAAGGTCGTCGAATCCTCGGTGGTCACCGCAGCCGTCGACAAAGTCACGATGCTGGTGTTCCTCGATCAGGAGACCACGAGCAGCAAGTATCAGGGACCGCGCCTGGACGGCAGCCGCATACGAGTCACCATGACTCAGGCCGACGACCGATGGCTCATCTCCGACATCACACCCGTCTGACATCGTTGCCCGAGGAGACGAGAGCCCATGTCCGCCAAAAATTGGTTCGCACCCGAAGGTGATGTGCACCTGCGGATCTGGCTGTCAGACTTGGTCTTCAACTATGCGGTAACCGGGGCGGCGGTGCGCAATTTTATCCACGATTGGAGGCGAAAGCCTTGGTGCACAATCGAATTGATCGGCGACACCGTCGAGGACGGTAGGTTGCTGCCATACCTGCCGGGTGAGCGATTGTTCGTTGGGCCGTGATCAGCAGCGCCGAGATATCAGCAGGTCAGGTTGATCAGCGAGTTGCGATCGAACTCGGAGTGAACCGACACCCTCACGATCGGCTATCTTCAATAACAAAGTTTTAAATGAAGTTCTACGAATGCCTTGGAGTGCACTATGCCCCCCGGGGGGCGACGTGCCGACGTACCGAAGCCGGACCTTCGGCACCCGACGAAAGCAAGTGAAATGAATCTCGCCGAAAATCTCGTGATCTCTGCCCACAACCGTCCCCACCATGTTGCGATTCGGCTCGACGAGACAGTCGTTTCCTACGCGCAATTGGACACGCTCAGTCAACGCGTCGCCGGTCTACTGGCCGCATACGATGTGGCACCGGGTGATCGGGTCGCGATCATGCTCCCGAACGTCCCGCATTTCGCCGCTCTCTACTACGCCATCCTGCGGGTGGGCGCGGTCGTGGTACCGATGAACCCCTTGCTCAAGGAACGTGAAGTCGCCTACTACCTGCGCGATTCCGGCGCCAAGCTGATATTCGTCTGGCCGGACTTCGCCGCCGAAGCCGCCGCGGGTGCCACGCAGGTGGGCAGTACCGCGATACCGGTTGCTCCGGCCGAATTCCTCGATCAAATGATGGCCATCGAGCCGCGAGAGGAAGTGATCGATCGCCGCCCCGACGACACCGCGGTAATCCTGTACACCTCTGGCACCACCGGCTTGCCGAAGGGCGCCGAGCTGACCCACGCCAACCTCGGGAGCAACGTCGACGTCTGCACACAGACCCTGCTCGAGCTCAGCGCCGAGGACGTGATCTTCGGCGGGCTACCGCTGTTCCATGTGTTCGGGCAGACATGCGCATTGAACGCCGCTGTGCGCGTCGGCGCGACGCTGACGCTGCTGCCGCGGTTCGACCCGGCCAAGGCATTGGAGCTAATGGTCCGGGACCAAGTGACGATCTTCGAAGGGGTGCCGACGATGTACTCGGCGCTGCTGAATCATCCGGGTGCCGCCGACATCGACCTCGGCGCGCTGCGGATCTGCGTCAGCGGCGGCTCCGCGCTGCCGGTGGAGGTGCTGCACGCCTTCGAGAAGCAGTTCGGATGCGTGGTGCTCGAAGGGTACGGGCTATCGGAGACCTCGCCCGCCGCTTGCTTCAATCACCCCGATCGGCCTCGTGTACCCGGTTCCATCGGTACCCCGGTCCGCGGCGTCGAACTGCGGGTGGTCGACGACGAGGGCGGCGAGGTGGCCGACGGCACGGTCGGTGAGATCGTGATTCGCGGCGACAACATCATGAAAGGCTATTGGAACAAGCCCGAGGAGACCGCCGAGGCGATCACCGATGGCTGGTTTCACACCGGCGATCTGGGTCGGAGCGATGCGAACGGCAACTACTTCATCGTCGACCGCAAGAAGGACATGATCATTCGCGGCGGCTACAACGTCTATCCCCGCGAGGTCGAGGAGGTGCTCTACGAGCACCCCGATGTCGCCGAGGCGGCGGTCGTCGGTATCGCGCACGCCGAGCTCGGTGAGGAGGTCGCTGCCGCGGTCGCCCTCAAGCCCGGCGCATCGATTGGTGCCGACGAACTGCGTGACTTCGTCAAGGAACGCGTCGCCGCCTACAAATACCCCCGGCACCTGCACATCGTCGACGCCTTGCCGAAGGGGCCGACCGGCAAGATCCTCAAGCGCGAAATCAATCTGCATGTCGACCACAGTGGATCGACCATTCACTGACGCTCTTTGCGGAATTACGTTCGGCCGCTGATCAATTCGAAAGGAAAGCCCATGCCTTTGTATCAAGTTCTGGTTCCCGCGGGGTCGCTGGCTGAGGACCACCGCGCCGAGCTGGCCGAAGCAATCACCGCCATTCATACCTCGGTCACCGGCGCGCCTCGGGGATTCGTCAACGTTGTATTCGTCGAATACGAGCCGTCGGCGTTTTTCACCGCCGGTAAGCCCAACACGGTATCGGTGATCAGCGGAAATATCCGGGCCGGTCGGGATCGCGCATCGCGGGCCGAACTGCTCACCCGGCTGTCGGCGGCGTGGACCGCCGTCACCGGCCAGGACGCCCGAAGTCTGCTGCTCGGACTCAACGAGATGGATCCCACTTCCATCATGGAGGCGGGGCTGATCATGCCCGCTCCCGGCGAGGAAGCGGACTGGATCGAACAGCACAGGCAGGAACTCGGCGATGTGCTGTCGACCCAATAGCTGATCGCGCATATGGGGTACCCGGGATCGACGGACCTCGCCACACAGGTCGCCGCCTGTGTGGCAGAGGTCGGCGCGGCACTGAGCCATGACCGTGCCGCCTTGATTCGCGATCTCTACCAACGACTTTCGAGCGAGATCGCGGAGTTGCGCGGCGACGAGAGTCTGCAAGCATCGCTCGTCGCGAGCATCGAGGGCAACGTCGAGACCTCCCTGCCCTTCCTGCAACACGGCGTCGATATCGGCCAGGCGGAGGCGCCACCCGCGGCGATCGAATACGCCCGACGCCTCGCCCAACACGGCGTTCCGGTTCGAGCTCTCGTCCGCGCCTATCGGCTCGGCCAGGACACGGTCCTGCAGCGGGCCTTCAACACCAAGGTCAGCGACCCGTACCTGCTGACCGCCGTCGCGCAACGGCTGGCGGCAGCGAACTTCGCCTACATCGACCACGTCACAGAACAGGTACTCGAGGCCTACGAAGAAGAACGGGACCGCTGAGGCGCTCGGCGCGGCATGACAAACAGTAAGGAGAACCAGTGACGAAGACCCAGCAGGTACTACTCGCGAAGCGGCCATCCGGGTTGCCCGATGCGGACACCTGGCGTATCGCGACCGAGGACCTTCCCGCCATCGCCGCCGGGCAGATCCTGGTGAAGGTCGATCTGATATCCATCGACCCGGCCATGCGCGGGTGGCTGAACGATGTCCGGTCGTATCTGCCGCCGGTCGGCATCGATGAGGTCATGCGCTCGCTGGACGTCGCCACCGTCGTCGAGTCGGCGCATCCTGACTTCGCGGTCGGTGAAACCGTCAGCGGCACCTTCGGTGTGACCGAATACGCGATCAGCGACGGCAACGGCGTACAGCGGATCGATCTCAGCATCGCACCGGCGGCGACTTGGCTCGGCGCCCTCGGAATGCCAGGTATGACAGCCTATTTCGGTCTACTCGAGGTCGGCAAACTGCGGGCCGGCGAGACCGTCGTGATCTCGGCCGCGGCCGGAGCCGTGGGTGGGGTCGCCGGTCAGATCGCGAAAGCCTTCGGAGCACGGGTCATCGGGATTGCGGGCGGTGCGGAGAAGTGCCGCGTGCTGATCGAGGAACTCGGCTTCGACGCAGCGATCGATTATCGCGGCGAGGATGTGCTGCACCGACTTCGGGAGCTGGCACCGGATGGAATCGACGTGTTCTTCGACAATGTCGGTGGTGACATCCTCGATGCTGCGCTGGCGAATCTGGCGCGGGGTGCGAGGGTGGTCATCTGCGGGGCGATTTCGTCTTACAACGACGACAAACCGGCTCCCGGCCCCTCGCGATATATGTCTCTGCTGATCTTCCGGGCCTCGATGACCGGATTCGTAGTGTTCGACTACCGCGATCGCTACGGCGAGGCCGTCGCGAAGATCTCGCAGTGGTTGGCCGACGGCAAGATCAAGGCGCGAGAGCACGTTGTCGAGGGTGGTGTCGCCCGGTTCGGTGAAACACTGAACATGCTGTTCGCGGGTGCGAACACCGGAAAACTCGTCCTCGCGATCTGAGTCCGCACGAATAGGCCCCGTACCGCCGGCTGCTAGGAATCGCCGGTTCTTGCCCGTCGGAAGACTATCCTCGAATTGTCGGGGCACTTTTCCCAGGTCGAGAGGTGGCGCGGATGAGTGGCTGCGGCGGGGTCTTGTCGGGCGGGCCGACTGCACGATGGTGTGTCGCGGTGGGGGTTTCGCGCGTCCGCTGGTGTGGATAAGCGGTCGGTGGCGCACGACACGGAGGGGACGCAACGCGACCTGCAGTTCGGTATCGCGGCGGAATTGGCTGCGGCCGGGTTCGATGATGCGCAGGAGATCGGTCGGGGTGGTTTCGGTGTTGTGTACCGATGTGTCGAGGGTTCGCTCGACCGCCAGGTAGCGGTGAAGGTGTTGACCTCGGAGGTTTCCGGCGACGAGCGGGCCCGCTTCGTGCGCGAGCAGCAGGCACTGGGCCGGTTTTCCGGGCACCCGCACATTGTTCAGGTACTGCGAGCCGACGTCACCGCGACCGGGCGGCCCTTCATCGTGATGCCACTGCATGCGCAGGGGTCGCTGATGAGTCGGGTGCGCGACGAGGGACCGGTGCCGTGGCAGGAGGTGTTGTCGATCGGGGTGAAACTGGCCGGTGCACTGGCCGCGGCCCATGCGTGTGGGGTCCTGCACCGTGATGTGAACCCCGCCAATATCCTGCTCAGCGACTACGGCGAACCCCAGCTCGCGGATTTCGGCATCGCACGGATCGGTGGCGCCTTCGAAACCGCGGCCGGTGTGGTGGCGGGGACACCGGCGTTCACGGCACCCGAGGTCCTCAAAGGTGAGGATCCGTCGGTGCCCTCGGATGTGTACGGTCTCGGCTCCAGCTTGTTCTGCCTGTTGACCGGCCATGCGGCGTTCGAACGCCGCGCGGGTGAATCGCTGGTCACCCAGTTTCTGCGAATCAGCTCGGAGCCGATTCCGGATCTGCGTGGCGGCGGCGTTCCCGCGATGCTGTGCACGGTGATCGAGTCGGCGTTGGCGACCGACCCGGCCGAGCGGCCCGCCGATGCCCGCGAATTCGGCGAGCTGTTGCGCAACGTGCAGTTCTCCAGTGGTCTTCGGGTCGACACCATGGCGCTGCCGCCAGGTACCGGGAAGGGAAGCGGGATCGAGCGATCCGCCGAGTCCCGATCGGTGTTGGTGGCCGAAACGCCGGTGCCGGACGTTCCGTTGCCGACTCCGTCGACCCGGTATCGGCCGCCGAGCACGTTGCGTCGGCCGGTGGAGCGGCCCCGGTTGCTGGATATCTTGCGGGAGGCGCGGACGCGGCGACTGGTGCTGATTCACGGGCCCGCAGGTTTCGGGAAGACCACCGTCGCAGCGCAGTGGGGCGATGTGCTCGAGG
>NZ_BAGN01000418.1 GCF_000308835.1 Nocardia vinacea NBRC 16497 | reverse complement strand
TGCGCCCCGCCCGCCTCGAGGACGCCGAATCCATCGCGGCCATCTGGTACGAAGGCTGGCGCGACGCCCACCTCGGCAATGTCCCCGACGAACTCATCGCCGTCCGCCCACCGGAATCGTTCGACGTACGCGCCGCTCAGCGAATCGACGACACGGTCGTCGCGATCATCGCCGAACAGGTAGCCGGTTTCGTCATGACTCTCGACGACGAAGTCGACCAGGTCTACCTGTCCCGCCATCACCGCGGCACCGGAGTCGCCGCAACCCTGCTCTTCGCCGCCGAGCAGCGCATACATGCAAACGGGCATTCGCGCGCCTGGCTCGCCGTAGTTCCGGGCAACACCCGAGCCCGCGCTTTCTACGCCCGCAACGGGTGGGTCGATGAGGGCCTGTTCGATCACCAGGCCCCCGGACCCGATGGCCCGGTGTCGGTTCCCGCCCACCGCTACGTCAAGCAGCTCGGTTCTGCGTTGCCCCATATCGGATCGGCTGCCAACATCCCAGGATGAACACCGAGCAACCAGCCGCGCTCGCGCCCGGAATTGCGCCGCCTCAGCAGATCCACCTAGGTGACCTGCTGCTTCGCAGTTGGCAGCCCGAGGACCTGGTGCCACGGTTCGACGCGGTCACCGCCTCCTTCGACCACCTCCATCCATGGATGGACTGGCTGGCCGAACCCATGACACTCGAACAGCACCGTGCCTTCGGCGACGCGATGGCGACGAGCTGGCCGAGCCCCGACGGAAGTTGCAACTACGGCATCTTCGACGTCGACGGGCCCCTACTCGGTGCGATCGGAATCCACGACCGCATCGGCCCGCGCACGCTGGAAATCGGCTACTGGTGCCATGTCGCGCATACCGGCCGAGGAATAATCACCCGCTCCGCCGCCGCGCTGACTCGAATCGCGTTAGACCTACCCGGCGTCGACCGCGTTGAAATTCGCTGTGACGAAGCCAATGTTCACAGCGCCGCGGTCCCCCGCCGACTCGGATACCGGCTCGACCGGGTCGCACCACGCGAGGTGCGCGCCCCCGCGGAGTCGGGCCGCGGCATGTTCTGGATCAAAGACAACTTTCCGGCCAGCCGCCCAGTCGCGCGTTCTGAGCATGGCTGAGGGAGACCAGTTCGGCACGAACGTAGCCCGGCGCCGTGAACGCTCGCTCAGGTATCTGTGTCGTGCACGCCGACCGAGTCGCCCCCGATGGCGTCGCTCTCGTCCAAGCCGGCGTCCAGGAGCCAGCCGTCTTCGCCGACTCGACACAACCAGCCATCGGCCGTGCGCTCGTAGATCGGAGCGCTGTCGACGGGGGCGAGGTCGAGCTTGAAATGGGTTTCTTCGTGAAAAGCGGCGAGCAATGCGCGCACAGACGGAGCGATCTCGCCCCGAGGCATCTCGGACATCTGCCCTATGCCTCCGATGAGTTCGGCAGGGCCTTCGAATTCATGAGCGCCGCCCAGTAGTCGTCTCGAAGCACGTCCCACAGATCACTGTGCTTGGGCAGCAACTCCCGAGCGGCGGCCAAATCGGGATACGGGTCGAATATGACCGTTCCGGCTTGCTCTTCCGTCAGCGGCGCGCGCGACGGCAAGCAGTACGCAGCGAACGACTCCGCAGCGAACTGCACGCGCAACACCCGCACGGAACACCCGACCAACTGCCACACCGCAACCTTTCGACCATCCGGAGTTTGCGTGGTACGCAACCGATCTCGCCGCATCACACCGCCTCGCGATTCGCAGCTGCCGTGGACTCGATACCTCGGCCCTCCGTTCGCCCAGAGTGTCCGGCCCACTCGCGAACGGCATCCGCGAACCGCTCGACCACATCGGCCGTAGCACCGCTGTACGCGACTGGCGGCACGACAATCGGATAGCGCTGCGGCAGTTCTGAATTCGTCACGATTCCTCCCCTTGACTGCAGTCGACGCACCCGAGACCTCGGATGCCCATAAAGCGTCGCCGACCAGCCACTTCGATCCCAGCCACGAAACCGCACGCAAGTAATACGCTTTCGGTACCGAGCATTGTGGACGCGAAAACAGGGGTGGCCATGATCGTCAGCAAGTGGACCGGTGTGGAGGTGAAAGCCCTTCGCACGGCGGCGCTGCGGCCGACGCAAGACGAGTTCGCCGCGCAGGTCGGCTACGAGCCGCCGACGATCAGGAAGTGGGAGAAGGCGACAGTATCCCGCCCGGTACGAGGGAAGTCTGCCCAGGACCTGGACTCCGAACTTGCCCGTCTAAATGATCAGCAGGCGCAACGGTTTCGGGCAGCGGTTGCCGACGATAGCCTGACGATGGGGCCCATTGCACGGGAAGTCGAGAGCGACGAAGTGAAGCGCCGGGAGTTCGGAGTACTGCTCGGGAACGCGATTGCGCTCCCTGCCGTGAATTCCGCCCCGTTCCCGAGTCGGATCGGAATTGCCGACGCGCACCGACTCGCGGCGAAGGTCGAGGACATTGCCCAGCGCGAGCAGATCGTGGGTGGCACAACACTGCTGCAGACAGCCATAGACGATCTCGAACGAGCGAAGGCCGTCTTGGAGACATGTGCCTTCGAAGAACAAGCGGGCAAGGCTTTCATGCGCGCGGCGGGCGAGCTCGCGACAATCGCCGGTTGGTTGGCGTACGACTCCGAGATGCACCCGCTCGCGCGCCGCTGTTATGCCGACGCGTTCGCATTGGCCAACCAAGCCGGCGACGAAGAACTAACCGTCCACGTATGTTTGAACGCCGCACATCAGGCGACCACCCTGTCACGGTCCGGCCAAGCGAACCCGCACCGCGCGCTCGGGCTCATCGGACGTGCGCGGGATCTGAGCCGTGGTCGCCCACCAGGCCGCGTCCACGCGTTGATGGCCATCCGTGAAGCCCAGGCATACGGCGTCCTCGGTGACCGCACCGGATTCGGCAAAGCCGTTGCCACTGCTTGGCGTGAACTGGATTTCGCGTTCGAGCACGAGTCGCCTGGGGAGTGCCCCCGGTGGCTCCGGTTCGTCACGACCACCGAGATCCGATGTCACGAAGCCCGCGGTATCGGAGACCTCGGCGACTTGGCGAAGGCGGCAACCGTATCGGCTGGACTCGCGCTGGAGCAGGCAGGTGCCCGCAACGCCGCGAACTATCGAGCAGGCTGGGCGGCGGCTTTGGCAAATGCAGGAGATATCGAAGGTGCTGCTGATCAGGGACTTTCCGTCATCGCCGATCTCGAGCGAGAGATCTCCTCCACGCGCACCCTCAAACTCCTTGCGCCAGTTCGAGGTGCGGTGGAGGGATACTCCGACGAATTCCGGCAACGATTCGACGATCTGGCGAGAAGGGTCACGACCGCATGAATCCAGACCAGAAGGCGACAACCCTGGAGTTCCATCATCTTTCGGCCGAACAGGCCCGCGAGCGACGCACGGAGATCGAGGACATATTCCGCGGTTCTTACGTTCATGCGATCGAAGCTGGCGAGAAATTCGAGGCACCGGAGGCATTCATGCACCGCTTCGACGCATACACCGACCCCAGTCGGCCCGCCGGGTTCGAGCTGGTGATCGCGGAACTCGACGGGCGCGCATGCGGCCAGGCGTGGGGCTGGCCGCTGCAAGAGAGCACCGCATGGTGGGGTGGTCTCCAACTGGACGAGGGCGACGCAGCCGATTTCACGGCCGAGAATGGTTCCCGCACATTCGCACTCAGCGAAATCATGGTGCGGTCCGAGCTCACCGGCCGAGGCATCGCCCATGCCCTCCACGACGAACTCCTTGGCCACCGAGCAGAACAACGCGCGACACTGCTCGTCCGCCCCGACAACACCCGCGCCTACACCACCTACCACAACTGGGGCTGGTATCGGGTAGGCACCCTTACGCCGAGCTGGCCCGACGCACCCACATTCGACGTGCTTATCCGCGACCTGCCTACAAACTGACCGGGAACGCCTATGAATCACTTCCGTCGACCGGCGCGAGCGATCACGCAATCGGCGGGCTGAACGCCCGATAATCCGCCACAACCGTTGCAGCGCCGATGATCTCACCGCGGTCGACCAAGTCGACCCCGTCTGCGAGCAGGTTCCAACGGATGTCCCCGGCCTAGTTGAGCCAAGTGCTTCGCACGAACGTCGTTGCGCATTGCCGTATCGGCGTCGGCGCTCGAACGTCCGGAAATAGCCGATTATCGGACGTGGGTACCCTTGCGACACGCCGCGCCGACCAGGTCGTCTCCGCCTGGCTCACGCTATGAGCACCGCTTACGTCCGTTCGACCGCTTCGCACTCCACGCGGTGGTCCCACGGCGTTGTAGAGTCCAGCTCGATTCAACCTCGCCATGCCGTCTCGGGACGAGATGGATACCCGGGTTCAGGAAGTTGAACGGACAAATTCTGTGAGGAGTTCGCCATGTCCTACACCGTGGACTTCACCACCGTATCGACCGTCGGCCTGGAATCGTCGCCGGTCGCGGATGCCCTCGCCGGCCTGCGGGCGAACGAGGCCCGATATTTCAGGAACAAGTACGGCCACGACTTCACAGTGGAACCTGCGGGAGATGCCGAATCGACCGTCGACTGGGTGAGCCGGATCCTCGAAGAGGAACGCGGCATCGTCATCTCGTCACGGCCCCTGGAAGCCACGGCGTTCGAGGTGGCGAATATTCGCTTCGCCTATGTCTTCTACGAGAACGGGCTCGCCATCAACGTCATGTATTCCGTCGACGGCAGCGACAAGCGGGCGGTCGGATTCAAACTCTCCGAAGGGATGGACGTCCCCGAGGAACTCGGCTCGTTCAAGTTCGCGAGGCAGAAGTCGAAGTTGGCCGGGACGATTCGCGGCTCCTACTTCGTCATCAAGAACGAATACTGACCGCCGAACCGGACGGCAACGACAAGAGACCTTCGGTCTGCAAATTACTCTCATGAACGGCGCCGATGCGATCGGCAACCTTGTGGGAGGCGCGGCAATCACACAAGCGGGCGTAGGGAACGTGTTCTTCATCCGGTGACACCTACTCGGGCATGGCAAGCAAGTCGAGTTATCGAACATATGTTCTATGTTTGAGGTAGGCTGCTGCGGGTGAACATACATTCGACCGCGCTGGCGCCGGATGCTCGAACACCAGGATGGCCCGAACTGGCCGATGTCGACTTGCTGCGCACCCTCGTCGAAACCGAACGCCGTCGGAGGCGACTGGATGCTGCCATGCGCGCGGCCGTCGCCGAAGCCGAGCGTCGTGGCCTCGCCGCAGACACCGGCTATCGGGACACCGTGGAGCTGTTGACCGACCTGCTGCGGATCAGTGCTGACGAAGCGCGCCGGCGAATCGAATACGCGGCTCCGCAGGTCCGCTCGCGTACCAGAAAGATGTGGAGGGTGCTGGCGGCCGCGAGCTGAGGCCGAGCCCGGGTGCTTCGAGCTCTGAAAGATCAACGAGCCGAGCTCATCTCGACCGGACGAACGAGGATCGAATTCGAGCATGGCTGTGATGTTCGAAGTTCGTGCATGGATCACGCGGTAACGCAGATGTGTGGCGTCGCGGCCTTCGAGCGAGCGGCCGAGTTCTAGTTCGATGTGGCCGGGTCCGGTCGGTTCGAACAGAATCCGGGCCGCGGCGCCGGTAGACGAACGCACTCAACTGCGGATTATCGAGTCGCGGGCACCGATCGGACGTCGGTATCGTGGGTAAGCGCTCGGCGGTAGGGGCCATGGGAGGAGGGCGCGTATGCCCACGGTGCGGCGGTTCTGGATCGAATTCGATCTGGGGAGCAGACGACTTTCCTGGCCGCAGTTGAGCCAGGGCGTTGGTGTGACCGGATTCGACGAGCGGGACTGCTTGTCGATGGTGGCGGATCTGTTCCCCGACGACATAGAGCTACCCCCCGTGCGCCACATCACGGTCGACATCTCGCTCGCCGAGAAACTCCCGCTGAACCCTTCCCATCTCGGAGTCCCCGTGTGGCGCGGCATCTGGTATCCGCCCAGCAACCTCTGGACCGGGCCGATGTGGCGTCCCCGCGGCGTCGGCCGAAATCCCGCCGCACCCGCCTCCAGCCCGGAACGCCTCACGGATTCACCCGCAGAGCCAGGGGCCAGCGTGCGCCCCGACCCACTGCCGGAGTGGTGGGACGAAATCCCGCATGTCGATAGTCTGCTGTGGCCGGTCGGCAAGATGCCCTACACCTATCTGGGCGATCAGATGTGGCGTTACGCATCAGAACTGCGCTTCGCCATCATCAAGGAGCCGAGCTATGGGGACATGGTGCGCGAAGCCCTCGACTACGTGATCGCGCGACGTCCGACACCGAGCGATTGGTTCGACCCGAACACGACCACGTTCCTCGATCAACAGCAGCAGGACGAATATCTGCGAACCTTCCGCGACTTCTTGTTCGGACACCACCCGGATCCGATCTACCCTCCCCGCAAACGGTTTCCACCCGACGCGAAAACCACACCATCCGACGAATGAGCACGAGCCCCGAGGGCTCCGAACAACTTGTAATGCCGCCTATCGCGCGTAGACGAACGTCCGCATCTGCCGATTTCAGGATGCCACTCTGCTCAGACCGTGTCTCATGTCGTCGATTTCGCCTTCGTGAGTTTCTTGTAGCCGGTCACGGCTGCGGCGAGGGTGAGGAAGCCGAGGAAGTGGGTGGCCTTGCGGTCGTAGCGGATGTTGAGCCGGTGATACCCGGTCAGCGGAGATCGTTCGTTCGATGACCCAGCGGCGTCGGCCGAGGCGCTCGCTGGACTCGATGCCCTCCGAAGCGATAGATCATCAACCACGACCAGACATCATGCAGCACAACCGGTTACGACACCCGAACGAACTACAACGACGTGAGACATGGTCTAGGGGAGGATGGAGTCTATGTAGCCGCCGTCGACTCGAAGGGCGCCGCCTGTCGTGGCCGACGCGAATTCCGAGCTCAGGTAAACGATCATCGCCGCGATCTCGGTCGGCTCGATCAGACGTTGGATCAGCGAGTGTGGACGATGGTCCATCATGAATTGGTGTTCGGCCTGATCCCACGGCAATTCGTCGCCCACCAACTCGTGGACGAAATCCTCGACCCCTGGCGTGCGTGTCGGCCCTGCCATCACCGAGTTGACGGTGACGCCGGTGCCCGCCGCCGCTTTCGCGTAACCACGGGTGACCGCCAACAAGGCAGTCTTCGTAGTGCCGTAATGAACCATCTCGATCGGGGTCACGACCGCTGAGTCGCTGGCGATGTTCATCACTCGCCCGAACCCGCGGTCCATCATTCCTGGCAAGTACATTCGGATCAGCCGCACCGCGGACAGCACGTTGACCTCGAAGTAGCGCCGCCATTCGTCGTCCTCGATCTCGAGCACCGGCTTGGCGCCGAAGATGCCGAGGTTGTTGACGAGAATGTCGAGATCGTTGACCTGCTCGCGCAGCGTCGCCGCACCGTCTGCCGAGGCGAGATCGGTTGCCACGGCAGTAACCTCGGCGCCCCGCACTTCGCTCGTGATGCTCGCGCGGGCTCGCTCGGTCTTGTCGCGGTCCCGTCCGTTGACCACCACCGATGCCCCCGCCCGGGCCAGTTCTGTCGCAATAGCCAACCCGATGCCCTGACTGGATCCTGATACCAATGCGCGTCGTCCGGAAAGGTCTATGTGCATCGCACCATCGTGCCGCAGCTCTCGGACCTGGAGTTTCCGCCACGCCCGAATCGGCAAACTCGACCAGCAGAGAGGGCAAACATGGCGACGCCGAACTGTGCCCGGCGGTGCGGCTCGAGACATCCGGTATTGCCGAATAGCGGACATTCGACATGGAAGGTGAGGATGTGCGTTTGATTCGGTGTGGACGGTCGGCGTGATGCATGTACCGACGGTTTCGCGCCACCCGAACGGATTCGAATTCAGTTCGGGCGGTAATCATGCGGCGGAACTCTTTCCTCAGCAGTGGAACTGCAACCAATGTCGCCGCCTATCCAGTATCTCAGTTGATGTCAGTTTCGGGCTGCTCTTCGTTGGCATTATTCGAGTTTTTGCGTGAATGCTTAGTCGTCCATTTACCGACTGGCGGCAAATTCGGGCGACGCCGCGCCACTTCAGGAGTGGACGGAACGTCATTGGCGGCACTCTCGCGTGCGGGTTCCTCGCCTGTCATGATTGAGCAATCCTTTCGAACCGGTTGATTCCGAGATACCAGAACAGGATCTCGAAGCCGAGCGCCAGCGCGGCTATGCCAAGTGCCCATCGCCGGATTCTCAACTTCCCTTCGTTTACATCCATACCCTTCTCCGTAGCATACAACATTTCGATGCAGAACTCGTCTCGTGTGAGCGGGGGATCGAGCTTGGCGTAGTAATTCTCGTAGGCCAGGACGGGGTCGAATCCGACATACCAATCGCGTGCAGGTCCGGCCACCAGCCATGCGCAGAGCAAAAGTCCTATGATGAACGCAACCAATGCCGCCCAGTCCAATGCGGAGAGTTTTCCGACGCGGATCAGGCTACCGCCCAGAAATGTTGTGGAAATCGTTATAGCGGTGAGCAGGTACGATGCTCTGACGCGAATTTGGTCGAAATCCTTTTGCTGAGCCTCGAGGAGTCGCAAGGACTCGGTGAATAAGATCTTCACTCGTTCGTCGTCGGGCATATTACATGCACCCTCTCTTTTAGATTAGCCGACCAGTAGGTAGGGGGCCCAAAAAGCCGGATGTTCGAATGGGAATCCCTCATTGCTCGACATGCTGCGCACTTCCAAGGTTGCCTGCCGCATACCTTGCGCAATGCTGATCACATCCAGTTCAAAATTCCAGCAGCGGTAGAATATTTCAAAATAGCGCGCTGCTGCTTCCTGATCGGGAGGCCAGAGAGTGCCTACCACTCGACAGCCGGCAGAGCTGAAGAATGCCCCCGGCATACTCATCATCTCGTCGGGGGCCAGCCCGCCGATCAATGCGCTCTCGCAGCTCGAAAGTACTACGAGATCGAGTGCGGAGGTATCCCAGTCGCGAAGATCCGACACGCTGACCGCCTGGTCGCCGGCAAGCAGGAAGCCGCTTCTCCTGGGAAAATCCTCGTACGCGGCTCCATGCGTCGAGACGTGTAACAAATTATGGCCAGGCAGCCTATCTCGCAATGCTTCTCGAGTCGCATCCGACCCACTCAATTCATCGATATCGCCAACACGATCTCGTAAAGTCGACAATTCAAGCGTTGACCAACCGAGGGATCCAGCCGACATATCCGACGGATCGCTGACTGCGAGCGGCCTCAGCACCTTCCGGTGGCCCGTATCGATTCGTCGCAGCGCGCTGGCGCTCGGTAAATAACTCAGAGCGTGCGAGTCGATTGCGTATCGCCCAGGTATATCGGAACCAGCGGGTGACGGCTCCCACGCGGCATGAAGGGGCAAATTGCTGAGGATTCCCATGGCGACTATACGAGCAAAGGGCTCGTTGCCAAGGATTTCGATCATCGGCCCAACTGCAGCAATCCACAACCATCGCGTAATAGATAGTAACGCCTCACCCCATGCTTCGAACTTGGATTGGTCCCGAGGATGCTTCAGGTGAGCGCGGTAAGCTTCCAAATAGTCGAGGCCGCGCGCCCAAACGTCTTGCCAAGTCAGCGCCGGGAGCTCACGCCATACGGGTGAACCACTCCTGTCCACAAGTAATAGACTCCCACTCACGGCGCCTGGTATCAAATAAACTATGGGCGTGGAGGCGATACTTTTTATGTCCGATATCGGATCAAGCTTGGAAGGAAAGTCTTCGAAACCTTGCAGTGCGCGAATGGCGCTGATAGATTCTTCCCGGCTTTGGACAATTTTTCGTAGGTCCTCGAAAGATGTGAATTTACCTATTCCGCTGCGAGACAGTTGCGACAACTCCACGCGTCGGCTCAGATCCAACAGAGTATTTTCTGCCTTGCGGAATTCCGATGCAAGGTCCTCGCGTCCCCGCTTTTCCAGGAGTGCGAGGTCCGGCAGCCACGCGACGTCTTTGTTCGCCAGTAGTGTCAGCCGACCCGCCTCGGCGACCTCGATGGCACGCCAGAATTCATCTATT
This sequence comes from Nocardia vinacea NBRC 16497, assembly GCF_000308835.1. Taxonomy (GTDB): domain Bacteria; phylum Actinomycetota; class Actinomycetes; order Mycobacteriales; family Mycobacteriaceae; genus Nocardia; species Nocardia vinacea. Next base: position 60,974 of record NZ_BAGN01000418.1, on the reverse strand, counting down.
CTCGCGAATGCATGGGCTGCTAGCGGCCGCAGGCGGCGGCCATGTGCCACAAGTCTTTCCCGGTGCGGCTCGAACGGATGCCCTTCCGTCATTTGCGTCAACACCGACAACGCAATACCGTAGACTTCGGCAGCAGTTTTCCAATTGCCGCGCGCCTCTTCGGACCCTGCCCAATTCATCAATATTTCGAGCCGGACGCGGGGCGATGACTTCAGCCCTTCCCGGTAGCAGAGGTGGCGGATCACACCCGCAACTATAGCCGGTCCTTCACCATGTGCGATATCGAAGAGATCGGCAGCCAACGCGAGTGCACGAAGCTGTGAGACCGATGCAAGAGGTGTAACAGTAAGAGCTTTTGCAAGAGTCTCGGTGATCTCGCCCGGAACAATGACGTCCTCGGTCCCGTGGATCACTGGCTGTACTTGCAGCAAAAACATGCGAAGCAGGATCAAGTGGGCACTCAAGAACAGGTCGCCTCCTGGCTTCGATGGCAATCTGGTCGCGGCAACCGACGAGCGTTGTACAGTCTCGGCGAGAGCTTCCAAGTCTGACGCTACGGTGAATGCCAGGCAGCTTTCGAGTATAAGATACTCTCTGGCAAGTTTCCTGTGAGATCGAGTGAGCACCATGGCCATGGCGATATCCTCGCCAATTGGAATCTGGCGTCGAAATAGCAGTGCATGTACGTACTCTAATAGTATTCTCGCCTGCGAAGCGTGTTCCAACTCCGGATTCAGCTCGGAAAGTGCGATGTGAACTGTGGCCGCAGTCAGGCTTGCCTGGATCATCGCTTTCCGAACAGCTCGCCGTCGCGCCGGCGCCCAGGCTACTCTGATAGTAGTCCTCAACTCGGAAATCTCGGCGCACCGGTCCAGTGCCAACCCAAAATGTATCAGGTCATCATTTGCGGTGCCGCGGGCCTCGCCGCACCGCGCAAGCCCAGCGAGCAAACTCAATCGCTTCGCCGGTCGGGATTCCGCTGATTCGGCGGCAGTCAGCACAGATTCGACCAGCTCGAAGTCTTCGATATTTCCGGTGAGGGCAGCGCATGCAAGAAGCTGGTCCGAACAGCGCAGCAGGCGGCGCGCAGAGAACCTTCGCCTACGAGAGCTATTCGCTTTGTCGAGAACACTGCGGAGATGTCTTCGTGCTTTATCTCCCTCGACGAGTAGATCGAGGCGCAACTGTGCCGATGGCTGAAGAGCACGCCCTAAGTCATCTGCATCTAATCCAATGTTCACCAACACGGTCGCGACACACGACAGAATGACGCTGAGCTCATCCCCTAGCGGGTCGAGATGGTCGAATTTCGGCTTGGACTTCGTCCCCATTGGCACGAACAACGGACCCTTGTTCGTGTGAAGTGGCACTACCTCTGGGGCATCCGGGTTCCGATCCTTACCGTTTCCCACTAATCTTCCCTTCCCCGCGGTGCACCATTTCGCTCCCCAATAGCACGGCTGAAGTCACGCAATCGTACTTGCTCGAGGCAGCTGAGGAGTGCACATCCTCAGCCTCGTGATATGGGGTCGACACCGTCATCGAGATCACCAGTGAGTCCTGGCCGCCGTCCGCGCCGAAGCCAACGCCGCCCACGGGCTGCTGCACGGGTAGGTGTCATCGATCTGGCTTGCCGTGAGGTAGGCCTTGAAGAGTGTTCATCGTGCCCGAACTCCGCGCCATTCGACCTCTCCCGTGCGGACTACCTGCACGTACACACCCAGGCCGCCACCCGCCCCGGCCTCCCGGCCCCTGGCAGTTCGAAATCCCAGTCCCCAACTCCCCCAACCACCTACCGGCATGAACAACAACCGAAGCGATAGGTCAGCAACGTCGTGAATTACCGGGCCGGATTCGCGACCGCGAATGTGAACATCGTTCCGGCTTCGGCGGCTACCCGCGCCGACACAGACGAGCGCCCGCAAACGGTTGGGTAGGCCGTGCAGCGAGGTGCCTGCAGTTTGCAGGTCCTTTTCCGAACGGCCTCCCGCCGAACCGGACGTGCCAGCTTTCCCGGCATCCGGCTCTCCAGTGACCTATGTTGTGAGAGGTGTGGCCTGGACCGGGCCGGTGTGGATCAGGTCGTGGCAGGGCGGGCAGACGACGAGGGTCTTGCGGCGCCGGGTTGCCATGATTTTGACCCATTCCGGTTGGTGCGGGCCTGATTTCGCGAGCTCGGACAGTTTCGCGACGTGATGGATGTGCACTTCGCCACGGGTTCCGCAGAGTTCGCAGATGCTCCGCTGGAGGCGGGTGATGATCTCCTTGCGGGGCAGGGGATTTCGGCCGGGAACGCGATCGTGGAGGATCGCGGTCTTTCGCCGGGAGAGGGGAATGCCTCCGAACCTCGCGACCTGGGGTTTTCGGTTGCCGCGGTGCCGAGCCGCTTCGAAGCAGGTGCGCGGCCCGTCCAGGGTTTCGGCGGTGGCGCGATAACGGACCGCCATCTTGGCCACCGACGATTTGTGCTTGCCTGCAAGCGTTTTCAGCATCGAGGTTTGCATCGTCCACCTCACCCGTTCCAGACGATAGACGTCCGCGGCGAGCAGGTAGTAGTTGACGATGCCCCGGTATCGCGTCCCGAACGCGGCAACGATGTCGTGATCGTGCAGGTTCTGCAGGGCGCGCTGTGCGGCGGGTTTGCCGCCGCGCAGGTAGGTCGCGCACGAGGATTTGATCACCGGGATCGGCACTCGCAGCCGGATGCCGCCTTCGGCGGTCTTTCGGCCGCCAGTGCCGGTCTGGGTGGTGATCTCGTATCCGAGGAACCGTGCCGCGCGGGTCCGCGCGTGGGTGATCAGCGTTTTCTCCTGCGACAAATCCAAGCGGAGTTCCTCGCGCATGAATCTGGTCAGTCGCTGTTTGATTTCCTCGGCCTCGTGTTTCGGTCCGGCGAATCCGAGCAGAACGTCGTCGGCGTAGCGGATGTATCGCAGTCGGCGATAGCCGGGATCTCGGCAGTCGACGCTGGGCAGGCGAGCCTGCTGTGTGCGTAACTGCCGCACTCGGTCTCGGTCACCGCGTTTGCGGGCCCGCGCCAGCCGATGACGGATCCGCTCGTATTCGGCGTTGCGCATTCTCCTTGTCCCCCTTGTATATTCAGGGATGAGCGTGCGCTCGACGAATTCGTCGAGTTTGTGCAGATAGATATTGCACAGTATCGGCGACATTACGCCCCCAACGCAGTTGGCAATGTTCACCCTCCGTGTCGGAGTCCGCTGCGGACTGGTTGCCGCCGCTGGTGCGTTCACGCAGCGGGATGCGGTGGCGGATGGTGATCTTTTCCGGCCCGATGAGAACATCTTTGACCAGCAGTTTCACTACACGCCGGCGTTCATCGACGGTCGCGGTTTCAGCGCTGGTGCGCAGCTGGGTGAGGAACCCTTCCAGGTCGTGGGCGAGGGCGAGGTAGCCTTCGCGGTCGGCTTGCTGGGCGTCGAGGGCGCCGATCTGGTTGCGCAGGCTGGATTCCCGCGCCCGCAGCCCGGGCATGCGGGAGCGCAGCTCGTCGATGGTGATCAGCTGCTCACCGAACGCTTCGATCATCGCGGCGATCCCGGACCGGGTTTTAGCCAGCGCGGTATCGATCCGTTTACGTTGCACCACAACAGGATCCGAGGATTTCGCGGTGTCGAGTCGTTTGTCGATCTCGGTGCGGATCAGGGTCGGGTCAGCGAGCAGGCCGGTGATGTGGTCCCAGACCACGGTATCGAGGTAGTCCGCACGGACCGGTTTGTTGTCACAGACCCGCCCGCCTTCGTAGCGGTAGTTGTCCGAGCCCAGGCACCGGTAGTAGGAGACCCTCTTGTTCGTGGTGCGGGTCGCGGTCCGGTAGTAGCCGTAGCCGCATCGGTCACACGCTGAAAGTCCTTGCAGCAGATACGATTCGGTGCGGCCCCGGCCTCGGCCGCGGCCTGTGGTGCGTTTGTTCTCGGCCAGCCGAGCGGCGACCCGATCGAAGGTTGCTTGCGACACGATCGCCGGGACCGCGATCTCGATCCATTCCTCGCGCGGGCGGTCCACGGTTTTCGACGCGGTCGGCGTCGAGCGGCCCTGCAGCCGCGCCACCCGGTTCAGGTCCGCCGATTCGTGCACGACCTTCGTCTTGCCGAACACCGCCCGACCGGCATAGGCCGGGTTACGCAGCATGCCCCACACCACCGACCGATCCCACCGGGTCTTGCCCGTGCGGGTCGGGGTGCCCGTATCGGTGAGCCAGCGCGTCAGGTCGGCGATGGAGGCCCCGTCGTCGGCGTAACGCCGAAACATCTCCGCGACCAGCGCGGACTCATGCTCGGCGATCTCGTAGACCGCGCCAGTGTGGTCGGTTTTGCGCAGATAGCGGTAGCCGAACGGGGCGCCACCGAGCACGTTGACCGAACCCGATTTGGCGCGGTGGGTCTTGCCGCGCCGATACCGTTCCATGATCTGGGCTTTCTCGTATTCGGCGAACATGCCCTGGAACTGCACCATCAGCTGGTCCTCGGGGGTGTCGCCACGCGGGCCACGCACGAACTCGACCCGGGTGCCCGCGCGGGTGAATTCCTCGATCAACAGCGCCTGATAGGCGAACTTACGGGCGAGCCGGTCCGGCGAATAGCACAGCACCACATCGATATCGACGCCCGCAATCAGATCCCGCAACCGCTCGAGCGCCGGACGGATCAGCGTGGCCCCGGAATGCCCGTCGTCACGGAAAATCCACTGCTCAGGCACCTCGAGCCCGAGGTCTCGCGCGTGCGCTTTCAGCGCCTCGATCTGGGAGCCGATCGTCTCGTCCTTCTTCTGCCGGGCCGAGGACACCCGGGCGTAAATCACCGCGTTGCTCATGCGGTGTCATTCCTTCCTGACCGGCTCGCAGGGTGCGGGCCCGTCGTTGCGGTACCAGAATGGAGTAGGCCACCGACATATCCGTGGCCGCGTGACGGTCGAACACGAACTCCGCTTCGACCGCCCGCTCGTTCACCTGCGACGGAGCTGTCCGGGGCCCCGCGCCAAGAACTCCGTCAACGCAAGCGCCACCAGGGCGGAGATCGTGATCTGCGATGCCCGCGCCCGGTCCCGGACCCGCCCCGCCAGCACCGCCGGCAGCTTGACGGTGAAAACCACCGACTCGCCGGGAACCGTGACCTGGCCCTCGCGCACCGCCCGCCCGGCATACCGGCGGGCTTGCCGCGTCGAGCAGCCGAACCGATCCGCCAGTGCCGCAACAACTTCCGCGACCGATAGCCCCGTGGCGAGAAGGTCGGCAGCGGCATTGACCCGACGCGCGTAATCGACCGCACCCACACGAACACGACCATCAGCCATGCCATAAAACTACTACCCGACATGTCAATCCCGCTCCAGAACAGAGGAATTGGCACGAGGCATCAGTTCCAGCCGCCGGTAACTCAGCGAGACATCGAAGCAGAAGTTGCCAACTGCGTTGGGGGCGTAACCACGCCCCCTTGCGGTGCACCCGACAAGGTGGCGTTCCATGTCCATTCCTCGAGGTATCCGGCCTCGAGCATGTTTCGCATCAGCCGCAGGAACCGGTTGTCGTGGATCTTGTCCGCCAAAATCGCAAGGAGCACTTGATGATCCAGCGATCCGAAGCAGTCGGCGACATCGCCTTCGACGAACCAGGTTGTCCCGGTCCAGGTGTCGGCCACCTCGCTCAAAGCGGTGTGGCAGCCCCGGCCGGGCCGGAACCCGTGGGAACGGCCGGAAAACTGTGGCTCGTAAAAGGCTTCCAGCAGCAGCCGGATCACCTCACCGAGCAGTTTGTCCGACCAGGTCGGCAGTCCCAGCGGGCGCAGTTTCCCATTGCGTTTGGGGATCCAGACCCTTCGTGCGGGGCTGAACCGGTAGCGCTCGTGGCGCACCGCATCGATGATGCGGTCGATCCGGTTCAGCGACATACCGTCCACGGTTTCTGCGGTGGCCCCGGGCGTCATCGCTCCCTTGTTGGCGTAGATGCGTCCGTAGGCCAGCAGATACAACTGCGGATTGAACAGTTGCCGATACAACTCATCCAGCGGCAGCCCCTTGCTGCCGCGCTCACTCAGGACACCCAATACCGTTTCGGCGCTCTGCATTTCGCATACCTTCCACTGCTTGGAATGTCCCGGTCACCTGTTGTCCTTCGCCCTGCAGACGGCTTTCCCGTCCTCCCTGGCCGGGCGTGATTCCGGCGACTACTACGACAACTCCGTCGCCCTAGGACTCGCGTCCCGTAGGCGATCCCGCGTTCGTCTTCGTCATACGTATCGAGCGCGACGTAGGCGGCCCACTCATCTCCTTGAATGTCCTCACTGGACATCGCTCCGCATCCGGAAGGCGAGCCGGCCAGAGTGCGGGACCGGCCCGGGACACGGCGTCGGTGATCAGGCATCACTTCCGACGGGCGGGCATTTGCACCGTCTGGAGATTGGGCTTCAGGCAATCCAGCTTTCGCCCTATCGCGCGGGTCTCCCGACGCACCGCCCCCGATACCTGGGCGCAGCCGCCGGTTTCCTGACATGCTCTTGTCCCCGTTAACCTTTCGGCGCCGGGTAAGTCATCAGACCCAAGGATCTCCCTCCAATCCTTCCCGGCTGCGCCGGGGATATGACGAAGCGCCTCGCGGCGCACCACTCTCATGCCGCGACCCGCGCTGACCGAAGCGGCCAGCGCGGGCCCTCGGAAGATCAACGGGCTGAGACCATCTCGGGCACCGCACGGCTGCGGATCGGACGCACCATATTGCCGAATGCAGCGCGTTGTCTGGGCTTCAGTGGAATCACCAGCGGGTCAGCCGATGGGCCATGTCGTCTTGCTCGTCAAGACACCTGAAACACTGCATCGCCCGCTCCCGGCACGGCGAGGTAGGTTCGCGTGAAGCGACGAGGGGAACGGGTGTGAAAGATCCGCATGATCAACCGGAGTTACCGACGCCGGCCCCACACGGCGCGACCGCCGTCACCGCAGCCATCACCGCGCTGATCCTCGGTCCACTCACCGGAATCACCGGAATCATGTGGGTTCTCTACACGGTCGTCGGAATCGAAGATCACGCCCGCGAATATCACGAGATCGGCGAGTACAACACAGACCTGATCGTCATGGGGATCGCCGCCGTCGTCATCGGGCTGACCTGGTGGGTCGGTGGATTCCTTCTGCTGGCGTACATGAAAACGGGTCGTTTCCTGTTGATCCTCGCGTCAGGGGTGGCACTGATCGTGAGCGTTGCACAACTCTTCAATAGAGGTTTCACCTTCTTGTTCATTCCGATCATCGTGAGCCTGCTGATTCTCGTCCTGTGCGCGGTCCCGGCAACCGGTCGCTGGATCGTGGCGGATGAACCAGAGCCGAATCCGCTTGGACACGTTCACGGCCGGGTCTGAGTTCGCCCAGCTGGCCACGTTATTTATGGACTATGTTCTAAGTCGTTGCTCATTGGGCTGCGGGGCCCGCAATGTCGAGCTCCCGAGCTAGCTTCAGTCGACTCGAGTGCGCGGTAATGCCGCCTATCGCGCATAGACGAACGTCCGCATCTGCCGAATGTCGCGCGTTTTCGCGCGGGAGTAAATGGGGGCGAGCGGCGAGGTGTAGGCGATCTAGTATCGCCTGGTGGTGGATGTGGTGAACAGGCAGTGGGTGTTGGGGCGACGGCCGGTAGGGGCGCTGCGGGACACGGATTTCGAGTTGCGGACTGTGCCGGTGCCGGTTCCGGGGCCGGGTGAGGCCTTGATTCGGGTGCATTGGCTGGGGATCGATCCCACCCAGCGGGGCTGGCTCAATGAGGCTGACAACTATATTGACGCCGTGCCGGTCGGCGCGGTGATGCGTGGTAGTGGTGTCGGGCAGGTGGTGCGCTCGAACGATCCGGATTGTCCAGTGGGTAGCTGGGTCGCGGGAATGGTGGGGTGGCAGGATTATGTCGTCCGGTCGGCGGGCGGGTTGTTCGGGTTGAACGTGGTGCCCGACGGTGTGCCGCCTACGTCGATGCTGAGTCTGTTCGGAGCGCCGGGTTTGACCGCGTACTTCGGTATGACGGATATCGGCCGTCCCGAGCCCGGCCAGACGGTGCTGGTTTCGGCGGCGGCCGGTGTCACCGGGTCCATCGCGGGGCAGATCGCAAAGATTTTGGGCTGCACGGTCATCGGTATCGCCGGCGGCCCGGACAAGTGCTCCTGGATCACCGAGCATGCGGGTCTGGATGCCGCCCTCGACTACAAACACGACGATATCGATGCCTGTTTGACCCGTCTTGCCCCAAACGGCGTCGACGTCTTCTTCGACGGTGTGGGCGGCCGTATCCTCGAGCACGGTCTGGCGCACCTGGCCCGTCGCGCGCGTGTAGTCCTGGCCGGGGCCATCTCTTCCGGGTATCAGGGCGCCGATCCGGCATGTGGGCCGCGGAACTATATGAGGCTGGCGCTGGACCGGGCGCGTATGGAAGGGTTCATCTTCCTCGACTACCTCGACCGTTTTCCGGAAGCCTTCATGGCATTGCGTAACTGGCAGGCCCAGGGAGCGATCACCATTGCCGAGACCGTCAGCAGTGGACTGGAATCCGCGCCGAGCGCGTTGCGTGCCGTCTTCGAGGGTCGCAACCTCGGCAAGCAGCTGGTCGAGATCGCAGAGTCCTGACACATGACGGATACGAGATTGTCGCCGTTGCCCGGCCGGGAAACGTTCATCCGGCGACCGGATGTCGGTCGGTGGTGCGCAGCGGCGCGCCGACGTGGTGCATGTGCCGCAGTGCCTCGCGGTAAGAGGAGATCAGCCCGGTCTCGTGGTAAGGCACGCCGATTTCGGCGCAGTAGTCCCGGACGATCACCGTGGCGTGACGCAGATTCGGCGTCGGCATGCTCGGGAACAAGTGGTGCTCGATCTGATAGTTGAGCCCGCCGAGAGCGAGGTCGGTCAGCACGCCACCTCGCACGTTGCGGGAGGTCAGCACCTGCCGGCGCAGGTAGTCGAGGCGGTCGTCGCCGGTCAGGGTTGGCATGCCCTTGTGGTTCGGGGCGAAGATGCAGCCCATGTACAGGCCGAACAGCACCTGGTGGACAGCGAGGAACGCGAAGGCTTTGTCGGCAGGCAGGACCGCGAACAATGCGGCCAGATAGGCGGCGAAGTGGCCGAAGAGCAGCGCGCCCTCCAATCCGCGGTATTTAACCGATCGATTTCTGAGCGCACGTACGCCGGCCACATGGAGGTTCAGGCCCTCCAGCGTCAGTAGGGGGAAGAACAGGAACGCCTGCGCCCTCCCGATGAGACGAGGCAGACCGCGACTGGCCCGTGCCTGCTGTTGTGACCAGACCAGAATGTCGGGCGCGACATCGGGGTCGAGTTCTTCGTGGTTCGGATTGGCGTGATGCCGGGTGTGCTTGTCCTGCCACCAGCCGTAGGCCAGGCCTATGCCGGCGTTGCCGACGAGTCGGCCCACGACCTCCGTCGGCTGCCGTAGCCGGAAGACTTGGCGGTGCGCGACATCATGCATGACGAGGGCGATTTGAGCGAACGTCACAGCCATGAACGCCGCGACCAGCAGCGTCCACCACGAGTCGCCGACGAGGACGAACGCCGCCCAGCCAGCTGCGAACGCAATCCCGACGAGGCTGAGCCGGACCGCGTAGTAGGCGGGACGCCGGTTCATCAGTCCCGCGTCGGAGATCCGGCGCAACAGACGGGCGTAATCACCGCCGGCGCCGCCGCGCCGCGATGGAAATGACTGTGGGGCCAGAGCCGGTGTCGTCATAGATCTTCCTGAGAGCTGAGTCGGAGATGCCACCTGTGCCCGTGCTCGATGCCGACCAGTCGATCTCGATCGGAGATCTGATCAAGCGGCCGCTGCTCGGTGTGTCCGGGGCACGGTGACGATTTCGATACACCGAAGCTATCGACCGGATTCTCATTCCATGTAATCCCTTGGTATGAGCCGGAATCGGACTGCGGTGTGATATCGGATGTCCACCGCAGACCGAGGATCGGTGATGCAGATCCGGATCTCGTAGCCGACTGCCCCGTCGACGACGGCACGGCCGAAGGTGAGCTCAGGGGTTGAGCGCGGGCCGGTCAAGCGCACCACCCTGGCAATGGCCTGCGCAGGTCCGGTGTCGATGGGCGGGCTGCACCGGCGGCGGGCACCATCAGGCCGCGCGCTGACTATCGGCACGGCGGTGGCACAGTGAACCGGAGGCGGGCCCGAGCGAAGAGGAACAGACCATGAGCGGACGTACCCCCAGCCAGTGGGAAGAGCTCACTGCTGCTGACCCTGCGCATTCGACGTGGTACGTGGAGCGGTTCCGAGCAATGGCGGCCGAAGGCACCGATATCGTCGGGGAGGCGCGGCTGGTCGACGCGATGCTCGACCGCAGTGGCCGAGTCCTGGATGCGGGGTGCGGTCCGGGGCGTGTGGGTGCCTACTTGCACCGAGCCGGCCACGTCGTGGTCGGCGTCGACGTCGACCCGGTGTTGATCGCTGCGGCGGAGCAGGACTATCCGGGTCCGACCTGGATAGTCGGTGATCTCGCCGAACTGGACTTGCCGGGCCGTGGGATCGCCGGCGACTTCGATGTCATCGTCTGCGCGGGCAACGTGATGACATTTCTGGCGCCGTCCACCCGGGAGGCGGTGCTGGCCGGGTTCGCCCGCCACCTCGCCCCAGCCGGTCGGGTGGTTGTGGGGTTCGGCGCCGATCGTGGTTACGAGTTCCCGCAGTTCCTGGCAGACGCCGAGCACGCCGGACTTACGGTGGATTTGCTGCTATCGACGTGGGATCTACGTCCTTTTACCGACGAGTCCGACTTTCTGGTGGCGGTGTTCTCGCGTGCGGATTGAAGCCTGCCCACCCCGAGAGATCCCGCCCGAGTGGGCTCTATCCGTTCGTTGAGCTGGACGAGTGAATGCCCTGCGGCGGCTGCTGTTCGGGTCGGGGCTCTTACCAGAGGACCTGCTTGCGTCGCTGGACGCCTCCGGCGGCACCGTGTTCTTCGAGGAAGGCCTGAGCGGTTCGGTCATTCGTCGCGGTTTTCGGCCATCCGGTCGTCTCGTGGAATGGGAGCGGCGGGAGGTCTCGGGCGCGATCGCTGTCACTGTCGGCGGACGGGTATTGGTGTGGGCGGGCCGGTTCAAACACATCGATGTGCCGATGACGCACCCGCTATGGGCGGCAATCGAATTCAGACTCGATCAACCCGATCGAGTCTGCTTCGTCTACGACCCGGCGACGACCGATCCGCGGCAGCCGGAACGGGTCGAAGTGAGACTGAGAACGTCGCAGGCGAAGCAACTCGCTCAGCTGATGACACGACCGGCATGAAGCCGCGTCGGGGCGTGCTCATCCCCGCATGCCGCGCTGCGCGAGCGTTCGGTCGGCCGTCGACCTCACTTTGGTTGACAGGGCATGGCATCCGGCTCGATGACCCACCCGGCTCCCGTGGGCTCAGTGTCCCGCGGCGGTGAGCTGGTAATCCGCTTCGAGCAGCATCCACCCGCTCAGCTGTACCGAGAGATCGCGGCTCAAGTTGGCCGACGAAGCGGCGGACGAGTGTGTGAGCGGGGGAAGGGTTTCCGGAGGCTCCGGCACCGCGACCGCGCGGGTCCAGTCCGGACCGAACAGGGGTAGCCCGTCTACCTCGGCGCGGTTTTCCCAGGCCGCCCGCGCGGAAGCGTGCACGATATTCGCGGCGGTGGTGTCGCCCAAGGCCAGTGCGGCTTCGGCGAGATATCTGGCGAGGATGCCCATGAACAGCCCGGAGTCGTTCCCGGAGGCCGCGGCGATCACTCCAGCGTCCGTGAGCCGGTCCTCGGTTGCGGCGACGAGTGCTGCCACGCGGCTGTGATGGCTCGATTCGCCTGTGCGCACTGCCAACTCGGTTTCCAGCCCGATGGTCACGCCCTGACTGTAGGTGTGGACGGTCCGGTCGACTCGTCCGCCGGGCTCATGGACACCGTCGAGGATCAGGCCGCTGTCGGTATCGCGCAATCGGTTGTAGAGGAAATCGGCAAGTTGTCGGGCGCGGGACAATTCACCCAGACGCGCCATCGCGATACCGGTCGGACCGATCGCAGGGGTGTTGTAGAAATCGTCGCCGGACCGCCAGGGCACCGCACCGACGACCGGGTTCCAGCCATCGATCAAGGCGGCCCGCAAGTCCCCGATGGCATCGCCGAACCGGACACCGAGCAGCCGGTCGGCACGTTCGAGTGCCAGCACCAGCCACGACATATCGTCGTAGTACCGGTTGGTCCAGCCGGTGAGATTGCGGGTCAGAATACCGCGCGCGAGGGCGACGACCCGGTCGATGCGTTCGGGAGTGCGGGTGCGGTACGCGGCATCCACCGCACAGTCGAGAAGGTGGGCTTGCCACCAGTAACACCATCGCACGAAGGACTGGTCCAGCAAGGACGCCGGCCAGACGAGCGCACCCAACCGCATCCCCGACTGCCCCCAGAGCGGGCGCACGTGCCGCTGCACGATCGCCTGTTCCGCCAGGTCAACTCGCTTCCCGGGCTCCTCGGGGCCAGCTGACACCTTACGAGTGATCGTCCCTGCCTGCGGCTGCGCCATTGCGGTGAGCGCGATCGAGGCTGCGCCCGCCAGCAGCACACCGCGCCGGCTGATCACCTTGTTCCGGCGATCCATCCGCTCGGACTCCCTTTACTGAACAACGATCACCGGAGCCGGAAACCGTGCAGCTACACCCTATCTCGCAACGACCACGACCGCGCGCCGCCGACCCGCTGCCCGGAGTACAGGAGTCAACCGCCGAGCCCCGGCTCCTGGCGCTCCGATGTCGAGGAACATCGTTTCGCTGTTGGCCGCGTCGAGGCCGTCATGACCGGCGCCTCTGAAATCTCCGATCTCCGAACCGATTCAGTGGAGCGCTATTTCTGGCCGATTCCGTTGGCGCTCCCAGTGTGGATCGCGGCCGAGAAGAGCTGCGATGGCGTCCAGTGCGGGCAGCGGTCGGTCCGACTCCACCGGGGGCCGGTAGACGCCATCCGGGCCGTTGAGCGCACTGCCCGGCGCGGTGATCGACCGCGCAATCGGCAATGCGAGGGCGGTGAGACGGTCGGGGACCGGGCAGGGGCGCGACAGCGCACGGGACAGGTCCCAGCGGTGCACGAGCATGTCGACGAAATGGACCGACAGCACTGTGTCAGTCGCCAGCGGGCCGCGCTGCGGCAGGTTCACGACATCGCCGGTCTGTTCCATCGCGACCACCCACCGTGCGGCTGTACGCGCGAAATCGTCGCGGGGATTGCCGGAGTGGTCGTCGATCGGCGCCAATACAGACTCGATGACAGCCTCGTGGCGTTCGTTCATGTGACTCATGAGGTCCGCGACGGTCCAGCCCGCACACGGAGTCGGCGCGGCCATGTCCGCATCGGAAACAGTGGACACATCGTGTGCGATCAGCGCCAAGGCCGTCGCGTCGAGTCGTAGCAGATCACTCATCAGCACACTCTCCCTTTAGCGTTCGATCGTTCGCCATAAGAATAGCGAACGATCGAACGCTATGATGGGTTGATGTCTCCACGCAGCTCATTCGCCGAAGCGGCCCGCACCCGGGATCGAATCGTGCAGACCGCGATCGAGGAGGCGTCATGCATCGGTTTGGAAGGTCTCACGATCGGGTCACTCGCCGACCGGCTCGCAATGAGCAAGGCAGGTGTCATCGGCCCCTTCGGATCTCGCGAAAACCTGCAGAACGCCGCACTCGAACAGGCCGGCCAAATCTTTCGGACAGCAGTTATCGCCCCACTGACGGCGATGTCTCCCGGCGCGGCCCGCCTGGCACACCTGATCGATGCCTGGATCGATTACCTGGCCGAATGCCCTTTTCCCGGAGGGTGTTTCGTCACCGCGGCGTCGACCGAACTCGACGGGCGGCCCGGAATGTTGCGAGACCGGCTGCGTGACGTCGTTGCCGGCTGGCGCGCCTTTCTCACCGCCGAAATCGCTGCGGCACAAGACGAAACGTCCGCTTCGCATCGCCCCCCGGACGAGGTCGCCACCGTACTCATCGGCATCTCCATGGCGGTCAACCAGGAAATCCAACTGCTCGCCGACGGATCCGCCGCCCAACGTGGCCGCGCGGCGATGCGCAACGCGGCCGGACTGCCTCCGTCACCATAGCTTCGACCACGGTGCCGGCTTCAGCTGTGGTGCCCGGCGGTTCGGCGCCGCTCGGCGCGGTGGGCGAGCGCATCGATGATGCGTTGCCATGCCGGTGACGCCTCGGAGATCCGGGAAGAGATCAGCTGCAGGCTCTCTGGTCGGCTGCTGTCTCGTTCGTGTTCGATCTCCCACGCGTCCAGGTCGTCGATGAGCCGGTCCAGGCGTGGATCGTGCGGATCCCAGCCGACTGCTCGATCGCAGGCCAGGTAGAGGCGCGTCGTCTCGGGGTCGTCGAGGCCTGCGGTCTTGTCCCGTATCCGCTGCGGCATGGCCTGCGGGTCCAGAGCCTGCAGCAGGATCCACGAGTCGCGCTCGAGTCGTACCCGCTGTTCGCTGACGCCGAGGCTACGCATCCGGTTCAGGATGGCGACCACATCGGGGGGCAGGACAAGGCTTTCACCGCTTGCCAAATCGGCGATGCGGCTGCGGTATTCGGTGAGCTGGTCGATCTTGCGCTGCAATTCGACGTCGATATCGGCGATGGCCGCGGCGAATTCGGTCGGCTGCGCATGGAGCAGCGCATCGATACGGGCAAGCGGAACACCGGCGTCGGCGAGCGTCCTGATCCGGATGAGGTCCACTGCGGCTTGCGCGCTGTAGCGGCGGTAGCCCGAGGCATCGCGCTCGGGCTCGGGCAACAGGCCGACGTGGTGGTAGTGACGGACGGCGCGCACGGTCACGCCTGCGGTCGCCGCGAGCCGGCCGATGGTCAGCACCGTTCCCCTGTCGTCGTCGGGCATGGTCGTGCCGAGTCTAGGGGGATGACACGTCGGCGGAGCTTGCGTAGCTGGCAGGGTGGGTGGAATCAGTGGCCCGCTACCTTCTCCACGACCTCGCGGATCGCCTGGACCACGGCATCGGGGCGGTCGAAGCAGAGCCGGTGGTGGAGGGTGTCGGAGAGGATGCGTTGTTGCCCCTGCGAGACCCCGCTCACCAGGGCCGCGTCCATTCTCGTCTTGGCGTCGTTCATCTCCTGCGAGGTCAGCGCCTGCTGGGTGGGGTCGTTGCCCACCACGGTGAGCGCGACCACCGGGACGTCAGGGATGCTCGGCCCCGCTCGCAGTTCGGTGGCGAGGTCGGTCAAGGTGGCACGCTCGGCGATGCCGACCTGCATCCATTCGTCGCTCACCTTGGCATCGATCAGTGGTTGCCGTATGTGCTCCGGGTAGTCCGCGAGCAACTCGGCGTGTATCTCGCGCAGGGCCGGGCGCATCTTTCGGAGCTGCTCCGGATCAGGTCCCATCTGCTCGAAGGCGGCCAGACTCGCTGTGGGAGGCATGAAGTCGTCCCAGTCCCGGTGCAGGACGTCCAAGCAGACCAGTCCCGCCACGTCCTGCGGGTACAACTGCGCGAACCGATGCGCGTAGAAGCCGCCGAGGGAGTGTGCCGCGAGAACATAGGGAGCGGTGACGTTCTGGGCGCGCAGCAGCTCGCGCAGTTCCGTGGCGACCGCGGCGGCAGTGCGCGGCAGGGCCAGGGAATCGCTGTAGCCCGTGCCGCCACGGTCGTAGACGACAGCGGTGGTGAATTGCGAAACCTGTTGCTGGACATCGAAGTAGTCCAGACCGACCGCGCTCGCGCCGGGCAGGAACACGACGGCCGGTCCGCCGCTACCCGACCGATGCACGAAAACACGGCGGCCGTCGATCTCCTGGAATCCGCCGATCGGCGGCGCGAGCCGAGTCGTGGAAGTGATGTCATTCGTCATGTGACAAGACTCCAACCCTGACGCAGGGTCAGGGTCAATCCCTTCCGCTGCCGTACCCGAAACGTGCTGATCAACGCGCTGCCTGCGACTGATCGGATGGCCTGTGCTCGAAGACGAATCCGCGCAGTGCCAGAAACCGCATGACGCCGACCGTCGCCATGATGGCGATCACGGCGCAGATCTGCGCGATCTCACCGAGGCCGGGTGCCCAGAATTCGAGACCTGCCAGCGCTGCCGTGCTGATCAACAGGCCGATCAGCGCCAGCCCGCCGCCTTCCCACTGTGCGGTGAACCAGCCGACCCGTCCGGCCGCGTGGAAGGTGAGCTGCCGGTGCAGTTCGTTCGCTATCACCGTGCTGACGATCGAGCCGGCGATATTGGCGACCAGCGGGCCGGTCCCGTTCATGGCCATGAACAGCAGGATGTAGGCAAGGTTGCTGGACCCACCGACCAGGGCGAAGCGGATCAGCTGGGCGAAGGCGTGATCGCCGCCCAGATATCGCATCACGCGGGCGAGTCGGTCGACCCATTCCGTGCGCAGCATCGGGTAGGGGCCAGCACCGATAGTCGGATCGATGCGATCGAGGATCGTCTTGTCCCCGTAAGGCTTCCACGACCCGGAAACTGCAATTGCTGTGCTGTTCACGTGAATACTGTCGCCAGGCCGGCTGATACCAACCTGACGCCAACCTGACACGCCCACTGATTCGGTATTCGGCCTCGCCACTGCGGACAACGTCGGATCCGCAATCGTCTACCTGGCATCACCACGTATCGGGCAGTTCATACCTGCCGGCCTCAGCATGCGCCCGCTGGCGGTGTCGCCAGGTGAACAACCCGCGTCGGCGAATCCGTGACGTCGATACAGGCGAATTGCGGCCTGGTTGTCGACTTTGACCGACAGGCCGACCTCTCGGCCGTTTGCCCAGTGCAGCACTGCACGGATCGCTGCGTCGCCGACCCCTCGGCCGCGGGCGAACGGCGCGACCCACATCGACATGAGTTCGATCCTGCCGGTGTCCGCCGTGTCTGCACTGACCATGCCCGCCGCAACTCCGCGCCACCGGATGATCACGTTGAACGCCACGCCGGCTAGCCGCGCACGCCACCGCGCTTCGTCGTCACCGGGACCACTCCAGTCGGCGAGTGTCGAGCCGAACGCCTCCGGTGCGTCCCGCAGAGCCTGTCGGCGGAGCTGACGCCATATCGGCCAGTCGTCGGGGCTGAGCACCTGCACGTCTATCACGTCACCCCCTCATGTCCGCTTGTGCTGCCGCAAATGCCGCGGGTCTGCCGACCATATCCAGCAGACAAGTAATGGGCCTACCGAATTATCTGGTGGCATCGACGTCGCGACACCGTGGTTAGGCGGGTGGATTCCGGCGACAGCCCGTGCGGGCGCGGTCGTTCTGGGCCGACTGCTCGATCTGTTCACCGGCGGCGCCCGCACACGCTGGTGCAGCGCAGCGTGACCCCGACATCGACGGCGACCTGCATGACCTATGACGTCGTCGTCTGATCCATTCTCATCCGAGCCGACAAGATCGGTAGGAGCCTGCGAATTCGGTGTGCGGAAGCGTGTCGGCGAGGAAAATGGCGGGGACGGCACAAGTAGGGAGGTTTCATGGAAACCCATACCGACGAGATCGCCGAAGATATCTACCGCATCTCTACCTTCATTCCCGAGGTGGGGCCGACCGGCTTCACCTTCAACCAGTTCCTCATCGATGCCGAGGAACCGTTGTTGTTCCACGCCGGCATGCGTGCATTGTTCCCGCTGGTGTCCGCGGAAATCGCGCGGATCATGCCGGTGGAACGGCTACGTTGGATCACCTTCGGTCATGTGGAAGCGGACGAATGCGGGGCGATGAACCTCTTCCTCGCTGCCGCACCGCATGCGCAGGTGGCGCACGGTGAGCTCGGCTGTCTCGTCTCGATCGACGATATGGCGGATCGGCTGCCGCGCCGGTTGGCCGACGGTGAGGTCATCGATCTCGGTAACCGTCGAGTACGGCACCTGGATACTCCGCACGCACCGCACAACTGGGAGGCGCGCGTACTGTACGAGGAGACCACTGGCGTGCTGTTCTGCGGTGACCTGATGACCCAGCTGGGAAGTGGCCCGGCACTGACCGATTCCGACCTGGTCGAGCAGGCGGCCGTCGCGGAGGATGTCTTCCACGCCACTTCGTTGGGGCCCGCCGTGCCCGCCACGCTGAATCGGCTGGCGGAGTTGGAACCCACCACGCTGGCGATCATGCACGGTTCCAGCTTCATCGGAGACGGGGCCAGTGCGCTGCGCAATCTCGCCATGGTCTACCAGGACCGCTTGGACTCCTGATCGCCCGAAAGCTCACGGCCGCAGAGGTTTCCGTGCAGTCGCGCTGCGCCTGCCGATGCGGGGGCTTGCGGCCCGACACCGCCAGAATCGAATAGCTAACCTTGGCGGGGTGGGGCGGGGACGAGGCCGAGACTGTGCGCTTTGCGCAGTGCCGAAATGCGGTCGCGCACACCGAGCTTGCGGTAGATGTTCTCGGTGTGCTTGGACACGGTCGCCGGGGTAATCGCGAGTCTGGTGCCGATGGCGCGAGCGGTCAGCCCATCGCATAGCAGAGTCAGGACCGCGAGTTCACGTGGCGTGATCTTGTGTTCGGCGGGGTCCCCCGGTCCCGTGCCGGTAATGACCGCTGCCTCGTGGGCTTCGACGGTATCGAGCAATGATCTGGCGAGCACAGCGTATTCGAGGTCGCGATCGCTGAATCCGAGACCGCTGCGGCTCATGATGACACTGCGTATTTTGCCCGGCCCCGCGGACAGCGGCAAAGCGAGCTGGCGGTCGATGCCGATCGCGTCCTTACCCGCTCGATACCCCTCCCCTTTCCACCAGCGGTCGTCGGCGACCTCGTCCATGCTCAGCGGTGTCATGTCCCGAGTGTGTGCGTAGTGCCGCAGCAAGGGATGAGATCGCATGTGCGCGTGGATGAGTGCGTCCAGCGGGGCCTCGTACAACCAGTCCGGGGAACCGGTGAGCGCGTGACCTGTGCCGGCTTCCCAGTTCAGGTCGACCAGGACAGCCAAATCACACGGTAGGTCAGCGGTCAACCTCTGCATCAATAGCGGCCAGATCCGCACCGGCTGTTTCTCGGTGATGATCTCCAGCGCTAGATCGTGAATCTTCTTGGCGTCCCCACCCGGCCGATCGCTCACTCCTGCATTGTGCACCAACAGATCTCGCATATCAGCCGAAAAGCCGGATCGCCATACGCAAGTCTGCGTATAGCAGCAGACGCGGCGCGGAAACTACCGTTTACTACACGTAATCAGCTGGCCGACAGACGCTTTCGAGGCAATGGGGCTCGGCAGCAGCGGTGTCGGGAGACTCGAACAGGGGACAATCATGATGCGACGGATGGTATGGATGGGGTCGGTGTCGGCGGCGCGCGAAAATGCACGGTTTCGTCGTCAGCGCCTCATGATCTCGGCAGCTACGCTATTGGCTGCTGCGGGAATCGCCGGGACTACTCTCGCTGCTGCACCCGCCGCGCACGCGGACGTACTGTCGCTGTACCCGCTTTACACATGGTGGAATCCGGAACGCGGCGATAACTTCACCACCGGCAACCGTAACGACGAAAACAGCGCCACCGCCGCCGATTACCTGCCCATCCGCAAGGAAGCATTCGTCTACGAGACCCAGCAGCCGGGAACCGTACCGCTGCACCTGTTCTGGAGCAACAGCCGCCAGGACAACTTCAGCACAGCGACACAGGTAGGTATCGATTCCGCCTACAGCGCCGGATACACCTACATCGGTATTCAGGGATATATCAACACCAGCCAGGAACCCGGTACAAGCCCGCTGTACCAGTTCTGGAGCGAAGCGCGCCAGGACAACATCATCGCAGTCGATCAGACCACCATCGACTCCGCTTACAGCGCAGGCTATGTGCTCATCCGTGTCGAAGGCTACGCGCCGCACTACTGACCTCGAGAAGATTCCATGAAAAGACATTTTGCGATAGCCGTCGTGACCGCACTCGCGGCGGCAGCTACGGCCGCGATCAGCGGCGGGTCCGCGTACGCCGGAACAGCACTTTCCCTGCAGCTGTGTCACGGTAACCAGATCAGCACCTACGTGACGCCGGATCCGCTCGCTGTGGTCAACGGCCGGCCCATTTCCTATGGCGACCCGTGGCACGACAGTATGCCGGTCCGTGACGGAGATGTCGTGCGGCTGCGTGCAAGTGGGTCGATCAAGGTCGATTCGTGGCCGTGGGGGCCGTCTTTCGGGCCATCCGGCAGCGATTCCGCACGGCTTTCCACTTTCTGGGGCAATGCCGATTTCCCCGAATACGGCTTTTACGGATACTTCGTCGCCACCGAGCAGGCGTTCTGGATCGGCGACGATAGTGGGTGCGTTACCTACCACGGCCCCGATACCTCACTTTGGCTTGCCCAGAACGACGACAACACCACCGATAACAGCGGCCGATGGGATATCGGCATCAGCCATTACGGGCTCTGACCGGGCAGCCCAGTCCGTGTTGGTCGAGGTTTACGTCACGAATCGGCGTTATTGCCCGACCGCGCCCGGATGCGACCTCCGGTGGCGGTATAGAAAGTTCCCATGGCTCGCATCGGTGTCACCGGACATATGAATATCACGGCCGACACGATTCCGTTCGTGTACGACGAGATCAGGAAAGTCCTTGCCAGACAAGGACACCCCGACGATCTGGTGGGTGTCAGCTGCATTGCGCGCGGCGCTGACTCGGTATTCGCCCGGGCCGTGCTCGATGCCGGTGGGCGGCTGGAAGTAGTGCTGCCGTCGACGAATTATCGACAGCGGAAGGTGAAACCCGACCACGCGGAGTTGTTCGACGAGCTGATCGCACGCGCCGAAACCGTGCGCATCATGGACTTCGACGACGCCGGGCGCGAAGCCTACGAGGCCGCCAACGAAGCCATGCTGTCATCCTGCGATCGGCTCGTCGCGGTATGGGATGGCGGGACCGGCGGTAAAGGCGGGACCGGCACGGTGGTCGCGCTGGCGCGAGCCCGTGGCGTGCCGGTGGAGATCGTCTGGCCGGATGGAGCCGAGCGAGGATGACTCGAATCCGCCTGCCTCACAGGCTCAGCCGAACAGACCGGCGCGCGCCGCGGTCAAAGCCACTGCAGCGGCCGCGTCGGCGGTGCTGTGGTCCACCGACTCACGGGTGATCAGCACGCGGAAATAGATCGGTGCCACAAGAGTTTTGATCAGCTCGGCGGGGTTTGTGCCAGCGGGGAGTTCACCGCGTTCGACCGCGCGCGTCACGACCGGCAGCGCCTTGCGGATGCGGTCACGGAAGGCATGGCGGGTCGGATCGGGCGGTGCGACGTTGGACAGCATGACAGCGAGGACCGCCCGGCCGGACGGGCTGCTGATCCACGCGACCAGACTGCGCGCCAGCGCGCGAAGGTCGTCCTCGACCGAACCCGTATCGGGGATGGGGATTTCCGCTTCGACGCTGTCGGCCAGTGCGTCGGCGATCAGTTCGTCCCGGTCGGCCCATCGCCGGTAGACGGTGGTTTTGTGCACACCGGCACGCTGCGCGACGTTCTCGACGGTGAACGCGGCGTACCCGTGCTCGCTCAACTCGTCGACGGTCGCGGCGAGCACGGCGGCGCGAACCTTCGGTCCGCGTCCGAGGGGTGCGGTCATTGCAACTCCTTGTTGCGATATCGGCGTACGGCAGGCATGCTGACGATATCGCAACTTGATGTTGCGATCTGAGATGGGAGTTCCGATGTTGTCGAAATCCGTCCGGGCCGCGGCGCTGCTGTTCCCCGGCCTGCTCGCCGGTGCGTTCGGCTACGGCGCGGTGAACGTGCTGTACGCGTTTCGCGAAGTGCCCCTTGATGTTCGGTTCACTTTTCATACCGCGCTGATGCGCGTCAACGGCCCGGTGATGCAGTCACTGATGGGTCTCGCCGTCCTGAGCACGCTGATTCTGGCGGTACGGTCGAAGTCATGGCCGCGGTGGATCGCGGCGGGCGCCTCAGCACTGACGTTCATCTCATTCCTGGTGACCCGCTTCGGAAACGTACCGATCAACCAGCAGATCAAACGCTGGGCCGTAGGGACGCCACCCAGCGACTACACCGACATCCTGCGACGTTGGGAACTGTTCCATTTCACCCGAACCGGTTGCGCACTGATCGCGTTCATCCTCGTGATCACAGTCGTCGTGGGAGCCCAAGACGATGCCCAGCACCCCCACTCTGCCATCGACAAACCCTCACCCGAGGTTCCCGCAACGACCCGTTGACGGGAAACCCGTTTCACACGTGGGCGGACGGCAGCTGTCTCCGCGAATCGTTACGTCAACGGTTGATTCCCGGCCCGGGCAGGTACGGCGAGTCCGGTGAGGGCCTGCGGCAATGGACCCTGATGCAGGACACCGAGACGTTGGGTGGCGCGGGTCAGAGCGACGTAGAGTTCGGCTGCGCCGCGTGGGCCCTCGGCGAGGATTCGTTCCGGTTCCACGACCAGGACGGCGTCGAATTCCAGGCCCTTCGTCTCCGAGGCAGGCACCGTGCCCGGCACACCCGGTGGCCCGATCACGATGCTGGTGCCTTCGCGACCCGCTTCGTCACGTACGAATTCCGCTATGGCATTGGGTAATTCGTCCTCGGTCACCTGCCTGGACCAGGGCTGGACGCCGCACGCGCGGACCGACTCCGGTGGCTGGACTTCCGGTGCGAACTCGGCGAGCACCGCGGCGGCAACGGTCATGATCTCCGCCGGGGTGCGGTAGTTCACCGACAGCGACCGATAGACCCAGCGACCAGGCACGTACGGCTCGAACATCGTGTCCCACGATGTCGCTCCGGCCACCGACCTACGTTGCGCGAGATCGCCTACCACCGTGAAGGATCGGCCCGGGCAGCGGCGCATCAGGACCCGCCAGTCCATTTCGGACAGCTCCTGGGCTTCGTCGACCACGACGTGTCGATAAGTCCAATCCCGGTCCGCGGCAGCGCGTTCGACGAGTTCACGGGTGTCGCGCTCGAGGAAGCGATCGGCGAGGTCCTCGGCGTAGAGCATGTCCTGGGCGAGCAGGCCGATGTCGTCGTTCAGGTCCTCGCGCTTGATGAGAGTGTCGAACACGCCTGCGGCGTACTCGGCCTCGGCCTTGCGTTCCCGCTCGGCGGCGCGTGCGGCGGCCTCGTCGGCTGCCTTGTCGCGGCCCAGCAGGTCGACCAGTTCGTCGAGCAGCGGTACGTCCGACACCGTCCATACTTCGCCATCGACGCGCCACAGGGACTGGTCGGCGCCAGACGCACGCAACCGTTCAGCGGACGAATACAGCTGTGCCAGAAATGTTTCCGGCGTCATGATCGGCCAGAGTTCATCGAGCGCGGCGGTGAACTGGTCGTTGTCGGCGAGTTCGGCGAGCAGGTCGGTCCGCAGATTCTCCCATGCTTCGCGGTCCTTCCTGGTCAGCCACCCCCGGCCGATCCGGGCTATCGCCCGTTCGGTGAGTACATAGGTGACGATCTCGCTGAACACCGCACGGGCCTCGTTGTGCGGCAGTCCGCTCGCCCGTGCCTCCTCCCTCGCCCACTCCGCGGTCTCGGTGTCGATTCGCACCGTGACGTCCTGCAGTTCGATTGGCACCGGATGTTCCGGCACCCGCTGCCGATCGGCGATCGCCGCCGCGAGCACGTCCAGGATCTTCAGCGATCCCTTGAACCGCGCGGCATCCGGGGCGTCCTCGGCGGTGACGCGCAAACCGGGCAGCAGATCGCCAGTGGTCATGAACACGACATTCGTCTCGCCCAGCGACGGCAGCACGCGGCCGATGTGGTTGAGGAACGCCGGATTCGGCCCGACCACGAGCACACCGTGACGTTCCATCCGCTCCCGCTGGGTGTAGAGCAGGTACGCGACGCGGTGCAGCGCCACCACGGTCTTCCCGGTGCCCGGGCCACCCTCGATCACCAGCACACCCGGGTGATCGAGCCGGATGATCTGGTCCTGTTCGGCCTGGATCGTCGCCACGATGTCGCGCATCCCAGCACCGCGCGGTGCATTGACCGCCGCGAGCAAGGCCGCGTCCCCGCGCTCGCCATCACTCGGACGGCCGAGCACCTCATCGGTGAAGTCGACAACTCGACGTCCGTGCGAGTGAAACTGGCGACGTCGACGCATGTTCTCGGGAGTCGCGGCGGTGGCGACATAGAACGCCCGCGACGCCGGTGCCCGCCAATCGAGCAACAGCGGCTCGTACTCGTTCTCCTCGTCGAAGATGCCGATCCGGCCGATGTAGGAATGTTCGCCCGAAACGGTGTCCAACCTGCCGAAACACAGCCCGTTGTCAGCCACGTCCAGCCGCTTCGCCGCCCTGGCGAGCGTGCGCACCTCGACATCCCGTTCCATGGGTGTCCCGCCGGTTCCCCGCAGCGCCGCGGTGTACTTTCCCTTCACTCGCGCGCGTTCGGCATCGAGCCGCGTGTAGAGCCCGGCAACGTAGCTTCGCTCGGACTGCAACTCGTCTTCATACCCCCGAGTCGTCACATGTCCCTCCATTTCTTGGCTCGACGGGCTCACACACACCGGTGGTGCGCCGGCTTCCAACTCGGCCGGGAGCGGGCGTTCATCCGGCAGGCTCCACGCGACGGTCTGTACGACGTCGAGATCAGGCGTCTCCTGCCACGGGTCAAGGACCGTATCCGTCGCCGACCCCGGCTGGTCGCCGATGGCCTGGTCGCGGACATCCCCGCGCGACCCATACGTCGACCGCAACTCACGCAATTCGCGACTCCCATTTCCGCAGGTTCTGGCTACGGCCAGTGATTCTGCGGTACGACCGGGGTCTTGCCGCAAGCCCCCGGGTGCGCTATAGATTGAATATGGAAGGGAGT
This sequence comes from Nocardia vinacea NBRC 16497, assembly GCF_000308835.1. Taxonomy (GTDB): domain Bacteria; phylum Actinomycetota; class Actinomycetes; order Mycobacteriales; family Mycobacteriaceae; genus Nocardia; species Nocardia vinacea. Next base: position 36,201 of record NZ_BAGN01000418.1, on the reverse strand, counting down.
TCCTTCCATATTCAGACCGCGCCTACTGCGAGGGGCGTATCCCGGTTTCCTGGCCCCAGCGGTTGATCGGTGCTTCGAGCGGCTGGATGCGGCCGGTGTAGATGTTGTTCGCGGGCCGCTGGTGTTTCAGGTCTATACCATGGCGATCGTCTGGAGTTCGCTGCGGAACTGGTCTCGCTGGTGTGGCAGTCCGGCCTGCTCCGCGGGCACGAGACGCGGGTCACGCAGCAGCTCGTCGAATTTGCGGCGGATCAGCTGATCGGTCGTGTCGATATCGAGTGCTGAAGGCGTCCTACTTCATGAGGCGCAGCAGGCCGAGTTCCGGTTCGAGTGCGCCGTCCTGGCCGAGCGCCAGGAAGTCTGCCGCTACGGCAGAGCGGTCGAGTTTCCCAGCGCGTACCGCGCGATAGCGCACGAACGACCAGAGGAAGACATCGAGGTTGTCGAAACGGGTGCCGCCTTCGAGCACCTCCTCCTCATGAAACCACACGGCCACTTGGCCGTTGGTGAGTACGACATACAGATTGCCGCCGCCGTCCGCGCCGATCGAGTAGATATCGTCGTCGGTCAGCTCGGTCGTGTAGTCCGAATCGATGATGCCGCAGTCGTTTCCGGCGAAATCGAACCCGTAGGACCAGTCGAAGATGTCCAAGAACTGTGGTAGCAGGCCTGACCGCACCCGGCGGTCGAATGCGGCCAGCGCCGCCGCGTCCGTGGGAGCCAGGCGCGTGAGAAATGGTTCCACCGGTCGGGTCTGCTCGGGAAGCTGGACGGCTTCGGTAGCGGGGAACCAACGCGCCAGGTCGGTGTCGAGGTCGCGGTCGGTGTAGCCGACCAGATCGGCGAGGGTGAGCGTCACGCACGGATTGTAGAAGTACCTCCGCGCTGTCGATACACGAGAACCTGTGCGGCGCAACCGGCGAACATTATTACGTCGGAGGTAATCGACGGGGCACATCGGTGCGGGCATGGTGGCAGGTATGAACGATCTCGGGACGATCGCCACCCGCACCGTCGTCGAGGAGTTGCTGCGCCGAATCGGTGCAGGCGATCCGGACGCCACCGCCGCGCTCTACGCCCCGGTCAGCGACTGGAAACTGAATTGGCCGGAGAACGAGCACAACCGACCCACCACCCCGTGGATCCGGCACCGCGCCACACGCGCCGACGCGGCCGAGCATTTTCGTGAGATCGCTCGCCACCACGTGCCCGAAGAGGTCGGCACCGTCATCGAACGCATCCTGGTCGACGGCCCGGATGCGGTGGTGCTCGGCGAAATTCGCCAGACTGCCCGCCCGACCGGACGCGCCTATCGCTCCCGTTTCGCGCTGCACCTCACCATCGAAAACGAACTCATCACCCGGCATCACGTCTACGAGGACAGCCTCGCCGTCGCCCAGGCATTCGACATACCCGGGCACGATCAAAGCGGTTCGAGCGCACCATACTCCGGCTGTGCTCCGACGACCCAGGCGAGATCATCTACGACGATCCCCATCAGGTCATCGCCAAGCCAGCGAACGCGATTGGCATTGCACAGCAATGGAATAGCCGCGACTGACAGACCTAGCGCTCAGAGGGCTGAGCTGCCCGATTAGTCGGTCGTTGGTCGGTCGTTGGTGAGTCCGCACAGAGTTGGTGTCAAGCCGTCGGAAGGCCGACACCGATTCTCACGAAGGAAATCACCATGAAAATCAGCTACCGCGCCAACGCTGTTCGCCGTCTGGTCCCGCTCGCCGCAGCCGTGCTGACACTCGGCACAGTCGCGGGTGGCACGGTGATCTCGGCCGCCCCGGCATCCGCGTCACCGAGCTACGACTGCCCGGGCGGAATGTTCTGCGGCTGGGACGGCGCCAATGGCACGGGCAGCATGATCGTGCAGTACGACGCGGGCTGTTTTCTGCACGACATCGGCAACGGCGGCGTCGGCGACCGTTTGACCTCGTATTGGAACCGCACCGGCGTAACCGTCGCGGTGTACAACTGGACGGGCGAACGCTGGCAGCTGCTCGCCTCCGTCGCGGACAACGCTCGGGGCACCCTGCCATCCAGCGCCGACAACAAGGCCGACGCGGTGGAGATGTGCCGCTGAACCTCGCCTGTATGTGAGTGCGAAGTGCCCTCGGGAACCTCGCACTCACATACCCATTTCAGCGATGGCATCCTCGACTTCCCATCGGCTGTATAAAGACTCACGATCAAGGGGTACGAAGTCATCACGAAGTGTGTTGTAGCGGGATAGCATCAGTCCGATTCCCACGCTGTCGAGGGCCGCGACTGCCGGGACGCGCCTGGAACCATGCGACGCCCACAGGACGGCCTCAAAGATGCACGAAGATCCCGACCTTGCCCAAGCACAGGTCTTCTTGGAACTACTGACGAATCGGGCCGAGACGCTGACCCGTGAACTCGGACTCCCCCACCGCCTGCCCCCGGCGTCCCGCGCAGAACTAGTGGTTGAACTGCGCGCCATACAGCGATTCATCGACCGGCTGCACCGCAGGTTCCCGGAAACCTGCCCTGGTCGCTATGCCGGTGAATTGCGACGTTGATTGTCGGCGAACGACGTCGGGGACGCAGCGAGAGATACCGGTGAAAAGCCATGTCGCGGACCGGCCTTTCGAGGAGCTTGTGCTTGGCTGAATTCGTGCGGAAACGGACTTGGCTTCCAACGACCGGTCTCGTGCTCGTGCTGCTGTGGGGCGAGTGGGAGAACTGGCGCGCTTCCCACAGGCTGGTGGGATCGGTCACGGGCACCTCCGAGGCCATCGTGGTTCTCGGCTATCGCAACGCGGGCACACGCGCGAACATCATGAACCGGTGGCGCGTGCGAGCCGGTCTGCGGTCCATCGACCCGACCGTGGCCAGCAGTCGTCTCGTGCTCTGCGGAGCGGCATGCGCGGGTCCGCAATCCGAAGCCGCCCTGATGGCCCGCTACGCCACGGAGACCTGCGGGTATCGCGGGGACCTCGTCCTGGAAGATCAGAGCCGGACCACGTGGGAAAACATCAGTTTCGCGATCCCATATCTGAAGAACAGCGACCGGATCAAGATCGTCTCGATTCCCCTCCACGCCGAGAAGGCGCGACAATACCTCGCCCAGCAGTCCCCGGAGCTGGCGACGCGTCTGGTGCGAGGAGCGGATTATCGGTTCGGTGAGTGGATGGCGGCAAAGCCACTACTGGCCTTCTACGGTGTGTGGAAGGAAGCTCGCGACCGTACCGCAGTCCGACATGGCCATAACGGCCGGTGCGGTCGTACCACTCCTAGCATTTACTCGTATGGCCCATGATCGAGATGTCGATGCCTTCGACCGGCGTGCCCGCACTTACGATGACGACCTCCTCGGTCGTATGCACCGCGACATCACCGACCGGACGATCGCGCTCGCATTGCGAGCCTGCCCGAACCCGCGGCGCGTACTCGACGTCGGCTGCGGTACCGGTCTCGCGCTTCGCCTGCTGGCCGAGAAACTCCCTGGTGCACAACGTCTTACGGGGGTGGATGCCGCCCCCGGATGATCCGGGCGATTTCCGTGGCATGCGTGAAGACGAGTCGGTGGTCGGCGTCGAGCCAGGATGTGGCGATGTGCGGGCGATCGCGCACGAGACGCTCGATACCGGCACGCCAGTTCCGATTGCGCCACGGTGTACGGCCTTCGCTGCTCACACCGGCCATCGAGGTCGACATGATCATGCTGATCGGACGGTCGATCCTGCGGTATCGGTCCAGGATTTCGGATCGAACCGCATCGATCTCGAGATTCAGGGCGAGGATGTCCTGTGCGGTGAGCAACACCTGACGCGGCGTGCCCTTGGCCTGCTCGGCCTCGTGTCGCATCGCCGGGTCGTCGAACATCGCGCGGAACTCCGGCAGGTCGGCCTCGGTGATGAACGGTTCTGGCACCGGGTTCGCGCCGTCGATGAGAACGAGCTCGGCAATGGTGTCAGGACGCTCGCAGGCATAGTGCACGGCCAGATCCGCACCCAGTGAATAGCCCACCAGCACTGGCGCCGAGGGCAGGTCGAGGCGTCCCAGCTCCGCCATGACGGCGGCGAGATCACTGAGGAACGCCTCGAAGGAGTAGCGGTCGGCGGCCGAGGCGACGCCGTGGCCTCTGAGGTCGAAGGTCACCACGTCGTGGTCGCGCCGCAGCAGCTCGGCCAGTTCGTGCAGGTCGGCCTGTGTGGAGCTCAGCCCAGGACACAGGACCAGCGGCCTTCCCTCGCCACCGCGAGACACCGGAATCGTGACACCGTCGTGGTGAATTGTGAAGTGCCGCATCGCCCCTGTCTCCTGCCAGCCGTCCGTCGCCACCCGGTAGTGCGTGTCTTCGGCCGCTACGTTACTCACATCGACCTGGTGGCCGTTTGTTCAGGAGATCGGCCAAGACCGGGAACTGTCGGGGCAGGGGAAAGTCGTTCGCGCGCATCGCCGACGCAGCCAGGACCACCTCGTGGAAGTCGGCGTATTGCCCCATGGCGACAAATCTGTCGGGGCACATCGTTAACCTGCGGACATGGTCAGACCTGAGTCGGCACTGCGCCGTCTGCTTCGTGAAACAGAAAAACTGTTGCAACCGTATGGGTTTGACGGCGCGGACCCCAGGTGGATACGGGTCGAGCCGGGCGGTGTCGCCTCCGTCGGTCGCACCCGAGTTTCCCGCACGTGGACCAGCGGACAGCAGGTGCTCAGATTCGGCCTGGAGTTGAGCGCCACCCCAACGGCCTGGTGGGAATTCCGCAACTGGCGCAACACACAGCTGGGCTTACCGCCCACACCACTGGAAGAGGTTACCGGCCCCGACCTGATCAACGCCCAAACCCTGCCCGACGAACTGACCGCCCCATGGTCGTTACGACTCGACCCGGAACAATCCGGCCAGCACGTACTGCAAACCGATATCGACACCATCCGCACCGAACTGCCCCGGCATGTACACGCCTTCGCGCGCCGCGCATTACGGCTGCTGGAGCCGGACCGGTACCTCGACGAACTGCTCACCCATCCCGACCCGCACATCGGCACCTGGGAGGCGATCGTCGTCCTGCTCGCCGATCGCGGACCGGGACCACAACTCGACGACGCGTTCGACCAGCTCCGAGCATGTTTCGCGGAGCGAGATGCCGCGGCCTACGCGGAAGATGTCATCGCGTACGCACAAACCCGAGCCGCCCTGGTGCACTGAGGCCATGCGATGTCGGCGACTGCCAGCCATGGTTCGCCGGGACACTCCGTTGAAGCCAGCGGCGGCAGGCCGATCTGCTAAAAGAATCTGGACACAGCCATGTACTAATTGTGGGAGGGGCGGAGTACTTGATCGACGTGATGGAGCAGGCGCGGGCTGCGGTCGCGCGGCTACAGGCGGTGGCGGCGGAATCGGATGAGCGGGTCAGGCTGGTGCCCGGCATCGCGGACAAAGTGATGGACAGTTGGTCGGTGCCGTTGCCCGCGGATGTTCGGCTGATTGCCGGGGAGATCGGGGCGATCTGGTTCGACGAGTACGACGCCATCGAATTCGACCATCCACGCAATGACGATCCCGAGCCCCGCCCCGCGGAAGCTCCGCAGCGTTATCGGATTCTGCACACGAATTCCGCGGCCGAAACCTATTGCGCCGAAGTCGATCCCGAGACCGGAGCCTGGGGGCGGATCTTCTACTACTGGGAGGACCACAGCATCACCTGGGTTGCCGAGAACCTTGCGGCATGGCTGCTGTTCGTAGCGCACGGGCTGGACCTCGCCTTGCGCATCGACAGCGGCGAAATGGTTCCGGAACTGGCCTCGGCCGGGTACGTGGACGAGGAGGACCTACCGCAGCTCACCTTCGAGAACGTATTCCGCGACTGGTTCGGCAGGTACGGCGAATTCTTCGCGCAACGCGACGATCCGCGAGCGACGACTCCCTACGTCCTGGACTAAGGATCCGACTGGGCCGCGCTACGAAGGCATCGAACAATGCGAGTCCGGTTTCGGCCGATCGCCGTGTCCGGGCGCATCGATGGAGGCGCCGGTGTACACGCCGGAGACCGCTAAACTGCTGATCGAGTCAGCAGCGGTTCGCGTCGCGTGTTCATCCGCGGCCGGCCGCGTGGATTGCTGTCCCGTCGTAGGGAGGTGGTGCGGTGTCTGTTCGTCGAAGCGTGCTGATGGCGGCGGTGCTGTGCACCCTGCCGGTGCTCGGTGCGCCGCAGGTGCAGGCCTATCCACCGAGCGAGGGCAGCGGCGGTTGCCGCCAGGGCGGTCTGATGACCGGCCGGTTGGTGCCCGGCACCGGTAGCGCGGGGCAGAATATCCGGCGGACGGCCACACTGCGGGAGTGCGTCAGCTCGTTGCTTCCGGGTATCGGCTCCGGACAGTTCGATGTGACCATTCCGTGGAACACACCCGATACGCCCAGTTCGGCCCAGTTCACATGGTCGGATGGCAGCATCAGCCCGGCGACCGGGTACGGCAATGGCTTGTGGTTGATCACCGACGGTCCGGCGCGTGGCCATGCGATCCAGGTGATCGTCGCCGATACGTGGAACGGCTGGTATTACAGCTTCGCCGATGTGGCCGTCACATCGGCGATCTTCCAATCCTGAGTTCAGTGCGCGCCGAGCGCATCGAGCATCATCGGCCGCGCCGACGCGAGCGCCTGCTGCCAATAGGGCCAGGTGTGCGTTCCGTTGATGATGTCGAAGCGCGCGGGGATGCCGAGTTCCGCCATTCGATCACGCAACATCTGGGCCGACGTCAACGTCATTGCTTCGAGGGCCATCGCATTCACCGTGTTGCCGAGTCCGTACGGCAGGTCGAGCGGTCCGGGCTGGCCATTGCCGGTAGAGACGTAGACCGGCAACCCGCGCAGCAATTCTGCCTGCTCGGTGGCATCGTTGCGGCGCCAGGCGGGATCACCGGCCGGACCCCACATATCGTCCACATTGAAGTTGCCCTCGTCCCACATGGCAGCGCGCATCGCTTCGTTCCAGAGCGGAAAAGTCGGGTGCACGAAGCCGGAAAATGATCCGGCGAACTTGAACTGGTCGCGATGGTGGCCGGCCAGCGTCAGCGCGGCATTGCCGCCCATAGAGGCACCGACGATCGCGTTGTTGGTCGGCGAAACGCCGAACCGCGCCAGGTATGCGGGCAACTCCTCGGTGAGGAAGGTTTCCCATTTGTATGTCGTCTGCTGACCATTGGTACTACTGGGTCGGTACCAGTCTGTGTAGAAGCTCGAGCGACCGCCGACCGGGAACACCAAAGTGACGTTGTCGCCTGCGAATTGGCGCAGCGCATCGGTATCGCTGACCCACTGACTGTGATCGCCGGGCGCGCGGAGACCGTCGAGCACATAGACGGCCGCGCTCCCGCCCCGGGCCGCCCACTGCACCTGGACCTTGATCGGCCCCATGCTCGACGGCACGAACAGGTCCTCGTAACCGCCCGCGGGGGTGCGCAATCTTGGTGTGGCGGTGGCAACCGCCGCACCGATCGACGACAGCAGAACAGCTGCGACCAACACTGCGCCTGCCTTGCGCAGCCAACCCCAATGATTTCCAGACCGTGCTGCACCCACCCGCACACCTCCTACCGATCGGAAAGATCATCATAGTTTGCGCGACAATCGCTCTCGCCTCAGCTGACCGCCTTCTTCACGAGCGCGCCGAGCCGTTCCTCATCGGCGGCCGTCAACTTCGTCAGCGCGAAGGCGGTCGGCCACATGGTGCCTTCATCAAGGGTCGCGATGTCGTTGAAGCCGAACGTCGCGTACCGCGACTTGAATTTCTCGGCGGTTTGGAAGAAGCAGACGACCTTGCCGCCCATGGCATACGCGGGCATACCGTACCAGAGTTTCGGCGTAAGAGCTGGTGCGTTGGCCTTGACGATGGCATGGATCCGTTCGGCCATGGTGCGATCCGGTTCTGCCATCTCGGCGATCTTGGCGACCACGTCGGCTTCCCCATCCGCCTTGGCCGCCCGCGAGCCGCGGCGCGCGGCGGTCTTCAACTCCTGGGCGTGCTCCTTCATCGCGGCCCGCTCTTCTTCGGAGAATCCGACGGAGGCCCGGCTCTTCGCGCTGGTTGCGTTGGTGGACTTCTGCGATTGGTTCATTGTCATTTCCTCCGTGATCGTCTCGCTGGGGACGTTTCCAATGCTATGGAGGCGACCCCACGCCGGGCTTCTTCGAAACTGATCAATCGATGCGATCCGAAGATTCGCCCGGCGGACGGAGCGCGTCGCGGATGGTCTCGCGGAGCCAGCGCTGCGCCGGGTCTGCGTCGAGGCGGGTGTGCCAGAGCAGTCGCACTTCGACTTCCGGGAGGGGTGCGGGGATCGGAAACCAGCGAAGGCCGAGGGACTGGCCGTACTGTTCGGCGAGGCGTTGCGGGACGAGTCCGATGTACTGACTCGACGCGACCAGGAGTGCGGCGACGGCGGAAGTAGGCACGACGGCGGCGACGTGGCGTTGCAAGCCCGCGGCGTCGAGTGCGTCGTCGAGTGGCCCCCGAGCACGACCGCGGCGGGAGGCCGAGACGTGGGGATGTCGGCACAGTTGCCGCAATGTCGGGCGGCGGCCCAGTGGGCTGTCGGCCCGGACGATGCCCACTATTCGTTCGCGATACAGCACAGCTGACCGCATGTCGGAAGCGACGATTTCGCCCGCGCCGATATCCAGATCGACCGAGCCGTCGCGCAGAGCCTCGATGCTCTCACTGCCCTCCGCGACGAAGCGCAGCGTCACGCCGGGAGCGACCGCGGCCGTGGCATCTACCGCCACCGCCGCCAGGGTCGCAGCAACACCGTCGTTGATGCGAATTGTGAAGGTGCGCTGCAATTCTGCGACCGTGACCTCGCGATCGGCGCAGATCAGTGCCGACGCTTCGTCCAGCAGGGACCGCACCCGCGGCGCGGTGCGCAGCGCGAACGGTGTCGGAGCCATCCCACGACCGGCACGCACCAAAATCGGATCGCCCATCGCCCGCCGTAACCGACCCAAGGCCCGGCTGGTCGCCGGGATGGACAGATGTAGGCGCTCGGACGCCGCCGTGACGCTGCCGTCCTGGAGTAGGGCATCGAATACGCGCAGGAGGTTCAGATCAAGCTGCTCTGGCACAGTTGCATCATATGCAAGAAAGACTTATGAAAGTTGCGTGGCACGGAGACTGCCCAGGTCCATAACGTCGTGACCATGCAATTCAATGCCCTGAATCACGCTCCGGCCCTGGCGAAGCGCCCGGCCCCGCAGCGCGGCCTGCTCGCGGTCATCTGCGCATGCGTCGTGCTCGTCGTCGGTATGGTCGCCGCGATCAATCTCGCCGTCCCGATGCTCGCCGCCAGCGCACTGCATCCATCCGCGTCGGCGCTGGTCTGGATCGTCGATACCTATGTGATCGTCTTCGCCTGTCTGGTGATCCCCGGCGGGTCGGCGGGAGATCGCTTCGGGCGCAAGGGGATTCTGCTGTTCGGACTGGGGCTGTTCGCACTGGGCGCGCTCGTATCGGCAGTGGCACCGAACGTGGCGTTCCTGCTCGCCGGTCGGGCGATTACGGGAGTCGGCGCTGCTGCCGTACTGCCCAATACGCTTGCCGTCCTGCTGCACGCTGTTCCCGCCGGGCGTAAGAGCGCGACTATCGCGGTCTGGGCATCGATGACGGGTATCGGTGGAGTCGTCGGCAATGTCGGTGGCGGGGTAATCCTTTCGGGCGGTTCGTGGCGTTGGCTGTTCGCCGGTGTCGTGCCGATCGCGCTGCTGCTCGCTGCTCTGGTGGGACGGATCGCGCCCGTGTCGCCGCGCCATGACCGTCGGCTCGACCCGCTCGGCGCGGTATTGCTCGTCGGGGCGTCGGTCGCGCTGCTGCTCGGAATCGTCCAGGGCCCGGAGGCGGGCTGGCACAGTGCGACCGTCATCGCCGGATTCGCCTGTGCCGCAGTGCTGTTCACCGCGTGGGCGATTGTCGAGTTGAAAGTCGAACACCCGTTGCTGGATCCGCGGTTGTTCCGCCTCCCCACCCTCCGCAGTGCTTGCCTCGGCATGACGGCGGTCTTCTTCGGCATGTTCGCGCTGTTCTACATCAACGCGTCATTCCTGCAGTACGGCAAGGGATTCGGCGTATTACAAACCGGCCTAGGGATAATCCCGCTCACCGTCCCGATCATCCTCGGCGCGAAGCATGTCGGACGACTGTCACAGCGGATCGGACTCGACGCCACCACCGCGCTCGCATTCGTATTCGTCGGCGGCGGACTGCTCGGACTGTCCACGAGCGACGTGCAGACACCCTATGCCGCATACGCCACGTGGCTCGTCGTGATGGGAATCGGTGTGGCGCTGGCACTTCCGACATTGTCCGGTGCGATCGCCGGGGCGCTGCCGCCGCAGCAGGCCGGGGTCGCAGCCGGCTTGCAGGCCACCACCCGCGAGTTCGGCAGCGCCCTCGGCGTCGCGGTCATCGGCACGGTGCTCACCGCACGATTCGTCGCCGCACTACCGTCGGAGATCCGCGCCGACCACGATCCGCACACCGTAGCCCAGGCACTCGCCATCTCCGACCGCACCAATGACGTTGTCGCAGCGTTCGTTTCGGGCGCGGACGCCGGACTGCGGGTGATCGGCGTGCTCGTGCTCATTTCCGGCGTGCTCGTCGTGGGGCAGTCGCTGCTGTCCCGACGTGGGTCCGACCGTCGGGCGTAGGACCTCGCAGCCAATGCGTCCTCGGCGTCGAGTAGTCGGACTACAAAATCGTCACCCGCCCTAGCCGATCACATCTCGTGATCCTCCGACACCGCCGATGGCAATGCGCGGGCCGAAGGCTAGCAGGCCGTTGGTCGTGTCGGACCGTGTGCGAGGTGGCCCTTGCGGGCGACGAGGGCGGAGCGGAGGTACCACAGTCCGCTGGGTTCGGCGGGGTCGAAGCCGGTGAGCTGGGCTATTCGGCGGAGTCGGTAGTCGACGGTGTTCGGGTGGACGCACAGTTTGCGTGCGGCGCGCGTTCGGCTCAGGCCGGTATCGACGTAGATCTGGAGGGTTTCCAACAGGCCCGGGTGTTCGTGCAGTGGGGTGAGCCGGTTGGCGAGAGCGTCGCGCCCCAGCCCAGGGCGGGTCAGTTGATACTGCAGCGCCAGTTCGGTGAATCTGTATACGCCGGGCTCCAATTCGAGCTGTTGCACGGTGTCGAGGAGTTCGTGGGCATGGCGCGCGGCAGTGGGCACCTCGTCGGGACGGGCGGTGACAACGGCGACGGTGAGCGGCACCTGCGTGGCCGAGGACATCCGTTGCACCAGTCCGTCGAGTTCGGGATCGGTCCGCACGGTGGACGGGACGAGAATCGTTCCGCCGTCGACGGATAACAGCGACAGCGCCGTTCCTCCGAATACGGTCGCGAGTGCGGCTTGGAGGCGGCGCAGCTTACGGCGTGCGACGACTTGACCGTCGAGCTGCGGATGGCTCTCATCCGGGTGCGCCGGAATCGCTACGGCGAGCACCGAGTACTCGTCGGCGATCGGTAAACCGCTTTCCCGCGCCGCCGCGGAATCGAGATGACCGGCGAGCAACGCCGAGGTCAGGCTGTGTGCCGCGGTCTGTTGCTCGGCGGCAACAGCCTTGTGCTCGAGGACGTAGGCCTTGCTGACGGTGGCGGTAGTCAGTTTCGACAGCTCCAGCACCGTGGCGGTGCCCGTGACGACACCGAGTACATCCGCCGGACCCGTACGAGCGAATATCAGATCCAGCCCCACTTTGAAGCCCTCGTGAACCGCATGCAGAACGGTATCGACGGGGATCCCTTCGCGGGTACATCCGGCGGCCGCGATCGCGAGCCGGTCGGTCCTCGTCGGCAGCGCGTGACCGTTCACGCAATGGATCAGCCATCCCAGGCAGATCCGGACCACGGCCTTCACATCGCGAACCAGCGTTTGCCCCGGCAGCGCGCCGCACTGTTCGTCCGACTCCGCGAGATGTGCCATCACCTCGCGGGTCAACCTGTCGATATCGCGCGCGGACGGCGAAATCGGCCGATCCAGCCCATTGGGTTCGGGCCGGACGAGACTCTCGATCGTCACGTATGACCTCCTTGTCACCGTTGTCACGCAGTCACTACGACCTGATGAGCAACTGCCGCGCCGAGAACTTTGCAGTACCGGCTGTCTGCTGTATCAGGAAACGTTAAACCGAGTGGTAGCTCACCTTCTACTCCTCTTCGAACAATCCGCAACGGCCACAAACACAGTCGACTACCAGGCAGAATGCTGGTTCTCGGGCGGCGTCGAGGAGCGCCCACCTATCAATAGATGGGGATGCGCTCACTTTTGAAGACGCGGCGTCAGGCCGCCTTGGCCTTGATTTCGGCCTCGGCCATCGCCGTGATCATCCGCGCGGTCATCTCGATCGCCTCTTTGCGCTCCCGGCTGTCGACCTCCAGCGCCGATGCGCGAAGCACCGCGGCAAAACCGGTGTTGATCAGCACGAAGGTCATCACGTCGTACTCGTGATCGTCACCGGGGCCGAGCAGCTGGATCACCAGCAGCTTGACCAGCAGCCGCAGCCGCGGCTCGAATTCGGGGATACCGCTGCTATAGAACTGCACTCCGGCCACCAGCGCGCGCACCAACCTGGCGTTGGCCACGAGTTCGTCGGTGATGACTTCCAGAATGCCGGTGATCATTTCCAGCATCGGCTTGTCCGACAGCCCGAATATCCGCTCGGTAAAGCGCCTTTCGACGTTTTCGAGCAGGCGCCTGAGCAGCTCTTCGACGATGACCGAGCGGTCGGCGAAGTACCGATAGACGGTGCCGATGCTGACCCCGGCCTCGGCCGCGATCCGGTTCGTCGAGGTGTTGGCGATGCCGCGCTCCCCGAAAAGCTGTGCGGCGGCGTCGAGTATGTGTTCTCGGGTCGCCCTGGCACGTTCCTGTGTCGGGCGGCGGCGCTGCCCAACGGCTTTCGGCGGCATCGCACTCCTCCTGCCGAACTGTCCTGAGAAGATGAGCGTCGCTCAGTTTAACGGCGGCACCAGTTTTCATGCCACGAATTCCCGATCCGATGACGCCGCTATGAGGTGGAATGTGGTGGAGTCACAAGCGTGGCCGATGGAGGTGCGATGGTGGTCGGTCGAGTGCCGAAGGGTCGTCTCGCGCGGGGCGGCAAGGTGGGCCGATTGGTTGCGGGACAGGCCATCCGTGAAGTCGGCACCCGCCTGTCGATGATCGGGCGAACGGAACAGGCCCGGCAGCTGCTCGCCGAACGGTCCACGCTGCGCACCGCACAGCAACTCGTCACCGTGCTCGGCGCGATGAAGGGCGCGGCAATGAAACTCGGGCAGATGCTGTCGGTGCTCGATGTCGATCTGCTGCCGGAATCGCATCGTGAGATGTTCCGCGACAAGCTCGCCGAGCTACGTGATCAAGCGCCCGCATTTCCGTTTCCGGCAATGCGACAGGTGGTCGAGGACGACCTCGGGCCATTGGCGCGGGCCTTCGCCGACTTCGACGAGACCGCGATCGCTGCGGCCTCGATCGGCCAGGTATATCGCGCGAAGTTGCACGATGGACGCGCCGTCGCGGTGAAGGTCAAATATCCGGGCGTGGACGAGGCCGTCGAGGCGGATATGCGCAATCTGGCGATGATCAGCAGACTCTGGAAATCCATTCTGCCGAGCGCCGCGGATACCGATGTGCTCGACGAAATCGCCCGCAATATCGGCAGCGAGCTGGATTACGTGCGCGAAGCACGGACACAGCATCGAATCGCGGCACGCTACCGGGACCATCCGTTCATCACGGTCCCCGACAGCGTCGAGGAACTCTGCGGACACCACGTCTTGGTGACGGAGTTCGTCGACGGGAAGTCGTTTCCGCAGATCCAGGACCTGCCCGCGGCCGAACGCGATGGGATCGGCGAGCTGATCTATCGCTTCTATGTCAGTTCCCTTTTTTCGGATTTCGAATTCTGTGGTGACCCGCATCCGGGCAATATCATGCTCGCCGCGGACGGTCGCGTCGGCTTCGTGGATTTCGGGCTCTACAACAATATGGATCCGGTGCATGTCGAACTCGAGCGTGCGTGTCTGCAGGCCGCCGGTGAAAATCGGGCCCAAGACCTTTATGAGGCGTGGGTGGGCCGCGGCATTATCGCCCCGGACTCGGACGTCACGGCAGAGGAATGCCTGGAGTATGTGTGGGCTGCGGCGGGCTGGCATCTGACCGACGAGGAAATCACGGTCACGCCCGAACTCGCCACCGGCGCAGTGGTTCTCGCGGTCGACCCCAGGGCCGCCGAGTTTCGCGGTATGCGACAGCAGTGGCTCCCGCCGGAGCATGTCTTCTCGCGGCGAGCGGACCTGTTCACCTTCGCCGTATTGGGCCAATTGGGGACCACGAACAACTGGCACCGAATCGCCAGGGAATGGCTCTACCACGAACCTCCGGCAACCGAGATCGGACGGGCGACAGCACGGTGGCGCGCCGACCGGTGACACCTTGGTGGTGATCCGGTCCACCTTGGGGGCACGAGCTCAGCACTCGGGGACCTGATATCGGCGGGCGATGCGGCGGACAGTTAATCAAGTCACCGCAACGAACCGGAGCCCTCGATGTCGATCACCAGCACCATCGCCACCTCGGCGGAACGTCGTGCCACGGTCTCGACCGAGGACGGGGTGGAACTCGCGGTTCGCGAATACGGTCCGCGAGATGCCGACCTCACCGTCGTCCTGCTGCACGGACACTGCCTGCGCACCGCGTCGTGGACCTACGTCCGCCACGCGCTGCAGCGCCGGTACCCCGGCGCCCGGATCGTCTGCTACGACCACCGCGGCCACGGCGATTCCGCCACGGCCTCCCGGCGGACCTACCACCTCGAGCAACTCGGCAAGGACCTGCGCGACGTTCTCGACGCCGTCGCCCCCACTGGGCCGGTCGTCCTGGTCGGCCACTCGATGGGCGGCATGACGGTGCTCACCTACGTCAGCCAGAATCCGCACGAGATCGGCACGCGCATTACCGGCGTCGCACTCATCGCGACCGCCGCGAGCGGACTCGCCGACGCCGGTTTCGGCCGTCTGCTGCGCAACCCGGTCGTATCCGCATTCCAGGCGGCCGTCCGACGCGCTCCGGGCCTGATGCACCACGCGAAGCTCATGGCCTGCAAGGTCTTCGCCCCGATCATCCGCACCGCCGAGTTCGGCGATCGCAAGGTGAGCCAGCGGGTGCTCGCCCTCGCCAACGCCATGCACAACGAGACACCGATCGTGACGATGGCCAGCTTCCTGAGCGCCTTCATGGTCTTCGACCAGACCGACGCCCTCGCGGTCCTGTCGAAGATCCCGACGTTGGTGCTGTGCGGTAGCGCCGACCTGATGACGCCGCCGTCGCATTCCATCGCGATGGCCGCCGCCGTCGAGTACTCGGATTTCGTCCAGGTCGACGGCGCCGGACACTCGGTGATCCTCGAGCGGCCGACCGAAGTCACCGAGGCCATCAGCCGCCTGATGACACGCGCCGACGGTACCGGCGAGGTCGCGGGCGCGCGTCTCACCCTCGTCGCGTAGTCCGCTCAGGGCCGCGAGCGACGGTCCCCCACCTGATGCGACGACCAGTCAGGCGTCCGCGCCGTCGGCGAAAAGAAAATGGTTGGGCGAGTCGATATGCGTGCTGGTAGCGTGCCGGAGGCCGTGACATCGCGCGAGGAGGTGAGACCCATGAACGCTGTATCCATGTGGGTGCTCCCCTTCGGGTTCACGGTCGGGCGATCGAGGTAGGTGTCGCCGGGAGTGCCTCTACACGGCAATCCCGAAAGGCAACAACCAAATGCATTTCAGCTCGCAGACATCGTCGAACGGTGTCATCGAACGCGACTTCATGCTGGGTGAGGTCCCCGGCGTGCTCTGGACTCCCGAGCCCGGCTCCGCCCACGCACCCCTGATCCTGATGGCGCACGGCGGCGGCCAGCACAAGAGAGCACCGGGAATCCTGGGCTGCGCCCACCACTTCGTGACCGCCTACGGCTTCCATGTCGCCGCCATCGACGCGCCAGGACACGGCGACCGACCGCGCACGGCGACCGACGAACAGCACGTGGCCGCCTTACGGCAGGCTCAGGCGGCGGGCGAACCGATCGGCCCGATCGTCGTCGGGATCCACCTCGACCTGGCGGCACGTGCCGTACCGGAATGGCAGGCAACCATCGACGCCCTCCAGAAACTTCCAGAGATCGGCACCGACGCGCCGATCGGCTTCTGGGGCATCATGCAGGGCACCGGAATCGGCGTGCCGTTGACGGCGGTCGAACCCAGGATCACCGCCGCGGTCTTCGGTTGCCTCGGACATGAAACCCTGACCGAGCCCGCAGCACAGATCACCGTCCCGATCGAATTCCTGCTCCAGTGGGACGACGAACTCGTCGACCGCCGATCCGGACTCACCCTCTTCGACGCCTTCGCATCGAAGGAAAAGTCGTTGCACGCCAACGCAGGTGGACACGCCGGAGTACCCAGGTTCGAAGTCGACAGCGCGGCCCGCTTCTTCGCCCGGCATCTCGGCTCGGTCGGCACATCACCGGCCTGACGTAACAGGTCTCGGCGACCGGCTTCGTGCCGGTCGCCGAGACCCTGTAGCGAATTTCGTCGTACCGGGCCGGATCGAGCGCAGGCTCTCAAGAAGTCGGTCGACCGCCACCGCGTTGTATGGCGTGGTCGGTGACTGCGGTGTGGTGAGGCCGCTCTATCCGGAATACGGCGACGAGTTCATGGCCTCGGCTCGCGGCTTCGTCGACGACGCGCGAACCGACCATGCCTGCGGCTCCGACGACGGCAATCTTCATCGAGATGTCCTTTCCAGGGTGGGAACGGGAAGTTGTCCCGCGACGATGGCGGCGAGCGAGAGCCCGAACCCCACAAGTTGGATCGGGCCGAGGGTCTGGCCGAGCAGGACGGCACCGAGTACGGCAGCCACCAGTGGCGAGAGCAGGGAGAGAATCGAGACGGAGTTGACAGGCAATGTGGTGATGCCGCGGAACCACAGGACGTAGGCGATCAGGCCGCCGATCAGTCCCAGCCAGAGGTAGCCGAGGACGGCGTCCGGGTCGATCGCGGGAGGTGCGCCCTCGAAGACGAAGCTGACGGGCACCAGGAAAAGACCACCCGCGGTGAGTTGCCAACCGGCGAAGGCGGTGGGGCTAACCTCGGCGGGCCGTCCCCAGCGTTTGGTGAGCGTCACGCCGAGCGCCATCGTGGCCGCGCAGGCCAGACCCGCGACGATCCCGATGACGTCGAGTGCCGCATTCGGCCCGATCACCACCAGGCCGACGCCGACCACCCCCATCGCACCCCAGCCGATCCGCCATGCCGATGGGCTCTCGTGCAGAACTGTCACGGCCAGGATCGCCACGATGAGCGGCTGAGCTGCCGCCAGGGTCGCGGCAACGCCGCCGGGCAGGCGTTCGGCGGCGACGAACAGCAGCGGAAAGAACAGCCCGATATTCAGTACACCGAGCACCGCGGCCTTCCCCCACCACGTCCCGCGCGGCACCGTCCGGGTGACCGCCAACGCGATCAGACCGGCGGGCAGCGCACGCAAGAGTCCTGCGAAGAGTGGATGTCCCTGCGGGAGAAGTTCGGTGGTGACGACATAGGTGGTGCCCCACGCCAAAGGCGCGAGCGCCGTCAGGGCGGCGCGAGGCAGGTTTCCCTTCGAAGTACCGGAAACCCGCTGTGCTACTGAACTTTTCACACCCGCAGTCTCACCCGGCCGCGATCAATGAGTCCAACACATGTTTGTCACCGGATCAATCTCGATTCAAGATTGATCCATGGAGCTCCAGCAGATGCGCTACGTCGTCGCGGTCGCCGAGACGAACAGCTTCACCAGGGCCGCAGAACGATGCCTGGTCGTCCAGTCCGCCCTCAGTCACCAGATCGCGCGCCTGGAACGCGAACTCGGCGCGCGACTTTTCGAGCGCACCAGCCGCCGGGTGCGGCTGACACCTGCTGGCGTGGCATTCCTCCCCGCCGCCCGTCAGTGTCTCGACGCCGCCGAGCGCGCTGCCGCCGAGGTCGCCGCGGCAATCGGTGAGATACGCGGGCGGCTCGCGGTCGGCCTGATCCCGACCGTCGCCGCGGTCGATATCCCGGGGGCATTGCGCGATTTCCGTCGGCAGTACCCGCAGGTGCGCATCGATCTGCGGGTGGGCGCGAGCGACGACCTCGTCGAACAGGTCAGGGACGGCGCCATCGACGTGGCCTTCCTCGGGCTGCCGACCACGGCGCGACCCCAGGACGTCGCCGTGTACGAGCTCGCCCGTGATCGACTCGTCGCCGTGGTCGCCCCGGACCATCCCCTCGTCGGCGAAACCATGGTCGACCTGCACAGACTTTCATCCGAGGTTTTCGTGGACCTCCCAGCCGGGACAGCCGGGCGAATCCAATCCGACCAGGCCTTCGCCGCTGCCGGTCTCGACCGTGACGTCGCCTTCGAAGTGACCAGCGCCGACTACATCGCTCGACTCGTCGGGCCGGGTCTCGCCGTGGCCATGCTCCCCGCCGCCTACGCGCCCCAGCTCGCCGGCGTTGTCACCATCGAGGTCAGCGACGCACCGGCTCGCGTCGAGTACGTCATCTGGAGCCGCTCCGGCCGTACGCCCGCGGCGACCGCCTTCCTCGCCGTTCTCGGCATCCCGGCACGCACCGGCGACTGAAACATCAGCCCCACATACCAGCGGATGTTCCACGGCTCACATCCTGGGACATGCCCTTGCATTCGGAACAGTTGTGATTACACAATCATTGTGTGAATACAACTGTTAGAGACCTGACTCCGCGTCGCAAGTTGGTGGTGTTGGCGACGTGTTGCCTGAGTCTGCTGATCGTGTCGATGGATTCGACGATCGTGAATGTCGCAGTGCCTGCGATTCGAGCGGATCTGGACGCGCCGCTGGCTCGGCTGCAGTGGATCATCGATATCTACGCACTTACGCTCGCGAGTCTGCTGATGCTCGCGGGGGCGACCGCGGATCGGTTCGGGCGGCGGCGGGTGTTCCGGATCGGATTGATGGTCTTCGCACTCGGGTCACTGGCCTGCAGCCTCGCACCGAATATCGACACCCTCATCGGGGCAAGATTTTTGCAGGCGATCGGTGGGTCGATGCTGAATCCGGTCGCGATGTCGATCATTACGCAGGTCTTCACCGGAAAGGTGGAACGTGCTCGCGCAGTGGGTATTTGGGGTGCAGTGGTCGGCATTTCGATGGCGCTCGGGCCGATGGTCGGCGGTGTGCTGATCGATGCGCTGGGGTGGCAGTCGGTGTTCTGGATCAATCTGCCGATCTGCGCGCTCGCGCTGGTTCTGACGACTCTATTTGTGCCGGAATCGAAGTCGGCCACGGTGCGCGGACTCGATCCGATCGGGCAGTTGCTGGCGATCGCCTTTCTGTTCACGGTGGTATTCGGGTTGATCGAGCGATTGCCGGTGGTCTTCGTGGTGTCGGCCGTGGCCCTCGCGGCCTTCCTGTGGCAGGAATCGAGGCGCTCGGATCCGTTCATCGATCTGCGCTTCTTCCGCAGCGTGCCGTTCGCGTCGGCGACGGTGACCGCGATCTTCGCCTTCGCGGCGCTCGGCGCGTTCCTGTTCACCTGCTCGCTGTATCTGCAAGAGCTGCGCGGCTATTCGGCGGTGCACACTGGGGCGCTGTATCTGGCCATGGCGGTCGCGACGCTCATCTTCTCGCCGCTGTCGGGGCGTCTGGTCGGGCGCTACGGGACCAAACCCTCATTGCTCGCGGCGGGCGCCGCGATGACCATCGCCGCCGTGCTGCTCACTCGACTCGATGTGGCAACCCCGATCTGGCATCTGCTCATCATCTTCGCGATCTTCGGAATCGGATTCGGCATGGTCAATGCACCGATTACGACGGCGGCGGTCAGCGGGATGCCACTGGATCGCGCAGGCGCTGCGGCGGCGGTCGCCTCGACCAGCAGACAGGTCGGCGTGAGCATGGGTGTCGCGCTGTGCGGCGCGCTGACCGGTGCCGGTCTGTGGTGGCTGATTGCGGTTTTCACCGCCGGAATCGCCATACTCGGCATAGTCGCGAACACCCGGTGGGCCGCGCGGTCCCGCGATCGCGTCGCCCCGATATTGGAAGAGAAGGTCCCCGCACATGCCGGATGACGTACCCACCGCCGACGATGTGTGGGCCCAGCTCACCCACCTGGTGATGGATACCCGCGACTCGTGGAAGCGGGCGGTCAGCGAACGAACCGGCTTGCCATTCAGTCGAATTCGCATTCTGCGACGCCTGCGCCCCGGCCCGCTCACGCTCAACCAGATCGCGCAGGCAACCGGCATGGACGCGCCCGCGACCACGGTCGCGGTCAATAATCTCGACGAACTCGGCCTCGTCGTGCGCGAGATCGACCCGACCAACCGCCGCCGCAAACAGGTCTCCATCACCAGCGCCGGTCGCGCGGTCCTCGCACAGGCCATGGCCACCCCCGACCCCGCCCCGGCCACCGTCGCCGCCCTCTCCCCCGACGACCTACGCTCGCTGCATCAGCTCTTACGCAAGCTCGAGCACTGATCGCCCACGCATTTCACCAACTCGGAGCGGACACTGTGCTTCAATCGTATGTAGAACGTGTTCCAGCTCTGGGAGGTGGCCATGGCCACGCCGTCGATTCCCGCCGGATTCGATTTCACCGACCCGGACCTGTGGGCGAAACGCAGACCCACCGCGGAATTCGCGGAGCTGCGCCGAACCGCGCCGGTCTGGTGGTGCGCCCAGCCCGACCGCTCCAGCGGCTTCGATGACGGCGGCTACTGGGCGGTCACAAAACTCGAACACATCAAGGAGATCTCGAAGCATCCGGAGATCTTCTCCTCCACCGCCAACAGCGCGATCATCCGCTATCAGTCCACCATCACCCGCGAACAGATCGATATGCAGCGGCTGATTCTGCTCAATATGGATCCGCCGGCCCACACCAAGAATCGGCGCATTGTGTCCAAGGGCTTCACCCCGCGCGCGGTGGAGGGCCTGCGGGCGGCGCTCACCGAGCGGGCCGCCCGAATTGTGCACGAGGCCAAGAAGTCCGGCAGCGGTGATTTCGTGGAGCAGGTCGCCTGTGAATTGCCGCTGCAGGCCATCGCCGAACTGCTCGGGGTGCCGCAGCAGGATCGCAAGAAGCTGTTCCACTGGTCCAATCAGATGATCGGCGCCGATGATCCGGAGTACACCACCGATGCGCCGACCGCACAGCTGGAATTGACCGGCTATGCCTGGACCATGGCCGAGGAGCGGCGCGCCTGCCCGGCGGACGATATCGTGACGCAGCTGGTCAATGCCGATATCGACGGTGAGCATCTGGGTTCGGACGAGTTCGCGTTCTTCATGATCCTGCTGTCGGTGGCGGGCAATGAGACCACCCGCAACTCGATCACCCACGGTATGAAGGCCTTCGTCGACAACCCGGACCAATGGCAGCTCTATAAGGAGCAGCGGCCGCGCACCGCGCCGGATGAGATCGTGCGCTGGGCCACCCCCGTCTCGGTATTCCAGCGCACCGCGACGCGCGATGTTGAGCTCGGCGGGCAGTTGATCCGCAAGGGCCAGCGCGTCGGATTGTTCTACAGCTCGGCCAATTTCGACGAGGACGCCTTCGAGGATCCGTTCAGGTTCGATATCCTGCGCGACCCCAATCCACACGTCGGATTCGGCGGCGCGGGCACGCACTACTGCCTCGGCGCGAACCTGGCCCGGCTGGAGATCGATCTGATGTTCAATGCCATCGCCGACGCCATGCCCGAATTGAGTCAGGTCGCCGAACCCGAGCACCTGCGCTCCGGATGGCTCAATGGCATCAAACGGTGGGAAGTACGTTTCGATTGATGCACGCGACCTCGGCAAAGCCGTTGCGAGCGCGCATCATGTAACTATGGAACCTGAACCAGTGCGGGTGCGGGTGATCCTGTTGTTCGGCGATCGGGCGCAGGTGCAGACACCCTGGCATCCGACACATTCGCCCATGTGGATACCGGCTGCCGATATCGCCGAACAGGCCGGGCTGCCGCAGAACGAATTACCAGGACGGGAGTTCTGGGCCTCCGGTGATGAGCACGGGCTGACCGGTTTTCGGCTGGTCTTCGATCCACGGCTCTGACACGCATCGGAGGATATGCGTGAGAGTTGCGGACATCAGCGCACGATGACTTGCGTTGGCAGCGAGGCGAATCCACGGAGTGTCGAGCTGACATGGTCGACCGTAGTCGACCATGGGCTAATTCGGCACGATGTCGTACTTCAGCAGTACGAAGCCGGTGGGCACGGTGGCACTCATCGAGATGCGATCCCCGGACCAGGTACCGGCCAGTGCGGCATCGCCGTCGGCGCAATCAGCGCCTTCCGCAGTGAGCATCGGAAGCGGGTGGATGCGGTGGCGGTCGTCGCCGTGCCGGACCGTCGCCTTGTCCACATAGGTGCGTTTGTCATGATTGAGGATGTAGCGGCCGATGAAGCCGTTTTGCGGTGCGACCAGCGGGGCGACGGAGGCGGCCTTGTCGTACAGGCTGGTCTGCTCCCCCACCTGCGGTCCGGCCCACACCACCCGCGTCGGCACCGTCAGGAGGCGCTCCACACCCTGGACGAAGTCGTCGCCGATCCAGGCGCGTCTCAGGAATCGGATCTTTGGTTCCAGATACCCGATCAGCTTGTGGTCGGCGTCCAGGAAGACGGCTCTGCAGAACTGCCCCACGGGGGTGATTTCCTCTCTGGGATAACGGCTTTCGGACAATCTAGCCTGCGCGCACCGTTGCGGCTCGGCGGGTGGTTACAGTCGAGTTACCGGCATGTTCAGGTCTGGCTCGAGATCACCCGCAACGGCTGCTTCGATGCGCGAGTTAGGCTCCGACGATGCGATACGCCATTTCGGTTCCGCAGCTCATTCCCGACGGATCGTTCCAACCGGAAAATCTGCGGGCCTACCTCGATCGAGCCGAAGCGCTCGGCTTCGAGAGCGCATGGACGACCGAGCAACTGCTCGGATCCGCGCCCAATCTGAGTCCGATCGAGTTGTTGACCTTCGCGGCCGCATGCAATGAGCGGTTGCGCTTCGGATGCGCGGTGTTCGTGACGCCGCTGCACAATCCGGTGCACCTCGCCAAACGCATCAGCACGCTGGACCAGCTCACCCGCGGCCGGCTCGAGATCGGTGTCGGGATCGGCGGACGCAACCGGATGTTCTCCGCCTTCGATGTCGACCCCGCCGACAATCTGGTGACCCGCTTCAACGAGGGCCTGCGCGTCATGAAGGCACTGTGGACCCAGCCGCGGATCGATATCGACGGCGAGTTCTGGCAGCTGACCGGCGCCGCCATGGAGCCGAAACCATTCCAGAAGCCTTATCCGCCACTGTGGTTCGGCGGCAGCACACCCGCGGCTTTGCGGCGGGCGGTTCGGCACGGCAACGGATTCTTCGGTGCCGGTTCGAGTACGACGGCCAAATTCGCCGAACAGGTCCGGTACGTGCGCGAGGCGCTGGCCGAAAACTCCGGCGACCCATCGGATTTCCGCATCGCCAAACGTGTCTACATCGCGGTCGACGACGACCCGGCGCGGGCCGAACAGCGCATGGCAACCGCCCTTTCCGACTTCTACGGCGAATTCGGAAAAACCCTGCTGCCCGTCGCCGTACACGGCACGCCTGAGGACTGCATCCAGGGCCTACGCGAGGTGGCCTACGCCGGGGCCGAAATGATCCTGATCAACCCGCTGTTCGACGAGGCCGCTCAAATGGAGCGCATCGCCGCGGAGGTGCTGCCGCACGTCGACTGAGCGGTGCGGCAACGCCAGGGCGCTCGACAGCCCGCACGCACTCGACCTACCCGCGCCGCCACTGACACATCTCGCCGACGTCGACGATCTCTATCTGATGGCGAGCGTCTGCCGGTTGGCGGCGAAATTCCGAGCTGGTGTCAGCGCGGGTCCCGGGCTTCGGCGGGCTCGTAGCCGAGGCGGACGTCGTGGGTTACCTCGCCGCCGGCGACTGTTACTCGGGTGGTGACGGGTGGGTAGCCGCGCGCTATCACGGTGTAGTGGCCTTCGGGGAGGTCGGTTACCAGGTAGCGGCCGTTGGCGTCGGTTCGGGCACTGGCGGTGAGGTCGCCGGATGCGTCCAGGACGGTGATCTGGATGTCCGGGACAGCTCGCTCGCCGTCGGCCAAGGCGGATCCGGCCAGCACGGCCATCGATGCCATATCGATGTCGTGATGTAGGAGACCGCTGTCGGGGATGGTGAGGGTGGTGGCGCAGGGCCGCATATGTTCGGCGACGGCCACCAGGGTGTAGGTGCCCGAGACGACGCCATGGCAGACATACGCGCCGTCGCCCGCGGTGATGGCCGCGCCGACGACGTCACCGTGGATATCGGTCAGTGTGACGGTGGCACCCGGCAGCGGAGTACCGCGACCGGCCGAACGGACCACACCGGACAATTCGCCGGAGCCGGTGAGGGTCAGGTCGAGCAGCTGTGGGCGCTGTCCGATGGCCACGCTGACCGCCTCTGGCCGATGTCCGGTCGCCGATGCGATCAAGACGTAGTTGCCCGCGGTCGGCGCCTCGATCCGGTAGCCGCCGTCGGCATCCCCGGTCGCGCGCGAAACCTGGTGTCCCCGTTGGTCGATCAAGGTCAGCACGGTGCCGGGCACCGGTCTGCCGTCCTCGCGTCCGACCCGGCCGCCGATCGATGCACCTTCGTATTCGAGGCTCGAATGCGACTGCGGCACAACGGCGGCCACATACACACCATTGCCGTCGTGATCCACCGAAATTCGGCCGACCGCACCCGCCAGCACCGGTTCGGGTTCGGAGAGCACCTCGGCGGCACCCTCCCAAACCTGCGCCTCATCCCAATCGGACTCGGCCTTCAGAGTCACCTGCTCTACAGCGGGGACCGGATTGTCCTGCAGCGGAATCTCTTTCATGAACATCAGCACCAGGCACGCCAGCAGTGCCACCCCCGCGGCGGCATAGAAGACGCCGTGCATCGCATCGGTGAACCCGATCAGAATGGGCACTCTCAGCTCGTCGGGCAGCGCCGCGATTCCGCTGGTATTGCTCTGCATGGTGCTCAACTGCGCGGCATCGAAGCCGGCGGGCAGCGCACCACCGAATGCGTCGATGATCCGGTGCGGCAACAGGTTGAACAGGATGGTCAGGAATACCGCGACACCGAGGGTGCCGCCCATCTGCCGGAAGAAGGTCGCCGAAGCGGTCGACACACCCATATCCGAACGCGGACCGGCATTCTGCGCCGCGATGATCAAGGTCTGCATGCAGCAACCGAGCCCGAATCCGATGACGCCGCCGTAGACCAGCGGCTGCCATAGCGGACTGTCGTAATGCACTTGCCCGTAGAGCGCCGCGCCGACCGCGATGATGAATGTCCCGATCACCGGCAGGATCTTGTAGCGCCCGGTCAATTTGGTGGTCAATCCGGCCAGCTGCGAGCCGAACATGATCCCGAGCACCAGCGGGAGCATCAGCAGACCCGATTTGGTCGGCGAATATCCGCGCACCACCTGGAAGTACTGCGGCACCATGACGATCGCGCCGAACATCGCGATCCCGACAATGAATCCGCCCGCGATGGTCACGCTGAAGGTCGAATTCTTGAACAGCCGCAGGGGAATCAGCGCCGCATCCTTCATCAGGAATTCGACGAGCACGAACAGCAGCAGCCCGCCCGCACCGATCCCGTAGCAGATGAGCGCGCGCTGCGAGCTCCACCCCCAATCCCGGCCCTGTTCGGCGACGATCAGCAGCGGCACCACGCAGGTCGTCAACGCGACCGCGCCGAACCAATCGATGCGGTGATCCTGGCGCTGATGCGGGGCATTGAGCACCTTGGCGACCACGCCGAGCGCGAGCACACCGATCGGCACGTTGACCAGGAACACCCAGCGCCAACCCTCGAGACCCCAGAGCTGGTCGTAGTTCGAGAAGAAACCGCCGAGCACCGGCCCGAGCACCGTCGCGGTACCGAAGACCATCATGAAATAGCCCTGGTAACGCACCCGCTCCCGGGCGGGCACGATATCGCCGATGATGGTGAACGCCAAGGACATCAACCCACCCGCACCTAGCCCCTGGAAGGCGCGGAATCCGGCGAGTTCGTACATCGAGGTGGCGAAGGTGCAGGCCACCGAACCGATGACGAACAGTCCGATCGCGGTGAGGTAGAACGGCTTTCGGCCGTAGATATCGGCCAGTTTGCCGTACAGCGGGGTGGTGATCGTCGCGGTGATCAGATATGCCGTGGTCGCCCAGGCCTGTTCGTCGAATCCGTCCAGGCTGTTGGCGATCCGCACGATGGCGACGCTCACGATGTTCTGATCCAGCGCGGCGAGGAACATGCCGAGCAGCAGTCCCGACAGGATGGTCAGGATCTGCCGGTGCGACAGTGACGTACCCTCACCGGCATCCAGGTCCGGCGACTTTGCCGGGGCCTGGGTGGTCGAATTCGTCATAATTTGAGCCCTAGTTCTGATCGGCTATCCGTGGTGGAAGTGTCTCGAAACCTGAGTCGAGCCGGTCGAGCAGTTGGCACACTGCGCCACAAGCGATCTGCCCCCACACGCCGATCACCCGTAACTAGTTGCGCTCGCTAATATACATACGGCCGCGCAGGACGAAACGGCCTGGTCGGATCATCCCGACATCCAATGCCTCAGCGGCCGAGCGCATACTCGGCGCAAGGATTTTCAATAGGGACTGAACTGGTCGCGCCAGCGCGGATTCAGTTCGTCGGCAAGGAGTTCGGGGGCCGAGATCCTGTTCGGGTTGCCGTCGGAGGTGTAGCGCTGGTCCGGATGCTGGTCGAGGCGGTCGAGCCAGTAGCCGGAGGCGAAGTCGACCTCAGCCTTCCCCGACCGGATGCGCGGCACGCCAGCGGGATCCACCTGGCCGAATGGAGAGGGTGCGGGTTCGGCGCCGACCAGCAGCACGGCCTCGAAGGTGTAAGGAGTGCCGTCCCAGCTTCCCGCTGTGGCGAGTGCACGATCGGTCGGGAAGATGCCGAGCGGCAAGGCCATCGTGCGCACGCGATTGCCGGGGGCCGCAGCCGCGATCGCGCGCAGGTTCTCGACCAGCTCACGCTGCACTCCGGTGCTGTCCAAACGACCGAGGTTGGCGTGGCTCGCGGTGTGCGCGCCGATTTCATATCCGTGGGCGGCCAGCCAGGGCAGTGCGCGCGCGTCACCGGCGAACGGCTCGTTATTGACGTAGAACGTTGCGGTGGGCCGGAAGTCCGGATTGCGCGCGCCGAACTCCTCGAGGATCCCGATCGCGGTACCCGGGGCCACCTTTGCGTCCTGGGTGAATCCGAGTTGGGTGATGGTGGAGTCGTCGAAGGTGAGCACCACCGGGTGGGTGCCGGCGGGGATGTCGATATGGCCGGAGATGTAATCGGCGACGGTCACCGGTCGGTAGTTCTCGCGGTACAACCGCTCGAGTTCGGCGTGGAACTTCTCCGGAGTCTGGTCGTATTCGCCGACCGGAGTCGGTGTCACCTGGTGGTACATCAGGATGGGGACGAGCCCGAGTTCGTTGGCTCCCACCGCAATCGGATCGGGCGCCGGTGTGGCCACCGGAACCTTTTCGATGGCCGCCGGTACCGGAGTCGGCGCTGCACCACATGCGGTAGCCGCTGCGAATATCAAGGCCGACAGGACAACCCGAGTTCCGATAGCCGAGCACCGCACCACCGATCGAACGGTACGCGGTCGCACGGAATCTCGGTTGCGAATCGGCATAACCACGCCCGGTGGAGCTGTCCGAGGTAGATAGTTAGGCAATAGCGACAGATGAAAGTTGGTGTGCGCGTTGGATAAATTGGTCCGGGTTACCGGGCGATGGCGGCTCGCGGCAATAGCGGTTATCGGAGTTTTATCAATACTCATCGCATCCGTGATCATCGGCGCCAATCGGTCCGAGCCCGCGGGTTTGGCGCTGGCCGGATTGCCGGACGGAGTCGTCGGTGCCGGCACGCTGACCGGTCTGGCTTTGCGTGTGGACGCCCACGGCCACAACCCGAACGATATGCGGCTCGAACTCGACGGCAAGGCGGTGAACGGCACGGTCGAAGGCGATTCGGTGGTGTACCGGCCCGGACCGCTCACCGATGGCGACCACAAGTTCACCGCCGAGATACCACGCGGGGGCATACTCGGCCTGTTCAGCGCCGGTCCGGGGGTTACCGCGACCTTCACCGTGGATACCGAGGCGCCGAAACTCGAGGTGACCCAGCCGGGTACGGCCGGATCATATCGTCAGCCGATCACGTTGCGCGGCAAGGAATCCGGTGCGGTGCACGTTTCCGTCGGCGCGCAGTCGGTCACCCCCGCCGCGGACGGCACGTTCGAGATCACACTGCCGCGCACACCGGTGGGCGGTGCGGTGACCGCGGTCGATGCGGCAGGAAATAAGGCGACGCAGGCGATTACGACCTCGGTCGATATGCCCCGGGTCAAGGCTGTGCATATCACGGCGTACGGATGGGCATACGAGGGTTTACGCGAGCCCATTCTGGATATGGCCCGCGAGGGGCGCATCGACACCGTTCAGCTCGATATCAAGGATGAGGACGGGGTTATCGGCTACGACTCGCAAGTGCCGCTGGCACGGCAGGCGGGTGCGGCCACCAATATCTACGATGTGCGCGTCGCACTGCGACAATTGCACGAGATGAATCTGCGGGTGGTCGGGCGAATCGTGGCCTTCCGCGATCCGACCATGGCCGAATGGGCGTGGCACGGAGGACATCCGGACTGGGTCATCCAGAATCCCTCCGGTCAGCCGTATGCCAGCAAGTACGGTGCGATCGCTTTCACCAACTTCGCCGATCCCGAAATCCGCAAGTACAACATCGATCTCGCGACCGAGGCGGCCGAGCTCGGCTTCGACGGAATAATGTACGACTATGTCCGGCGACCGGATGGTGCGCTGTCGCAGATGCAGTTTCCGGGGCTGACCGTCACGCCCAGTGAATCCATCGCCGAGTTCCTGCACGAGAGCCGGGATCCGGTACGCGACAAAGGCGCGAATCTCGGTGCCGCCGTGTTCGGCATCGCGGCGACGCGCCCGGATGAGATCGCGCAGGACATTCCGGCGATCGCCCGGTATGTCGACTATGTGGCCCCGATGCTCTACCCGTCGCATTGGAATGCCGGTGAATACGGTGTCGCGAACCCCAATGCCCAGCCGTACGACATTATTCTCCGATCGCTGGCCGACTTCTTCGAGCAGACCAAAGGTTCCGGCGCGAAAGTCATTCCGTGGCTACAGGATTTCAGCCTGGGGGTGAACTACGGCGATGCCGAGGTCAAGGCGCAGATCGATGCCGCGGCGGCTGCGGGAACGAACAGCTTCTTCCTCTGGAATGCGGCATCGCGGTATCACTCCTGGGCCGTCGTGCCCGGTTGATCCCTACTGGTCTGCGTGGCAGGTGACGTCGGCGGCGGGCAGGGTGCCGTCGGCGTAGTAGGTATTGATCGCATTGTTGACGCAGGCGCTCAGGTCGGGACGGAAGGTCATGTGGATGCGAATGTCCTGCAGTGTGACCATGCGGGATTCGGATAGGTGCTGATGTAGTCGGGCACCGTGGGTATACGGGGTTCGGGCGTCACCGGTCGCCTGCAGGATGAGGGCGGGAACCGAATTCCGCACGGTGGTGGCGGGTTCGACGGGTCGGGGCCAGAATGCGCAGGGCTGGATATTGTTGGCCAGCGGACCGAATATCGGCTGCATGGCACGGCTGGCTTCGATATTGCTCGCGTACCACGCCGGATCTGTCGGCGCCGCGGCATCACCGCAGGCGATCTGGGCCAGGACGGAGTTCTCCTCGGATCGCAAGGCCTGCAAGACGATTTGCAGACGTGGTGCCCGCGCCGCCACAGGCGGGCCACCCACCGCATCGGCGATCTCACGCAAGGTTTCGGCCAGCGCTTGGTTACGCCGGAAATCGGTCACCATGTTGTGCAATAGAAATGGCAGCCAGTGATCGTCGATCGGGAAGTCGTCGATCACGACCGGTTGCCGTGCCGCCGCGGCGAGCAGCTCCGTCAGCGATGCACGAACTCCGGTCGGGGTCGAACCGAAGTGATACGTATCATCCTGTCCCGCAGCCCAATTCGACCATTCGTCGATCGCCCGCTCATCCGACTGACCCCAATCCTGGACGAGCCCGGTCCAATACCGATCCGGATCGATGGCGCTGTCGAACACCATCCGGTCGCTGCGTTCCGGAAACATCTGGGTGAATACCGCACCGAGGTAGGTGCCGTAGGAAACGCCGTAATAGCTGAGCTTCGGCTCGCCCAGCGCCACTCGGATGACATCCATATCGCGAGCGGTGTTGCGGGTGGTGAGCTGACGCACCTTCACCGGATCATCGGCCAGACAACCCTCGGCCATATCCGCCGCCAGCGCGGTTTCCCGCGTGAAGCCCTGCGAAGTCAGACCCGCCGAATGGATCATTTCGCCCACCGGCCATCCGCAGCGCGGCGTGCGTCCGGAGTCGCCTACACCACGCGGATCCATGCCGATCAGATCTAAACGGGCCCGCACCTGCTGGGTGAGCACGTCACCGAGCAGATCCACGGTGTCCAGACCCGATGCGCCGGGACCACCCGGATTGGCCAGCAGGACGCCGTGGCGCTGATCCGGATCGGTGGCCCGGACCCGGGATATCGCGATCTTCAGCTTGCGACCGTAGGGCCGCAGATAATCGAGCGGCACCAGCACATCCGCGCATTCGGCCCCGGCCTTGTCCAGATTCTCGATACCGCAGGCGTGCCAGTGCAGTCGCTGGTGATAGAACCGGTACGCCGGATCGACCTGTGCCCCGGGCACGGTGATCAGCGCCGCCCCGACCGCTACCAACACCAACCACCGCAAAAGCCTCGCCGACAACCCACACGCCTCTCACCGCCAAATCCCGCAACTTCGTACCACAGCTCGCCACAGGGCACCCTTGCCACAATTGGTGGTGCCACCGATACTCCAAGGGGGCCGCGCCACCGCACGGTTCCGCATCGAGGGGAGGAATCAATGCTTCGAAACCAATTGAATTCACTACGGACAGTGGAGGATTCGCTCGCCTACGGCCAGCCGTACGAAACTTCCGACGGCACCACGATCATCACCGTCGCCAGGACGGGCGGTCTGCTGCGCACCGCTCGTCCGGTGGGTGCGTTCGTGGTCCATGACGGCGAGGTCAGCTGGACGCCGGCGGTCGATGCGACCCGGATCGCGCTGATGGGTGAATTGATCGGTCTGCTGGCGGCGGTCATCGCCACGCTCGCGGTGCTGCGCAGGCCACCGTGGCCGGATCTATCACGGGTGGTGGCAATCGGACGGGACTCGCGACACACTTGATCCCGTGAATCGCATGCCACTCGGACATATCGACCGGGGCGGTCCGCCGTGACCGCACTCGCACGCGGGGAAAATCGCCCCGCGCCCGGCGACCGGATGATCGTGACCGTCACCTGCGCAGCGCCGGTCGATGTGTCGGCGCTGCTACTCGGCGCCGACGGGCGGGTCCGCTCCGATGCCGACTTCGTCTTCTTCAATCAGCCGGCCGGCCCCGGTGTCACCTATCGGCACGGCCGCGGTGCCGGCGATATGGTCGATGTGCAGACCTCCGCACTACCCGCCGATGTCGACAAGGTGGTGGTCACGGCCAGCCTCGACGGCAGCGGGCCGCCGACCTTCGCGGGCGCGAGTTCGCTGACCGCGACGATCGGATCCGACTCCGGAACGCTGACCTTCCCGATGACCGGCCTGAGCACCGAGACGGCCGTGGTGTGCGTGGAGATCTACCGGCGCGGCGGTGCGTGGAAGGTGCGCGCGGTCGGGCAGGGCTACGACAACGGACTGGCCGGAATCGCGACGGCGTTCGGTGTGAATATCGACGACGAACCCGAAGCAGCGCCTCCCGCTGCGGTCCCGCCGCAATACCAGGCCCAGCCGCAGGCTCCGGCGACGCCGCAATACCCAGCCCAGCCGCAGTACCAGCCGCAGGCTCCCGTTCCGCCCGCCTATCCTCCGGCCGGCGCCGTGCCGCCGCCCCCACCGATTGCACCACAGCAAGGAGCGCTGCCGATGCAGAGCGAACTGTTCAATCCGAGCCACGCCGAGGTCAACGGCATCGGCATCCAGAAGCAGGGCGGCAAGATGATCAAGGTCGCCGTCAACGGCGAGACCATGGCGCGGGCCGGCTCGATGGTCGCCTATCAGGGCGACCTGCATTTCAAGGCGCTCGGTTCGGGCGGTATCGGCCGTGCGATCCAGCAGCGGCTCACCGGCGAGGGGGTGCCGCTGATGCAGGTGTCCGGTCGCGGCGATCTTTTCCTCGCCGATGCCGCCGCCGACGTGCACACCGTCGATCTCGACGGCACCGATGGGCTCACGATCAACGGCTCGAATGTCCTCGCCTTCGATACCTCGCTGTCCTACAACATCCAAAGGGTCCAGGGCGCAGCCGGTTTCGCCAGTAACGCCGGCTTCTTCAACTGCGTGTTCACCGGACGCGGTCGCATCGCCATCACCACCCACGGCTCGCCCGTCGTCCTCAATGTCGACCAGCCCACCTACGCCGACCCACAGGCCGCGGTGGCCTGGTCGTCGAGCCTGTCCACCGGCATCAAGCGCAACGACTCCTTCGGCCTCGGACGTCTCATCGGCCGCAGCACCGGCGAGGGTCTGACGCTGTCGTTCTCCGGACGCGGCTTCGTCATCGTGCAGCCGTCGGAACTGCCGCCGGGCGGTTTCATCGGCGGCACCGGTGGTGGTCAGGAGGCCGGACAAAGCGGCGGCGTGCTCGGCGGCTTGTTCGGATAACCGTCCCGCGCTGGAACCGGCTGGGCCACAGCCGGTTCCAGCGGCACCGGATCAGTTCAACAGACCGCGCCGGACCAGGAGCGGTTCGATTTCGGGGGCGCGGCCGCGGAAGGATTCGAAGGCCTCGAGCGGGTCGACCGAACCGCCGCGCGAGAGCAGTTCGCGGCGGAAGGCCTCGCCCTTTTCCCGGATGGACGCGTCGCCCTCGTCGAACCACTCGACGGTGTCCGCGTCCAGCACCTCGCTCCAGATGTAGGAGTAGTAGCCCGCCGCGTATCCGCCGGAGAAGATGTGGGCGAAGTAGCCGGTCCGGTAGCGCGGCGGAATCGCGTCGAGGGCCAGGCCCGCCTTGCGCAGAGCTTCTTCCTCGAACGCCTCGGCATCGGTGTCGGCCAGCGCCTCGGGGGCGGGCACGCGATGCCACGCCCAGTCCAGCAGTGTCGCGCCGAGGTATTCGACGGTTTTGAAGCCCGTACCGAAACGCTCGGCCTCCGCCATCCGCTCGACCAGTTCGGTGGGCATCGGCGCACCGGTCTCGATATGCCTGGCGTAGTTGGCGAGTACCTCCGGTCGCGACATCCACATCTCGTTCACCTGGGACGGGAATTCGACGAAATCCCGTGGCACTTCGGTCCCGGAGAAGAACGGGTACATCACATCCGAGAACAATCCGTGCAGCGCGTGCCCGAACTCGTGGAAGAGCGTGCGCACGTTGTCCCAGGTGAGCAGTGCGGGTTCGCCCGCGGGCGGCTTCACGATATTGAGGTTGTTGACCACCACCGGCCGCTTCCCCAAAAGCCGTGACTGGCTGACCAATTCGTTCATCCACGCCCCGCCACGCTTCGACGGTCGCGCGAAGAAGTCACCGAGGAACAGTCCGAGCGCACTGCCGTCCGCGTCGAATACCTCGAAGATCCGCACCTCCGGGTGGTATCCGACCAGATCCTTCCGCTCCTGGAAGGTGATCCCGTACACCTGCTCGGCGGCGTAGAAGACACCGTCGCGTAACACCCGTTCGAGTTCGAAATAGGGGCGCAACGCTTCCGCGTCCACCGAAAACCGTTCGGCCCGAACCCTTTCCGACCAGAACTGCCAATCCCACGAGCGCAGCTCCTGCCCACCCATGGCCTGCGCCAACTCGGCCGCCTCGCGTTCCGCATTGGCCACCGCGGGTGCGACCAATCGCCCGAGCATTTCCTCCACCGCCGCAGCGGTCTTCGCGGTCTGATCCTCGACCGCGTACGCCGCATGATCGGAATAGCCCAGCAGTGCGGCCCGTTCCGCTCGCAATCCGGCGATCCGCACGGCGAGCGCGCCGTTGTCACCCGACCCGCGCCCGAGCGAGGCCGCCATTACCCGCTGCCGCACGTCCCGGTCGGCCAGTTCCGCCAGTACGGGCTGATTCGAAACGTTCTGCAGCCGAAGCGCCCACGCGCCGTCGCGCCCCAACTCCCGAGCGTTCTCCGCGGCCGCTGCCACGGCCGCCTGCCCCAGCCCCGCCAATTCCGCCGCCGACTCGACGACCACCGTCGCACCATTCGTCGCCGCCAAAATGTTCTGCCCGAATTCCGTTGCCGCCGTGGCGAGTTCCGCATTCAACTCCCGCAACCGCGCCTGCCCGGCCGCATCCAGCCGAGCCCCGGCCCGCACGAACCGAATATGATATTGCTCCAGCAGTCGCGCTTCCTCGGGATCCGATCCCAGTTCGTTTCGGCGGCCGTAGAGTGCCTCGACCCGTGCAAAGAGCTCAGGATCCAAGTAGATCGCGTCCCGATGCGCCGCCAGCTTCGGCGATACCTCGGCCTCGATCGCATCGGTGGTCTCGCTGGAATCGGAGCTCGTGATATTGAAGAACACATTCGCGACCCGAGTCAGGACCGCCCCCGAACGCTCCAAAGCCGCAATGGTATTCCCAAAACTCGGCTCCTCCCCGCTCGAGGTGATGGCGGCCACCTCTGCCAGTTGTTCCGCCATCCCTCGCTCGAACGCAGGCAAATAGTGCTCCGTACCGATCTCGGTGAACGGAGGAAGCTCATACGGCAGCGCACTTGGTTCGAAGAACGGGTTGCTGGTCATAGGTGAACCCTATGCGGCAATCGCGCTCCCATGACAGCAAAATCACTGCCGAGATCCACAGCGCTGACGACGGCGGCACCACGCCGTGCACCGCGATCGGTAATGTCGAGCGGGTGAGTGGCTGGATGCGGCGAAAGTTCTACAGAGTCGGGCGATTCGATCGGGCGGTCGGCAGCGCGGTCGCCGAATTACCGGCCTCCCTGGTGGACAACAGCCTGCTGCGGGTCACCAAGAGCGCCGATTTCAGCGCGCTGTGGCTGGTCTGCGCGGCACTGCTCGCCACCCGCCAGGGCACACCACGGCGGGCCGCGCTGCGTGGGGTCGTCTCCGTCGGGGGCGCGAGCCTGGCCGTCAACCTCGGACTCAAGACGCTCATTGCCCGGCGCCGACCGGCCGCCGAACTTTTGCCCGCATACCGGCGGCTGACGCCGGCCCCGAAGTCTTCCTCCTTCCCCTCCGGGCACAGCGCCTGCGCGGCGGCATTCGCCACCGCGGTCGCACTCGAAAGTCCGCGCACCGCACTGGTTGTCGCCCCGCTGGCGGCCACCGTCGCCTACTCGCGGGTGCACACCGGCGTGCACTGGAGCTCCGATGTGCTCGTCGGGGCGGCCGTAGGTTCCGGTATCGCATTGGCCACCCGACGCTGGTGGCCGGTGCGTGAATCGGACGAGGCACAGGCCAGGCTGGTCCGTGCGGCGCCCGCACTGGCGGAGGGCAAGGGACTTCTGGTGTTGGTGAATCCGGTTTCCGGCGATCCGAACTACGATCCCACCGCCGATATCAGCGCGGCCCTGCCCGCCGCCACCGTCCTGCGCACCGAACCCAACCTGGATGCCGCCGAACAACTCGAGCGGGCACTCGCCGAACACGCCGGGCCGGTGCTGGCGTTGGGCATCGCCGGTGGCGACGGCACCGTGGCGGCCGTTGCCGCGGTGGCGCTGCGGCACGAGTTGCCGCTGGCTGTCATCCCCACCGGCACGCTCAACCATTTCGCGCGTGATCTCGGCGTCTACGATTTGCGCGAGGTGATCGATGCGACCGGCACCGGCGAGGCGGTCGCTGTCGATATCGCGCGCGTCGAATACGGTGACGAAACCGGTTCGCACACCAGGCATTTGATCAATACCGCCAGCATCGGCGCCTATCCGGACCTGGTGCGGCTGCGTGAGCAGTGGCAGGCGCGCTGGGGCAAATGGCCCGCCTTCGCGGCCGCGCTGGTAGTCACCCTGCGCCGGGCCGAACCGATCGAGATCTATCTC
>NZ_BAGN01000419.1 GCF_000308835.1 Nocardia vinacea NBRC 16497 | reverse complement strand
ACGCTGTCGATCACCGGAGCGCCGCGTCCGCTCTCACCCGGCGCGGACCTGACCGCGTACCGGATCATCCAGGAGGCGCTCACCAATGTCACCAAGCACGCGGGCACCGCGGCGGCGGCGGTGCGGCTCGTCTACTCCCAGTTGCTACTGACGATCAGTGTGGCCGACGACGGCGACACACTGTCCGAACATGCTCGCGGCGAACAGGGTTCGGAGAGCCAAGGCTACGGCCTGATCGGCATGAACGAACGAGCCGTCTCCGCCGGCGGCCACCTGCACGCCGGGCGCAGGCCGGACGGCGGCTTCGAAGTCACCACCGAACTTCCGCTCGAGCGACCGGAAGCCCCTGACCACGAGGACAAGACATCATGACCATCCAGGTACTGCTGGCCGATGATCAAGCCCTGCTGGCCGGTACCTTCCAGCTCCTGATCGATTCCGCCGAGGACCTGCAGGTAGTCGGCATCGCCGGAAACGGCCGTGAGGCAGTCGAACTGGCCCGAGCGGCCAAACCCGACGTGGTGGTCATGGACATCCGCATGCCCGGCGTCGACGGCCTGACCGCGACCCAGGAGATCTGTGCCGACCCTGCCCTGCGCGAGACCCGCGTACTGATCCTCACCACCTTCGAACTCGACGAGTATGTGGCCCAAGCCCTTCGCGCCGGAGCCAGCGGATTCCTCGGCAAAGACGTAGGCCCCGAAGAACTCCTGCGATCCATCCGCGCCGTCGCCGCGGGTGACGCCCTGCTCTCCCCAACCGCGACCCGCACCCTGATCGCCCGCTACCTCGCCCGCCCCGAAAGCCACATCAGCGCAGCCGAATCCCTCGAGGTCCTCACCGCCCGTGAACGCGAAGTCGTCACCATGGTCGCCCAAGGCCTGTCCAATGAGGGGATCGCCGAGAAGATGTAATGTCAGCCCGCTGACTGTCCGCACCCACGTCCAGCGCGCCATGTCGAAACTGGGCGTCCAGAACCGCGCCCAACTCGTGGTAATCGCCTTCCAGTCGGGGCTGGTACGCGTCGATCCGCCACAGCACGACGGCACCCGCCACCTGGGATCGACCCAGTAACCCAGTGCACGCATCTGATCGACGAATAGACAGAGTCGCTGCAAGGCAAGCACTTGACGGGGGATGTACTCCGCGATCGTGAAACCCGCTACATCTGCGGCGCCGCTGATGGCACCGACCAGCTGGCGTGCCGTCCACTTCCGCGTACCGAATGCTCAATCTGCTTGTCGCCGAGGGATTTCTGGTCCGTGTCCGTGATCTGTCCGGCTTCGCACTGGGCCGTAGAACTGCCGAATTGTCCTGGGCGGCCGCGGCCACCGACCCGACCGAAGCCACTTCACGAGATCGTCGTAGCGCTCGGTTCGGCTCGGCCTGCACGTCGCCTCCTTCGCCGGCGCCCGGCTGTGATTCGTCGATCAGAATCCTGACCACGAGATCATCGGAAAGATCCCAAGCGATCCAGCGCGGCGCACAGCCGACTGGGGCGAGTGTCGCGACAGGCTTCGAGCATGCTGGCTGACCTCGGTCGTGCCTAGGTTTGAGTGCTCGCATTCGCGATTTCCCACGCGGTGGGGGTTTGCGCAGCGTAGCGGCGTGCTTCGTTCATGAGGGCGCGGGCGGGTGGTGTGAGGTGGCTTTGGCGGCAGACCGCTGCGATGTGGAGGTAGGACTCCGGAACGATGCGGTGCACGGTGGCACCGGCCTGCCGGGCCGAGGGTGCCCACGAGGAGGGCATGACGGCCTGTCCGAATCCACTGAGCACCATGGGCATGATCGATGTCCGATGCGCCACCTCGGCGACAATGGACGCTTCGACGCCGCTGGCGAGCACCTCGTCGACCAAGGTCCGCATCAACGATCCGCGTTGCGAAACGATCAACCGCAATCCGGCCAGTTCCGACCGCTGAATTTCCGGGTGGTCCGGTGTTTGTGCACCTGGGCCGGAGATGAGGATGAGTGGCTGGCTCTCGAGCGCAACGACGTCGAGTTCGGGCGCCCGCACCACGGCGGGCGATCCTAGAATTCCCACTTCACACACGCCGGAACGCACCGCGTGCAGCACCTCCTCAGGCGTGAAAGCCGCCTCGGCGCTGACGGTGACTCCGGGATAGGTGCGGCCGAAGCTGATCAGGATCGTGGTGAGGGGCTCGATCCCCGGCGAAGGCATGGTGATCAGATCGACGCGTCCGGTGCGAAGTCCTTTCAACGCATCGACAGATGCCTTCGCATCCTCGAGATCGCGCAGCACTACCCGTGCCGGGCCGACAAGTGTTTTACCGGCGTCGCTCAGTACCAACCGTCGGCCGATGCGATGGAAGAGGGGCAGCCCGACTTCACGTTCGAGCGCGGCGATCGCCTGCGAGAGCGAAGGTTGGGCGATCAGCAATGTTTCCGCGGCGCGGTTGATACCGCCGTGGTCGACTACCGCTAGGAAGTACCGCAACTGTCGTACGTCCACCGAACCTCATCTCCCTCGCATTCCGTCGAACTCCGCAGTATCGGGCAACCTGCCGCCATCTGCTTCAACGGATCTACCTGCGAATATACCGGCCTATTAGGTAAAACCTATAAGGCGGATCGAGTCTTGGTCATGGACGCGGCCTGCGTTGTGACGGGCTAATGGATGCAGTACGCACTGTGACCCGCACAACATATTTGGAGGCATCGGTATGGCACCGCAGACGTTCAAGATCGCATCGATCCCGGCCGACGGCGTCGGCAAGGAGGTCGTCGCAGCCGGACGGCGTGTGCTCGACGTGCTCGCCGAACAGTCCGGTGGTCTTTTCGCCTTCGAATGGGAAGAGTTTCCGTGGGGATGTGAGTACTACGCGCGGACCGGGAAGATGATGGCCGACGATGGGCTGGAGACGCTGCGGGCGTTCGACGCCATCTACTTCGGCGCGGTCGGGTGGGAGAACGTGCCCGACCACATCAGCCTCTGGGGTCTGCGACTGAATATCACGCAGAATTTCGACCAGTGGGCCAACGTTCGCCCCGTGAAATTCCTGCCCGGAGTGCGGTCGCCGCTGCGCAAGGCCGACGACACCGAACTCGACTGGGTCGTCGTGCGCGAGAACAGCGAGGGTGAATACGCCGGCCTCGGCGGCCGCAACTTGAGCGGTCGCGGACCGGGCAACGAGGTCGCCCTGCAGACCGCGCTGTTCACCGAGAAGGGGTGCGAGCGGATCATCCGGTTCGCGTTCGATCTGGCCCGCACCCGAACGGTGCGGAAGGTATCGAGCGTGACCAAGTCCAACGCTCAGCAGTACGGCATGGTCCTGTGGGACGAGGTCTTCGAGCGGGTCGCCGCGGACTACCCGGACGTCGCGACCGAGAGTGTCCTGGTCGACGCGATGAGCGCGAAATTCATCTTGCATCCCGAGGAACTGTCGGTCGTGGTCGCCTCGAACCTCAACGCCGATATCCTCTCCGATCTCGGCTCCGCGCTGGCGGGAAGCCTCGGTATCGCCTCGAGCGCGAACCTCAACCCAGAGCGCCGATTTCCCAGCATGTTCGAACCGGTCCATGGCTCGGCACCCGATATCGCAGGTCGAGGCATCAGCAACCCCATCGGCGCGATCGCAAGCGCCGCCCTCATGCTCGATCACTTCGGCCTACACGAGCAGGCTCGCCGCATCGACGCCGCCATCGAAGCGGCGACGGGCAGCGGTGCCCGCACGCGCGACATCGGCGGCACCGCGAACACCGAGACGGTCACCGAAGCCATCGTCACCGCCCTGCGGACCGCGCTCGCTCCGGCCTGACTCTGCAGGATCCTGCCCGGTCTCCTGCCCTCGATCGGCAGCTAACTCGGCCTCTACAACGAAAACTCTCACCCGAGGTGAATCTCATGGCAATACCCGGCAGCGCAGCCAATTACCAACCGGTGACGGTGAAAAAACCCTGGTATAGGCAACTGTATTTCTGGGTTCTGGTCGCGATCGTGCTCGGCATCGCGGTCGGTTGGCGCTGGCCGGACACTGGTGCGGGGATGGAGCCGATCGGGACCACATTCATCACGGCAATGAAGATGCTGATCGGCCCGATCGTGTTCCTGACCATCGTCGGTGGGATCGCGAGCGTCACGGACTTGAAGAAGGTCGGCCTGACAGGAATCAAAGCGCTGACCTACTTCCAGGTCGGCACCATCATCGCCCTGCTCACCGGTCTGGTGGCCATCAATATCTTCCGCCTCGGCGATGGCGTGAACGCCGATGCGGCGGCACTGAAGACCACCGACTCCGCCAGCAAACTGATCAAGGCAGGCCAGGAGAAGCAGTGGTGGGAATTCATCACGCACCTGGTTCCCGACAGCGTGGTGGGCCCGTTCGTCCAGGGCGACATCCTGCAGGTCATCTTCCTCGCCGTCGTGTTCGGTGTCGCCATCAACGTCGTCGGCCAGGTGGCCGCACCGATCCAGGACGCTGTCGAACGCCTGACCGCGATCGTCTTCAAGGTGCTCAGCTTCATCATGAAACTCGCCCCGCTCGGCGCATTCGGGGCGATGGCCTTCGCCATCGGCAAGTACGGCATCTCGACACTGACCAGCCTCGGCAGCCTGATCCTGTTGTTCTACGTCACCTCCGCGTTCTTCGTCATCGTGTGCCTCGGAGCGGTGATGGCGTATCTGCGGCTCAACATCTTCCGCATGCTCGGATTCTTCAAGGAAGAACTCCTGCTCATCCTCGGCACCTCGACCGCCGAGCCCGCATTGCCCGGTTTGATGCGGAAGATGGAGTACGCCGGTGTCAAAAAGACGACCGTTGGGCTCGTGGTTCCGACCGGCTACAGCTTCAACCTCGACGGCGCCGCGATCTACCTCTCCCTCGCCGCGCTATACATCGCACAGGCCACCAGCACCGACTTGTCGATTCCGCAGCAGCTGGGCCTGCTCGCGGTCATGCTGTTGACCTCGAAGGGTGCCGCGGGTGTGGCCGGAGGCGGCTTCATCGCGCTGACCGCAACCTTGAGCACACTCGGCACCATCCCCGCAGCCGGCATCATGCTCATCTTCGGGATCGACAAGTTCATGTCCGAATGCCGTGCTCTGGTGAATTTCATCGGCAACGCGGTGGCCACCCTGTTCGTCGCCAAATGGAACCACGAACTCGATGTCGACCGTGCCCGTCGAGTGTTTTCCGGCGAGGTGCTACCCCCACCAGCCGATGAGGTCGAGAACGGTTTCGACATGGTGATCCTCCAGAAGAATCCCTCGGACGAGCATCATCACGATGACACGGCGCCCGTGCTGGTGGACGTACGTGAGAAGGGCTGATGATGAGGGTTTTGGTTGCCCCTGACAAGTTCAAGGGATCACTCTCCGCGGCAGACGTTGCCGAACACCTCGCAGCCGGACTCGCCTCGGTTGGAATCGACTGCCGGCAACTTCCGCTCGCCGACGGTGGTGATGGCAGCGTCGATGCAACGATCGCAGCCGGATTCACTCCGCACCCGATCTCCACGGCCGGCGCGACTGGAACACCACACCGCGGACGCATCGCCGTCAACGCCACCACCGCTGTGGTCGAGGTCGCGAACACCTGCGGTCTCGCCACCCTGCCCAGCGGCCGTACCGCTCCCCTCGACGCTTCCAGCCTCGGCGTGGGACAGGCCATCGAGCACGCACTTCGCCACCGACCCACCAAGTTGGTCCTGGCCCTGGGCGGCAGCGCAAGCACCGACGGTGGCATGGGGATGCTCGCGGCACTGGGATTCACCTTCTACGACGCCACCGGCCGACTGTTGCGGGCGGGCGGGCGCACCCTGCCCCAGATCGACCAGATCGATGCCTCGCGCGCGGTGAATCTATCCGGAATCGAGATCCTGATCGCCGGTGACGTCACCAACCCGCTATCCGGCCCGAACGGCGCGGCGCACACGTACGGCCCCCAAAAAGGCGCCGACCCGGCCACCGTCGACTACCTCGA
Organism: Nocardia vinacea NBRC 16497; assembly: GCF_000308835.1. Taxonomy (GTDB): domain Bacteria; phylum Actinomycetota; class Actinomycetes; order Mycobacteriales; family Mycobacteriaceae; genus Nocardia; species Nocardia vinacea. Next base: position 67,629 of record NZ_BAGN01000419.1, on the reverse strand, counting down.
CGCGGGCCTGGACAACCTCGTCGAGGTGTTCACCAACAACGGCTACCCCCAGGCCCGAGCGCTAGCCGACTCCGCCGGAGCAGGCAGCGCAGGCGGCATCGCGTTCGCCGCCATGCTGCTGGGTGCGCGGATGGTCTCCGGAGCCGATTACTTCCTCGATCTGCTCGATTTCGACAGCTGCCTCACCAACACGGACCTGGTAGTCACCGGCGAAGGCAGCATCGACGAGCAAACCGAACACGGCAAACTCCTGACCGTCCTCGTCGGACGGTCCCACCCCGTCCCCGTGATCGCCGTCGCCGGTCGCAACACTCTGCCCCGATCACGCTGGCAGCAGGCCGGTTTCAGCCGGATCTACACCATCAGCGATTACACCGACCACGACACCGCTACTGACCGAGCCCTGACACGACAGCTGCTCACCTACATTGGTCACGAGATCGGCCGGACCAACTGCACACTGCCCCACGCCTGTTATCCAACAGAACTGAATCCGGCAAGCTGAACTCGATGCCCCACTGCATCGAGATGCATGCCGAGTACGCAGGCGAGGATATCGCCCGTGCGGATCGGGCACGGTGAACCGCAGGACCGTCTCCGACACACCGCAGCCAGTTGGGCCGAACCTGGTTTCCGCTGTGTGAGTTTCGGACTCGTGCTCGATGCCCGGCCCCGCTCTGACGTGCGTTGCTGGTTAACGGCGGGGTGCGGCTCACCCGTGCCGCCGACGCCGTTCCTAACTGCCGGAACCCGGAACCGGCGATCAACCAAATCGGCGCTCGCCGCGCCGCGGGATCAGCGAGCGAGTGCACACACTCCTGGCCCCGAGGCGCCCTTCCACCTGTTGGCGCGCATGAGCCGCTGCACTGTGAAGCGGGCCACCGAAATCCCCTGGCGGCGAAGATGAGCCGACATCTTCAACGACCCATACAACGACTCCGGACGCCGCCGCCCCCGCTCATCAGGCTCGTAATACCCGGCCGGGGTCTCAGCCACCGCCGCGTCCCGCAGGGCGCGTTCGGACGGCGCTCGTTTGCCCCAGGCATGGAAGGTTCACGGGGCGATCCCGCACCCGTGTGCACTGAGCGCACGGCAGATCGGTGCGACCCCGAACCGGGCCCGATGCTCGGCGATGAACCGACACCGACCACGTTACGCAGCCACCCCCACCTGCCGCCGTCGCCGCGACACGAATCCCGGGTTGTGTCAGATCGTTTGGGTACTGTCTGTCGGTTGAACAGCTGATAATCAGCTGGACGCCGTTCGCGATGTGGAAGCTGATCTCGAATCACGCCGGCTTCAGGCCACACCGACACGTTCGAGTCTGCATTTGCTGCGGACTCGCGGCTACCTCGGCTGGTGCGGCACCCTGCTACGCCACCCCATTCTGTCGATGGCCTACATCGACTACGGGCGAGCTCCGGCTCGTTGGACAACGGCTGCTGCTGTCCAACGAGTTCTCGTCACCTCACGGCGCAAGTGGCGAACGACACTGCGTCAGCACCGACTTCGCAGATGACTGAAAGACTGAGAACGGATGAGCCGCCGACAGTGCCACCGGCGACCGTTCCCCCTCCGGACACCAGTGCTGACCCACACGGGGCAGCTGACGCAACGACGATTTGCCGTTTGGGGTCGTGAGATCTCCAGGTTCATGCCTCGTAGAGCGCGATCCTGTCCTGCGGTGCGCCTGCATCGAGGAGGCCACCCGGCTTCGATGGCGCCCAAGTGGCGTTGCAGCTTGGTTTCGGCGGTGTTTATCTTGGCGCGCAGCATCTCTCGGCGCATGTCATTGTCGTCGGTGTTCTGGGCTTCGACCAGTGCTGCGATGGTGCGAGCGCGGTTGCGTTTGTTGGACAGTTGGCCGAGCCAGAGATTGACCGGGCCGATGGGGTGAGATTCGCGGCGGTTCACAGCCAACCCGCTGACCGGGCCACCCACGTTTGCCCATACGCTGCTGATCAACAGCGAAACCCAATCCGAACCCGATGAGGCCGACAACACCACCCACGAGAAAAATCGAGGTCAGGTCCCGACAGTTCCCCGTGCCGTCGCTCGGCGCTCACCGGACCGGCTATCGATCGACTGCCAATTTTGTGGTCAGCTCGGTTAGGAATTGAACGGATTTGCGTTTGTCGTCGTCCGTCAAGTGGAGGTCGCCCGTAGCCGTCTGGGTTTCGGTATCCCGGATCTCGAGAATTGCGTTCCACGTATTGATGCGGGTAGCGAACCGTACTGTGTCCGGATAGGTCCCTTTATCTGTTCGCAGGTCGTACACCCATACTGCCTCGCCCAGCTCTGGCGTCTTCACAAATCCACGGCGACCCTCTGTTGGGTCCGCATCGTCCGGCGCGTTTCGCACCCGGTAGTTCCCAATCGGGTTCTGCCCCTGGGCGAGTGTGCACACTCCACCGTCAACAAGGACGGTGCCTGTCGAGACGATTGAGTCGGTGGCTCGCACTTCGACGACGCGCAACTCGGTTGTGAAGAAGTTCTTCACAACATCGCACAGCTCTCCCTGCGTCATCGCCGGTCGAGCCTGAGACGACACGGGTGTTGCAGCGGGCTGCGACGAGGAACATCCGGCCGTCAAGGCCAGCGCAGCAGTGGCGACCACGGCCAGCAAGCCAATCCTCACTGGGGCACCGTCCAATCCGACTTGTCCCCGTCTTTCGTCGACGCGTCGCCGATGGCTTCCCGGATTCCCTCGATTCCAGTCCCGTAGGAAGACTTGACACCACTGGGCCACTTATTGTCAGGCAGACCCTTTTGAATCTCCACAATCTGCGATATCTTGTTACCTTCAATCATATTAGTCTTGGCGGCATCCCCCATAGTCTTCACAATACCGATAATGAAGATCCTTGCAGCCTCAACCACCTTTACCAACTCCTGCGCAACCGAGAGCGCGCCCGAGAACGATATGGAAAGCATACTCTTGACGCTGTTGAAAAAGCCATCCTCAACCTTCGAGATCAACTCCTGTACTTTCGTGGCGATCTCGCCGTATAGAGTCAACTCCGCCGCAGCAATGCTTTCCAAGCTGACTGCGATTTTCTCAAATTCTAGCTGTAAGTTGTCCAGTGCAGGCTGTTGCCTGGTTGTGCGCATTTCTTCGTACCTGGTAGCCGCATCGCCCGACCACTCGGAGAGTTTGGTATCAACGAAGTCGCCGCTTGCGGCGGTCAGATTATTCTTGAGGTTGCGCCACTCGTTCGCGACGTCGATGAACTTGACCGGAACATCTAGATCGGGTTCGAGTTCCTCGAGCTTCTCCCAGGTTTCACGAATGGCACTATTCGCCTTGTCGCGTTCGGCCCAAATCTCATCGACGGCATCTTCAACCGACCCGGTCAATACCCCCACGGGATTGTTGACGGCACCGGCATACCCGTTTGCTCGAACAAGCTTGACGAGGTGCCCGCAGCCTGAGTCCACCTTCGCCGGCAGATCTCCCACTTCGATTACCTTCGCACGAAGATACGATGACTTTTCGAGCAAGCTTTGCTTGTTATCCGCGGCTGTCATATCTCCCCCTCGAGCTTTGCCAGCTTTCCTTTACTAGCAAGGTCTTCCGCTTCATACGTATCGGCCGCAGATTTAAGGACTTTGCCGATATCCTCGAAAACGGTGACACCTTCATTCAACCTGTCTCGGAAATAGCCAGGGGCTGGTTGATACTTCGACAGGGCTTCCGCGAACGTGCCTGCTTCTGACGCAGTGATTTCAAGTTTCTTGGTTGTCTCAACTCCTGCCTCGAGGTTTCTGGCAGCTTCACCCCAGCTGGTGGCAGCCAATCTCATCGCTCGCAGGTTAAGTGTCAGCTTATCTGCCATCACCCATCCGTTCTTCTAGGAGCCGCAGCCGATGGTGGTCCAACTGATATTCCAGATCATCGTCTGCATAACGTGAATAGTCTCCCCGTACGATGCGCTTTGGGCGCATGGAACGGATCTGATCGGCGCACCACAGGATTTCGTCTACGATCCGATCGGGCTGCGCGGTCGCTGCCCAATCATTTCGCACCTCGATCGACAGCAGTCGGGAAACGTCAGCGGTCAGCCTGACGGGATGTTGTCCGTGAAATATGACTTGACCCGATGCTTGGAAGTGGCCGCTGTTGATCATGCTGCTGGACGCGATGCTGTATTCCTCCCAGGTCCGAGTCTCGAGCAACACCATCAGAATTGTCCGATGATCCGGGATCGCTGCCTCCGAAATTTCTTGCGGAGTCGGCCGACGACCAGATGCGTACAACTGGTCTATACGCTTCTCCACAGCGGCTCTGTACGCCGCCATAAGTTCGGCGCCTACCTCATGGGGAGCAACATAGCGGCTCCACTGCGGACGAATCAGAATGCGGATTGGAAGGCATCCGCGGTCGAGTTCCATCGAGGCGAAGGATGACCCGATACGGGTTGGAGTTGCGGATGAGTCAGCCGCCGCAAAGGGAGCCTCAGCCTGTGGCGGCGTCGACTTGGTGACGGCCGGTGATGGTTTCGGCTCGACAGCAGGTGGCACCGAAACAGGCCGGACGGCGTTGGGTCTCTTCGGTACAAGTGGCTCTTCGTCCCAGTACTCATCGGGGTCGTCGTAGTGATTGAAGTATCCCCCCGCCCCCATCACATCACCTCATAGCCTTCTGACCACTGCGCGGGACAGTATCCTTCTGTGATTTGAACTGACATCGAACCCCTCCTGCAGTTGGCCGCACCCAACGGCGACAACTGCCTGTCACCCTCTCGGGCGTCGTCCGGTTTGTCAAGGTGACGATGATCTTTCTCGTCCTCGAAATTGTCTGGCCGCCAGGGTGATTGGTAGTCCAACAGCCGTGCAGCGCGAGACACCGAACCATCATCGTTGACGTGAGCTGTCGGGGCGCTTGGCATCTGGTTGGTCTCTCGCGGCTCGTCAGGCGCTTACCAGGTCCCGTGGGCAAATTGCTCGTCGGTGTCCTGCTGGCGAATTCTTGCTCGGTCAATCCAAGTCGTGAATATGGTGGCCAAATCCGTTACTGCCGTGGGGCGGATAGTGATGTGGGTAGTGCGGGTTTTGGTGTAGCGGCCCGTCGTCGGTATGTCGTACCACTGCACGGCGTCGATGGCGTCGATGCGGCTGTGGAGGGGCCGAGCTCGTCCGAGTTGTAGCTGTCGCTGATGCCAGGGCGAAAGCGATGGAAGTCGTTCTTGCGCGGCGAACGATTCGGTGTCCCAACTCCATTCGGGCATATCGGATTCCGTTCGTAGTGCTACGAGATCGCAGGGACAGTCCGAGAGACATTTTGCGCAATCACACCAGCTCGAGCTGAAGAAGAGGCTGCGTGAGCGCTATACGACTTGCGCTGAGCACCGCTGGCCACGGGCGGAGTCGGGAATCAGCGATGACCCAACGGGTTCACCGAGCTGGCCGAATTGCTCGCCGACGCCGGTGACACCGCCGATCACCTGTTCAACAAGGTGCTCGGACAGCTCTCCTGCTGTCTGTAAACCCGCCAAACCTACCCCGGTCAAAGCCTTCGGCGATTCCCTCCCCGAACCCCAAACCCTGCCGCCGCTTGACACCTAGCGAAATCGGAGATCAGTCACCTGATCAGGCACATTTGGGCGTATCTCCTCGATGACAACGTTGGGACGTGCTCGGACCGCATCAAGGGAAGCTTTTCGCTGTCAATCGTTCCGCAGTACTTGTCTCGTCGGCGTCCGATGAGTTCTGCGCGGCCGGGAGGTCTACTCAGTCATGAGGAAACTGATCTATTCGTTCGGCGTGTCCCTGGACGGCTACGTCAACGACCGCGACGGCAGCATCGACTGGACGAACCCGGACGAGGAGCTGCACCAGTTCCACAACGACCGCTACCGCGAGATCGAAGTCTCGCTGCACGGTCGTCGCCTGTATGAGCTGATGGCCCAGTACTGGCCGCACGTCCCCGAGGACGCCCCGCGCATCGAGCGCGAGTTCGGCCGGCTCTGGACCGACAAGCCCAAGGTCGTCTTCTCCAGGACGCTCACCGAGGTCCACTGGAACAGCACCCTGATCAGCGAGAACGCGGTCGAGGAGGTCCGCGGGCTGAAGGCCGGGGGCGACGGCGTGATGGAGGTCGGCGGCGCGGAAATCGCGGCCTCGCTGATGCCGCACGGGCTCATCGACGAGTACTGGCTGTTCGTCTATCCGGTGGTCGTCGGCGGCGGCACGCCGCTGTTCCCGTTGCTGGACAAGCGAATCCAGCTCCGGCTGGCCGAGACGAAGCACTTCAACAAGGTGGTGATGCTGCGTTACGTAGCCGACTAACGCCCCTTCAACCGCCCCAGCCAGCGCTCGAGTGCGACCGTCACCGCCGCTCGGACCAGATTGTCGCTGGATCGATCGCCGCCAACCCGACCGGCGATCGATGGCGAGAAGGCAGGACCGGCGATCGGTGGTGGGCCACCGATCGCCGGTCGTAGGTATGGGTGTGTCATCGCGACAGCGAGGTGCGCAGATCGGTGATGGTGGCGCGGCGCTGGTAGGCGATCCAGGCGAAGATCGCGGCGAGCACCAGCGGGAAGATCCCCATCGAGGGCTTGTCGGCGATGAAAGCCTGCGTCGCGGCGGCGAGCACGGTGAGAACGGACAGACCCGCCGCAGCCAGGGCACTGAGCCGTGGCACCATCAAGCCGAAACCGCCCGCGACCTCCGCAACTCCGATGAAGATGAGCAGCCCGAGGGGGATGGTCAGATTCTCGGGGGCGTTGTCCATCAAGGCGTTCGGCATAACGAGCTTCGGCCCGCCGGAAGCGATGATGAAGAACAGGCCGAGCAGGATCTGCAGGGTCCACAGGGCGCGGTTGCGGACCTTGCCAGGACGGTCGGTGACGTCGTTGGAGAAGTCGGCGGAGGGGTTGGCGGTGGTCATTTCTGGCCCTTCTGGTCGGTTGCGCCGGGTTGGTAGCGCGTTCAACAGATAGGACGGAACACCGTCGCAGAAGTCATCGCTGTCCGCGAAGATTTTTCGGAGCCGCTGCTGAACCACCGGTTTGGTTGCACTGGCCCGGGCGAGTCCGTCAGCCAACGAGTTTCGACCAGCGTTCGCGGGCGGATCGACCACTGGCCCTCCATCACATTCGAGATAGCCGGTAATCGCTCGTCGGCATCCACGCGGCCATGGGTTCGGTGTCAATTTGGGGTTTTCAGGCCACAACGAAGAGGCCATCGCACCAGCCACAGAAGCGGTCAGCCTTTGGTATCGATTGGCGGAAAACGATCCCGGACCCCACGTCGATGAGCTCGCCAGGTCACTCATGACAGTAGGCCCGGCTCACCGGGCCACCGATACTCACTCTGCTGGACTCGCGACGATTGTGTTGCGCCGCTGAGGATCCGAGCGAGATCGGGTATCCATCAGAAGTGCGGGCGCGCCCCCACGTCAGGCGCTGCCGTGGCTGTGTTCGTAGTCGAGGCGATTTCGGCACGGCGCCGGGACCGCGTCGGCCGGAACCCGGCACGCCACCGCAGGTCTGCAAGCCAGCGCCAGGCTTCCTGGCGCCAGGGTGTGGGCGATGCAGCGGTAGTAGACATCGCTTACCGCGGGAGGCGGCGACTGCACCCTGCACTGAGGGTCGGTTAGATCACACTTTGCGTTTCTGCCGTAGATCCATGGGATGGTTGTCCGGTGAGATCAGGCTAATCGACGTGATCCGCTTGGCTCATCTACAGAAAAGAATGAAGTAAAGCAATGACTCAAGGCAGTGTGAAGTGGTTTAACGCCGAAAAGGGCTTCGGTTTTATCGCGCAGGACGGTGGCGGCCCTGACGTCTTCGTGCATTTCTCCGCCGTATCCGGCTCGGGATTCAAATCCCTCGAAGAAGGACAGCGCGTGGAGTTCGAGGTCGGACAAGGACAGAAGGGCCCGCAGGCCCAGGACGTCCACGCTATCTGATCGACGCAGCTCGGAACGGCCCCGCACCCTCAGGGTGCGGGGCCGTTGTGCGTAGCGAGGCCGGGCTGTGGGAGGTTCGGCCGTCGATCGAAACTCTGGCTCACTCCGGGATCAGGCCGTGTTCCATCGCGAAGACGGCGGCGCCGGCGCGGGTGCGCCGGCCGGTCTTGTCGTAGATGTGGGCGAGGTGATGGCCTACCGTGCGCTCTGATAGCACCAGTTCTGCTGCGATCAGGCGGTTCGACAGGCCGCGTGCCGCCAGCCGCAGGACCTCCACCTCGCGTTCGGTGAGGCCACAGGGGAATTCCGTGCGTGGCTTGCGCAACCCCGCCGCCTCCACGACCGCGGCGCAGGCAGACGTATCCAGCCTGCCGGTCGTCGCCTCGGACACAAGCATTTGGGCGGCATCGCCGGGCGAGAACGCCGGACGATGCGGCCGTGGCTCGGTCAGCGCCGCGAAAACATCGGCGGCGGCAATGATTCGGGCCGAGCGGGACAGGTCGTGGCTGCGGACCCCGCGGTGGTAGCCGCTGCCGTCGAGACGTTCGTGATGGCCCGCCGCGATGTCGCGAAGATCGGCCAGGCCGGGGCATCGTTGGAGCACCCGGTCGGTCCAATAGGTGTGCAGCCGAACGCGTTCCCAGTCACCGGGGCCGAGCGGACCGGGACGATCCCAGATCGCGGAGGACACCCCGGCCCGCCCGATATCGTGTAGTAGGGCCGCGGCGCGCAACGTATCGAGATCCGCGGTGTCCATTCCGGACAGCTTCGCCGCACCGTAGGCGAGGTCGGCCACATGTCCCGAATGCCCGAGCAGCCAGCGGCCTTTCAGGTCGACGACAATGGCCAATGCCAGACAAAGCTCCAGCCGCTCGCCGGGCTGGATGTAGAGCGGAATGCCGGGTTCGGCATGCATCACCGCGGCGAGCACATCAGGCACGTCGAGACAATCCCACACCGCGTCGGTAGCGAACGAGTCCACCAGATCCGGATCGAGATGACCGCCCGCGCGCCGTCGCAGCTCGGCAACCGCGCCGCGACGTCCCCGGTCCGCCGCGGCGAGGACGGCCTGCTCGGCGACGTGCACAATGCGGCCGGGCAGCGAAATCGCTTCTCCCTGAATATGTTCGGGCGCGCCGAGGCCGTCCCAGCGTTCCTTGACCTCGGTCAGTGCGACCACTGCCGCATCCGGTAGGCCGAGGCGCGGTCCGAGGGACCGGCTGACCTCGCATACCGAGCGGACCGCCGCCGAGCCCTGCGCGGGCGTCGTGGTAACGAGCCGTTCCCGCACCAGCGGCTGGATCCCGGGTGCCCAGGAACCGAACTGCTGCACCTGTGCGGCAAAGACCGAGGCATCCCCGCGGTCGAGTACGTGGTAAGCCTGTTGGAAGGCGATATCGTCGCCGAACGACGCGGCGTTTTCCGACGCTCGGCTGGTACATCCGATCGCACCGAGCAGAGCGGCGTGGAAGACGACGCGCCGGTCTGTCTGATCCAGGCCGATCCGCTCGGCGAGGGCGGTCGCCACCAGGCAGGTCGCCAATCCCTTCTCGAACTGCGCACCGGTCGCCAGATCCGTCGTCAGCGACAGCGCGGCGAGAACCTCGGTGACGCGGATGGACCCGGGGCCGACATCACCTGGGTTAGGCGACCCCCGACGCTCCTTGCCGATCTCGAGGTGAGGTGAGCTACCGGTCACCTCACCTACGGTATCGCGGGTCGGCTCAATCTGAATCGCAGTCACTGTCAAGCTTGTTGGGCGCCCTCGGCGATCCGGTCACGGTGGACAGCGCCGTAGCGGTGTGCCGGACCATACGGTGCAGTGGCGGGAGCATCCGGGTTCGGTGGCACCGTCACGCCAGTGTGTCCCGGCCGGGTTCATCGGGCACGTATCGCGTCGAGGGCTTGCCGCGCCCGGGGGGCGTGCAGCGGCGAGAAGTGGGGGTTGATCCGCAGCGCGTCGGTCAGTGCCGCGGCGGCCTGATCGGTCTCACCCAGCGCCGCGAGGATCATGCCGTGATGGTAAGCAAGAGTCGCGCTCCGCCAGCCGAGTGATGCCGCACGATCGGCGTAGCCGATCGCTTCGGAGTCGCGGCCCGCCTTGTGCAGCGACCAGGCGAGCACATCGGAGGTGATGACGCTCTGTCGGCGGTCGAATTCCAGCTGTGCCAGCCGCACCGCCTCGCCCGGGTCGCCGTGTTCGGCGGCGAGCTGGGCGGCGTCGACATACTCGGTGGCACCCTGCGCCGCGAGCCTGCCGAGCTGGTCAGCGGTCTCCCGATACCTGGCGGCCGCCTCGTCGGATCGGCCCGCGGCATCGAACAGCTCACCCAACTCGATCAGGTACTCCGGCAGCGGTGCTCGTTCGGTCAGCGCCGTATATTGCGCGATCGCTTGGTCGAGGTCGCCGCGGGCGGCGTATACCTTGGCCATGCCCTGCTGCAGCGCCGCGTTGTCCGGGTTCGCGAGAAGACCAGCGCGGTAATTGATTTCGGCATCGTCGAGGTTTCCGGTGTTGAACGCCAGCTCGCCGATGTGGTAGCGGCAGAAAGCGATCTGGTCAGCCGTATTCGCCGCCGACAGCGCCATCTGCAACGCCTGTCGGGCGTCGTCGGTGCGGCCGTGCAGTTCGAGGTCGTAGGCGGCGCGGGTGATGGTGAACGCTGCCCGGGTCCGCCCACATCGGTCGATCGACCTATCCCGGCACGACTCGCCCACAGCCGACCGGATGAGTCAGGTGGAAGGCACGCCGCCGCATGATCGCCACAACTGAATCCGGTCTCGCCCGCTGACGAAACTCACCAAGCGGTTTCGGCGTCCGCCTCGAGCCGGAGTGCGCCGGTATGAATGCGCATCCACAGCGAGTGGCCGCATCGCGAGATTCGAGTAGCGAACTACCCGTGACCAGGGACGATGGCGACTGGAAAATCATGGTGCGGATCTCAGAACGACATGCGGGGGCCGGAGCCATGGCTAGTGACATCGACGTCTGGAAAAACAGGGTGCTATCGGTCCTCGACACGGTGCCCCCGGGCAAAACGGTGAACCAGAAGAAGTTGCTGACAATGGTCGCCGCGCGGTTCGCCGCCAAGTTCGAGGCAGGCGAACGCGATTCGATGGCAGGCGAACCGATGTGGTGGCTTGCGGTCTCCGCTGCGCTGAGCGGGCTTCGTGGCGAAGGACTCGTTGTGGACGGGGCATCAATCGAGCTCACCGCGGCCGGCCGGAGCGCCGCGCCCGACGCAGTCGCGAGCGCGGCTGCCTACGTGCCGGCGCAGGGGCAGATGCCGGCGAACGGCGTGCCGGGCAGGTTCCCGGTCGCGGGCGTCGTTGCTCCTCCATTGCGCACTCGTCTCGAGACACGTAGAACGGAACACGCCCGATCGGCCAAGGCGCGTACCGCGGCGCCTGCCGGATCGGACGATCCGATATCGGTCATGGTCGAGCTCAACTCGAGCTACCACCGCGGCCGCAATGCCGCGTTCAATCGGCTCAAAGAGCTCTGGAAACTCGTCGCGGGTCCCGGTGTTCCGTACCGCCTCACCGACGAGTACGCGACGGGACGGTTGTTCCCGGACCAGATCGAGGGGCTGGTGGCCGCGGATGCCGTGGCCTTGGATACCTCGGCCCGGGCAATGCACCGCATCTGGCCGGACTTCGAGATCCACGGTCAGATCGACCAGTCCTTCGCGACGATCAAGGCCGAAGCCGCACAACGATCGTTCAATGCCTACGGCGAGGGAATCGTCTGGGCAGTCGTGGATTCGGGCATAGACCAAGGCCATCCGCATTTCCGCGCCAGCGCGACCCTCAGCCACCCGTCGGTGCGCGATCTGCATCGCACGTGCCCGGGAGACGGGCCTCCCATACGTGACGGTGCGCTCCTCGACGACGAGGGACACGGCACTCATGTCGCCGGAATCATCGCCGGTGGACTCGATGGATGGACGAAAAAGGTTGTCGTCACCGAGAACCGGTACAATACCGCCGACGGCGCGGAGCTGCGCAGGCGCACCGGTGTCGAGCCCGCGCGCCTTTCCGGGATCGCGCCGCGAGCAAGGCTCGTGAGTCTCAAGGTTCTCGGCACGAAGGGCGATGAAAAGGCGCGGGTCGGGCGGGTGATCCAAGCGCTGTCATACGTGCGAAAGGTCAACGCGGCGAGCGAACAGTCGCCCCGTATCCACGGCGTAAACCTCAGTCTCGGTTACGGATTCGATCCCGAGTGGTACGCGTGCGGGAACAGCCCGTTGTGCGTCGCGGTCGACAACCTCGTCCGCAGCGGTGTCATCGTCGTCGTCGCGGCAGGCAACTCGGCGTTCGTCAAGCTCTTCGTCGAGGACGCGAACGCCCCGACCCGGTTCAGCACCGGAATGACGATCAATGATCCGGGAAACGCCAACCGTGCGGTCACGGTCGGTTCGACGCACCGCGACGCGCCGCATACCTATGGAATCTCCTACTTCTCGTCGCGGGGGCCGACCGGCGACGGGCGGATGAAGCCGGACCTGGTCGCGCCGGGCGAACGGATCACATCGGCTGCCGCGGGAAGGCTCGGTGCGGATGCGTTTCGATCGCTGGGGAGACGCGAGGAAGGCGCGGCCGTGTATATCGAGCAGAGCGGTACCAGTATGGCCGCCCCACACGTCTCGGGCGCCATCGCTGCGTTCCTCTCGGTCCGGCACGAATTCATCGGCGACCCCGAATCGGTCAAGCGGATCTTCGTCGACTCGGCCACGCCGCTGGGTCGCGATCGTTATCTCGAAGGCGGCGGACTCGTCGACCTGATGCGAGCCCTTCAATCCGTCTGAACCCAGCGACGAAGGAGTAGGAACAATGCCGGAATTTGTTGGCGACAAGCCACTTTGGATCGTTACGTTCGACAAGGACGGCGATGTCGACTCGGTCGGTGCGGATGCACTTGTCGCGGGCGTCCGCGAGCGGGACGTCACCGACCTGATGGTGTTCTCGCACGGCTGGAACAACGACCGGAGTAAAGCGGTCGATCTGTATCAGCGATGGTTCGGAAAGTTCGACGCCTTGCCGCGCGCCACGACGCGCCGGATCGGCTACGCGGGCGTGGTCTGGCCTTCCGAACGCTGGACCGACGAACCGATCGAGGACTTCGCGCCTGCCGCAGCACCCACCGGAGCCGCCGCGACAAGCCGCCGGGAATCTGTTCCCGCTGGATCACCGGCACTCGATACCGACACCCTGCAGATATTGAAGGCGACCTTTCCGGACGGGGCGCAACAGCTCGAGCGGATTGCCGAACTGCTGGAAACCGAAGGGCCGGACCGCCGCACCATCGATGAGCTGTTTCGCCAGATGCGCGAGTTCAGCATCGCCACATTTCCTGGAAATGCCGACAGCGAAGGCCCGGACGACAACACCGACACCGGGATTCCACCGATGCTCAGCACAGAAAACGATGCGTCGGACGTGTTCGAGGACTTCGCGATGGAGCTGATGAGATCGGGCGTCGACCTCGATTCGACGGCGGGTGGTGCTGCCGGATTCGGTGACAGGTTTGTCAAAGTGCTACGCGGCGCCAAGGAGGCGCTACGGGCCCTGACGTACTGGCAGATGAAGAACCGCGCCGGTGTCGTCGGCGAGAATGGCCTGGGACCGCTGCTGGCACGGCTGAATCGGGAATTCCCGAGCCTGCGGGTGAACCTGATCGGCCACAGCTTCGGCGCCCGGGTCGTGTCGTATGCCCTTGCGGGACTCGGCGACGGGCCGACTCCGTCTCCGGTGAAGTCTGTGACGCTGCTGCAGGGCGCGTTCTCGAGCTTCGCATTCGCGGATCCACTGCCGTTCGATTCGAACGATTCGCAGCGCAGCGGCGGTCTGGCCGGACGATCCAGCCGAGTGGACGGGCCGATATCGGTCTGCTACTCCAACCACGACGGAGCTTTGGGCAACTTCTACCCGCTTGCGTCGAAGGTCGCGGGAGACAACAGCGCAGGCGCGCACGGTGACAATCCGTGGACCGCGATGGGCGCAGTCGGCGCGTTCGACGCAGCCGAGGCCGAGCTAGGCGGCGTAGGCGACGACTATCCGTTCGCCACCGGCAAGCTGATCAATATCGACGCGTCCAATACCGTAATGAAGGGGAAACCACCGTTCGGCGCACACAGCGACATCGTGCACGACAATCTCGCCTGGGTTGCCGTGAAAGCGAGCAAGCTCGATACAACGTAACCACGAGCGACAGCCTGCTCGGGTCATTCGCTCGACCACGGCCATCGTGCACCATCGATCAACCAGGATGGGATTCCCGTGGAGACGAAGTTCCGCAGTGGCCGACGAGTTCAGTCGTCACCTAAAGGAATTTGCTGACGGCCCAGATCCGTTGTTGCTCAACGTGCAACAGTGTCGGTGCCAGATGCCAGTATCGGGCTATGGTGACCGTCGAGAATGTGCGCGAACTAGCGCTTACCTTGCCTCGCTCCTACGAGACGCTCGTACGAGACCGCACCAAGTTCCGCGTCGGGCGGATCGTCTATATCGCCTTCTCCCGAGACGAAACCGTGATGGGCTTCGCCTTTCCCAAAGCCGAGCGTGCGACGCTCATCGCCGCCGAACCGAAGAAATTCCGGCTGCCACGACCATCGGATCAACGCTACAACTGGGTCGAATGCTGGATGGCCGCGATCGACGAGCACGAGATGCGCGAATTGATCGTCGACGCCTGGCGGATGGTCGTACCAAGATTCCTGCACGACCATCCCAGCACATCCGTGACCACCCGCCACCAGGACTGATCGAAGCAGAGGCCCCGCGGCATCGTTGTGATCGAGCGGATGGCGTCTCTGTCCAGTCAGCTTGGTGGTGTCCGCACCGTCGTTCCCCACGCCGTAGACCTCGTTGATCTCAACTCTGTTCAGCTGCTGGAGGTTTCGTGCCTGTCCGCGGCTGGCATCGATCGACAGATGTGATGAGCCGACATGACGTTACGGCGCCGACAGCAGCACGCTACTCTCGGCGTCCATGGCTCGCGCACCGTTCCGTGCCGAAGCGTAGAAGTCGAGATGCGCTGATGCCGCTGTGTCCCAGCTGAATTCGGCTGCCAGCGCTGTGCCGCGGTTGCGGCGGGCGGTATCGGGGACAATCGCCGAGGCCATCGCTCGGGCCATTGTTTCCGGGGTCGAAGCATACTCGATCGCGTCTGCGAAGACTTCGCGAAGTACCGGGAGATCGCGGGCGACCACGGGTGTTCCGGCGGCCAGGGCCTCCATGGCCGCCAGGCCGAATCCTTCCTTGGTGGACAGGAACGGCAGCACCGAGGCGGCGGCGACCAGCGCGGGTAGTTCGGTGTGCTCGACGGTGCCGAGTATGACGGGCTCGATACCGAGTTCGGTCGCTCGTGCATCGAATTCGGCTCGATATCGGCGATAGTCGAACAAGGTTTCGCCGCCCGCGATCACCAGCTGTTGCTCGGGTGCGTCTCGTGCGAATACCGCGAATGCCTCGAGGAGGTCGAGGCTTCCTTTGCGGGGTTCGATGCCGCCGACCGCGAGCACATACGGGCCGAGCCGCTCCCGCCAGGCGGCGCGCCGCGTGGACTGGATCGCTCCTGTTCCGGCGGCCGCGGCGAATCGTTCGTATTCGACACCGTTCGGGATGACCGTCGGTTCGAAACCCCATCCGGCCCTGACCTCTTCGGCGACCGCGGCCGATACGCAGATCCGGGCGTAGGGCTGCACGATGGCCCGTTCGTGGCAGGCCGCGAGCTCGGGGGTGGTGAACTGGTCGAGATGGTGGATGGTGCGGATGCAGTGCTCGACCGCATTGGCACTGATGCAGTCTTGCGCGTGCACGATGTCGTAGTCGCCGGGCCGGAATGCCTTCCGCAGCACCTTGATCGAGCGGATGATCCGCTGCCCCACCGTTTCCGAGTCCCTCGCCTCGAACGGAACCACCTCGAGGTGCACGCTCGTGTCGACCGGACGGAAGAACGCGCTGTCGCCACCGCGTCCCAGCGTCCACACGGTCACCACCGCGCCGGCCCTGGCCAGCGCCTCGGCGAGGTTCAGGGTGTGCACGACCCCGCCGCGTGGCTTGGTGGAGTAGGTGAGCAGCGCGATGCGCATCAGCGAGTTCCCTTCTCGCGCAACAGATTGTGGTAGGTGTCGACGCGTCTCTCGTCGAGGTGCCGCAGGGTCCGGCGAGCCCGCTCCACCTCCCGCTCGATATCGATGTCGGCCACTGCCAGCCCACCCTTGGACCAGGTCTTCGCCAAGATGTCGCCGCCGGGGCCGACGACCTTCGCCTGGCCGAGGAAGCGCAGCGAGCCGGTGACACCGGTTTGGTTGGACGAGGCGAGCACGACCTGGTTTTCGGCGGCGCGGGCCATGTCGTAGAGGTCGAACAGCCGCGCCTGGCGGTCGTTGGGCATCCGCGAGGCGCGGTCGGTGACGCTGGCCGGCCAGGCCGACAGCGCGCCGATGATCTGGGCACCGTCGAGAGCGAGGGTGCGGGCCGATTCGGGGAAGGTTTTGTCGTAGTCGATCAGCATGCCCAGCCGGCCGACCGGGGTGTCGAACGCGGTGAAGGTGTCCCCCGCCGCATAGGCGAGGTGCTCGCCCGCGGGCTGATGCACCTTGCGGTGGTGTCCGAGGACGCCATCGCCGGTGAGACAGCTGGCCGCGTTGTACCGCAGCTCGCCGTCCCTCTCGGCGTATCCGACGCACACCGTCATCGGGCCCGCCATCGAGCACAGCATGCGTAACTCCGGCCCGTCGGGATCGATCGGCTCGGGCAACGGCCCCACGGTCGGGTTGCGCAGATCGCCGATATAGCCACCGAGGGTGGCATCGGGCAGCACCAGCAGGTCGACCCCGTCTTGGACGAGCCGTTCGAAGATGCCGTCGAGTTTCTCCAGCGCGCGGCCGATATCGCGGCCGAAGTGCCCGGCCAGCGCGGCAATTCGTGTGGTTCCCATCGAGGCGATCCCTACGCCGCCGCCGATTCCTGGACGCGCAACGCGATTTCGTCGGCGAGGAACTCCGCGTCCCGGGCGACGGCCGCGAATCGGCCCGACCCCCAGGTGTGCAGCCACGGCAGGCCGAGGAAGAACAGGCCGGGCGCGGTGGTGACGCCGCGGTTGTGGCACGGATGGCCCTCGCCGTCGAACACCCCGACGCGCAGCCACCGGTAGTCGGTGCGGAATCCGACCGACCACACCACCGAGGTGATGCCGGTGTCGGCGAGATCCAGTGTGGTTACCTCGCTCTCAGGTCGCCACACCGGGACGTAGCGCGGTTCCTCTGGCGCGTTGATGTTTTCGCGCGCGATGTAGGCGTCGATGGAGTCCTTGATGCTCTCGGCGACCGCGTCGGCAGAGTCCAGTGACTTCTCCAGCGTGGGCGCGAACCGCAAGGCCACACCGTCGAAGTCGAGCATCCTGCCGTAGAGCGACATACCTTCCAGGGCGAACTGGCGCAGGTCGATATCGCGGCCACCGTCGCGACCGGTCACATAGTGGTTGGTGTTCTCGCGCTTGCCGAGCCCGCCCGGCTGCTCCTCGATCGGCAGATCGTAGTGCCCCATGTCCTGCAGCCAGGCCACGCAGTCACGGCCACGGTAGAACCGCGCCACGCGCGGGGCGTCTCCAGCGACCAAATGCACCTTGCGGCCCTCCAGATGCAAATCCTCGGCGATCTGCGCGCCGGACTGGCCGGTGCCGACCACCAGCACCTCCCCCTCGGGAAGGTCTGTGCTACTGCGGTATTCGCACGAATGCAGCTGCGTGATCGATGGCGGCAGCTTCTCCGCGTAGCGCGGCACGATCGGTTCCTGATAGCCGCCGGTCGCCACGACGACCTGGCTCGCGTGTACCGGGCCGTCGGTCGTGTCGATGTCGTATCCGCTGTCCACGGCCGACCGGACGGAGGTGACCGCCACCCCCTCCCGGACCGGCGCGTTGAACACATCGGCGTAGCCACGGACGAACGCGTACACCTCGTCACGTTTCATGAACCCGTCCGGGTCGGGGCCGTCGTAGTGGTATCCGGGTAGCACGCACTGCCAGTTCGGTGTCACCAGCGTGAAGTTGTCCCAGCGGCTGTCGAGCCATTCGTGGGCGATGGTGTCGCGTTCGAGCACGATGTGGTCGATGCCACGGCGGGTCAGATGCCAGCTGATGGACAAACCGGCCTGTCCCGCGCCGATGACCACGACCTCGTGTTCGGCGATCATCGTTGCCCTCCAACGGTATTCGAGTCGACCAGCGGCGGCGTCATCGAGATGACGCGAGTGACTTGCGATGGTTGGAACTGTGCGGCCGTTCGCTCGATGGCGGCCAGCTGATCGGCCGCGGAACTGCAGTAGTAGCCGAACTTCGCGCGCACCCGCTCGCCGGCCTCGTTCAGCGCCGCACGAGTGCGCGCGACGAACTCGGCGACGGGATAGGATTTTCCGGCCTCGAGATGGTCGTGCATCACCAGTGACGGCGAATAGCATGATTGGCTGGTCCCATTCGGCCACTCGATCACGAAGGTCATCTCAGGCATGAGCCGACTCCAGGTCTGTCGAGGCCGCCGGCTGTCCGACGACGCCGTATTCACGAATAACGCTGTGGTACAGGTCAGGACGGCGGTCACGCAGGTTGTACATGCCGCCGCCACGGGCCAGCCCGAGCACCTCGGCGACGTCGACCGTCGCGGTGGCCAGGCCCGGCTCGACGCCGGTGGTGGCGAGCACATCCCCGCCGGGCCCGACGATCTTGGCGCTGCACACGAACCGCAGCGATCCGAAGGTGCCCGCCTGGTTCGAGGCCACCCACACCACCTGGTTCTCCACCGCGCGGGCCTGGTCGAAGATGTCGAAGCGCCGCTTCCATCGATCGTCTTCCAGATTCGGCACGGTCTGCGTCCGAGCGGTCGGCCAGGCCGACAGTGAGGTGATGATCTCGGCGCCATCCAGCGCGAGCGCACGCGCGGCCTCCGGGAACGCCTTGTCGTAGCAGATCTGCATACCCATCCGGCCGACCGGCGTATCGAATGCCTTGTACTCGAAACCGGCGGAATAGCACAGGTTTTCACCGAGCGGTTGATGAACCTTGCGGTAGGAGCCGAGGATTCCGTCACCGGACAGGGTTACCGCCGCGTTGTAGCGGGTTTCTCCGTCGGCCTCGCAGAAGCCCAGGGTGATCACCAGATCGCCTGCCATGTCGACGACTCGGCGCAATTCGGGACCGTCCAGCGCGAGTGCGGGCGGCAGCGCGCGCAGTCTGCGCTGCTTGGCCTCCTCGGACTCGTCCCCTCCCCCCAGACTGGGCAGATAGCCGCCGAGGCAGGCTTCGGGCAGCACCAGCAAGCGGCTGCCGCGGGCGCGGGCCTGCTCGATGAGGCGGGCGATCGTGCGATAGCCCTCTTCCATATCGCGGCCGAACTCGGCGGCGGCGACGGAGATCGTGAGGTTCATGATTCTCCCAATCCGGTCACGGTGCTGTGCACCGCGCGTGTAGTGATGCCGTCCGGCCAGCGCAGCCGGACACCGGGAGTCGAGACGAGTCGCCCGCAGACCGCCGAGGTAGCCGGTCCCGGCGGGGCGATCGGCGCACCGGGGCGATCCGCGGTGATCATCGCGAAACCCGGGAAACAGGTGAGCCATTCGGCGAATGCGACGGTGCCGGGTCGCGGGATACGCGCAACATCCAGCTCGGCTCCGAGGCCGCTGGCCTCGGCGAGCATGCCGCAAGTGCCTGCCAGCCCGGCCATGCTGACATCCTTGGCGGCCGCCGGGGTGGACCGCGCCACGAATCCGGCCAGTGCCCGCAGTTCCGCACCGCTGCGTCGCGACGTGGAATCCCATTGCTGGCCGTGGTATCCGGGCCGCCAGCCGCCCGAGAGATCGGCGGTCAGCCGCAACTCATCACCGAGCCTGCCGCTACCGCCGCGCACCGGGGCGGCGGCGCGACCGAGCGCCGTGACCGACAACGACGGCGGCACCGACACCTGTGTATGCCCGCCGAGTACCGGCACATCCCAGGCCTCGGCGGCGCGGGCGAGCCCGCGGATCACCCGGGTCAGTAGTGAGTGGGTCGGCGCCCCGACCGCGTCGAGCAGGCCGATCGGGGTGGCACCCATGGCCGACAGATCGTTGATATTGACCAGGACCGAACACCAACCCGCCCATTCCGGATCACGTTCCACCATCGACGGGAGGATGGCGTCACATGCCGCGATGAGGTCGCTGCCCGGCACCGGGACACCGTCATCCCCGCGAAACCCCTTGCCGCCGAGACCGAGCGGCGATCCGCGCAGCGGCGCCAGCGTCTGCGCGAGCAACGCCTTGGTGGCGCCCACCAACCGCTGCACCCGATCGATCGGCCACCGCATCCAGCTGTGCTCGACACCGCCGATCACCTTGTCGCCGAGCCTGACCCAGCCCAGGCGGGCAAACATGGGTTCATAGCGGGTCTGCACGGTGGCCTCGAATCGCAGCACATTGTGGCTTTCGGCGTAAGCACACGCCGCCACCACCAGGGCCGGGCCGACCCCGGCGGCGCGGCGCCGCCGATCCACCACCAGCCTGCTGCCGGTCCACCACCCCAGATCTTCGGCGGTCGCGGGAGCCAGGCGCACGCCGCCGAGGACGACGCCGTCGGGATCCAGCGCGACCAGCACCTGGGTGCGTGCATCGTCATCGCTGTCATCGGCGTCGCTGCCGGCGAACAAACCCTGATCCACCACGAATTCGGCGCGCCGCAGTACCCGGTAGGCGGCCAGCTGCCGCCGGTCGGCCGGTTGGATAAGGAAATCCGTTGCGCCGGAGTTGTTTACCGACGCACCGGCAAGCAAGCACAGGTCGGTGGCTGAGCTATCCACCTCAACCACCCGCGTTCTGCAGCACGCTGCACGCTCCGCACGCGGCGCATCCGGCGCGCTGATCTGCGCCCAGCATCCCGGCCCGCTGCAGTTCTTTGGCCACCCGGTCGGTGACGTCGGCCAGCAGTTGCGGAGTCGGCGCGCTCGCCCCATCCACGTCGACGGCGAGCGTGCCCGCCAGCGGACGGAACGGCACCACGAACGGATAGACACCGATATCGATGAGTTCGGCTGCGCCGGAGACCAATTCGTCGGGGTTCTCGCCGAGCCCGACCAGCAGGTAGGTCGAGACCTGATTGCGGCCGAACACCCGCACCGCCTCTGCCCAAGCTGCCCGATATTCGCTCAGCGGCACCGTCGCTTTCCCCGGCATCCACCGCTTGCGCACCTTGTCATCGAGCGATTCGACGTGGATGCCAATGGAATCCGCGCCCGCCTCGCGCAACTCGGTGAGTACGTGCAGATCTCCGGGCGGCTCGCACTGCACTTGAATCGGTAGTTCCGGCACGGCCGCCTTGACCGCCCGCACGCAGCGGGCCAGATGCCGGGCGCCCCGGTCTTTGGCCGCCGAGGTTCCGGTGGTCATCACCATCTGCTCGACACCGTCGAGGCGGACCGCCGCCGCCGCGACCTCGGCGAGCTGGTCGGGCCGTTTCACCGCGATGGTGCTGCCGGCGGCCAGCGAGGCCTCGATGGCGCAGAACCGGCAGCGCTGGTCCTCGCCGTAGCGGATGCAGGTCTGCACCACCGTGGTAGCCAGTACGTTCGCCCCGTGTAGTTTGGCGATCTTCTCGTAGGACACTCCGTCGGCGGTGGCCAGGTCGTAGAACCCGGGCCGGCGCACCGGCTCGATCTCGATGCCCATATCGGTGCCGGACCGCAGCAGCCGGTTTCCCGCCACCACGAAGGGGCTGTCGGAGCGGATCGGAACGGCGGCGCCGATGCCGTCGATGAGTACATGGCCGTCGTCGCTGGGACCCGCACCGGAGCGGCGCCCCACCGGCACCTCGGCGCGCACGCCGAGCAATGCCAGATCGACTCGAGTGGACAGACCTGTCATCGGGTCACCTCAGAGCTGATAGGTGGAGTTGATGATGGCGCCCTTGCGCGCGTAGTGGATCAACGCGTCCTGGACATCGAGCGGGTGTGCCGGGATGACACCCTCGATGAGGTCCTCCTCGCGGGCACCGTGCAGGGCGAGCCCGAATCGGCACGCGAACACCTTGCCGCCCTCCTTGATGAAGGTCGCCAGCGCCTCGTTGATGTTCTGCTCACCCGGGAAGCCGCTGTCGCCGGTGGTCGGAAAGCCGCGCGTGGCAACGGCATTGATAGCGCCGGGACCGTAGAAGTAGATCGCCGAATCGAAGCCCTTGCGCAACGCCCTGGTGGCCTGCAGGATCGCCACGAAACTCACCGACGACTCGTGCGCGATACCGTGCACCAGGGTGAAGTAGGTTTCGCCCGCCTCGGCCTGATAGTCGGGGAAGATCTTCGTGGCACCATAGATATTCGTGCCCTTCGGCAGCGCGGGGTGCGGGATCTCGGCGAGGGACTTCTGAATGTTCTCCTCGATGGCCTTGTCGATCTCGGCGATGGTGGGTGCGGACACGGTTCCTCCTGCGATGTGCTGACGGCGCCCCAGGCTTCGGTCTCGGGCCGACTCCCGGTTCGGGCGAAGCGCTGCTAAAGCGATATCCGATCCCCTACTTCTGCGATTCGCAGCGATCGGATACGAGAATTTCACGCGTGAACCATTGCCGAATGGTTTCTTCCAGAACAATTTGGCGTTAGCCGAACCTCACCGCACTCGCGACCGATCGTCATCGAAATACGTTTGCCTGCAACATATTTCGAACTCGAGCACGTGAGAAGGTATGGGCACTCGGCGAACGACTTAACACCGCGAAACATATGTCCGCGTTTCACCAGGCATCAATTAACCACCAGAACACGGCTCCGTTCTGCGCCGTCACGACACAGGAACTCCCTGGTAACAATGAACTCCGAGGCATTGCCGATGCCGGTCTCCGCCGCGCCCGGTCAACTGATCCGCAGCAACCACACCTCGTCGCAGTGGACGACCGCAACATCAGGACGCTTCCTCCTGGCGACCGCACGAAGCGTCGAGCACGGCAGACAGCGCCCCGCAGGGGTGTCCCACCCGCTGTGTTCATTGCCTCGACCAGGGCGAGAAAGGCCATGCCTGCCTCGATGGCGGTGCGCGCCGCGTCAGTGTGGCAGTGACGAACCGGGATGATGAACCAAAACTGGTCTGCCCCTTTGATCGGCTGGCAATCTTTTGCCTGAGGTGCCGGCCCGAAGGCGAGATCTTTCCGCGCTCGGCGGAAGCCGGTTTGTCCTCGTCATGAGCATTTAGAATCGAGAAGATCACGGCCGGTGGGTCGTGCGTCTATTTCTCAGCTTGGATGGAGCTTTCAATGACGGAATCGCTTGCCGACCTTTCTCCACGCGCAGTGGCCAATTGTGATGTGGCCGGCGACCCACGGCTGGCCGAATTGTCGATAAACGCGCACCTGCAAAAGCCGCGATCTGTCGCGGCGTGCGATATCGCTGCGGTACCGGCCAGCTTGGAGTCTGCGATGGTTTCCAGGTTGCGTAATGTGCCTGGCAAACCGGTTGTTCTGTAGTAAACACGCGACGCGCTCGGAACAACCTGGAAATGACAGTTAGACTTCTGAGCCTGCCGTGGCTCGAGCCGCGGCAGGCCCCGCTGGGCCTCGCGATTGTTCAGCGTCACATCAGTGATATACCGGTCAACAGCAAAACGTACCATC
This sequence comes from Nocardia vinacea NBRC 16497, assembly GCF_000308835.1. Taxonomy (GTDB): domain Bacteria; phylum Actinomycetota; class Actinomycetes; order Mycobacteriales; family Mycobacteriaceae; genus Nocardia; species Nocardia vinacea. The sequence continues at coordinate 44,086 of NZ_BAGN01000419.1, read as the reverse complement.
CGAACATCGATTTCCACCTCTGGATCACTGAGCGGTATGGTCCCGCCGCGGCGGAGTTTGCATATAGCCATGACGAGGTCGGGGAAATTATCTGCGGGCTGCTGTGGCGAGCGTTGTCGAGTACCGATTTCAGTCGCGCTCGGACCCGTGGCGATATACTGAGGACGATCGCCGGCCTGGATCTCAGCCCAGCGGACGATAGCATGCCGGTTATCGAGGATGCGCTGGAAGCGTCCAATTTTCCGAGGGAATTCTTCTGGGCTCTCGCGAATGAATTTCGTACATTCACTGCCGACTACTTCCGTCGGTATTTCATCGAACAGTGTGAGGTTGTCGGATTCACGCTGACGATCGCCCAGACCGCGGCATCGTTGGCGTGGGCGAAAATCATCAAAGTCCTCGCACCTGATGTCATTGTCGTTATGGGTGGAAGTCAATGTGAAGACCCTATGGGACTAGCGCTTTTCGATGCTGTCCCCGATATAGACATCATGGTTCGAGGGGAGGCCGATGCGAGCCTGACTCCCCTGTTTACGGCATTACATGAATCTAATATCCACCACCCGATCGATCTCAGTGGTATCCCCAATCTCGCATGGAGAGATCGAATGGGCACTGCTCATTCTACCCGCCAGATGGCGACCTCGATGAGTGACGCGAAATTCCCCGACTATGGCGATTTTCGTGCCGCTTACAAAATTTTCAGCTCGATCACGGGAATCCCGGCCAACTTCTACGTCGAGGGGTCGCGCGGGTGCTGGTGGGGCGAACGGCGCCAGTGCACGTTCTGCGGCATACACTCCAATGCCATTGCCTTCCGCCAGAAATCTGCTGGTGAAGTCCTGAAGGAAGTGGAACGCATACTTCGAGAGCAGCGAACCAGTCGTGTTGTTTTTGCGGACAGTATAATGTCGAATGAACACATGAGTGATCTTCTGCCTGCACTGGAGCAGCTTACGGACCGATACAATGTAGAATTCTTGACCGATGTGAAGAATAATCTACGCAAAGAAAATATTTATGCGCTCGCTCGCGCAGGCTTTGCAATGCTCCAGATCGGCATCGAAAGCTTTTCATCGAATCTGCTCAAACGCATGGAAAAGGGCAACTCTGCTCTGCAGCATATTCGTGCTATAAAGTGGTGCGCCGAGGCCGGTATCTTTCCCTATTACCATATACTGACGCATGTGATCGGTGAATCGGTTGAAGATTACGAGATATCACTGAAGTATGCCACAGCAATCAGTCATCTTCCTCCGCCAAGTGGAGTGTTCCCGATCGAGCTGAACCGATACGCACCCTACTTCGAGCAATGGAAGTCTCTCGGATTCGACAGGCCGAAACCCGCCCTGTTCTACGCGGCAATGTTCGGCGATTCAGCCCCTAACCTGGAAGAGTTCGCGTACAGATTCAGGGGCCAGCACCCCTCTACGCTGACAGAAGAGTTGGAAGCAGCGCGTACCGAATTATCGGATTACGTAAAGCGTGAGTGGCCTTCTCGATATGATGAAAATTCGTTCCTATATCGCGTAGGGCTCGACCATGTTGAAATTTTACGACGTGGACGGGACCCGTTGAACTTACTACTCGAAGGTCCGCAAGCGGATCTCTTCCTGGCTCTAGACGGAATCCGCGCCAAATCAGGTCTCCTCCGAGATTTTTCCGGGAAACTGAACGATGAGGAGCTTTCTCGTCTCCTGGGTGAGTGGGAAGACTCCGGTGTAGCACTATCGGAAGGTGGCCGATACCTCGCCCTGCCGGTGCGTGAGCTACGCCTGCGTCCGCCGCACGTGATGACTTCAATGCCTACGCTCTCGGCCACGAGGGCATAGTGGCGTCGCCTTTGCCGATATCTGCCACGGCTTACTACAGTGACCGTGCGCTGGCGGAACTGCTGAGAAAAAGCGCCGGAAAGATCCTGGACGTACCATACGATCTCGGCAAACGGATCGTCCGTATGTGCCCCACTGCAGAAGTTGGCCGCAAACGCCTGGTGTTCGCGGGCGCAACCAATCCTTTACCGCTGACCGGCGTAGCCCTGCCTGGGCTCCGTATCTTGGAACTCGACATCAACCGATTGGCCGACCTCACACAGCTACTGGCTGTAGCCCTCCCGCCCGAGCATCCGGATCATCAGGGAAACGCCCTCCGGGCGACATCGCACCTGACAGAGCTGTTATCGGGAGAAATCGTTGGCCCGCTGCACGATGCGAGCTCAATTGTGATTGATCGCAACGGCGATGTTGTCGCTGCATTCGTGGCAAATCTACGCGATTCGGTTCCAGAGCTGTCGGGGATCTGGCTGGCCTATCTTCTGCGGCACCCACGGCTGCGCGGCAGTGGTGTAGGCACCTGGTGCATGAACGAAGGGTTGAAATCGCTTCGCACTCGAGGCTTCCCTGCGATCAGGTTTGCGGTCAGCGCCGACAATCCGGGGCCGGCATCATTATTCCTCAGTCTCGGCTTCGAGCCATCGAGTCGTCGATGGACGGTGCGAATCCCGTGACCCGGGTGGTAGCCGCCCCCCGGCCGAGGCGCCACGGCCTCGTCCGGCGGTATGTCGTGTTGGCGTGTCGATTCATACGGCCCTTACGATCTCAGGCACTTGCACAGCATCGACGAGGGGGCCGACGTCATGGCTATTCCGGAACCACCATGGCCGACAGCCCTGGGGACGCGTCGGTACCTTAGCGACGACGCGGTGGTGATCGTCCCGGGCATCATGGGCACCGAGTTGATCGACGCCGAGTCGCGGCGACCGCTGTGGGGCTTGCGCAGACTCGGCTGGTACGTCCGGGCGTGGAGTCGGGGTGACGGACTCGAAGAGCTCGCCCTCACCGAGGACGAACTCGCGGGAAAGACCGGCCGGGTGCTGCCGAATGGGCTGCTCAGATTTCCGGCGTATATGCCACTCGTCTCGGGGATGGAACCGTACGGTCCGCTGACGAAGGCGATTCGGAGGGCCTCTATTCACCCCGAAGCGGTACTCGAATTCGGATACGACTGGCGATTGCCGGTACGGCACAACGCGGCTCTGCTTGCGGCGGCAGCAGCAGACCACCTCGAACGATGGCGGAAAAGAGCGGACCGGCCCGACGCTCAACTGGTGTTCGTCGCGCATTCCATGGGCGGGCTGCTGTGCCGCGCCATGCCCGAGGATGGCGAACTCGCGCGGACAATCGGCGCGACGGTCACCATGGGCACGCCCTTCGACGGGGCCGTGAAGGCCGCGGTGATTCTCGGCTCGGGCGAAGGCGCACCGGTACCCGCGCGCAGGCTGAGGGATGTCGCGCGCACGATGCCAGGAATATACGACCTGCTGCCGATGTACCGCTGCGTCCACGACGGGCTCGACGTACGACATCTGACGCCGACCGATATCGCGAACCTCGGCGGGAGCCGCGAACTCGCCGACGCCGCGTTCGACACACATCGCACGCGTCGGACACTTATCGAACATCTTCCGCTCGTCGGGCTGCGGCAGCCGACACCCAGCAGCATCACCATCGACAACGGCGTGATCACCATGCAGGGCTACACATTCCGACCGGCGCCCGACGGTGATGTGGAACGGATGGCCAACGGCATCCCCAGTCGATTCGTCGGCCTCGGCGACGGCACCGTTCCTCGCAATTCCGCCATACCTGAAAGCGCGGGCATGTTCGAACGGGTTTCGCAACAGCACGGAAGTCTCGCCAGTTGTGCCGAGGCGATCGATTTCATCCTGGATGTTGTGCGCCATCGCATCGAGGATCGGGGTCCGAGACTCGGCGGCGCCGACGGTATCGGAATCGACGTACCCGACCACGTCGAACCCGGTATCGGGTGGCGGGCCGAGATCGCTGGTGCGTCGCGACTCCAGGCGATGTGCGTCGTATCGGACGCCGACAGCGGCGAGGAATTGGACCATCCCGACCTGATGCCCGCCGACGACAAGCTCGTCGCCGATATCACCCTTCCCGCGCCGGGACTGTATCGGATCACCGTGACCGGCGGCGGGGGCTCCCCGGTCAGTCAATTGGTGATGGCCGCCGAGCCCGCGCAACCGTGATCGAGGATGAGGATGCGCTGGAATTCTTTCCCATAGCTATCGGGGAGTACCCAGGGCAGACGCATCTGGCGCTGCCGACCGCAGAAGATGAGATCGACCGTGTCGCAACGGCGCTACAGGAGTTCGGCGTCGCCGCGGTGCCGTGGGATGCGGCGATGCCCGAGCGGGGGTCCGATGCTGTGGACGACCGTCTCAGCGCATGGACGAAGTCCGGTGCGCAGCGCAGCCTGCTGCTCTGGGTCGGGCACGGCTGGCGCGTCGGAACCAAAGCGGCACTCGCGCATGCGAAGAGTCCGGACCGGGACTGGACGCGATCGATCACGCCGGACAAGCTCGCGAGTGTCATCGCCGCACGCGTGGATCCCTACGATCAGGATCAGTGGTCGATCATCGTCGTAGACGCCTGCGCGTCGGCGATTTTCGTCCAACGACTGAGCAATGAGGTGGATCTCCAGGTCCAGCTAGCGAACCGCCGTTTTCTGCTGGTCGGAGTGTCCGGCGACGGTCCGACGAATCTGGGAAAGTTCAGCGCGGCACTCGAAACCGCGCTGGAGGACACTTTCGGTGCGGAATCACGCATATCCCTGTGGGATCTGGCAGGCGAATTACGTCGGCTCCTCCCGGGCTCAGAGGTGGTCCCGAAGACCATCGTCGACGCCGCTCTCTGTCGGCGCGTTCCGGCGATAACGGGGACCATGGTCGACCTCGCGGCCGAGATCCGCAGCGCGCTCAGGAATCTCGACGATCACGAACGTCGGCATTTCGTCGCGAAAGCACAAGGCGGCGATGGAGATGACTATTCGTGGTTCTTCCAGGGGCGCGTCGCCGAGAGCAGACTGATAGTGACCTGGCTTGCCGAATCGTCCTCAGGACTCCTGGTCGTCACCGGCCGACCGGGATCCGGCAAATCGGCGTTGCTGGGGCAACTGGCCGTGCGCAGTGCACCAACGCTTCGGGAAGTCCTGATCCGGCACGGGCTGCTCGATCCTGTTCCCGACGACCAGCGCCCGCCTGACGGTACGTTCGACCTGACCGTCCACCTCACCGGCATGAACGCGGCTGATCTCGTCGACCATATCGCCATGCGGCTCGCGCTCGGGCGGCCGCCCGAGGCGGACGACTCCGATCGATCGGCGTGGTTGCTGGCACGTCTCGGCGAACGTTCCCATACGACACTGCTGATGGACGCGCTCGATGAGGCGGCCGAGCCGATTGCCGTCGCCGAAGCCGTGATTCGGCCGTTGGCACTGCTGCCAGGTGTTCGGGTCATCGTCGGCACACGGCAATCGACTCGCAGTGAGCCGGACCGGCCGGCACCAGAGGATCAGAACTTGCTCGATGCACTACACGCCGACCCTCGCAACACCTTGTGCATCCTCCCCGAACCGGCGGCTGTCGCGCGATATGTCGCGTCCCGTCTGCTCGGAAATGGCACACCGAACCACGATCCGGTGGCTGTTGCCGGCGCCGCGGCAACCATTGCGACCCATGCGCCCGGATTCCTGTTCGCGCACCTCGTCGTAGCGGAGTTGCAGGCGGACCCGGCTTTGCTCACTGACCTCGATGCACTCGAGGCCTTCGTGCGCGGGGATCATCGAGCGGTATTCCGTCGGGCCGTGACGAGATTGGCCGCAGAGGAACCGAGCGCGCAGCCGCTTCTGCACGCCCTCGCACTTGCCCACGGTCGAGGGCTGCCGATTCGGGACGGAGTCTGGAACGAGGTCGCCGGGGCCTTGGCGCCGGATGTCACGATCGGCAACGAGCAGATCCGAACGCTGTTGCGCTCGGCCGCCGCCTACCTCGTCATCGACCGGGAGCGAGAGCAGACCGTCTATCGGCTCGCCCATCGAACGTTCGCGGAATCCTTCACCGAACTGCCCGAAACCCGCAGCCACCGTGCGACAGTCGCCGATGCACTGCTGATGCTAGCCGCCCGGGAAACCACGCAGGTGAATCCGTATGTCGCCACCTATCTCGCCGCGCATATCGCCGACGGCGGCGGTGCTTCGTGGGACGCGCTCGGCGAACTCGACTACGTCATCGGCAGACTCGATATCGAATCCCTCGCTTCGGCCGCGGCGCGTGCGGCGTTCGGCCGCTTCCACCTACCTCCGCAGGTCATGGCGGTACTGGGTAGCAGGCACGTGCTGACCACGGCCGATACTGGGAACAAGAGAGGCATATTCCAGCTCGCCGCCGCCCGGCTCGGCGGCAGCCGAATCGACGCGGGACTGCCCGGCGATTGGTCGGTTCGATGGGCGATGTTAGCCCCGCAATCACCACATCTCACGCTGCGCGGTCACCGTGGCGCGGTCCACGCCCTGGCCACGGTCCGCACGGCAGGCGGGCGAATCCTGCTGAGTTCCGGCGGCTCCGACGGCATCGTGCGACTGTGGGATCCCTCGACCGGCCGGGCCTTCGGCAGGCCGATGTCGGGACACCGAGGCGGCATCTACGCGATCGTCGAAGTTCCGGCACTCGATATCCTCCTCGCGAGCGCAGGTGAGGACACGTCGGTTCGGCTGTGGAATCCGATGACCGGTCTGCCGCATGGCGCACCGCTGCGCGTACACCGCGCGCCGGTCCGCGCCATGGATGTGCTCCCCGGCCGCAGCGGCCGCGTATTGCTGGCCACCGGAGATGATCACGGCGATATTGTCCTGTGGGATGTCGGTGAGCGAGAAGCGGTCTGGGGCTTTCCCGGATTCGGCACGGGCGTTCGCGGCCTGGTGTGCACGATTACCGGCGATCACGGCACCGTGCTGTTCGCCGGATACGACGACGGAACGGTACGTGTGTGGCGCGAGGGTGTCCCGACGCCAGTGGCGGGCCCCGGCCCCAGCCCCGGACACAGTAGGGGCTTGCGCGGTTTGACTTCGTGGCAGGGAAAGCCGGCAGGCTCGGTGCTGTCGACTGGTCACGATGGCCAGCTGATCCGATGGAGCCTCACCGATGCGCAATTGGTAGGCACCTCGGTGCGGCGCGCGAAAACCGGTGTCTGCGCGATCGCTTCGGCACCGCTGTCCAGCGGGGGCTCGATCCTGGCGGCTGGGGACAATAAGGGAATAGTGCACCTGTTCCGAGCCTCGCTGGACGCGAATACTCGAACATTGACCGGTCATCGCGACCGCATCCGCGCGGCCGTCTTCGTTCCCGAAGATAACCGGCTGCTATTGGCGACCGCGGGGAACGATGCCGTGGTGCGTCTGTGGAGCACAGAGGAATCGCTGACGTCATCGGATTCGCCGCCGCGGCTCACGGCCGCGACAGTGGCCGCCGACCGGGGCGTCCTGGTCACCGGCGACGCGGACGGCGTGATCCGCTGGTACGCCGTCGGCAGTGGGACGGCGGTCGCCGCGCCATATCCGGTCCACAATCAGCTAGTGACCGTGCTCAGAGTACTGACCGAGGCGGACGGCGAAACCCTTTTGGTCAGTGCCGATACCGGCGGGAGCGTCTTCGTCACCCGCGATCACGACGTCGTCGCGACGATCGATGCGGGGCGGCCCGTCTCCGCGATCACTCATTTCATTGCCGAGAGTGGAGGTACACGAGTGGTGACCGTAACTCGGAGCGGATTGGCGTTCTGGGATCCGTTGTCCGGCGCGTCCCTCGGACATACACCCGCATCGTCACATCGTCCGCGCGTGGTCACCGATTTCGTCGGTATCGACGGCCGGATCTGGCTCGCTTCCGGCGGTTACGATGCGACAGTCTATCTGTGGGATGCCCAGACCCACACTCATCTCGGCACCATCACCGGGCTATCGGCCAAGGTGAACGGCATAGCGGTCGTCCGGTCCACTGCGGACAGGCCGGTGCTTGCGGTGGCCACCAACAACGAAGTCGTCCGGCTGTGGGACACAGTGAGCACCGATGAGACGCCGGTCGGACTGGTCGGGCATCATGGCCCGGTCCGTGCGATCGCCGCGGCTTCCACCCCGGCTGGACCGCGCCTACTGACTGCGGGCGACGATCAGACGCTGCGTATCTGGGACGCCGAAACCGGCATGCTACTGCGCACTCTCGGCATCTCCGCGGTGGCGACCGCTCTGACAGCCCTCGACGACAACTCGATCATGGTCACCTTCGACGACGGGATCGCCGTGCTCGACATCGTCACCGTCCCATGATGATCCGCAGTTCCGGCACCACATCGAAAGCCCAGTCCAGGACCGCCCCGGCATGACCGACTCGCCGCGCATCGAGCCGGCGAACCCCCTGAGCTGCCGTCGACGCGTCCGATCGCGAGAATCTGCGGATCAGGTAAATTGCCCGGCGGGCCGCGAAGCACGCGTACGCCCGCTCCCACCGATCGGAATCCACCTCGGGCAAGATAGGCGCCAAATCCGGTCTTCTACGGGACAATTCGCCGAGATAGTCGCGCGCAAGCGTGCGACGGGCGGCCAGTCCTTGCGGCGATGTATCGAAGAAGGGCACATCTTCGAGCAATTGGGCGACCTCTAGGCCGAGCGGAAGGAACTGCGACGACGCGAGATCCACCGCGACGATTTCCCCCGAATCGGTCACGAGCCAATTCTCGGTGTGCGCGTCGCGCTTTCCGACCACTGGCAGATCCGCCGGAATCAGTGCCTGCCACAGCCGTGCGCGTTCCCACGGCTCCGAGTAGCCGAGCTTCTTGAAATCGTTCAGGAGCTTGGTCTTTTCGGAGGGCAGATGGTTTTCCCGAGACGGCGGGGCGCCTCGCCAGGCATGGATAATCGCCAGGAGTTTGACCGTGCGGCCAACCGCGCGCACGGCGGAGCCGGATATCCGGCCCGACGCGGTGTCGGCCAGGCTCCACAACGGCACGCCCGCGGCACGCATGCTCGCGGCGTAGTGCGACTCGGTGCCATCCGGTGGGTTTACCACGGCGAACGGGCGTACCGCGCGGATCCACTCCGGTACTCCCGCCGAGACATACGAGTGGAACGACTCGAGACGCGCAACCTCCGCCTCTGCGGCGGTACGGCTGGTCAACGGCTTCAGGACGAGGGTGGACGACAGCAAGCCGTGCGGGTCGTCGAGAACGAAGGTTTCCCGGTTCTTCTGCCCGCCCAACGTTTTGGCTCGGAACTCTTCGGTGGAGATCGCCAGTTCGCAGCCGTGGTGGCGGAGGAAGTCGATCTCCCCTGTGCGGACGGCATGCCAGATCCGAGGGGGCGCGCTGATTCCCGTCGCATCGTCTGTCGGTGGCTCGGAGGGCAATAGCGCACGGACGGACGCGGGCGCCTCGGCATGTTGCACCAATTGCAGCAGCGGCCATGGCCATCGGGGGTCGACCGCCGCGGCGAAGGCGGCACGCTGCGCCGACGCGACGTACATCGCGGGCTCGCCATGCCGCCGCCACAGCAGATACGAGGCCGCCGCGGCAGCCGAGTAGGCTTCGCGTGCCGGTGTATTGCCTTCCGCCACACTCACTGCGCGGGATTCGTCCTTCAGAGCGAGCGCCCGTTCGATCAACGCCGAGTCACCAGTGCGGCGTCCGTAACGCAGATACGCTTCCCCTAGTTGGCTCAACTGTTCCGGGTTGCGGTTGCCGAGTTCGGAGCTGCGCTCGAACCAACGCATCGCCGCCCGCAGATCCTCCACATCGCGGCGCAGGGAGTGCCGCCGCAGATAGGCGTCGCCCATCAGACTCGTGGTCGTGATCTCCTCGGGAACGAACCATTCCGAGGTGTCGTAGGCACTGTCCTGGGTTTCGATCGATGCGAGTGTCACCCCGCCGTCACGATGCTGGGCGAGCCATATCGGCTGCGCTGACTCGGCGAGCCTTTCGAAGGCCGCGATCGCCTCGTCGTACAGCTGCAATGCCAGGCGACGGTCGTCGTCGCTGCCGCCCAGCAGAACGCCGCGCCCGTACCTGTTGGCCGCGCGTGCTGATCCGAACAGCAGACCGAGGTGTGTGGTGTCGGGAGACGCGTCGATCGCGATCCGCATCAGCATGTGGATCCGTCGCAGTACCGCCAGATCACAGGTTCCGACCGGTCCGCCACCATCGCAGCCGATCAGCAGACCGGCCGCATGACTCGCCGCGAAAACCCGGTGACCCGCCTCCGATTGCAGGGCGACCGACTCGAGATGGTCGACCACCGCTCCGATCAACTCGAGGTCGTCCGGGTCGGCTCGCGCGCACAGCGTGCGAGCCGCATATGCCACCGACGCCACCCGCACCGACGCTCGCTGATCGTCCCTGGCAAGCGCCTCGGGCAGGTGGCCGCGTAAGGCGCGAATATCGTCGTTGTGTACCGCCAGCCGCAAGCGCACATCGAGCGCGAGGGCCTCGAGCCGGTCGATCAAGATCGCGTCCGCGCTCAGATGCCGGTCGGCGTAGGCGAGCGCCTCGGCAACCGCATCCACGGCGGTCGTCAACGTTTCGGGCGTATTGCGCTCGACCAACGACCGCGCCCACATCTGGAGTGACCAGGGGAGATACGGGCCGGAGATCGGCGCGCCGGGTTCGGCGCATGCCCGCAGATCGACGATGGCGAGTGCGAGAGGGGCATCGATGGACAGGCCGAGCAGACGCCGTGAATGCGCCACCCGCTGCCACGCCTGACCTCGTTTGATGATGTGGGCACGCAGATCCCGATCGCTCGCGCCTGGCATCCCGCCGATGACGTCGTCCCACCAGAGTGCAGATGCGGTGAAAGCGCTTGCGGCCGCGCGCAGTCCGGTCTCGCCGAGCCCGATGTCGGCGTCGGGTTCTTCGTCGAGTACCTCGCCGCTGGTCATCGGAAGTCGCGCACCGGCGGCCCGAAGCCCACGAATTCCGCGGGCGAACAGCAGTCCTGCCCATCCGGCGGCCACGGCGGTGGTGTTACCGGCCGTATCGCGCGCGGCGACGAGGCAGTCGTGGGAGGCGTCGAGTTCCGCGTCGTTTTCGGTGATCATCGCCAGTCGCTGGTGCACTTCGGCTTTCAGCACGTAATGCTGTGGCGTGTGGTCGCCGTACTGTTCAGCGATGTCGAAGTCGGCCGCGGCGGCTTCGAGCAATGGTCCCGGATCATCGGCGGTGCGCGCCAGGAATTGCTGTGCCACCGCGCGCATTCCACGCCACGCGCGCCGATTGGCGTCCGTCGAGTACCTGTCCAGATGTTCGACTACCAACCAGCATTCGAGCGCAGCGTTCATGGTCGCCCGCATGGACGGTTTCGTATCGGCCCCGCTCACCTCCTGTGTGTAGCGGTACAACCTCCCCGCGAGCCGCAGGTTGACCCCATGCCAGGTACGGATCCAGTTGAACCCTGCGCCTTCCAGCGACGAGGTGAGCACGCGTGTATCGGCAGCCGCGTCGACGAATGCGGCGCGGACCAGCACTTGCCCTAGCAACTCGGCACGAGACAGTGCCCCCGAGTTCTGGCCGGCAGAAGCCAAGTCCAGCAACGATTTCCAGGCCGGGCCCGCCACCCGCGCGGAGCCGCTCGGATCGGCGAGTGCGCTCAGTCGTTCGAATCCGCCGACAGCGGTGGCCGCCTGCGCGAGATCGTCATCGGAGACGACGAATCCAATGGCCCTCAGGAAATCTGTCATCGAGACGCCGAGTAGCGGTCTGGGCGGCGGCAGCGGCGATCGCGACGCTCGGCCTGCTACCCCCGGCGTGAATTTCGGTCTCTGCTTATCCGGCACACCCGCTGTTGGTGTATTCACTAGCCGGTTGATCGGCACGGCGGCGTGAGCCGTTACCCGCGGCACCGAACTCTCCGAGGTTGGCGCCCACCTCGCCGAACCGCCGCCGTTCCCTTCACTTCCCACGCGGCCTGTGTCCACCAACTGACCAACGGCCTGCGGAATCTGTTCAAATTCGCTCGGGGCAATAGCCTTTCCGGCTTGTGCCGCATTCATGTACGCCTTCCCCGTTGATCACTGAACCGTCATCCCTGCGAGCTGCGGGCCCGGTCCAGCAGTTCTGTGATTCCGTGCTCGATTTCGTCGGCGATCAGGTCGATATCGGGGGTGGTGTCGTAGTCGCCGGTGATGCCGAAGGTCAGCCGGTCGGTGTAGCTGAGGATCGCGATGGTGGTGCGCAGTCGCATGGCGATCGGGATACAGGGCAGGATTTCCAGGACCTCACGGCCCTGTAGCGATAATTTCTGCCTCGGGCCGGGGACATTCGTGGCGAGCGCGCTGACACCGTGCTGGGGGTAATGCATGGCCAGCCGCAGGGTCCACGCGACGAATGCGAACGGGAGCCGACCCGCCATCGACAGCACGGACTTCTCGGCTTCGGCCTCACCGCGGGATCGGTGTCGTGCGATGCGCTGGTGGACGGCGGCGAGCCGCTCGACCGGATCGGAGATCTCGACCGGCAGGTACGGCAGCATCGCCGAAACTCGGTTGTCGAGAACATATTTCGCGTCCTCGCGACGCATGGACACCGGTACCAGAATGCGGATCTTATCGGCGGTCGGTTCCTCGCCGCGCTTGTGCAGCACGGTGCGGTAGGCCGAGGCGACGGCGGCGAGGGCGATATCGTTGACAGTCACACCGAACGCGGCACGGATCTCCGCGATGTCGGCCAGTGACGCGCGTGCGACGGCGTAGCGCCGCTGTCGGCCGATCGGGCCGTTGAAGGAGGATGTGCCGGTCGGCGTTACCGCGGCGTACACGACCGGAATCAGGGCCCGCGTCATGTCGAAGGCCATTCTCGGCATGGCCATCGACAGTCGAATGCTCTGGGCCGCCAATCCGAAAGCGTTGATCTGTTGACGTGTTCCGGTGGTCGGGCGCGGCGCACTCGTGCTGGAGACAGGATCGCAGAAACTCTCGAACAGGCCGATGCCGGACGCTCCGTCCACCATGGTGTGATGGGCTTTGATGATCAGCGCCCAGCGATCCTCTGCCAGATGCTCGACGACGATGCACTGCCACAGCGGGTGGTCTCGGTCGAGTCGTTCCTCGAGTTCGGTGGCGACCAGTTCGCGCAGCGCCGCCTCGTCGCCGGGCTCCGGCAGCGCCGTCCACCGCAGGTGATGTGCCAGATCGAAATTTGGGTCGTCCTCCCATACCGGGGCGGTGAGATCCGCGACGGTCCGGCGTACTCGCTGGCGGAGCCGACTATTGCGCACCAGGCTGCCTGCCATCGCGGCGGTGAACTCCTGGCGTGTCGGTACCGGACCGGCGATGATCGCGACCGCGCCGATCCCGAGACTGATGTGCCGGTCGGCGTCTTCCATCTCCATGAAACCCGAATCGAGCGGACCCAATTCGCTCATCGCAGCCACCTACCCCGGCAGCCGCCGAGGCCCGGCCATCGGCTGGGAAACTGCCTGCTATAACGGCAATTCTTCTCGGCGGGGTGCCGCGGGGGCAGATGCCCAAGGTAACCGGGGTTGGTGACGTTGGCCCCCGACACTCGGGCCAGCGCGTGGAACGGGCGCGACCGACGTCCTCTCGCCGATGTCCTGTCGCGCAGCGCGGTGCGGGCCTACTGGCCCGGGGCGATGCGGAATACCGGATAGTCCGGGGCGATGCGCTCGAAGTCGGCGACCGGGGCATCGCGTGGTACCGGGATGTGCGGTCGCGCGCCCGGTGCCAGTTGGAGGTAGCGCCGAAGGATCGGGGCTCGGCTTTCCGGATCGACCGACACCAGCCGGACCGTTTCCCGGCGACCGTGCCGCAGGATGGCTCGGCCGTCTGCGGCGGTCAGATTGCGCACCCAGTTGACGTCGGCACCGAGCATCGATACCACATAGCGCCGCCCGTCGAATTCGGTCAGCACGATCGGAAACCAGATGAGGCGACCGCTGCGCCGGCCCCGGATCCCCAATGCCGCGACCCGACGGGGCATGATTCCGGCCGCGAACGCGCGGGCTGAGAGCCGATTCTGTACGCGCGCGAACAGGTTCGGACGGCCGGTGCGATACAGCCAGCGCAGATAGTCGTGATACCACCGCATGATCCGCTCCTCCGTTGCCGCAGTGTGCTATTCGAATCCGGGCGGGCGCTAGGCGCGAGCCCGGAAGGTCCAGCCGGGGGCCAACTGTTCGATCTGTCCGCGGCATTCGATCTCGATCGGTGGCAAGTTTCCCGGCGCCGACCTGACCTCGACGTCGCCGCCGCTGATTCGGATTCTGAGTTGGTGCCCGCGGTAGGTGATCGGGAATGTCAGCGCACCGAGGGATGACGGCCAGTGCGGCGCGAATATCAAACGCTCGCCGCGGGTTTCGAGCCCGGTGAAGCAGCGTTGCAGCAAATCGATGCTGCCTGCCATAGCGCCGAGGTGGATACCCTCGGCGGTGGTGCCGCCCTGGATGTCACCGATATCGGCCTCGAGGACGCTGTCGAAGAATTCCATCGCTCGTTCCCGGTTGGCGCGGGCCAGCACCCAAGAATGGACGACGCTGCTCAGCGTCGATCCGTGCGAGGTCCGTGCGAGGTAGTAGTCGATGGTGCGGGGGATCATCGATGCGGGCAGGTCGTAGCCGAGTTCTCCCAGCAGTTCCAGCAATTCGTCGGAGGAAAGCAGGTAGAACAGCATAAGCACGTCGGCCTGTTTGGCGGCCCGGTAGCGATTGATGTCGTCGCCCTCCGCCTCGAGTATGCGGTCCAGTCGCTGGATATCGCCGTACCGCTGCCGGTAGCGTGCCCAATCCAATTCGGCCAGTTGGTCGTAGCCCTCGAACTGGCTGATGATGCCATCATGGAGTGGCACGTTCATGCGGCGGCTGACCTCAGCCCAATGCTCCGGCTCCGATGGCGCCACCCCGAGGGTTTCCAGCAGTTCGGTGCGTTCGCGCGGCGCGAGCAGGTCGAGGCCGTCGAGAGCGCGCCGGATTGTCCACACCGCCATGATGTTGGTATAGGCGTTGTCGTCGATGCCCTCGAAAGGGCGTGCCGGATAACCGGAATGGAATTCGTCCGGTCCGATCACACCCCGAATTCGGTAGCGGTCCCGGGTTGCGTCGTAGGTGGCGATGCTGGCCCAGAACCGGGCGATCTCCACCAGCATCTCGGTGCCGCATTCGCGTAGGAACTCGCGGTCGCCGGTCACCTGGTAGTACTGCCATACGTTGTGGGCGATTGCGATGCCGATGTGATTGGCTCGCTGGCTCGGGTCGGGATTCCACCGCCCGGATCGTGGATTGAGATGCATTTGCTGGCTTTCCTCGCGCCCGTCGCTGCCGGACTGCCATGGGAACATCGCTCCGGCGAGGCCGTTTTCGTGCGCCGCGCGTCGCGCCTCGGGCAGTCGCCGGTAGCGATACCGGAGCAATGATCGCGTCAAGGCGGGAAAGCGCAAGTTCAGCACCGGGAAGACGAACAGTTCATCCCAGAACACATGTCCGCGGTATGCCTCACCGTGCAGTCCGCGCGCGGGGACACCGACGTCGAGATCGGCGGTATTGGGCGAGAGCGTCTGCAGTAGATGCAGCAGATGCACGCGCAGCACGCGGGCCGCGTTCTTGCGGTCTTCGAGTTCGATGGACAGCCTATCCCACAGGCGTTCCCAGGCCGCGACATGACCGTCGAGCAGTTGCCCGAATCCGCCCTCGGCGCTGAGCCAGCGCACGACCTCCTCCTCCGGCGTCGAGGTCGCGTGATCACGCCCGGTGCAGATGGTAACGGTCTTCTCCAAGGTGACCGCTGCCCCGCCGGTTACCTCGACGGTGAAATCGTGTCCTATCACTCCATCTTGTTCGACGAAATCCCCTGCCCGGTCGATGATTTTGCCGTTCTGCAGGATCCTGCTGCGCGCCGCGAGTGCCACCGAAATTCCAGACCGGCTGGTCCGTACCGTCAGCAACACCGAATCAGCGGACACCTTTGTCCCCTGCATATCGGTGAGATGGTCACCGGACAGTCCCCGATAGCGTTGCACCAGCTCATTTCGGACAGCTCCGTCCAGGCCCGAACGGATCACCAGGCGCCCCGACCAGTTCTCGGCGACAACCGTGGTCTCCAGAGCGCAGACATGCGGTCGGTGCATAGCGACCACCCGTCGGTGCTCGACCGCGGTGATCCGGCCCGCGGCATCGCGGAACCGGAAGCGGCGGGTGAGCACGGCCCGGCGCAGGTCCAGTTCCTGCCGGTAGAACAGCAATTCTGCGGTGTCGATATCGAACCACGGGCCGTCCTCGATCCGGAACGACACCGGTAGCCAGTTCGGCAGGTTCACCAGACTCTCATTGGAGACTTGCCGCCCGGCGATTTCGTCGGTGAGCCGGTTGTAGATGCCGGCCGCATAGGTCCCTGGATAGTGGTGCTCCCCCGCCCGTGCTTCCGGCGCCGCGCCGCGCGTGGCGAAGTAGCCATTGCCGAGCGTGCACAGTGCTTCTCGGAGTTTCTCCGTCTGGGGGTCGTAGCCGTCGAAGGCCAGCGTCCAGGCCTCGGCGGTGTCCGCGTCGGATTCGCGATGCAATGTCCCGGCGAGCCGGTCGAGGACTTTCCTGACCCGGTCCGGCCCGTCCACCGCGAATCGTGCGGCCGTGCGCCGATCGCCATCCTCGCTGTGGCGCACCACGATTCCGATCCCGTGTGCGGCGACCGCATCGAAGGCGTCTTCGTCGGTGAGATCGTCGCCGAGGTAGATCGGCAGCTCCGGGCGGGCGAGCTGATCCAGGATCCAGTCGAGCGCCCGGCCCTTGTCCCAATTCGTATCGGGGCGCAACTCGGTAACCTTGCGACCGTTGGAGATACGAAGCCCGGACTGTTGCGCGACCGCGTGCACGGCGCCGATCACACTGGCCACCACCTCCGGTGCGGCGTTGCGGTAGTGCACCGCGACGGCGAATCGCTTGTGCTCCACCAGAATTCCGGGAGTTTCGGCCACTCGACGGGTCAGCTCATCCGCGGCAGCGGCAATGGCGTGCTCGGCGGTGGGTGCCGCGTCGTGTACGTGGTAGCTGCCGTCGGGACCGATCAATTCGAAACCATGGCTGCCCGCATACCAAATCCCTTCCAGCCCGACCCGTTTGCGTAGGTCGGTGAGATCGCGACCGCTGATGATCGCGACCGGGCAGATACCGGCGAGTTCGGTGATCGCGGCCGCCGCGCCGTCGACCAGGACGGCGGCGTCCGGATCGGGCACGATCTGGGCGAGCGTTCCGTCGAAGTCCATCAGCACGGCCACATTCGCGGTGTCGAGCAGAGTCGATATCCGGGGCCAGGACTCCAGCGCACCCGGAATCTCCGACATGCGTCGGAACCCGGCGCGCACCCGCACCTCGGCTAGATCGGCAACCACGACATCGGCCCCATGCGCGCGCAATTGATCGGCGTGGCCGGTTCGATCGATACCTATCACCAGCGCGAAACCGCCGCGCCGTCCGGCCGTCACCCCCGCTTCGGCGTCCTCGGCCACGACCGTCCGGCCCGGATCCGCGCCGAGCCGCCGGGCCGCCTCGACCAACATGGCCGGATCGGGTTTTCCCTGCAGCCCTAGATTTTCGGCGACGATCCCGTCGACATGTACCGCGAACAGGTCCCCGATCCCGGCAGCCTCGAGCACCTGGGCACAGTTGCGGCTGGCCGAGAAGACCGCGGCACCGATCCCCGCGTCACGCAGCTCACGGACCAAGGCGACAGTGGACTCGAAGACCGGAACGCCATCGCGGGCCAGCCGATCCTGGAACAGATGATCCTTCCGGTTGCCGAGGCCGCAGACGGTGGCGGCGTCCTCCGGATCGGACGGAACGCCCCAGGGCAGCGAAATACCGCGTGCGGCAAGGAAATCCGCCACACCGCTATATCTCGGCTTGCCGTCGACGAAGCGCTGGTAGTCCGCCGCGGTGAAGGGCGAGCGGTCCTGCCCGGGCTCGGCGGGGCGAGACGCCAGGAAGGGGTCGAACAGGTCGGTCCACGCGGCGGCGTGCATCGAGGCGCTGTCGGTGACCACACCGTCCATATCGAAGATCACCGCGTCGTATCGGCGCGCGTCGATCAATTGTGCGGCCTGCTCGCCTGTGTTCACAGCTCAAGCCTGGGGCGATTTGTCGGCCCGATCAAGAGCCGGAGGTCATGCGGAGAGCGGCCGAATGCCCCACCGCATCCAGGCGATCGGGCGGATGCCGGGAACCGACGGCTCCTGCTCGGCTGCGGCATCACACCGCACCATCGGCGTACGGCGATGGTGGGCCGCTGGCTGAAATGCAGCGCTCGCCAGCCTTCGCCAACCCACCCGCCCCGACCAGCTGCCCGATTCCTGTGTCTGCGCCGCGGCGACCGTGCGGACCGCCATCGGCGCCACACGCGGCTGATTCCTCGTTTATCGGTCGCCGCGGCGCAGCAGCGTCATCGGAACCAGATCGAAATGCATGTGCATCGCATTGCTCGCCGGGGCCCGCTTGAACACGATCCGGCCCGTACCGATGCCGAACCGGGTGAGGTCGACCCGGAATACCCACGGATCGCTGGGGTCGTCCGGATGCAGCGGCAATCCGCGCAGCAAGCTCGGAACGGGGGTCAACAGCCGCAGCACGGGCCTCCCGGAATGGATCCGGACCTGCACTCCGGCGCCGATCATGGAACGGGCACGAAGATCGGTGAGGGCGCCGGGCAGGCGGTAGTAGCCGCAGATCTCGTTCCAGATCTCCGGGTGGTGACCGACGTCGGTTCGAATCGCGTCTGCGCGCACACCCAGCAGATCGTTCATCAGCTCGGAAACCTCCGCGGGCAGCCACAGCATGGCACGGTGCGCTCCGTTGGTGCTTGCGAAGATCGCGAGCCCGTCGTCGGGCGCGACCCAGATCTGGGAGTCGAACCCGGGCAGTATGCCCTGATGTTCGACGATTCGATGACCACCCGCGACACCACGGAAGAAAGCCAGCCCCATTCCCGGTATCCGCCGATCCGGCTGATACTGCGGCTCGAACATCGTTGCCAGCGTGCTGGATTCGACAATCGCGCCGAATTCATTGGCCCCGCCGCCGGAGAGCGCCGCCAGATAACGCGCCATGTCGCGGGGCGTCGAGTAGGCCGACGCGGCTCCGGCGGTCACCATCTCGCGCAGGGCGATGGCGCGCGGTCCATTGCCTCGCAGGCGGTAGCCCGTCGCGAGGCGAGCACGCATGCTCGGCGTGAGCTCCAGGTCGGTATCGGTCATGCCGAGTGGCCGGAAGATATTCTCGCGCAAATACTGCGCCAACGAGATTCCACTGACATCCGCGATGATCTGCCCGAGCGCGGCGAACCCATGGTTGGAGTAGGTCCACCGAGTGCCGGGTTCGGCCCGCAGGCACAAGCCACCTCGGTAGTAGTCCGCGAGTGCTGGTATCGGCGTGCCGAGCGCCACGCTCTCGCCGAAGTCCGGCCGTAAAACCCGTGCGGGATGCGCTGTCTCGCCGATCCCGGCAGTGTGAGTCAACAAGTGGCGCACGGTGGCGGGCCGAAAACCGGGGTCGGCGGGAACGAGCGGAAAGGCGCGCAAGTACCTCTCGGCCGGGACATCGAGGTCGATCAGGCCGCGCTGCACCAGCTGCATAACCCCGATCGCGGTGAACGTCTTGGTGATCGACGCGACCCGCACCACCGTATCCACGGTCATCGGCCGATGCGCGGCGAGATCGGCGAAACCGTTGCCGGAGAAGAACTCCAACCTCCCCGCCCGCACGACCGCCAACGCCGATCCCACCATCGCCCGACGAGCCGGCAAAGCTTCGACCCGATCCCTCACACTGCTTCGTTCGATTACCGACATAGCGACTCCGATCGACTCCTGGGTGGGGCCGTTCATCACCGCCGTGACCCCGGCGGCGTGGCATGCGCGTGCAGCGTCTCGAGCCGACTCACATATTCCTTCTCATCGATCTCGCCGCGCGCGAAGCGCTCCGCGAGCAGATGCTCGGCGGTCCGCAGCGACGGACCGGTCGAGGCGGGGTGATCGGAACGGGTGATCATGCGAACCACCAGTACGAACGCGGCGATCAGCAGACCCCAGAACAACACCATCCCGACGCTCATCCAGGCGTAGCCCCACCCATTGAGGTCGTGGTCGTACCAATACATCATCTCGGGCATCTCCTCGACATCACGAACCGGGCAGACTGCGGATCGGTTCGGCAGGTAGCACCACTGTGCGCCCGCACGCACGGCGTCGGCAGGGCCGATCGCCCTGTCCTGCGGGTACCAATGACACACGCGCCGAATGACGCCTACCGACGACTTCCGGTGCCCCGGCCCAGCGCGGCATCGGCCGAGTAGGCGCCCGCACCGACGATGAGCAAGAACACGCTGCCGCATAGTTGGGCCAGGTCGACGCGGGATTCGTGCACGAAATCCCACCACCCGGACTTGCCGGTGAACAATGCGGCCGTACCCCAGAGGATGGGCAATTTGGTGATCAGCAGTGCGCCGATCATGTCCACGATCATCGGGATCGCCGCGAGCCGCGTAAGCAGACCGACCAGAATGAGTGCGCCGCAGCCGATTTCGAATACTCCGTCGAGTGGAGCAACGAATCCCGCCGCCGGGACATCAGCCTTGTCGAACCGGCCGGTGCCGAGCGTCTCGGGCCGCAGAAACTTCAGAATGCCTTCGAAGAGAAAGACCGCGCCGACATACAGGCGGATCAGCACCACCGCGCCGGGCGCGGTGGTGGCAGTGATTCGGGCGAGCCAGTTGCCGTTGGTAGACATGCGACCTGCCTTTCGAACCACAATTCTAGGAAACCCGGCACTGCGCGGCCCGATCGGGCGATGGATCGGCGGCACCGTGCCGAAAAAGATCGCGTTCCTCGTCGCGACTGGGGCGCGATCCGCATCTGGTCATCGATGATCGCGCAATCGCTGGCCGTGCCACAGCCGCATCGGAGTCGAGGTGGGGCGACTAGGTGGCGGGATCGGACGCGTTGCGACTCGCTTGTCCGTCAGACACCCACGCGATGGCGGTGCACTTTCCGCCGGTCGCACCGGGTCATCTCCACAGATGACCTTGGTCCGATTCCCCCAGGACCAACGCCCCTGCCCACACGGGACCCATGCGGGCAGGGTGATCGATGGGCCGCGACGAAACCGCCCCGCCGCGGCCCGATCCAAACCCGACACTGGAGGAAATATCGTGAGCGACAGGACATCCGGCGAGCCGTACCACAGCAAGCCCGGCGAAAGCCTCGCCGACCCATACAACATTCCCGGCATCGTGCTTTTCATCGCCGGAGTTGTGGGCCTGGCATCCACCCTCACCGCGGCAGGCTATGGATTCGCGGGCTGGACCGCTCTCGGGGCCACTGTCACCGCGCTGTGCTTCGTCACCAGCGTCACCCTGTTCGTTCTCGAGCACGAACGCCTGCGCCGACTCGCCGGTCGCGACTGATCAGGCAGTGAAAAGCCCGGCGTCGCAATGGCGCCGGGCTTTTCACTGCCTGATCAAACCGTGCGGACCACGATCATCGGGACCTCTACCGAATGCAGAAGGGCGTTGCTGGTCGAGCCGAGCAGCATACTCGAGAAACCGCCGCGCCCGTGACTACCGACGACGATCAGCTGGGCATTCCCCGATTGGTCGAGCAGGGCACGAACAGGCCTGTCCGCCAGGATGATCCGGTGCACCACGACGTCCGGATAGCGTTCGCCGAAGCCGGCGAGACTCTCCGAGAGCAAGGCCTCGCCCACGTCATGCGCCGCATTCCAGTCCAGGACGGGCAGGTCGATTCCGCTGGTGTCGCTCCAGGCGTGCACAGCGATCAGATCGACCTTGCGACGGGAGGCCTCTTCGAAGGCGATTTCGACGGCGGGCACACTGTTGGCGCTGCCGTCGACGCCGACCAGCACGGGCTGGGTCGCCGATACCGCGTCGATCGCGGAGATCCCGTGGATCACCGCGACCGGGCAATGTGCGTGGTGGGTCACCGCGGTACCGACCGAGCCGAGTAGCCCACGCTGGAACGCGCCGATGCCTCGGCTGCCGACCACCAGCATCCTGGCGTGCGCGGAGCGCTCGATCAGCGTTGCCGGAACCAGCTCGAACGTCACCTCGGTGGTGATGGCGAGATCCGCGCCCGGCGCGGCGGTACGCGCCACACGAGTCGCCTCGGTGACTACGCGCTCGCCGTCCCGACGCAGCCACTCCGTATCGTCGCCGGTCAGCAGCGCACCCGGCCCGAAACCGGTGGGAATCGCCATCGAGGTGAGGATATGCAACCGCCTGTGGTGCAACGCGGCTTCGACGGCCGCCCAAGCCGCGGCCTGATATGAGCTCGCCGACCCGTCGACTGCCACGAGGATCGGCGTGTCGAGTTCTGTTGCATGCGAAGCGGATTCGCCTATCATGTGCGTTCCTTTCCGGTTGCGCGACCGAGGTGTCGCCAACGCCGGTCCGCCGGTGTTCCGATATCAAGGCAGCAGCCATGCGCTCGACCCGACACCGGCCAGAACCGCCACGCTCGTGCCGAGACCCGCCAGTGCGTGGTGGAGCGGAGGCGGGGCGCCGTCTGAGCCGAGCCACACCGGCGCATGCTTGCCGACGCGCTACGGGCCCAAGGCTGTAGTAGCCACAGCCGGACCACCCAGATCCACGAGTCGCGGATCGGGATGGCTGCTGCACTCTCGGACATTGATTGGGGGATCACCTCTTTCGATGGCGTTGCCACCGGCTTCGAGCATCCCGCGTCGTCCGATCCTCGGGCAGAGAAGAAAGTCACCCACTGTGCGGGTCATCCGACCCCCTATCAGCGTCCGCCCGAAAGGCTTCGATGGCGGTCGGCAAGGTTGGATAGAGGTGCTGGTCGCCGATTTTTTCGGTCAATCCGAAGGAGTCCAGGTCGTCGCGCAGGTCCTGTTTGACGCGTGCCATCGCGAAGACGATGCCACGCTCCGCAAGCTCCGATCGGAGTTGTTCGACCGCGTCGAGCGCGGTGAGGTCCACCTCCACATTGGCCTCGGCGTTGAGCACGAACCAGCGCACGGGCCGTCCACCATGCTCGGCCCACGATTCGACCGCCGCGAGTGCACGGCGTCGGAAATCCTCGGCATTGGCGAAGCACAGCGGCGCGTCATAGCGGTAGATCACCAGTCCGGGAATGGGTTTCGCCTCCGGATAGTCATCCACGTCGTGCATGCCCGCGAGCCCGGGAACAAATCCGAGAATGGCGTCGTGGGCACGCGCGATCCGGCGCAGCAGGTCGAAGATCGACAGCGCGATCGCCACCAGCACGCCGTACAGCACGCCGAGCGCCAGTACCGCGATGACCGTGCCGAGCGCGAGAATCAGTTCACTGCGCCGGAACCGGGCGATCCGCCGGAATTCGACCAGATCGATCAAGCGCAATGCCGCGTAGATGACGAGCGCACCGAGCGCCGCCTTGGGAAAGGCCCCCAGAATACTTCGTGCGCCGAGCAGCACAGCTAGAAAACCGCCCAGTGCCACAACGGAATACAGCTGCGTGCGCGCGCCCATGACATCCGCGATGGTGGTTCGGCTGCCGCTACAGCTCACCGGGAAACCGTGCAGCAGTCCGGCCGCCACATTGGTCGCACCCAGTGCGGCGAGCTCGGTGTTCACCTCGACATGCGCACCGTGGCGAGCTGCGAAGGCCCGGGCGGTGAGCGCATTGTCGGAGAAGCCGACCACGGCGATGCCGACCGCGGGCAGAATCAGTTGCGCGATATCGGCGGCCGCCACACCGGACAGGCCGGGCACCGGAATCCCGGCCGGGATGGACCCGACGACCTCGATGCCGTACCGCTGCAACGAGAACATCGCCACCACCGCGGTGCCCAGCAGCACTGCCAACAGCGGTCCCGGCACGCGCGGTGCCCGCCAGGCCAGAAACAGCAGTCCGGCAAGCACCGCCGCGGCGAGCACACTGGTCTGCCAATGCCACTGCTGCAATCCTGCGGCGAACGAACGTAATTGGGCGAGGAACGACTCCCCCTCGACCGGTACACCGGTCACCCGCCCGAGCTGTCCGATGATCATCATTCCCGCGGTACCGGCCAGATATCCCACCAGCACCGGTTTGGACAGCAGATCGGCCAGCACGCCGAGCCGGGCCACCGCACCGATCAAACACAGCCCGCCGACCAGCAGCGCGAGCACCGCCGCGAGGGCGGCGTACCGGTCCGGATCGCCGACCGCGAGCGGGGCCAGTGCGACCGCGGTGAGCAAAGCGGTCGTCGACTCGGGCCCCACCGACAGCTGTCGCGAGGTAGCGAACAAGGTGTAGACAGCCAGCGGCCCGATCGCCGCCCACAGCCCGACCACCGGCGGTAAACCGGCCACGGTCGCATAAGCCATCACCTGCGGAACGAGATACGCGGCCACTGTGATACCGGCGACCACGTCGGACCGTAGCCACGCCCGCTGGTAGCCATCGAATTGCCGCAGACCAGGAAGAAAACGTGTCAGCACTGTTCCAACATTGTGCGCTGCGGACCCCCGACGCGACGGCCGAAAGTCATCGGGAACTCCCTCGGATGTCCGAAAGTCCCCCGGTAAGCGTCGGTTCGGCCCTGTTCGACGGTGGCGTCCGCCCGTAGCGTCAATTGCACCCTCCACCCAGTTTCATATCAGGAGGAGACCGACATGCTGGCGCGGGTCATCTATGAATCGATGTTCGGCAACACCGCTGCCATCGCCGCTGCCATCGCTCAGGGACTCAGCGAGTACGCCACCGTGGAACTGCTCAACGTGGCGGCCGCCGCGGAGCTGCCCCAACCGGCCGCGGATCTGTTGGTGGTGGGCGGGCCGACACATATGCTCGGGCTCAGCCGACCCCGGACCCGCCGCGATGCCGCGCAACGGACCGACGCGCTGGTCCCGGTCGAGGTCGGCATCCGGGAATGGCTCGATAAGGCGCTGCCGGTAGTAGCGGGCACCCAAGCCGCGGCTTTCGGCACGAAGGCGGTGAAGCCATCGTGGTTGCCGGGCTCAGCCGCACGCAGCGCCGGTAAACGATTGCGGCGCTTGGGTTATGAACTCGTCGACGAGCCGGTGGACTTCTTCGTCGACGGCGTGACCGGACCACTAGCCGCGGGTGCACTGGAATGCGCTCGCGCTTGGGGCGAACGCCTCGCGTATACCGGGGCCGACCGGATCGCGCATCGATTCTGAGGCCACCGACGACTGAGCTCGCAATCCGCCGGAACCGGCCGACTGTATGCTGGCATTCCCCATAGAGGTTCGATCAGTTGCAACCGCAATGGATTTCGAAGTCACTCATAGGTTGGTCGCAGTAATGAAGAATCTGTGCCGAGGTGCCGTGATGGCTGCCTCGGCCATTGCCACCGGTGCGCTTCTCACACAGTCGAATCTGCCTTCGCCGGATGATAGCAGGACCGAGAAGGAACTGGCTCAGTTGACAGACGATCAATCAACCCTGCCCGAGCAGTTGGTCGACGATGACTATGACGTCAACCTGGAAGAACCCGTCATCGACGACGCCAGGCCGAAGAGCTTGCAGGAATTCGCCGAGGACGCCCGTACGGGTGGCTCGAGCAATGCCGAGCCAATCGTCCTCGGCCCGATGGGCGAACTCGAGCCCGCTCAGCCGGGACAATCTGTGATCGAGTGGATGGGTCCTCGGTGACCGGTCCCCGGAATAGCTGATCAGCGACGCACGAACCAAGGGATAACCGGCGGCAGCATCGGGATCAGCGACTCGGTCGGCGTCTGGCCGCCGGGGTCGCTGTCGGCTTGATAGCGTCGCAGCCCTTCGTCGTACGCGTATACCCAGCGAGGCTGCGCACCGAGGTATGCCCCGGCAGCTTCATCAACACCAGCGTCGACGCTTTCTCCTCCGCGGCGTGCGTCAACCGGGAATGCCGCAGCTGGTGCAGCCTGTATCGGGGTAAGGCGCGCTCGGCCGAGCGGGTCCGTTGTGGCGGACCAAGGTCGTCGCCCCTGCTGCCGAACGACCCTGTGCCCGCCGCCGGTTTCGGAGGACCGTACGGATATGAAGACAGTGACAGCTTGCGCGATCGGAATCGGTACATACCTGGTCGGGCTGGCGGTGGGCTATGAAGTGATCCTGCGTGATCGCTGCCTCACCTGGGGCTCCAGCGCCGACGAGATCACCCGTGCGATGCCGGGTGATGACCTACTCACCGACCCGGATATCGTTGCCACCAGGTCCATTACGATCGACGCGGCTCCAGAGCGGATCTGGCCGTGGCTGGTCCAGATGGGGCCCGGCCGGGGCGGTGCCTACACCTACGACTGGATCGAGAACCTTTTCGGACTGAATATGCACAGCGCCGATACCATCCTGCCGAAGTTCCAAAACCTTGCCGTCGGTGACACTTTCGTGCTCGGTGAGACCGGCCCACGGATGCGGGTGGCTGTGCTCGAACCCGAACAGGCACTGGTGTTCGCCTCGGCGGACGGGCACTGGGTGTGGGCGTTCGGGCTCTATCCGAGCGCCGAAGGCACTCGGCTGGTCAGCCGCAACCGCATCGCGCTGCCCAAGGCGGCGCTGCCCACTCGCGTACTCAACCGGTTCATCATGGAGCCTGGCAGCTGGGTCATGGAGCGCAAGATGCTGCTCGGCATCAAACAGCGCGCCGAGCGCACCTCGGCAAAGGCCGCACCCGCCGTCACACTCTCCGACGCACCGGCCTCGGTCGGCGGGCAAGTGACCATGGACTTTCGCGAACGGGCGTAAGGCCAACATCGACTGTCGTTCCGCCGGATGACACTCGACGATATGACCGATAACGGCGCAACTGATCATGGTCGGCAGCCGCCGGCGGGCGGCTGCACCGGCCTGTTGCTCGGCCTCGCATCCAATTTTCTTGTGCAGCAACCCCATTGCCCCGTCATGGTCACCCGAACCGCGTAGCGCCGCCATCGTTCGAGCGCGGACCCCACCCGATGTCCGGCGTTGAACAGTGCTGTTCGGTCCTCGATTGGGGACCTTCGGCCCCATTCGGATCCGCCCCTGTTCAGAGATGCTCTAGAAAGCTACTCGGCTCGGAGACCACGGCATGATCACCTCGACCCAAACCTTCACCGTCCGCCCGCTCGGCCCTGCCGATGCAGCCATCGTCGCGGACCTGCACGCCGGGATGCCCGATAAGGACAGCCTCTTCCGAATTCTCGTGCCGCGTCCGACCGAGTTACCCAATGTCGCGCGCGCCCTCGCCGTGCGCGATCCTGCGCACTGTGCGCTCGGCGCTTTCGTCGACGACAAGATCGTCGGCCTGGGCAACTTCACCGTGCTCGGCACGACCAGAACGGCCGAGCTCGCCATCACCATCGCTCCCGATCAGGACGACCGGATGGGCGCCTACAGCCCCGAACTCCTGCACCGCCTGGCGAGACTCGCCCGTGAACGCGGCGTCGAACGATTTGTCGCCGAATTGATTCCAGCGAATACCAGGCTGATGCGGTTGGCCGCCGCCGCAAATCTTCCGGTGACGGCCTACCGCCAGAACGGTATCGCGCGAGTCGGCATCCAACTCTGACGGCCCGCCACCGATCCGCGGATACGACTCGGATCGGTGGCGATGATGCGTGCTTCGCTATGCCGGGCAGCCGACGATGTCGCACGTGGATGGGCCTGTGACCTCGGATGCGGGGTCACAGGACTCGACAACGCGGTGACCTTTGTCTCTGCTCCGCGACCGCGCTGAGCGAGATGCTCGAACCAGACAGTCAGCCACATAATTCATCGGGGTGGCGGCGCCGTCGAGAAGAGGTGATCCGGGTGTCGCAGTACCCGTCGCTGTCGGTCCGTATCTGGCGGACGCGACCGTGGAATACCAATCCGCTGATGCGGGCGTCGGATCGATTCGAGGCGCTGGTCCGGATGCTGGCCGCGGCGGCGGTGCTGGTCGCCATTCCGATCGCGGGTGCGGCGGGGACCGCGGGCTATACCGCGGCGGCGGCGCGGATCAGCTCTGATAATTCGGCGAAAGTCGCTGTGACGGGCACGATTTCGGGGGACTTGGAGCGGACCGCGGTGGTGTCGGTGCGGTCGGAGATGACCGAGAGCCACGCCGAAGCGCCGGTGCATTGGAATCAGGACGGCCGATCCGGCACGGCGACGATCGAGGTCCCGGCTACGGCGGTCCGCGGCGATGAGGTCACGGTGTGGCTCGCCCCGGACGGCACTCCGACCGGCCCGCCGCAGCGATCCGGTGTCGCCGTCGGCAACGGGATCGGGGTCGGTCTGGCGGTTCTGGTCGAAATCTGGGGCGCCGTCCTGGCCCTGGTCGCGTTCATCGCGTGGGCGTTGGGCGCTCGCCGTCGGGCCGGCTGGGAACGGGAATGGCGGCAGATCGGTTGGCAGACCGGCAGCGACCGGCGGTGACGACGTCGGGGCCCGACGACTCTCGCATCAGCGACACCCGGACCTATCGGGGGCGTGACCCGAACCGGAGTCTGGATAGATCGAACAGGAGGTTTTGCGATGGTGTTCAGCGATCGGCTCGATGCGTGGCGCCAACTGGGGCTGCGCCTGAGTTCCCTGCGCGGACAGGACAATGTGGTACTTGACACCGGGCGGTGTACCGGTCGCATTCGAGGTCGCACATGCGTTGAATGCGCCGCTGGATGTGATCGTGGTGCGCGAGCTCGGGGTACCGCACCAGCCGGACATCGTGTTCGGTGAGGGTGGTGTTCGGGTGATCGATCACGCCGTAGTCACTCGCACCGGAGTGACCGCAGCGCAGATGTCGGCGGTAGAACAGCAAGGTCGTTCGGTATCCGCGTCAGGTGTGATCAGCCTGCGTAACGCCATCGCCGCGGCGGTCGGCGTAGAACTCGGTGATCGCGGCGTACGCTCGAGCGCCGTAGACGGTGGCTGGGTCGCCGTTCATCAGGAAGGTGACGCCGATCGCCTCAGCGGCCTCCGCCGGGGTGGCACCATGCCGGACCGCGGCATGGGCATGCGCGGCGATGCACCCATCGCATTGCGTGCTGACCGCGATCGCCAAGGCGATCAACTCCTTGGTCTTCGCGTCCAACGCTCCTGCCGCGAGCGCGGCGTCGTGCAACTGCTTGTAACCGGCATACACATCCGGTATCGGACGCCGCAGCATGCGGGTCGGAGCACGCAACTCGTCGCGGACCGTCGTGCCGCAGCTGGCCATACTCATTCCCTCCGGCTTGTTCTGACACGTCCCACGATCCGCTGGTCTACCGGTCGACGATGCGGTCTTTGGTCCCGTTCGGGCGTGGCTTTGGTCTTGGTCCAGGCACTCGGACGGATGCGATGGGTCTGCGAGAATTCGCGGTACGAGAGCGTTCTGGTGAGACCAGGGAGGACTTTCGCCCCTTTTCCAGGGCAGCTCACATGCTCCAGCGTTGCAGCATGGGCAATTTGTCAACGACCGCGAGTTATGCGGAGGCGACGTGATCGGGGCCGTGCGTGATGAGGCGTCGGCCGGGCCGGGCTGATCATGTCGGCCAACGACTTGGCACAGCCGGAGTCGCTGGTGGCGCAGGTCGATCCGCGCGAACCGGTGGATCGGTTGGTGCGCGATCTGCGTGCTCGGCGTGATGGCCTCGACGAACGCGACGCCGCGCGGCGGCTCGAGGTGTACGGGACCAACGAGCTTCTGCGCCGGGCTGGCCGGAGCTGGCCGAGCGAACTGATCGGGCAGTTCATTCACCCGCTGGCGCTGTTGTTATGGGTGGCGGCGGGACTCTCGTGGCTCACGGGAGCCGTGGTGCTGGTGGTTACGGTAATCGCGGTGATCGTGCTCAACGCCTTGTTCGCGGTGGCCCAGGAGCGACAGGCGGAGCGGGCGGTGGAGGCGCTGGCCGCCTATCTGCCGCCGCACGCTACCGTGCTGCGAGACGGACAGCGGCGGCAAGTCGATGCCGCCCGGGTCGTGCCCGGTGATGTAGCGCTGCTGGCCGAGGGTGATCGGGTGCCCGCGGATGCCCGGTTGCTGGCGGGCTCCGTCGATATCGACCTGTCCACGCTGACCGGGGAATCCAGTCCGGTGTTCCGGACTGCCGGGCCGACCGGACATAATTCGCCGCTGCTGCAGGCGGCGGATCTCGTCTTCACCGGAACCACGGTCGTCGGCGGCGAAGC
Organism: Nocardia vinacea NBRC 16497; assembly: GCF_000308835.1. Taxonomy (GTDB): domain Bacteria; phylum Actinomycetota; class Actinomycetes; order Mycobacteriales; family Mycobacteriaceae; genus Nocardia; species Nocardia vinacea. The sequence goes on along the minus strand of NZ_BAGN01000419.1, from coordinate 14,114 downwards.
CACCGCACTGGTGTTCGCCACCGGGATGCACACCGAATTGGGACGTATCGCAGCACTGTCGCAACGAGTTCGGACCGAGCGCAGCCCGTTGGAGCGTCAGGTGCGCAAGCTCACCTGGCTCATCGCCCTGATCGCGATCGGCGCGGGCGCGGTCTTCCTGCCGATCGGCATGCTGGCGGCCGGACTGTCCGCTGCCGCCGCGGCCACATTCGCGATCGGGCTGCTGGTGGCCAATGTGCCAGAGGGACTGCTGCCCACTATCACCCTTGCCCTCGCCGTGGGGGTGCGCGAGCTGGCGCGGAGCGGCGCTCTGGTGAAGAGGCTGTCCGCGGTCGAGACGCTCGGGTCAACGACCGTCATCTGCACCGACAAGACCGGCACGCTCACCGAGAACCGGATGCGCGTCGAACGGGTGTGGACACCCGACGATGAGACGGCGGTCGATGCCCTCACGGGCACCCGGCCGGCGCTGTCCGACCTGGCCCAGACTCTCGCGGCCTGCGTCAACGCCGAACTGGCCGGCGCGCCAGCGGGTTCGGCGGATCGCGGCGATCCCACCGAAATCGCTCTGCTGCGGCTCGCCGACACTCTGGGTGCGGACTCGTCACCGACGCATCGAGCCGAACATCGGGTGGCGCTATACCATTTCGACGCGACGCTCAAACTCATGTCGACGGTGGATCGCGGGCCCGTCCCGGCGGATAGCCGAATCTGGTTGCACACCAAGGGCTCCCCGGAGGCGGTTCTGGCGCGGTGCACGTCGATCGCCGAGCCCGACGGCTCAACCCGAGCGTTGACCGGGAACGACCGCGACCATGTGACGGCTCTGGTGGACGGCTACGCCGACCGCGCCCTGCGCGTGCTGGCCGTTGCGCGACGGGAACTCCCACCCGGACCGGTTCCCGAACGCGCCGCCGCCGAGCAGCACCTGACCCTGCTCGGACTGGTAGCCCTGACCGATCCGCCGCGCCGCGAGGTGCCCGAGGCGGTCACCCAATGCCGTCGCGCGGGCATCCGCATCATTGTGATCACCGGGGACCATCAGCGCACCGCGTTGGCCATTGCCCGGCGGGTCGGAATCTGTGGCGCCGAGACGATGGTGGTCACCGGTCCCGAGCTGTCGCACATGCGCGATGCCGAGCTCGAGCGCGTGCTGGTCGACCATCCGGATGTGCTGTTCGCGCGTTCCTCGCCGGAAGACAAGCTGCGCATCGCCGAGGCCCTGCGCGTGGCCGACCACATCGTGGCCATGACCGGCGACGGAGTCAACGACGCTCCAGCCTTGCGCCGCGCGGATATCGGTGTGGCCATGGGGCGTTCGGGTACCGATGTCGCACGGGAGGCCGCGACCATGGTGCTCACCGACGATAATTTCGCCACCATCGTCACCGCGGTGCGGGCCGGGCGTCGTGTCTACGACAACGTCCGCAAATTCATCGTCTATATCTTCGTGCACCTCACGCCCGAAGTCGCGCCGTTTCTGCTGTTCGCGCTCTCCGGCGGCGCGATTCCGCTGCCGCTGACCGTGTTGCAGATTCTCGCGATCGACCTGGGCACGGAAACCTTGCCGGCCGTCGCGCTGGGTCGTGAGTCCGCCGAACCCGGCTTGATGGACAAGCCCCCGCGCCCGCCCAGCGAAAACGTCGTGCGCCCAGGGATGCTCGCACGCGGCTACGGTCTGCTCGGTGGTGCGTCCGCGGTCCTCGTGCTCGCCGGATTCTTCCTCACCCTGTATTCGGGCGGCTGGCGGCTGGGCGCGGATACCTCCGCAGGCACACCACTGCACCACGTCTACCTGCAGGCCACCACCATGACCTTCCTCGGCATCGTCGCCTGCCAGCTGGGCACCGGGTTGGCGGCGCGCACCGAGACCGCGACCCTGCGCGACATCGGGCTGTTCAGCAATCCACTGCTGTTGTGGGGCATGGTTTTCGAAATCGCCTTCTCGCTGGCCCTGGTCTACATCGCGCCCCTGGCCGCAGTGTTCTCACTCGCCGCACCGCCGCCTGGGCAACTCGCGGTCCTACTGGCATACCCGCCGCTGGTGTGGGGTGTGGACGAACTCCGCAAGGCGCGCCACCGCGCGAAGTACCGCTGATACCAATAACTTTCGGCTCTGTCGCACGCGGAGGGATCAAAGCTGGACGCCGACTCGGGCGACGCTGCCGTGCCGTTGTGCGATCACCGGGAAGTCGGAATCGATGATCAGTCGCATCATGGCTATGGCCGCGGCGACCTTGCCGAGGTCTTTGGGTGCGGTCCCGAAGAGGTCACGACCGATCGGTCACGCGCACGGCCTGCAATTCGATGTGTCGGTGCTCGGCCACGATCGATGCGGTGACGGCATCGGTCCATGCGGCGATCGCGGGCCAGTCGCGCAAATCCCCGAACCCGCAGCCGAGCAGCCACATGATCACCCGGGTTGCGAGGTTATGGGGGTGTGGGACTTCGCCCGCGAACTGCCCGAATTCCCACGGGCACAGTTGCTTCCGCACTCGAAGGATCGCACCCGGAGTGTAGTGCCGCAGGACGAAACCGAGGGGACCGCGCATCGCCGGGCCCAAGCCCACGCTGAACAGCCACGCCGGGCGCACTCGCAGTGCCAGACAGTGCCGATCGATGTAGTCGGGGAATCCGGGGAGGAATGCGCGATTGTGAATCGCGCTGCCGAGTACCACCGCGGCGAATCGGGTCGGGTCGGGATCCTCGTCCACCGACACGACGCGCACGTACAAGCCCTTGTCCCGCATTCGTGTCGCGATGAAATCGGCGATCTCGGCGGTGCAGCCATGGACGGTGGCGTAGACGATGAGCACCGTCTTTACAGCGCGGTCGGAGCCGTCAGTGGTCATAACAATAACGGTCCGCAGAATCCGCTCGGCCCGACAGGGTCTTCCGACGCCTACCGAATCGACCTTCGTCATGCGATAGGCAAAGGATCGCGCGGGTGTGACATTTTCGGCCATAGCCAGCGCGTCCTCGAAGGACTGGCGACTCAGGGCTCGTCAGAGCCGACCGAGAGGACACCAGGCCATCGGCTTGTGGTCTTTCGGCTCTTCGGCGGCGGGGACACCGGGTGGGAGCGTAGGGCCATGAGCAGTAAGCATCCCGATTCCGACACCGTGCGGGCCGCGTTGGCGCTGGCCGTGCGGGCACCGTCGGTACACAACACTCAGCCATGGCAGTGGCGTGTCGGCGACCGCACGGTGCATCTGTACGCCGACGCCAGTCGCCAGCTGCCGGTGGCCGATCCGGATCAGCGCGATCTGCTGCTCAGCTGTGGGGCAGCACTGCATCACTTCCGGGTGGCGGCGCGGTCTGTCGGCTGGCACACCGTCGTGCACCGGTTGCCGAATCCGGCCGAGCCGCAGCACCTCGCCTCCATCGAGTTCACCGCGACCACACCCACCGCTGATGTCGTCGCCGCGGCCAGGGCCATCAGCCTGCGCCGCACAGATCGACGACACCTCACCTCGTGGGAAGTCCCGCCCGGGCATATCGAGCGGATCATCGAGGCCGGGCACGCGGAGGGTGCGCTGGTCCGAGAGATCCCGGGCGGCACCCGGACCCGACTGGTGCGAGCCTTCCAGGAAGCCACCCGCCGACATCACGACGACCCCGCGTACCAGACCGAACTCGCGCTCTGGAGCGGGCGGCATATCGCGCCTGAAGGGGTGCCGGCCCGCAACACCGTAATCGCCGCCGATCCCCTGACCCGCGAGTTCCACAACCCCACCCTGACCGAGGCGGTGCTCCACGACCTCGAGGACAGCGGCGCCCTGGTGCTGGTGCACACCGCCTCCGATGATCCGATGTCACGGTTGCGCGCAGGCGAAGCCACGAGCGCGGTGCTGCTGGCCGCCACCACCTTCGGGTTGGCCACCTGTCCGCTCACCGAACCGCTGGAACTGCCTGACACCCGCGCTCTGGTGCGCGCTGATGTTTTGTCCGACAGCGGTTTTCCGCAGTTGATCGTTCGAATCGGCTGGGCGGCGACGAGTGCGGAGCAGGTGCCGCAAACCCCGCGCCGTCCGATGGACGAAGTTGTGCGTCCGCTGTAGGTGATGGCATCAGTGGAGGTGACCATGGCACCGACCATTCGAACCGTGGGGTTGACCAAGTGCTTCGGCAGCAAGTCAGCGCTGGTGGACCTGACTCTCGAGGTCCCGGCCGGGGTTATCTTCGGCTACCTCGGGCCCAATGGCGCCGGCAAGACGACCACTATTCGACTACTGGCCGGGCTGCTGCGGCCGACGCGTGGGTCCGCGGCGATCATCGGCGCGGACACGGTCCGCAATCGGGCCGCCGCCCAACGCCACATCGGCTATCTCCCAGGCGAATTCGTCGCCTATCCCGATCTGACCGCTGAGCAGTACCTGGGCTATCTCGCGCATCTGCGCGGCGGCGTCCAGGAAAAGGTGCGCGATCGGCTGGCCGAACGCCTCGGTCTGGACCTTTCGGAACGCATCGGCGCGATGTCACACGGCAATCGGCAGAAGGTCGGGATCGTGCAGGCATTCATGGCCGAACCCGAACTGCTCATCCTCGACGAACCGACCGCGGGCCTGGATCCGCTGGTACAGCGTGAATTCCATACGATGCTGCGCGAGGTCAGGGCCGAAGGTCGCACGGTCTTCCTGTCCTCACATGTGCTCTCGGAGGTCCAGGAAGTGGCCGATACCGTCGGCATCCTGCGCCAGGGCCGACTGGTCGAGGTGCGCTCGATCGCCGAGCTCACCGCTCGGCCGCTGCGGCGGCTCGACCTCGTGTTCGCCCGCATGCCACCGGATCTGGACGTGCTGCGCCGTATCGACGGGGTACGGGCCGTGCACGCCAACACCAAGGCGGTGCATGTCGAGCTCGAAGGTTCGACCGCGCAACTGCTGCGGGCGGTCGCACCGTATGACGTCACCGACATCATCAGTCGCGAACCGGATCTCGAAGAGGTCTTCCTCGCCTACTACGGACAGGATTGAAACACCATGCTGCGCACAGTGTTCACGAAGTGTCTGCGCGATCAGCGACGCGGGCTGCTCGGCTGGAGCATAGGTATCGCGGCGCTGGTACTGCTGGAATCGGCCATCTGGCCGTCGTTTTCGAATATGTCCGGAATGCAGGAGTTTCTGGAAAACTATCCGGAACCGTTGCGCAAATTGTTCAACCTCGACCAATTCGTCACCGGCACCGGCTTTCTGAATGCCGAACTGTTCAGCATGCTGCTGCCGATATTGTTCCTGGTGTTCGCCATCGGTCGCGGTGCCCGCGGCGTCGCCGGTGAAGAGGCTGCCGGGACGCTGGAAGTTCTTCTGGTGAACGGTGTTTCGCCGATCCGGCTGGCGCTCGAGCAGGCGGCTGCGGTAATCACCTCGGTGGGAGTGCTCGGCATCGCGCTCTTCGGTTCGATCGTGGTGGGTTCGGCCGTTTTCGGGCTCGGGATCTCGATCGGCGCCGCCGCGACAGGGGCGCTGTCGATGGTGCTGCTCGGCAGCGAGTTCGGCTTATTCGCCACGGCGGTCGGCGCCGCGACCGGTCGACGGGTGCTGGCACTCGGCGCCGCAACAGTTCTCGCGGTCGCCGCCTATGTGCTTTACGTGGCGAGCAAGCTGGTCACGGCAGTCCGCCCATGGGGGCCGTGGTCGCCGTTCCACCAGGCGGTCGAGGGTGGGCCGCTCGGTGCGGGCCTGCCGCTGCCCTATCTGTGGCTCGCGCTCGTCGGCATCGGCTGTGTTCTGCTCGCGTTGCCGATATTCGATCGCCGCGATATCGCCTGCGTATGAGCACATCGCGTCCGGTCTGCGGCGCGGTCGCGGCATTCGGCCGCTCTGATGACATCGTCGACCGCTACACCGCGACCGAAGCCCTGCGGGTCCTCGCCCGAAGTTCGCACCGTATGTCCCGGTCTCGGGACCACCAGGGTAATTCTCGGGGGCAAAAGACTACCTGACCGGTGCCATTCGGTCCTGCCGTCGCACCATGTGACGGCAGCACGATTGACGCATGACGACCAGCACGAGCCGGTATCAGGCACCGGGGTTCGGCGCATCCGTGATGTTGTCGGCACTGCGCTCCCCGCTCGCCCGCGGACTGCGGCGCAACCTGTGCGAGCTGCGCTATCAAGCGCGGCTTTCAGGGCGTCACATCGCCCTACCAGTGTCATACGCCCGCATGGGCGATAGGTCGTAGTCCGGGTCGGTCGCGCCGACACGAAGACATGGTGGCGCAACTTCCGCACGCCTCAGCCACTTTCGGTGTGGCTCGACGGCCGGTGGTATCGCGGTACGGGCCATGTGGCACAACCGGATTCGCTGGAACACGAAGAAGCGGCAGCGGTCTACCAGGCGGAATTTCCACGCGTGCAGATGCCATCGACGGATCCGATCGTGGTGATCGAGCTGGCAGGTGCGAACGAGCCACGCCCCGACGTGGATGCTCCGACCGTGCCGCCGGGTTTGTGGCGGCGCTGGTTCACCAGCGTGACGCTGGGGGAATTGCTCGGTTTCGCGGCGCCTGCCATGACCGGCGCACTGGTGCGGGACGCCGCGCCGCTCGCCGCTGCCGTGGCGCTGATGGCCGCAGTCATGGCTGCGATCACCGGCTATTTCCTCGTCCGTATCCTGCGTGCGCAGCGCACGCAGCACTGAATTCACCAGCTACCTCGGAGGTTCCGCCTCATGCACGCACAATCCGGAGACTGGCTGATCATCGAGGGCGGCGCCAATGGCGGCCCGACTCGACGCGGTCTCATCGAAGAGGTGCATTCATCCGATGGTGCACCGCCCTACCTCGTGCACTGGACCGATACCGGACATCGCGCACTCGTCTTCCCCGGATCCGATTCCTATGTGCTGTGCAGCACGCAGCTACATGAGCGGGAACAGCTTGCGGCCACACATTTCTCGGCGAACTACGACCCCCATCGACAGAGGTGATCACCATGGCGGAGTATCCGTCGACACCTGGTCGAGTTGTTGCTGGTATTGGATGGCACGATCTGGGGCCCGAACTCGACCGTGACGTGGCCTATCGGCACGTCACCGACACCATGCAGCGGACATTGACGAAATTGGCAGCCGAACACCGGTTTCCGATACTCGGCTGATCACGACGTCGCTGGCGTGGCTCACACCTTGTCGGCCATATCCTCATCGAAGGGGCCGGAGTCGACGCCGAAGAGCACGTTGCGCAGATCGGCCGGGAATACCGCGGCGACCCGATCCAGCTGACCCGGTGCGCAAAGGTCGCGCAGCGCATCGGTCACCAGCCACGCCAGACCGGCAGCCTCGTCCTCGGTGACGCCCGCTTCCGTGGCGAATTGCGCCAAGAACTCCGAGACGCGGTGCGAGACCGGCACTTTGGTCGGTACCCAGCCCTCGAAGAAGGCCCCGCGCAGCAATTCGGGCAGCTGCGCACTCAGATGCGCGGCAGCGGCCACCTCGAGGCGGTCGCGCACGGCGTGCAGCCAAGCGCGCGTCACTCGATAGGCGAAGGCGCGGTCCTCGGTCGCCAGGTCGTCGGTGATACGGCGCAACCACACGTGCGCTGTGTCCACCACATGGACGAAGGGATCATCGGAGTGCGACATTGTCACCACCTACTCGGGATGCCACGACCATGACCGGGCACAGTGCGTGCTGGACAAGGGATCTCCCGGAGGAGCCGAACGGCAGGCCGCGGAAGCCGACCACGATCATTGCGCGGTCTTCCACATGGTTGTGGGTGCTGTTGTCGCGCGTACATATTCGCCGACCCCACCGGACTAGGGACCCCGGTCCCCATCGGATCGGGCCGCTTGTCGTCGCCGCCGGGGCGCAAGTCCGATGACGCGCCGATTTCGCGCACCACCGTCTGGGTGCGGACCTCGCCGACGAGCGCGTCGACTGTCGAACGCTGGAAGATCTCGGTGCCCGGCAGCAGCACTGTGGCGGCCGCGGCGGCCACACCGTACTCACAAGCGCGCAGACACGGGTCCCCCTCGGTCAGCCGATAGGTGAGCGCGCCGATCAGACTGTCACCCGCACAGGCGTCGCTGCGCGGCGGCAGGGGTGGTGGCGGGGCCGAAAGCTGATGGTGCGCTAGGTGATCGGAGTAGACCGCGCCCAGCGCGCCGACCGTGGTGATGGCGTGGTCGGCCGCGCCGAGACCGAGCAGATGGTCGTTGGCGGCACGAGCCGCGGCGAAGCTGTCGATCGGCCTGCCGACCAGTGCGCTGGCCTCCCGCCGGTCCAGCCGGATCAGGAACGCTCGTTCGTGCAGCACCTCCCGCAGTTGCGCGCCCGCGATATCCAGCATGATGCGGGTGTCGTAGGGCCGCATCCGGCGCACCACCTCGGCACAGAAATCCGCCCGCATTCCGGGCGGCACGCTGCCCGAGATAACCAGATACGCAAACTGCTGCGCCGCATCGCATATCGCGGTCATACAGTGCTCGCTCTCGGCCGCCGTGAGCGCAGCGCCCGCGGGCACGATGTGGAAGCTGTGGCCGCTCTGCGCCTCGGCGACCACGAAGGCCTCCCTGGTATCGGCGGCGACCTCGATGCGCCGGTGCGTCAGCTTCGACGCGGCGCAGCTCCTCGGCCGGACCGCGAGCACCATCGCGCCGTGCCTGCTGTGCACTTCGACCAGCTCGCCCGCGTCGAGGCCGAGCGCGGCAGTGTTATCGGGAGCCAGCGGTCGGCTGTTCATCGCGTCTCATTTCCCGCCCGGCCATCGGCGGCCGGTTCCAATTCCCACTGTTCCCGGATCGACACCGTCGTCGACAGAGCCGGGGTGCCCTCTATCGCCGGGACGTTGGTCCCGGGATGCAGTCCGCTCCCACCAGCCCAGCCCGATCTCGGCTGCCTGGAGAGCACAGCTCCCCCGATCCGCGGTCGGTGGATTCACGCGCGGCGGTACTCGGCCCGCCATCCGCTCGCGGCGGCGGCGTGGCAGGACATATCCCCGGCCGACCCGCGATTCGACGATCCACGGACATCCGCGCCGCTTACGCGGCCTTGTCGATGAGGCGGACGCCGGAGACTATGGAAGGCTCGATCTCGATTACGGTGTCCATGAGTTGGTCGACCCAGGGATGTAGCAGGCGCTCGTAGCGGGCGATGCGGGCGGGATCGGTGACGGTGCGGGCGAAACCGGTAACCACGACCGACCATCCGTTGCACAGGTACGGGTCGATCTCGTCGGCCTCATAGGCGACCACCACACCTGGTTTGCCGCGCACGGCGGAAGTGAGCCGGGAGGCGAGGCGAGTGCGTACGATGACGCTGCCATCCGCCTCGACGATGTGATTGACCGGGCGGATCGCCGGTAATGCGTTGCGGCTGAACACCACTCGACCGATCGAGACGGTCGCGAGCAGGTCCAGTGCCGTCGCGCGATCGAGTTCGACGACCGTGCGTCCGGGAAAGTCTTCGGCGGCGATCACGAGCGAGCGGCCTCCGCCCTTGGTATCACGATCCGGACCCGAACCCGTACAGCGGCATCGCGGAACGCCACAGTCGCCTGTACCGGCATCGGCCCATCCACACAGGGCGGTCCGGTGAGACGTACCCGGGCCGGTGCACCGACATGATGGCAACGCAGCACTCGCTCGATCGCCGGCAGCGCGCGGGTGATCTGGACCGGATCCATCGCACCGTGGGTGGTGCACACCGACGGCGCGGTCGTACTGGTCGACCACAGCTCGGATGTACTCACTCGCCAACCCCTTTTCAACAGACACAGCGGCGCAACGCTGCCAATCTCACCGTTCTGCGGCAGTGCCGAACAGGGCCGAAGGGCCCATGAATCGAGGACTTCGGCGGGATCACAGCGACAGCGCCGAACGCGATAGCCACCGCCGTTGAGTCCCCCGTCAGGGTGACTTTCGGCCCTCGCTCGCTGTTTCGACACCGTCGATGATGGACATGACGAGCACCCGACCACCCATTTCGCGAGGAGGCGGCCATGACCACCGCACAAGCCATCATGCAGCCCGATGTCGCGAGCATTACGGTCCGCGACACCATGGAGACCGCGGCGCAGCGGATGCGTCAGCTCGATATCGGCGCATTGCCGATCTGCGATGGCGAGGGACATCCGGTCGGGATCGTCACCGACCGCGACATCGTCGTCAAATGCATTGCCACCGGTGCGAATCCGCAGAAGACCACCGCGGGCGAAATGGCCCAGGGTGACGATCTGATCACCATCGACAGCAGCATCGAGGTCGAGGACGCGCTGGCTCTCATGGAGCACCACCAGATCCGGCGGCTCCCGGTGACCGCGGACGGCAAGCTGGTCGGCATCATCACCGAGGCCGACCTGTCCCGGCGCCTCCCCGAAGCCACCGTCGGCGAATTCGTCGAGGCGGTATGCGCACAACGCCTTCCGGCGGCCACCGACGCGGGTTCGCACCAGGCGCACCCGGCCTGATCCCTCCGCGCGGTCGAGCGGACCGGTTGCCGGGCGCATTGGCCGCGGTGACCACCGGAGCCCTGCTCCCGCCACACCAATCGCCCGTGACCCGGGCCCCGCTGCCCGGCGCTTTCTTCCTGACCCTTATGGTCCTGGCCTACCTGTTGCCGGCCGAACTCGGCAAGCACTACTTCTTCCGCACTCGAAACCCCTTGCCCCGCAACGCCCCCGCATCACCAGCCATCGGCTGGACCGACGCGCCGCCCGCTTCACCACAGGCCGCCGGTCCCCGTATCGCGTGGGTCCATGAACGGAACTCCCGATTTGCTCGTCGACCGAGTGCCTCACCATCGAGCACCAAGGTCCCTACCGTCGTGGAGCTGCGGCGACGAAGCTGGAGCCGTGCGAAGTGCCGCACGGCTCTCTGCTGAGGAGTGAGGATGAGTACCAGGGCCGACCACAACACGATCGTTGTCGGCGTGGACGATTCACCGACAGCATTGAACGCCGCGCGCTGGGCGGCCTATCTGGCCGGCGCACTGCACACGCCATTGCTGATCGCCACCGCACCGCCGCACGCGCAAACAGCCGCACAGCAGTTGGCCGACCGTGCCCATCAGCCGCAGTGGTACGACTCCGCACGCGAAACCGTCGCTCGGACAGTCGAACTCGTTCGCACCTGCGCCCCGGAGCTGACCGTGGGGACGGTGCTACCTCCCGGCCCACCCGCGCGCGCCCTGGTGGAATTGAGTGCGCACGCCCGCATCGTCGTGGTGGGCGCGCAGACCGCCTACGGCGCGCGACTGCTCGGGCATGTCACGATGCGGGTCGCCCAGCATGCGCACTGCCCGGTCGGGGTGTGGCGCGGTGCGAACGGCAGGCCCATTTCCCGCGACAAACCGGTGGCGGTCGGTATCGACGGAACCGAACTCAGCATCCCGGCCATAGCCCACGGCTTCGAGATCGCCGCGACGCTCGGTGTGCCGCTGACCGCCGTGCACTGCTGGCCGTCGCGCATCACCGAAGTGGGTCACCGACTCGATCGCGGCGAGCAGGAACGTACGCTGCTCGCGGAGTCCCTGGCGGGCTGGCGCACGGACTATCCGGATGTCGAGGTCATCGAACTCCCGGTCCCCGGTCTAGCCCGCTCGGTGCTGGACCAGCTTGCGGACGAGGTCCAACTGCTCGTCGTCGGCAGTCACGGCCACCCAACCGCGACAGCGCTGTTGTTCGGTTCGACGAGCCGGGACCTGCTGCACCACACCGCCTGCCCGGTACTCGTCTGCCGGAGCTGAGTGCCGAAACGACGGATATCGGCTACCCGGACCTTGGGCGTGCGGATGCATAGCGAGATGCGCGCTCGCGAGCTCGTCTCGGTGACCGATCACAGCTCGATGCCACGCGGTCCCGGCGCCGCTATTCGCCTCGTACGATGCTGATCGGGCACTGCACCGAGTGCAGCAGGGCGGTGCTGGTCGAACCGAGCAGCATGCCCGCGAAGCCGCCGCGACCGTGGCTGCCGACCACGACGAGTTGGGCGTTGTTCGACTCCTCCAGCAGCGAGTGCACAGCGTTGTCGCACACCAGGACTCGGCGTACCGAGACATCGGGATAACGGTCGGTCCAGTCTGCCAGGCTTTCGGCGAAGAGTGTGTCCTCCGCGTTCGCTACGCCGGGCCAGCTGATCTCGGGCAGCGCAAGTCCACTCGTGTCGCTCCAGGCATGCAGCGCGATGAGACTCACCTTGCGCCGAGATGCCTCGTCGAAGGCCAATTCGATGGCGGGTTCGCTATTCGGTGTGCCGTCGACACCGACCAGCACCGGCTTGCACGCCGAGATCGCGTCGGTGGCCGAGACGGTGTGCACCACCGTGACCGGGCAGTGGGCGTGCCGGGCAACCGCGGCGCTGACCGAGCCGAGCAGCACGCGGCGCACGGCGCCGAGCCCGCGGCCGCCGACAACCAGCATCCTGGCCTGCTTCGATCGGGTCAGCAGCGCCGGGATTATCGGCTCATCGATCGGTTCGGTGGAGATGGCCAGCGCCACATCGGGCGCGGCCGCCCGCGCCACCCGCGTGGCTTCGTCGAGCACCCGCTCCGCATCGCCACACAGCTGGTCGAGATTGTCCTGGGTGACCGTCGCCGATGGGCCGAACCCGAACGGGATCGCGAACGACGTCACGATCTCCAGGCGACACCGATGCAGTGCGGCATCGACCGCCGCCCATGCCACCGCCTGCTGGGATATAGCCGAACCGTCGACCGCGACCACGATCGGCGCGTCGGCCGGGACGGTGTGCGCATGGGTTTCGCTGGGCATCGTGCTCTCCTGATCAGATGTGCAATTCGATGCAACGCTCGCAGTGCGCGGTGATCCGGAGAAAGGGTCGAAAGACCTGTTCAGCGTGCCGATCGGTCCGAATCCAGCGGCCACTGTCGCCATCCCCGCCAAAAGGGGACCAGGCCCAGCCCCGGAAGTGTCTATCCCTACGGCCGATGACCATGGACCTTCGGGAACGGGCGTAAGGCCCATATCGACCGGCACGCGGTCGGACAACACTCGAAGCCATGACCGACAACGCCACTACCCCAGTTCATCCCGGGCCGGACCATCCGACGGTGCTGGCGGCCATGCGTTCGGCCGGCCGGGCACCGTCGGTGCACAACACCCAGCCATGGCGCTGGGTATTCGACGGCGTCCGCCTGCACCTCTATCGCGACAACGACCGATGGCTGACCTCGACCGACCCGCTCGGCAGACAAGTGCTGATCAGCTGTGGTGCGATGCTGCACCACGTGCGCACCGCGTTCGCCGCCACAGGGTGGCACACCGACACTACGCGGATGCCCGATGCACAACGCTCTGATTATCTGGCGGTGATCGAGTTCCGACCGTGGCCGGATCCCCCGATCGGTGTGCTGGCTCGCGCCCGCGCTATCGATGACCGACGCACCGACCGGCTGCCAATGTACGCACCCGCGAACTTGGCGCAGCTCGTGCACACTGTGCGGATGCTGGTGACGCCCCACGACCTCGACCTCGACGTCCTGGACGAGAGCGCCTATACGAAGCTCGCGGTGGCCTCCGAACATGCCACGGCCGTCCGCCGCTACGACACCGAGTATCAGACCGAATTGCATTGGTGGGCTGGCCATTCCGGCGACCCGGAGGGCATCCCGCGTGAGGCCCTGATCTCCGACGCCGAATTCGCCCGCGTCGGCGTCGGGCGCAGCTTCCCCTCCGCACCGCATTCCGCGCGCCGCGACAGCCTCGAGGACCAGGCCCGACTGCTGGTGATCAGCTCGCCCCGCGAATCCGTGACAACCTGGCTGCGTACCGGTGAGGCGCTCTCCGCCGTGCTACTGGAATGCACCACGGCCGGATCGGCGACCTGTGCGCTGACACACATCACCGAGATACCCGCGGGCCGAAAGGCTATCGCGGGCATGCTGCCCCACCCCGGAATCCCCCAGGTCGTGATCCGCGTCGGTACCGCACCCGACGACGAGCCGGAGACCCCGCCGACGCCCCGCCGCCCGCTGACCGACATCCTGACGATGAACCACGGCTGAGCCGACCGCGGCAACGCCGACGGGGCGGTCGCGGGAATTCCATCTCGCCGTGATCGGTGACGGCGCCCGCGCCGCAACCCTGACACCAAGTGGCCTGATGATCACCCCTCCAGACGAAGGTCAGCTGAGTGGTGTCGGTGCGGCGGTGACCAT
>NZ_BAGN01000420.1 GCF_000308835.1 Nocardia vinacea NBRC 16497 | reverse complement strand
CGATGCAATTCGCGGTCCAATCCGGCGTGCGCGCGCGAATTCAGGAACGGCCCCTGGATCAGGCCGCCGAGGCATATGCCGCAATGGAACAGGGACGGGCCCGCTACCGCATGGTCCTCACGGTGTGACCGTCGAACAACGACGATGACAGGCTCCGCGACCGGCGACACCCCATCAAGGCACACAAGGGTGCGGTAAGCGCTCCTGCCGGAAATCCATTCTTGTTGGAGGAGCCCTGTGAGGTGGGCCGATGTCCACCCCATGGGTGGCTATCGCCGACTGCGTACGTGACCGAATCTATTCATGCAGGTCGACGAAATCTCACACGAGGAAAGACAGGTATTCTTTGCATCTCATCGCCGTCACTGTGCTGACCGCGGTCATCGCCGGACTGCTGGTGCGCTGGTTGGTTATTCCGGAGCGGCGTCGCGGTCTGGTCCCTGTCCCGAACCGGCCGCATCTCGTTTACGCCCAGGCACGTTCGATACGGCTGCGTGGCCCGTTCATCGCACTCACCGCGCTTTGGTCGGCGCTGCTGCTCACCGAGATCGCAACGAATCCGGCCGCGGGCAATACGCTGCTTTATGTCTATTTGCTCGCGCTCGCCGCTTCGGCCGTCAATCTCACCACGATCCACATCCAATGGCGGTTCGCGGGCGCAGTCCTCGACCATCTTGCCCACACTGCGGGTAGGTGAATCGTGGTCGTGGTCATCATCGTGCTCATGCTCGTACCGGCCGTTGTCGGATCCGTGCTCGCATGGCGATATATGCGTCCTGTCCGAGTGTTCGAATCTGCCGACAAAGGCGCGAATCGTGAAATCGGCCGCGCATTGAAGGCCCGCGAGCTACCCCCGGACGCGACCGCCGAATCATGGAGTCCGCGCCTCGAACAGGCAAAGGATGCGGCCTCGCGCCGGCGCGCGCTCTGCATCGGGCTCGCCGCGCTCTTCATGGTGCTGCTCGCCATATATCTCGGAAGTGGTCTGCACCCGGCAGACTGGCGACCGTACTGGTATTCCGTCTCGATCGTCGGTTGGGCATGGACCGCGTACGTCGCACATCGCAACGCGCGCACCGCCGACCATCTGTGGCGCCAACTCAGTGACGTTTCCGTCTAACGGCGGGCGACGGCGATGCGTGCCTCTGCCAAAGGCGCCCGCCCGGACTCGGTGACGTAGATGTGGTGAGTACGCCGGTGAGCAAGGCGTGGTCGGTGACCACTGCCGCCACCGGTCACCGAATCAAAGCAGAGCGTATTCGGATTTCACGCTTGTTCGCGCCTGGTCGATCTTTTCCCACCATTGGTCGTGCAGTGTTCTCCACTCGTCGGCGGCGGTGCGGATCCACTTCATTTCCAGCTCTGCCGCAGCCAAGGCGGGTTTCTCCCGCTCGACTTCGTTATCCGCGTGTGCGGCGCGGTCGACCAGTTCGCTCCAGCGATTGAAATCCCGATGTAGTGCGTCTTCGACGTTCTTGCGCATTTGCGGTTCCTTTCGAGGCGGTAGTGATTTTTCGGATCGGTTTCTCGGACAGGGGGATCGGGTTCCGGCAACGTGGTCGGGTGGCGCGGACCCGGGAAGAGCCGCTGAGGCTCGCCGATGCAGCAGTTCTGGTGTTGTGGAAACGCTCAGCTGTTCGATAACGTCGCTAATCGCGGCTACCGTCTGTCCGCCGCGCGTCGCGGCGGCCTATCTTCAATATGATGACGAGAGGGTAGGCCTGCAGATCGCGAGCCGGTTGCGGACTTCTGCTCGCCGACCTCGTGGGCAACTTGTGGGCCGTGCGGTCGTTTCGACCTAGCGCCTACAGGGCTGCCGACCTTCCCGGTCGTCTTTTTGATATCAGCTTGGTCACAGTTTACGCACAGTCGGTTAACTATGTATAGGGGAATGTGGGAGTCGTTGTAGAAAACCGCAGGTGCGCCACCGCTCCGCCGCGCATCCAGCGAGTTTGCTAGATCGATAGGCGTGACCTCGATACCTTCCTGAACGCACTGTATGTCCATGTCGATGACCACGGGGTGGCGGCGCAATCGCAGCGGCCGGACCGGCCGAAGAAGCTGACCGATGCCGAGCTGCCTGGCAGTGGCCCAGGTCTTGCTGGGTTTTCCGTCCCTGGTTGCGATTTCAAGGAATAGCCAATTTCACGGTATGCTGAAATATGTCTCAGCAAGTGCTGAACAGCATCAGCACGCAATCACGCGCGCTCGTGGAATGGGCAAAAAGGGGACAGCGGGACATGGCGGCACGGGCAGGAAGGGGTCCGCGTGGGGAACGTGGCGCGCAGGCGGACCGCATCCTGACGGCGGCCCGCAAGTCCTTTGCCGAGCGGGGCTACAACGGGACCTCATTGCGGTCGGTGGCTCAGGCCGCCGATGTGGATCCCACCCTGGTGAACTACTACTTCTCCAACAAGACGGGACTACTGAAGGCGGCGCTGGAGCCGCCGGATGCCTTCGGTGAGGGCATTGCCGAGGCCGCCCAGGTGCCGCTGGAGCAGCGCGGACGAGCCTTCGTGGAGGCGGCGCTGCGCATGTGGGACGACCCGGCCACCTCGGAGGTCCTGCGCTCGATCATCCTCGCGGCAAGTCACGAGCCCTTCGCCATGGAGCGCCTCCGCTCCGTCTTCTCCGCGCTCGTCTTGCAGGTCGTGTCGGCGAGCCTTGCTCACGACGAGGCCGAGCTGCGCGCTGATCTGGTCGCCACGCAGATCGTGGGCCTGGCGATGACACGTTACGTCTGGGCGATCGACCGGATCGCCGACATCCCCTCAGAGCAGGTCATTCGCCTGATCGCGCCGACTGTGCAGCACTACCTCACGGGTGCACTGGGCGGGGACATCCCAGGGAACGCTTGACCGCAAGCGATTGCCCGGGGCGCACATCGCCTGCCTGCCCGCCTATTTCCAGCGCTGACCTCAAATCTTCCACTCCCTCGATGGTCCCGCGTGGCAAACGCGTCTGTTTCCGAGTCGTAGATCCACCGCGGCGAACGCGTGCCGCTGGACGAGGTTCGGGAGCTTCCCGCCCCATACCGCCGCGCTGAACGTGTGCCCCTGTGGCGGCGAGTTTTCCACGAACGCCTGGCAGGCAGCGACCGCCCGGGCGGCGTCCCCGGGCCCACCATATTTTCACGGTCTATGGAAATTTCCCTTGCCCGTAGCGAGCCGGCGCGCGTACTGTGAGGTCAGTTAATTTCCGTACGTGTGGAAATGAGAGTGCCATGGCCCGATTCGAGGCCGCCGGAGTGGAGCCCGGTCAGCGTCAGCTGAACGGACCGCAGACCACTGGTCGTCAGTACCGCAACCTGTCCACGGCCCTCCACGGGACGATCCGCGAGCACAATGTGCCCGTCCCGGTGCGCGACGGCACCCAGCTCTTGGCCGACATTCACCGGCCTGACGCGGAGGGCGGATTTCCCGCCCTCATCGCGGCGGCCCCCTACCCCCGCCAACTCCAGGACCTGGGCGCCCCCGCGGCCTTCATCGAGGCCGGCACTAGCGACTTTTGGGTGCCGCGCGGCTATGCCCATGTCATCGCCAACCTCCGCGGTACGGTCGGCTCTGGCGGCGCCTACACCTTCTTCGACGAACAGGAACGCAAGGACCTGTTCGACCTGGTCGAGTGGGTCGCCGGGCAGCCCTGGTGCGACGGGAACGTAGGCATGATCGGCATCAGCTACTACGCCATGAGCCAGTTGGAGGCGGCCACCCAGCGCCCGCCACATCTCAAGGCCCTGTTCCCCTTCAACGTCACCGTGCAGGTCTGGGAAGCCGCCTACCACAACGGCCTGTTGAGCGAGGCCTTCATTACCCCCTGGATCCATGCGCTGGGCGTCCTGTCCGCCCACGGCGACCGCCTCTACCGCAAGGGCCTGTCCCGTCTCGTGCGCCGGTTCCTCGCCATCCCCGCCGTCCACCGGCGGTTCAGCCAGACCGACGGCGTACAGGCAACCCGCGGTCTGCGGCTGGTCAGCCGCTTCCGCCACGACGCCCACCCATGGAACGCCCTGCTCGATGCAGTGGCCACCGATCACCCCACCCGGGATGCGTGGTGGGACGAGCGTGACCTGACCGGACTGCTCGCCGATGTCGACATACCCGTCTACCTCGGCGGCGAGTGGTCGAACGTCCCCCTCCACCTGGCCGGCCTCTTCCAAGCCCGGGACGCCCTCGCACACAACCCACACGTGCGCATGACCATGCTCGGGGAGCACAGCCTGCCCTGGCCATGGGAAAGCATGCACATCGAGGCCCTTGCCTGGTTCGACCACTGGTTAAAGGGCCGGGACACCGGCATTCTCGAAGGCCCTGCCATCCGCTACTGGTTGCCCGGGGCCGAACAGTGGCGCACCGCCGACTCCTGGCCCCCGCCGGCCACCCACAGGGCCCTGGCCCTCAGCGCCGACGGCTCCCTTACGGCCGACGAGCGGCCGGGCGAGCGCAGTTACGCCACTGACGGCGCGAAACCCATGCCAGGCCAGCTGAGTTGGACCAGCGACCCCCTTCCCGACGACATCGACATGGTCGGCCACCCCGAACTACGGCTCACCGCCACCAGCAGCGCGACCGATACGGCGTGGATCCTGCTCCTGCAAGACGTCGGCCCGGACGGCAAGGCCGCCGACATCACCCAGGGCTGGCTGCGCGCCGGCTTGCGCCACATCGACGAGGACGCGAGTGAGATGGGACGGCCCGTCCTCCCGATGCGGGCGCGGATTCCCGTCCCTCCAGGCGAGCCGGTCGACTACCGCATCCCGCTGGTCGCCAACGCCCGCCGGTTTCAGCGCGGGCACCGTATCCGCCTGATCCTCACCAGCGATGACAATCGCGAGGACTTCCAGCCCATGCTGCTGTTCAGTCACGCCCCCGTCGGCATGGCGGGCGTCAACACGGTGCACTCCAGCTCACGCCTGCTCCTTCCGATCCTGGACGGCGAATGAACGGGATGCCCTCCGCCCGCGACGATCCGGCGGTCCACTCGTCTCGATCACCCTCCCGGTGAGCCCCGGCCGGAGCCGGCGTGGCCCCGCATCCCCCTGGTCGCCGCGGCGACTCCGCCAAGATCTATTTCCACCGTTCTGCAGCGCCCATCGGTCAAAATCTCAGTCGGCGTATCGCCCGCGCTCGGAATCGATGGTGCGCGTGATTAACCCCTGGCCGGATCGACGGCGATCCACCGAACCGAGGGCGTCTCCGCGTCCGGCGGTGATCTGCGCGACGTTGGCCAGCGCTTCGGTGGGCAGCCCGGTCGCCGGGTCGCGGTGCAGATAGCCCTGATGCACGGCCTCGACACCGGCGAAGTCCGGCGAGTCGGGGAACTCGGCGCCGATTCGTTTGGCGCCGAAGGCCTCGGTGGCGGGATCAATGCCGAGGCCGAGCCGCGGGTTGAAGCGGCTCCACGCGCCGGGCTCGTCCGACCCGAACATGGTCACCAGATCGCGCCACGATGCGGCGACATAGACATTGTCCGCGCCGATGCCGAGCTCTGCGGCATGCCGCACCGAGGCGGCTCCCGGCGAGCCCGAGGCGATTGCCGAGCGGACCAAGCCGGCGAACCCGCCGTACCTGCCCGCATAGAACATCGTCACCGAACCGTAGCTGTGCCCGTAGATCCGGATGACAAGCTGATCCGGGGCGGCGGTTCCGGCGATACTCCTGGTGGCGTGAAATGCCGCGATATCGGACAGCAACCGACGGCCGCCGACGCGTGCGCGGCGTCGAAAGGCGGCCTTCGCATAACCGGTGTTCACGGGCCCGGCCGGCGCGTCGTATCCGATCCAGATGATCGACGCCAGCTCGAGCGACGGATCGACCCGCAGCGTCTCCTCATACAGGTTGCGCAGCGGCTTGAACTGGTAGGCCAGCGAGGAAGACGTCGTATTCGTACCGGGCACATGCCAGTTCACCGTGTGCGCGGTGTCCACATTGCCGAGCGCGACGACGACCTTCCCTTTGCCGTCGAAGGCGGTGGAGTCGTAGGACAGGAGGTGCACCGGCGGACTGCCCGGTATCTCCGCGGCCTGTCGATCCAACTCTTGCAAGTGATTTCGGGTATGGACCAGGTTTCCGAACTGCTTCCTCTCGGCGTCGGTGAGGTCGGTCCGCAACCAGTTGAGGAGCCTCTGGTCCGCTGGCTTGCGGGCTATGAACTCGCCGAGATCGCGGCTGATCGACAGCCGGTTGGCGTGGTCGCGGATCGTGGCGGGAAGGCCGTCGGCGTTGCCGATCCGATGTGGGTAGACCTGGATGAGTGCCCGTTGCGTGGCGCTCAACCGACCCGGTTCGGTGGGGTCGCTCAGCGAGTTCCACCACTCGCCGTTCTCGGTCGCACGACGTTGTGCGGAGTCCGCGAACAGGCGATCTCCTGAACGCCGCAGCATATCCGCGTCGTCGAAGCCGCCCGCACGTAGCGCCTCGTCGGCCGACCGCCGCTGTTGGTCATCGAAACTGTGATCCACGGGCAACGAGCGCCAGCGGTGAGCCGGGGCCATATCCGCCCGCGTGGAGCCGGTGTCGTTGTTGTCACCTGGCCGGCCGTCGGGTCGATCCGCGGTCGCCGAGGAGGAGCCTCGACGGCTACCCCTGGACCGTTCGCCCGACTCCGGTGGGTCCTGCCGATCCAACCAGTCCAAGACCGCGTCCAGACATTCGTCCGCCGTATACGTCTGGGCTGCAGCGGAATTCGCGTGCTGCGCCGCGGCCGGGTGCTCGTTCTCCACGAGATCGGTCGCGATCCGCCCCGCGACGTGCCGGACGATGTCGACCGCACGCAAGGCGCGCACGGAATCGTCGGGTTCGAAGGTGGCAGGCGACGTCGCCGGTCCGAAACATCTGACCAGAAGTTGGAGTTCGGCGGCCGCGAGTTGGTCGAGTGCCGTTTGCAGGTCAGCGGGACTCGCCGCGGCCAGCGCGGTAGCCAACACCGCCTGCGACCGATTGTGTTCGGCCGCAAGGGCGGTCACCCATCGACGAGCGGCGATGAGCGCCATACTGCGAATCACCGGTGTATTCGCTCCCGCTCGCAGCCGGCCCAGCGCTCCCCGATGAGCCGAGCTGAGCCCTTGGACAGCGCGTTCCATCTGCTGTGGGCTCGCCCCGGCCAGCAGGTCTCGCGGACCCGGCTGATCGGCGCTCGTCAAGGCGACGTGCATGGCCGCTCGGAAACGGCCGGGATCGGTTGTCGTGGATGGCGGGTCGGCGGCCCGGCTCGGCGCCACCAACCCCGCCCGCTGATTTCTGAGCTTGCGGCGGACACTCGCCAGGTGCGCTCCCACGTCACGCATGGACAATCCGAGTGCTGCCGCGATCTCATGGTGCGTCATGCCCAGTCGCACCCGCGCGAGAACTTCGGTCTCGCGGGTGGTGAGCGAGTGGTCGGGATGCGGTTCGCCGATCACCTCCCGGGACCAGGGCGTCGTCTTGCCCGGTGCGGGGCGCCGTGGGGGCTCGCTCGGTTCGTGTGGTCTGCTGCCGATCAAGCCGCCCGGTTTCGGGCTGCCCTCGTCTGGCTCCGAATCGCTGCTCTGCGCCGGTGGCTGATCCGGCTCCGCTTTCATCGTGGTCCACGGTGTCATCGGTGCCGGGTCCTGCCCGCTCGCAGCGACCCCGGCGGATCGGCGCTCGTCGAACGCATTGCGCAGCCGCGCAACAGAATCGGTGAGAATCTCGGCTGCGTCCGCGGCCGGCAACCCCAGTCGCTCGGCAGCACCGGCCAAGGGCATGTCCTCCAGCAGATGGAGCGTCACCAGCCGCTCCGCGGTGCCGGGGTCAGGCATGTCGGCCAGCGCGGCACGGACCGCCAACACGAAATCGGTATCGGCAATCCCCGCAGCAGCCGCTGGATCGGCCAATTCCCGATGCCGGGTCCCGCCCTCGCCGGTGATCGGCGCATCCAACCGCGAGGTGAGCCGGGCCAGAACCTCCCGCGCAAACATGACGTCGGCCATTTTCAATCGCGTCGCGCGGGCAATCTCTGTGTCATCGAGAGCCTCATTCGCGGAGACCATCCGGCCGATCTGCCTGTCGACCTTGCTCACTATCTTCAGTGTTCGATTGTCGAGATCGGGGAACCGCCGCGCGAGCCGATATCGCCGGACCGAGGCGAGACCGCTCGCCCAGGCGTGGGCGGCGAACAACGAGGAGGGGGCGTGGTTGTCGATCGCACTCAAAATCCCGATCCACGCAGCCTGTACAGCCTCGTCTCGGGTATCCGGAGGCTCACGACGCGCCAACGCGTTCGGAACCCACGCAACCATGTCGCAGATCTCGTCCCGGATCGCACGCTCTTCCGGTGAACCCAACCCACTGGCGACGTACCGTGTGAACAGTTCTTCTTCGTCTCGATTGCCGGACCGCACATAGGGACCCGCATAGAATCGTTCGACGGCCTCGACCAACAACTCGTCGCCGACACCCAACGCCCGGCACAGTTGCCGAAATTTTCTCAACCGCGGAAGACGCGCCCCTTTTTCGATGACGGAAATGGACTCACGAGCCATCCGTGACCGTCGCGCGAGCTCGACCACCGACATACCTCGGTCGTGACGTAGGGCCGCAATCCAACGACCCAGCGATTCACGCGACGCGGGATCGACATCGAGATCGATATCCGGATAGAAATGACGGGCGCCGGACTGCCGCAAGCCGTCACCAACCCCCAGCGCATCACAGATGCGCCGGAAAACCACGAACCCGGGCACGTAGTTTCCGGCTTCGATTCTGGAGAGGTATTCCGGGGAGACCCCCATCGCCTTCGCGACGTCGATCCGGGTCAGATCACGGCCGTGGCGCAGGGCAACGAACCAGCTGCCGGGCGACGCAGGATCGTGCACGACGGGATCGACATCGAACTCGAGACCCGGATAGAAACGGCGAGTCGCTGCGTCGAGGACTTCCGGCGCAACCCCCAGGGCCCGACAGACCCGCCGGAAGTCGATCGGGGTCGGCGTCACCCCGCCCACGATTTTGCTGAGATATCCCGCCGATATGCCCGCGGTCCGCGCCAGCTCGGCCCGGGACATGTCCCGGTCGTAGCGAAACGCCGCAATCCAGCTTCCGGGCGCCCCAGGGGCGTGCGCGGCGGGATCGAGATCGAACTCGACATCCGGATAGAACTTGCGAGCGGCCTCCGCGAGCACTTCCCGCCCTACTCCCAGAACCTGCGTAATCCGCAAGAAAAGTCCAGGCCGAGGACGCTTCCCATGGTCGAAATCCTCGATGCGCGTCCTGTCCACACCGACCGCGCGTGCGAAGTCCGCCCGGGTCATGCCCTTGCTGCTACGAAGAGCGACCAACCAGCCACCCACCGAATCATGGGCAGCCACATCGGTTTCCAGCCCGACATCCGGATAGAACTGCCGGACAGCCTCGCGCAGCGCCTCGCCTTCGAGCCCGAGTGCTCGGCAGATCTGCTGAAAGGCACCGAGCCGCGGCCTCAGCCTCCCGTTCTCGGTACGGGACAGTCCGCTTATCGACTGGCTAGCCGCTTGCGCGAGTTGCGCCTGCGTCATTCCTCGCTCGAGCCGCAGGGCTTTGATCCACGCACCCCGCGCAGCATCCAAATGCGAATCGGGCTCCTCACGTGGCCTGCTACCGATCAGCCCACCCGAATCCGGACGATCCACATGCGGCGGGAGATCGACCTCGAGATCCGACGTGACCCGCGGCGGACGCCCGGTGGTCACGTATTCGTGGACCGCCCACTGCGGCGACCCGACCGCCGCGCCATGGATGTCCGCCTCGGCGAACCCGACAGCGAGCGCCTCCTGAGCGTTGAGTACCGTCTTGGCTTCGTTACCGAAGGCGTACCGCGGCAGTCGAGCGAACCAGGTCCACCAGTGCTCGTCGATCAGGCCTTGTCTCGACAGCTGTGAATAGGTCTGCGACAGCACTTGTTGCAGGTCCTTCGACAACCCCTCCACGGCATCGATCGCATGAACGAACTCGTGCACGGCGTCGTGATGAAACGGCCTGTCGCCGACCGGATTCAAGCCGAGCTCGAGCAACCGGATTCCGCGTTCGACGGCCTGTGCCGGGTTGGTCGCATCGCGCAGGCTGAACTGCATACTCCGGGTCCGGCCCGCCGCTGCGGGGTCCGTGTAGTACTGCGTTCTGGCGCTGGTGGTCTCCGAGTCGGTGTAATCGATCCGCAGTTCGCGGATGTTGGTTCGGTCCGGGAATCTGGTGAACATCTCCGCCAAGCCGCCGAGAATCTCCTCGACAACATGAGCAGGCACATCCGGATGATCGAACCCCACCATCGCCACATGCGGGTACTTCAGGTTGAATGCCGCCACCAACCGAGCCTTGGCCCGCGCCTCCGCATCGAGCCCGGCGCGATGCGCTATCTCGCCCGAGGTATGCACGGCGTGCCGCTCGACCTGCTCCAACGCCGCGACGTACCCGCTGTGGATATCGTGCAGCGCCGCTCGGTGGTCCTCGGGCATCGGAAAATTCGCGATCCACGATTCGAGGTGCGACACCCGCTCTCGAATGGCCGCGACCTCCCATGCCGGCATAGCGTGGTCCAACCACACCGTACGGCCGTCGATACGGCGCACGAACGACGACGCGAACACACCGGTCTGCGTGGCGTCGACATCGGATCCGGAACGTCCGCCCATCACTTCGTTGTCGGCCGCACTCCACTCTCGCGCCGTCCGGTGAGTCCCGGTCACGGCATCGAATAAGCCGAGTCGCAGGGCCGAGTCCGAGTCCAGAACCTCCGGATCCACAACCTCGACGCTGTCCCCAGGCCGCCCAGGGGTGAGTTCCCGATAAACGCGGTCGTCTTCCAGGTTCAGCATCGCGTGGGCGACCGGAGCACCCATCATGACGGCGACCTTGGTCTGCAACACCTGTACAAGCGCGTCTATCGGATCGGCATATGTCTCCCTGAACACCCGCACGCCATTGTCGAACGTCATCTCCTCGACCCGCACCCCCCGCGCACCCTCCACCACAAAACGTTCCACAATGCCCGAATCCCGGACCGCCAGCACCAACTCCTCGAACCCGGGACCAGCGAACGCGCGCTCACCAGGCGAGTCCTCGAACGGCCTGCTACCGATCAGCCCACCCGGACCTCCGTTCCGGCCTGTCGCAGGTTGGTCGCCGGATTGTTCGTCGTCCCCTGCCCGGGTGTCGCCTTGGTCGGCCCTCATGCTTTTCGCGAGTATCCGCGCGTTGGCTGTGGTCGCTGCAGCCTGCTGCAGGTGGGCGAGGATGTCGAGGAGGGGGAGGCTTGTTTTTGTCCGCGCGGCTCGGATGTTGTGGATGAGCCGGCGGGTGTTGTCGGCGGCGGCACGATCGATATGTGCGCGCACGTCGGCGCTGCCGACGTGTTCTCCGGCGGCCTGCTCGGCCTCATCGGGTGCCATTCCGTGCAGGTTCACCAGAGTGGTCCGGCGTCCATTTCGAGAGGCCGCTTCTTGTCGCTGTCGGTATTCGTCGTAGCACGACATGACGAATCGTTTCGCGTCCTGCGCGATAACCGGACTCGATTCGTCACGGCCGATCAGGGCGAATGCCTGCTGCAGGCCCCGCGCATTCGCCGTGTTCGCTTCGGCCCGATACAGGTCGGCGAGACTGCCGGGAAGACTGATCTGTGCCCGATCGGCAGTGCGATGCATGTCGACGATGAGTTCGCCGACACCCTGAGCGGCGGCGTCGTCGATGGCGGGGCGCGCTTCAGCGCTGCCCACGTATTCCCCGGCGGCCCTTTGGTGCTGTCGGTATTCCTCGTAGCACCTCATCACGAAACGCTGTGCGTCCCGTGCGATGTCCGGGCTGCATTGGATGCCGGCAACCACGGCGAGGGCCATCTGAAGGGCCACCGGCGTGGCCGAGAGCGTCTCTGGTTCCTGCCCGGTTTCGGGTGCGGGCTCGGCCGGATCCGGGGGGGCGTGCGGGCGGCTACCGATGCGGGCGGGTTCGGGCGACCTGGAAATGCTTGACTTGTCGGGAGTGTCCGCGTCGCTCCTCGACGGCAGATCAGGTGCGCCGTCGCCGTTTACCGGCCGTATCGAGTTGATTTCCTGCACCATTTCCGCGCTGACCTCGACGTCCTGGGACCGGGGTTCGGCGGCGGGTGCGTCACGGTGCGACCTGGACATGAGGTTGCCGTCGACGTCGAAATCGATGGTCTCGAATCTGCGTTGGTCCGGGGACAGTCTGTCGATGAACTTTTGCTGTTCGTCTCGCCATGTGTCGAACGGGACGGCCTTGTTCAGCAGCGCGCGTCGGTCCTGGAGGTCTTTCGGGCCGTAGTCGGTGTCGGTTCGGCCGTCTCGGGATGCTGCCAGGTCGACCACGACCAGTTTCGGCCGTTCACCCGGCTTGCTGTCGTTGACCAGCAACACCATGTGGTTGTCGGCGGCGGTGCTGCCCTTGTCCTCGGTGTCCTTCCATTTGTAGACCAGGACTGCGATGCCTCCCGGCCGAGCTTTCAGCGATTCGGCCACCTCGTCCAGTGATCCGGCATTGTCGAGTGGGGCGCCGAACACCGCCTCGACAACGTCACGGCCGTGACCGGCCAGTTCGTTCGAGAGCATCTCGAAACGGCGTGCAGTCAACACCCGCATGCCGGTCACGGCGTTGTTGACGCAACTGTTGGGGCTGCGGCGGTGGATCTGCGCGACCAGGCCGAGCAGGGCCGCAGTGGCCAGATAGTGCGATGCCGCGGCGATAACGTCCTCGGCCACCGGGTTCTCGGCTACCGGATTCACCGATGCGGGGTGCACCGATACGGGGGCGGCGTCGTTGCGGGTGGCCGGCTGGTGGGTGCCATCGGCGGGCAAGTGGTGGTTGACCGCTTCGCCCAGGATGTCGCGGGCTATGGCGGGGGTGATGTCGGAGGCGGGGTAACCCAATGCTTTCGCGAGGTTGTTTCTGGCTTCGGTCAGGGCGGGGTCGACCACGCGCATGCCTTCGGCGCCTTCGATGGCCTCGGTGTCCCAGCCGAGTTTGCCGGCCAGCTGGTCCCGCTGCGGTACCAGCTGGTCCAGCGCCTGCTCGTCGGTGAGCCCCGCGTATTGCGCAACCGTCTCGGGTGCGGTCGCCTCGACA
Source organism: Nocardia vinacea NBRC 16497 (assembly GCF_000308835.1). Classification (GTDB taxonomy): domain Bacteria; phylum Actinomycetota; class Actinomycetes; order Mycobacteriales; family Mycobacteriaceae; genus Nocardia; species Nocardia vinacea. Next base: position 60,722 of record NZ_BAGN01000420.1, on the reverse strand, counting down.
TGCTGCCGCAACGCCTCCACCCCGGCGGGCGGCAGGCCGGTCTGTTCCAGCAGTCTGCCCAGCGGGTCACCAGCGCCTTCGAGCGCGGCGGCGTTCCCGGCGACGGCTGCGGCCGGGATCCCCAGCAACCCGGCCAGACGCGTGGCCTGGTCCAGCGAGCGGTCCGGCTGCCCGATGTCCGTGCTGCCCTGGTAGCGGAACGTCTCGGCGGCGGCGAGAACGGCAGCCGGGCTGTCGGTGATGTACGCGTGGTGGCGGATGAAGTCGGCGGTGGCGTGGCGGAGAGCACGCTCTTGCAGTTCGGGCACCAGCGAGCGGAGATTGTCGCCGGCCTCGACCAGGTCGTTGTGATTTTCCGGGGTGGGGTCGGTGCGATGGGCTTCGGCGACTTGTTCGTAGCGGACCGCCGCCGCGCGTACCCCGTTCAGGTGCATGGCCTTGCGGATCAGCGCGTCCTGCGGCGATATCAGCGCCTGCGCGGCCCCGCGGTCTCCGTTGCGGGCGGTGCGGTTCTTGGCCTGCTCATGGATGTAGGACTGCTCGGGGACTTCGGTCATCCACACGAACATGCCGCCCTTGGCCTGCACCGCCTCCGACACCGAGATATCGACACCACGCTGTCCCTGCCGGTTGATCACCAGGATCTTGCCCTGCTCACCAGCGGCATCGAAAATCTTCTGCAACTCGGATTCCCACCCCGTGCCCCACCCGGCGATCCGGTCGGCATCGACTGCCTCGATCGCCTCCCTGGGCACCCCCTGGCGCAGCAACGCCTGCACCTGCCTGTCGACCAGGTCGTTGCGATGACACAAGATTTCCTGGGACCTGCCGTGGCCCCCCTGCCACACTCTGTGCGCGCCTTCGGCGATAGTGCTCAGCTTGGCGCGGGTGTTCGCCACCACCTCGGGGGCGCCCTCCATCAACCGCTGCTCCCGAGACCGGTCGACCTGGTGCGCTTCCTCCAGACCGTAGATCTTTTCCAGCACGGGGTTGAGGTCCGCCAGCGTGCCCGAGGCACCGGTGACCTCATCGAAGAACCGGTCCTCCGGGCGTCCCCCCGTGCGATAGATTTCCACCGCGTTGATGCTCTTGGCCGAGTCGGCGTCGGCGCGCACCACGATCTGATGCTGCTCGGCGCTCATCCTGATGGCCTCGGCCGCCCGGATCTCCTTGGCCTCGACGGCCTGAGCCAGGCTCGCCTTGCCCTGCTCGGCACTCCACCGTGATTCGCTCGAGGTGTTCGGGTTGCGTTGCAGACCGTGTTCGCCCTGATCGATGATGACGATCTTGCCCGCGTCCATCACGTAGTGGGTGCTCTTGCGGCAGGTGAACTCGGCGGCAGCGGCGGTCTCCAGCCGCGACAGCCCCAACCCTTCCAACCACTGTTTCCCGCCCGGAAGCGCCTCGACCTTCGCCCGTCCCCCCGGCGTCAATTCCGCCCGGCCGTCGTACCAGAACTCGACCTCAGGTGTTCCGTCTGGGTACCGGTCGACTTCTTCGATGATCCGCGTCAGACCGAAATCCTCGTGCGACAACGCCCCCTTCTGCAGCGCGTCGGCGAGGAAATCGTGCGCGGCGAGCACCTCGCGTGCCGTTGCCTCGGGCGCGGCCTGCTCCACGCCTTCCGACCGGAGAAACTGCCTCTCACCCCGGTCGATGATGCCGTCCATCTCATCGATCAACGCTTGGCGCGGCGGCCGGTGACCCGCGTTGCACAGATGCCCGACGGTTTCGCCGGTGGCCACCACGACCGCCGGCCGACCGTCGGTGATCGGCCCGAAACCCTTCTGCTGGTCGGCCCGGAACACGTCGATCCCGAATTCGGTCAACAGCTGTCGATACCTGGTGAATTCCCGGTGGGCCAGCCCATCGGTCGTCGTCACCAAAAGGCACTCACCGTGACGCACCGCCCGCTGCATCGCCGCCGCCATGAACATCAGCGACTTGCCCTCGCCCGGCTTCATCTCCACCGGACGCTTGTCCAGCGCGTACACCCCCTCCGCCTGCTCGACCCGCAATACCATCCCTCCTGGCACTGCGTCGCTGATCGTGCCGCGCCGAATGATCTCCGTGGTCGCGATCATCGACTTCCGCGCGTCGGTGTCGAACAACCCGGCCTTCAACACCTCGTCCGGCAGGTTGCACAGCCGCAGCTGCTCCGGGACCCGATCACCGGAACCGGCGTTGAATTCGGCCAACAACTCGACCGCCTGATCGCGAGCGCTCGGCGTCGGCGAACCGGCACTGTCGACCGAATCCGCAGCCGGGCCGACCGGCGCCTCGTCGCCCGTTTCACCCACCAGGACGCTCCGCTCCGCCCCTGGAGCGTGCTCCTCATCCGGCAACCGGTGTTCACCGGTGGCAGGCGTTTCGGGCCCGTCGCCGGTACCCGTGGCCGGGCGGGCGTCAACCGGGGTCTCGTGGCGGGTCTGATCCGCCGCAGCACTTCGCTCCCCGGAGTTGTGATGCTCGTGATTCCCTGGTGATCGGTGTTCACCGGCGGCGGGTGTTTCGGGCCCGGTGGCGACCTGTCGGGTCGGGGTGCCCGTCGAAACCTTCGGCGGCGCCGACGTTTCCCCACCGGCCTCGACGGGGCGTGGCGCTGTCGTATTCGTGCGGGTAGCCGAGTCGCCCCGCCCCGCCACCTGCGCACCTGTCTCCGAACGCCCCGCCGACCCGGCCGCGGAGTCGAGTCCGACCGGAGCACGGCCGGTCGCGTCATTGTGTGGCATCGAGCCCGATACCGCGGGCGACCGCGGTTCGCCGGACTTGACCGGCGCGCTGTTCCCGTGCGCTCCGGCCGCGGGTACCTTCCCCCGCTCGCCCCCGGCAGCCACCGTATCCGGAGCCGCCGCCCACGCCGCCTTCGCAGCCGCCCACGCCTGCTTCGATTCCGCGGACACCTCGACCGGTAGGAGAGTCGGTGTCGGCGCCGCGATGTCCTCGCTGCGGGTGGTTGCGGGCAGGTCGGGCCGGGTGAAAGCCCCACCGCCGTCGGTCACCGCCCCCACCGGCGCACCCGATCCCCGGTGAGCGGCGGCGTGAGCGTGTACGGCCCCGGCGAAACCGCCGTTGAGCAACGGCGCCAGCACATGATCGAAATGCTCCGGCCAACCGGTCACCAACGCCGCCGCACCCAAACCCGCCACCGCGCCCGCAGTGCCGTGCACCAACCCGAGCGCCAACCGGCTGCCCTCGATCCGGGGAAACACCTTCGGCGCGACCCGGCCCGCGACCATGCCACCCGCCGCACCACCCGCACCTGACAAGGCCGCAACCTTGATCGATGTCAGATCGATGCCTGTCGGATTCTTACCGTCCGGTCCGATCACGGCGAGGGTTCGATCACCGGACACGATTTGCAGCGCCTGTACGCCCGCGTCGACACCCACCGGCAGCGCGGCGGCCTTACCCAACGTGACAGGCAACCGGAGCGCCCCCAGCGCCGACAGCCGGGCGGCAGTCCGCGCCGCACCCGTCCGGAATGCCTGCTCCAGGCCCGCACGCATCACCGCGACACTGGCCCGCCCCTCGACCAGCATCGACTCCACCACCGGCATCGCCGCCGCTTCCCCGGCAGGACCAGCCGCGGCGGCACCGGACAGCACACCGAAGATCCGCCACGCCAACTCGATCCCGAAGACGAACATCACACACAGCGTCTTCTCCGCGTCGTTGGCGGCCGCCTGCGCCTGATCGGCCAGGGCCAACGCATCGTCACCGAGCCTGGCCGCCCCATCGCGGTGCGAACGCAGCGTCTCGCGCAGCCGTTCGCCGAGCACGCCCACCGAATCCTCTTGTGCCAGTAGATCTTCCGCGTCCTCCGAATGGTCGCTCAGCGCGGCTGCCTTCGACCGGAACTCCGCGGCTATCCGACGCATCCCGGAAATGTCGGCACGCGGCAGCTCTCCGCCGAACACCACCATTTCGATCGGACGCCGCACCACAGTAGGCAAACCCTCGAACGCGTTGCGCAACTCCACGACCGGGTTCAGTGACCGCGAACCGTCCACCGGCACCGCCTACCCCGGCCGAGAGGCCGCGGCGACCAGCACCGCACGCAGTGTTTTCGCTTGGACGCCCGCCTCCTCACCGCGCAGCACTACCTCGGCGAACGCGGCGCCGAAGGCCCGACTCACGTCGAATCCGCCTGGGACCGCGGCATCCCCGGTCAACTCGGCACGCCAGTGCTGGTAACCGCGCACCACCTCGGCGAGTGTGCGGTGTCGTCCCGGCTCCCGACGTAGGTACTCCGCGAGCAGGACGCGCTGCGCCTGCCTGCGCCCGAGACCGCCACCGGCGCCATCGAGCGCCTGGCCGAATTCACGCAACGTGGCCGCGTATATACCCGGCTCGGCATCGGTTCCCGCGGTTCCGGTAACTTCCCTCGGCTCCTGCGCGGTCCGCTGGTCGAGCGTGATCGAATGGGCTGCGCCCCGGGAGTCGCGCGGTTCGGAACTCCACCGCACGAGTCCCGATTCGGCGCCGAGTTCTGCCACCGCGACGACATCCAGGACGATCATCGGGTATTCGGTAAGCACCCGGTCCACCGCGGCCACGAATTCCCGCACCGCCGACACCTGTAGGCCGGGTGTATCGAATCCGGCCACATGCACACCGTGGTACTCGGCCAACCTCCGCGCCAGCCACCCGACCAGGGGATCGGAAACCGGTCGCCCGTCGGAACCGCGCCGATCACGCCCGCGCTGCGGTTCATCGGCGGTCTTGTTCGATCGTGGCGGGGAACCGTACCGAGGGCTCGGGGGACTCGGCTGGGCACTCGCAGGCGAGCCGGGTGTCCGGGGCCGTTGCCCGGTCCACGGGGTGTCTCGCCGCCCGACATCGACCGCCGGCCGCGGTCCGGACGCCGTGCCCGACAACCGGACCGCATTCCGCGTGGCAGTCGGGGGCAACACAGGGGAGGACGGGGGGAACACGGGGGAGGACGAGGGCCGACCGGAATCGCCGGCACGGTTGCCGGATTTGCCACCGTCCTCTCGGCCTGCCCGATCCGACCCCTGGCCTGTTCGATCCGAAGAATCCGGGCGCCGCGGACCGTCCTGCGGCGCGGACCGCCCCGTGGAAGCGTCCGGCGATCCCGGGCCACCGGGCGCGGATCGTTCGGTGGGCTGCACCCGGTCGGTGGGATACGCCTGACCTCCCGCTGCCGACGCAGGGTCGTATGTCACCGGTGAGTGCGTGCCGGCGAGCGCAGGCGTGCCGTCGGGGCCGTCTGCCCGCTGCGGAGCCGGCTCCCCGATGTTCGGGTCCACATCCCCGGCTGTGGTGCCTACGTGGCTGGCAAAGTAGGCGTCCTGCGCCTCGAATTGGCGTACGGCGTCGATGATTCCGGCGGCCGTGCCGTGCAAGCTCTCCTCCGTTGCCCGCACATTGGCCAGCAACTGATCGGCGTGCGGTATGAAGTCCTTGGCGAACGCAAGGCCGATATCGTCGTCGCCCCAGCTGCCTTCGGACTGTGCCAGGCAATCCCGCAAGTCCACATAGGTCTGCCCCACCCGGTCACCGAGTTCGGCCAGCCGCGCTCCCCGATTTCGCAAACTGTCCGGATCCAATCGAACTTCACTGTTCACGTCCCACCCCGTCGGTCAGACTCGGCCGCTGCTACGTATCCGGAACCGTCGCTCGAAATCGGTGACGAACACCGACAGCGGCACCGAAGAGGTAGAGCGCTCCACGACGCCATCGTCAGCGACATAGAAAACCGCACGGTCCAACGCCATTTCACCGTCCGGCACCGGCGAACGCACCAACCAGCCCACGCTGATGCGATCGGCCCGCAACGTCGACAGCGAGTATCCGGTGGTGTCGTAACTCCGCTGACGGATGTGATCCCGGACCAGATCGAGCGCATCCGCTTGGCGGATCCCAGCGACATGATCGGCAACCAGATCCGCGAGCATCAATTGGAATAGTCCACCGTCGATGTCGACTCCGTCGCCGTCGCCGACCGCCTGCACCATCGCCTCGCGAGTCACCGCGCTCGCCTGCGCCGCCAACACCAATAGTTCGGCGGCTTGCGGGCTTTCACCCGACCGGTCACCCAGCAGGCTGCCGACAACTCCCGCAACCGTCGAGACCGTCCACACCGCGGGCAGCGCCGGCGCGCACTCCGGTATCGGAGCGGATTCGCCTCGGTACCATCGATCGCCATCCCACCAGTAACAGAACGACAGCAATCCGGTTACCGCACGCGGATCGAGCACCGGGTCCGCCACCCAATCCGGTGCTCCCGCAAACAATTTCGGCATCGCGCCACTCCCGTTGTACGCGGCGTCCAAGACCGGCGCATCCCACACGCCGCCCGACAGCACCGCCCGGCCGCCGGGTAGCAGAGTCAACGTCGAGCCGCCGCGTCCCGCACTTTCGAAGATGCCCACCGACGGTCCGATCCGCGGACCCCGCCTCGATCCGACCGCCACGAAGGCCGCAGCCAGCACCGCCCACCGAGCCCACAACACCGCCAGCTCCGGCAGTTCGCCATCCACGGCCACCGCCCGCACACCCGCACGCCGGTCTGCCCGCATCCCGTCCACGGCAGCCTGCGGTGGCCTCGACTGGCGTTCACCGCGCCCGATGTAAGCCGCCAACCACACGGGCAATCGACCGCGCGGATAGCGTTCCACGTCAGCCAGATAGGCATCCGGTGCGAACAACTGCTCACCGGGGAACGGTTCCTCCGCACCTTGATCGGCGACGACCTCGACACCGTCCGCGTCGATGCGCACCAGCAACCGCCACCACGGCCCACATTCCGAATCCGCGGACAGCCGCCGATGCCGACGCACCGTCTCCCACACCGCATCCGGCACCTGGTACCGAATCGACCGGCTGCCATCGTCGACCATCAGCAGCGCCGATTCGGCGACCACGGTCATCGCGAACCACGCCTCCAACCGATGCCACCCGGGCGGGGCATGCTCGCGCAGCCCATCCGCGATCCGATCGGCCAACGCCGCGAGATCCTCACCCACCGAACTGGTCATCGCGCACTCCGGCATGTTCGCAACCACGAATAGGCCAGGACCAGAGACATCCAGGGATCGCCCCACAACGGTTGACCCACATGATCTCCCTCCGGAACCTCCGCCCGCGCATGGTGCCAGTCCATGTCAACATGTGTGATTATTGAGCCACCTGTCATTCACATCAGTTGATGGACCTGATTGCATCACGCCCGGCGTTGTCTGTCAACGGTTGTCAAGCGATAATGGTTCGCAACCATTCCAGTTGACGGAAAGGCGATCGGTGGACGAAACAGCCTCGACACTGGCGTCGAAATTGACCCATCTGTTCGACGTCGTGCGCAGGCCTGACGGTCGCGAGTTCAGCAACGAGGAGGTCGCCACCGCGGTCGCCCGCGATCAGGGGGTGAAGATGTCGGGCTCGTATGTCTGGTACTTGCGTACCGGTCAACGAGACAATCCGACCTTTCGGCACTTGAGCGCGTTGGCTCGATTCTTCGGGGTTCCCCCTGCCTACTTCTTCGACGACGAGACCAGTCGCGAGGTCGACGCCGAGTTGGGTCTGCTGGCTGCCATGCGGGACGCGGGCGTGCGTGATGTGGCGCTGCGGGCGGCGGGCCTGTCCGCTGAGAGCCTGTCGGCGGTCACCGACGTGATCAACCGTTTCCGCCGATTGGAGCGACTGCCCGCAGGCCCGCCCGGCGACCAGTAGCGCGCGAAGAATTCAGCCGAGCAAGGACTGCCATGCGGACTACTGATTTGCGGAAGCGCTGCGAACGGCGAATCGACACGCTCTGGCTACCGGCTCGTTTCGGTATCGACGAAGTGTGCGAGCGTCTGGCGAGTCATGTGGGCAGCCGGATCGAACTGATCCCGATGGCCTTGCCGCCGGCGAGTCCACTCGGCTTGCTGCTCACCGACGAACGCGGGCATTCCGTCATCTACGAGGAGTCCGCCAGTCTGATTCACCGCCAGCAGATCATCTTCCACGAATTCGCGCATCTGCTCTTCGGTCATACAGGTCAGCCGATCGGCGATGACCGACGGCACTGCATGTTCGTGCATATCGCCCATGAGATCCAGGGACAGGTTCTGGCCCGTTCCTGCGGATCGACCGAGCAGGAGACCGAAGCGGAGATGACGGCGACGCTGCTCCTTCAGCGCGCGCACCGGTCGAGCCAGCCGGTCACCGTCGCCGCCGATCCGGCGATCGCCGACATAGTTCGTCGCTTGGACAACTCACTGTGACCCCCGACCCGATTCTGCTCATCTTGCTGACGGCATTCGCCTGTGGCGCGGTCCTGGCCATCAAGACTCGCGACATCATGCGCGATCCGGACAACGGAATGCACCGCGCGAGTGCGCTTTTCACCGGCGCGATCCTGGCGACCATGATGATCTGGCTCGAATCCGATGCCATCGACGGCCATACCCATATTCCGACACTAGGCATCTTGCTCAGCGACATCACCGCGATGCTCGCGGTGTGCGCGAGCCAAATATGGTTTGTGTACCTCACGACACGGACCGAGATCGCACGCAACAGAACGCCGCTGTGCTACGCCGGATTCGTTGTCGTCGTCGGCGCAGTCATCGCACTGTTCGCCACCTTCCCGCCGATGTCCGCGAATAATGCCCGGTATCGGTACCTGTTCATCTGTTACGTCGGCGTCAGTGCTGTCGCTGCGATCGTATTCGGGTTCCGCTACGCCGCGCTCACCGCCAAGCCGTGGCTACGCATCGGATTCCGTGTTATCGCAATAGGCGGCATTGCCGTGATGGCGCGGCTGGCCTTCCTCGGCTACGTGCTCGTCGCCGCCGATCTCGGACACCCACCCCGACCGATATATGTCGTCGTAGACGGGCTGCTCACCGTAACCGGACTGCTCATCGTCATCGTGGGCCTGGCACTGCCCTCGGGCGGTGAGGCTCTCGGGTCGCTGCTTCACGCTTACCGATGCCACCGAACCGAACGACAACTCAGCGGGCTGAGCTGGCACCTGACATCCGCCACCGGCGCGGCGAGTGCTGTTCCCCTCCCCGTCGGCCGCGAATGGAATCCTTTGCGGGACGCCGAATTCCGGCTCTATCGCCGGGTCATCGACATTCGGGACGCGCAGCTGGCGTTGCGCGGGTATGCCGATCCACAGGTGCGGCGACTGGCCGTCGAACGGTCCGATGCGCTCGGCTTGCCGGACCATGAGCGCGGCCCGGTGATCGAGGCGGCCGTCATCGCGGCCGCGATCCAGGCGAAGCAGGCAGGCCTACCGCCTCGCCACAACACGACGATGACCTTGTCTGTCGAACACAGCGGCGCTCACACACTGCTCGACGAAGCCAGATGGCTCGGGCGGGTCAGCCGCGCCCTGCGATCTTCCGAGATGATGACTGTCCAGGCCGTGCCTGGACAAGATCGCTGAGGCACACTTGCCACAACTTTGTGTCCGGAGGGGCAGGGGTTCGAGCCCTGGTCACACTGGCTCGCCGCCGTGTTACACGCGCAGCAGGAAGTAGGCAGCGGTTCCCGAGCCGATGACGGCGCCGCCGTAGCAGACCAGGATGATCAACGTACTGAACTGCTGGAGCCGCAAGCCGTGCTCCAGCGTGTACCGGAAGCGGTGTGCCCAATGGAACAGAGCCAGCGCACAGAGTCCGAAAAGGACCAGCCGGGTGACGGGATGACGCAACACCGAGAGCAGGTGTGCGTGATCCGGCGCGGGCAGCCAGTCCAACGGGAAGGCGAGGCCGAACAGGAACAGCAGCACCGGTATGAGCAGCGCTGCGGCCATTCCGCCGATGCCGAAGAGCAGCCACGCCAACGGTTCCAGGGACCTTCTGTTCGTCATCGCAGCACCACCAACAGCACGATCGCCGTCAGCAGACCCCACAGCAGGTAGTGCAGCCCAACGATCACAACCGGTGCAACAGGTCGGTTCCGTACCCGCACCACCATCGCCTTGGGTGTGAGGTCGAACCAGGTGACCGTGTGCAGCAGCACGAACAGCAAGGCGATCGTGTTCAGTGCAACCACCCACCCACTTGCGCTCCAGCTCAGAAACCGCTGGTACTCCTCGCTTCCGGAACTGACGGCATGGACCAGAAGCAGGAGAAATACCACGAACCAGGCGACGAACACGCTGCTGAGTTCGCGCAGGACGAAGATCAGGTACGAGCGGCGTCGCAGCCACCAGAACGCGGAGACCGGCTTTCGGTACAACCGGGGCGTCGTGGTCATCGTGCCCGCCAAGGCATGAGGAAATCTCGCAGCGATTGCGTGGCCGCGGTCAGCTTGTAGCGTTGGATCGCGCCGGCCGGGTCGACCCCCTTGGGACAGGCGGTGGTGCACTCGCCGACAAAGGTGCACGACCATACGCCCTCGGCGGAGGCGAGCACGTCCCGCCGATCCGCGGCTCCCTCATCGCGCGAGTCGAGGTTGTAGCGTTGGGCCAGCGCGATCGCGGCCGGACCGATGAACTCGGGCTCGAGTGCGAATACGGGACAGGCCGAGTAGCAGAGCATGCAGTTGATACACATGCTGTACTTCTTGTAGTCGTCCATTTCGGACGGTGTTTGCAAGTACTCGCCGTCATCGAGCGGCCGATCTTCCTTCGTGATCAGCCATGGTTTGACCGCGGTCAGCTTGTGCATGAAGTCGCTGATCTCTATGACGAGATCCCGGATCACCGGAAAGTTGCGCAATGGCTCGACCCGCACCGGCCCCGGCGCGTAGTCGGTCAGGAAAGTGGCGCAGCTCAGTTGTGGGTCACCGTTGACGGTCATACTGCAGCTACCGCAGATGCCCATCCGGCACGACCACCGGTACGACACCGTTCCATCGAGGTAGTCCTTGATGTAGTTGAGGCCGTCGAGCACCGTCCATTCCTTGCGCAGCGGAACTTCGTACAGCTGCAGTACCGGTTCGTCATCTCGATCTGGTCGATAGCGCGCGACTTGCAGGCTTATCTGCTCCACCATCGCCATCACCTCCCATATACGCGTTCGCCCGGAGGCCAGCGAGTAATCGTTACCGGGATGTACGAGACGCGGCCCGAACCGTCCGGCTGTCGATGGATCACCGAATGGGCCAGGAACCGCTGGTCGTTTCGGGCGGGGAAATCGGTCCGTTGGTGCGCACCCCGGGATTCCTTCCGTGCCAGCGCGCAGGCAACGATGCATTCGGCCACATCGAGCATGCAGGACAGTTCCAGCATCGCCACCAGTTCGGTGTTGAATGCCCGGCTGTGGTCGTCGAGGCGAGCGCGGCCGAATCGATCGCGAAGCTCGCGCACCTTGTCGGCCGCCTCGGCGAGGGAGTCGCCATTCCGGTAGATCCCGGCACTGGTCTCCAGCGTCTCCTGCATCTCGGTGCGGATGTGGGCGATGCGTTCGGATCCCTCGGCATGCCGGGTGAGGCCTCGTTCCAGCCGGTCCTGTTCGGCACGGCCGCGTGTCAGGACCGCCGACGTCTGGCGAGCCGTGGCCGAGCTCGCGTACTCGGCGGCGGCACGACCCGCTCGCGCCCCGAAGACCAGCAACTCGGGCAGGGAGTTCGACCCGAGCCGGTTGGCGCCGTTGATACTGACGCAGGCGACCTCTCCGACGGCGTACAGGCCCTCCAGAGGTGTCGCGCCGTGGATGTCGGTATGGATGCCGCCCATCATGTAGTGGACGACGGGTCGTACGGGGATCAGTTCCCGGACCGGGTCGATGTTCTGGTACTTCGAGCACAGCTCGCGCACGAACGGCAGTTTCGTGTCGATGAGCTCCGCACCGAGGTGGCGTAGGTCGAGGTGGACCACGTGTCCGTACGGGGTGCCGACGGTTCGGCCCTTGTCGAGTTCGTGTACGAAGGCCTGTGACAGCCGGTCGCGCGGCCCGAGTTCCATACTCCGCATCACCGGCGACGGTGATGGTGTGCCGAGGTCGTAATCCTGGAGGTAGCGGTAACCGTCCTTGTTGATCAGCCAGCCACCCTCCGCCCGCGCCGCCTCGGTGATCAAGATGCCCGTGAACGGAAGACCGGTCGGGTGGTACTGGACGAACTCCATGTCCTTGAGCGGTGCGCCTGCCCGGTAGGCCAACGCCATACCGTCACCGGTGTTGATATTGGCGTTGGTGGTGAATGGATACACCCGGCCACAGCCACCGGTGCACACGATGACAGCGCCGGCGAGAATGGTTTCGACGCGTCCGGTGGCCAGTTCGATGGCCACGATGCCGCCCACCCTGCCGTCGTCGACGAGCAATGCTGTGGCGAACCACTCGTCGTACCTGACGATGTCTTGATACGACAGCGCGGTCTGGAACAGGGTGTGCAGCAAGTGGAAACCGGTCTTGTCGGCTGCGAACCAAGTGCGGTTGTTCGTCATCCCGCCGAACGCCCGTACTGCGATGTGCCCGTCCGATCGACGGCTCCATGGACAGCCCCAATGCTCCAGCTGCAGCAGCTCCCGCGGTGCCTCCTCGACGAAGGCCTCGACAGCGTCTTGGTCACAGAGCCAATCGCTGCCGGAGACCGTGTCGTATGCATGCTCGTCCAAGCTGTCGCCGGGACCAGCGACAGCGGCGGCGCCACCCTCGGCGGAGACGGTGTGGCTGCGCATCGGATAGACCTTGGAAACGATCGCGATACTCAACCGCGGGTTGTGTTCGGCGATGGCGATGGCCGCACGCAGGCCCGCACCGCCCCCGCCGACGATCACGACATCGTGAGAAGCGGTCATGGGGGCACCACCGTCGTGGGTCAGGCCTCGAAGTCGGCACTGCGCTCGTCCATCAGGACCTTGCCGTCATGGCGGACCGTTTCGATCCGAACGCTGCCGTCGTGGTATTCATGCCGAATCTTGCAGCAGCCACATTCGTAATGCAGATCGTCGATAACCAGGCCCGCTTCGTCGTCTTCGCGGTGGCGAGCCCCGCCCCTCAGTTTCCCGCACGGGGCGCGTTCGGTGCTGAACTCCTCGGTGATGCAAAGCATCTCCATCTCCCGGCGAACCGGTGGCACACCCTACTGGCCAGCGTAGATACATAAGCGTACGCGCATTGCACCGAGGCCGCAGGAGGCGTTCTGGGTCTGGCGGACGTGGCCACCAGCGCCGACACCGGCGATAGGATTGAAGTCGCAGTCCACGACGACTCGTTGCCGGGGCGGTGAGATGTGGGGTAAGCGCGAGGACATGATCGTGCGGGGACGGCTGCCGTTCAACGCCGAGCCGCCGCCATCGGTGCTTGCGAGCAGCGAAATCACCGCGGTGGACGCGTTCTATGCGCGCAATCACGGTCCGTTCCCCGACATCCCCACCGAGCGGTGGCGGTTGGGCGTCGATGGGCGGGTGGACAATCCGCTCACCGTGACCTACGACCAGCTGACGACTGGTTTTGAGCAACACAGCGTGGTAGCGACGCTGGCGTGTGCCGGCAATCGGCGCGCTGAACTGCTGGCGGTGCGCCCGATCCCCGGCAAGGAGCCATGGGAGCACGGCGCGATCTCGACCGCCGAGTGGGCCGGGCCCAGGCTGGCCGATGTACTGCAGGCGGCCGGGGTGCACCACGATGACCGACTGCACGTCGCCTTCGCTGCGCCCGATGTGGCCGAAGAGGCCCGGCCGGTCCAGCCCTACGGCGGCTCCATCCCGCTGTCCAAGGCGCTCTGCGAGGAGGTGTTGTTGGCCTGGCAGATGAATTCTCAGCCACTTCCGCGCGCTCACGGTGGCCCGGTGCGTGTGGTGGTGCCCGGCTACATCGGGGCTCGCAGCGTCAAATGGGTCACCGCCGTCACCGTGCAATCCGTCCCGTCACAGAACTATTTTCAGGCCCTCGACTACCGCATTCTTCCGCCCGAGGCCGACCCGGAGGCGGTCGCACCGGGCGAGGGCATCTCGCTATCGTCGCTGGCGCTCAACTGCGACATCCTCGTGCCCACCGAGGGCGATCAGATTCCGCGTGGCTCCCGTTCCGTTCGTGGCTGGGCAATCGCCGGCGACGGCCACGGCATCGGACGGGTCGACGTCTCGGTCGACGATGGCCGCAGCTGGCGGCAGGCCGACCTGCACCCCGCGCCCAGCCGGTGGGCGTGGCGGCCGTGGTCGCTGACCGTCGATATGCCACCCGGGCCACTGAACATCACGGCGCGCGCCTGGGACGACGCCGGAGCCACGCAACCCGAATCCCCAGCATCCATATGGAATCCCCGCGGATACGGCAACAACGCTTGGGCCCGCATCAAACTGACGATTCTGTAAGGCAACTGTCGGGCAGCGCCGGGGGCTCGGCGGGCCTGCCTGGTTCCCAGATCGCCTGTAGGGCTGTGAACGACCCGTTCCGGCGGTCGTCGTCCTGCGCTGATGTTGCGCCCGAGTAACCAGTTCGATTCACCCCTTGCGCTGCCTTGCGTCATAGGCAACACTGATCTGCATCCAAAAGTGTATGCACTTTGAGGGGATCGTATGACTCAGCAGCAGACGGTGACACAGCGCCGACTGGCAGCGAATGACCCGCGGTATGCGGAGGTCGTGGACTTCTACTTCTATGAGGCGGAGCTGCTCGACGACCTGAACGAGCGACAGTGGCTGACCGACCTGGTCAGCCCGGACATCGTGTACCAGGTGCCGATCCGCGAGACCGTCGAACGAGCCCGTGGCTTCGGCTTCTCGGAGACCGCCTTTCACCTGAACGAGAATCTGGGGTCGCTCGAATCGCGGGTCGCGCGTGGGGAGACCAAGTACGCGTGGGCCGAGGATCCGCCCTCACGAGTGCGTCATTTCGTCACCAATATCCGGGTGCGGGAGCATGAGAGCGGCGATACGCAGCTGCTCACTGGACGCAGCAATATCCTCCTTTATCGGACCCGGCAGGATCAGACGACTCCCCAGATGCTCTCGGGTGAGCGCCGCGACATCCTGCGCCGCGAAGACGGCCGCCTCAAACTGCTGCATCGCGTGGTCTATCTGGACTTGACGGTGATCGGCACCCACAATCTGTCTCTTTTCTTCTGAGCGACCCTGTTCGCCGGGTCGTTCAATCGCTCGATTTCAGCCCAGGAGTACATCTATGACTGCGATACGGGAACCCTTGCTTTCGCCGCGAGTCCGGACCTTGATGGACCGGATCGAGACAGGACTGCCTGCCGGGCGGATTCCCGCAAATATATTCGGAAATCCCGAGGTACATCAGACGGAATTGCGCAAGATATTCGGCCGCGCCTGGGTTTTCATGGCACACGAGTCCGAGATCGAGGCGAACGGCGACTATGTCGTGCGCCGGATCGGGGAGGATTCGTTCGTCGTCACCCGGGACGAGGAAGGCGATGTTCACGTCCTGTTCGATGCCTGCAAACATCGCGGGGTTCAGATCTGCCGGGCTGATTCCGGCAATACCTCGCATTTCCGCTGCCCGTACCACGGTTGGACCTATTCCTCCGACGGCAGTCTGGTCGGTGCGCCGCTGTGGAAGAACGCCTTCGGAAATATGCGCAAGGAGGAGAACGGGCTGGCCAAGGCCGCGCAGGTCGAATCCTTCCATGGGCTGATCTTCGCGACACTGGATTCGACGGCGCCGCCGCTGCGCGAATACCTCGGCGGTATGGCCTGGTATCTGGACCTGCTGTTCGGGCTGGACAAGGACGGGGTGGAGGTGCTGGGTAAGCCGCAGCGCTTCGTTCTCGATGCGAACTGGAAATCCGGTGCGGATAATTTCTCCGGCGACGACTACCACCTCGGCACGCTGCACAAGTCGGTCTATGCCATCGGCGCGTTCCCGATTCCCTTCAGCGAGAACATGATGGGATACCATATCCAGGCCTCGCCCGGACATTCGCTGTCGTTCTCCATGGCAGAGGATGCCGACGAACCCGGACCGAACTTCTTCGGATTTCCGGAAAGCCTCGCCGAGAATTTCGATACCGCGAATATCTCCGCACCGCAGCTCGAAGTGGCACGACGTTCGCGGGTGATCGTCGGAAACGTCTTCCCCAACTTCTCCATTCTCGCGCTGCCGATGACCGAGGACGGGTCGCATCATCCGCCGACCGGCGTGCTGACCGTGCGGTGCTGGCAGCCGAAGGGGCCTGGGCAGGTCGAGATGTGGAACTGGTTCCTCGGCTACAAGAATATGACACCCGAACAGAAGGATCGCGCCTACCGCGCGGGGCTGGGCACCTTCTCCCTCGGCGGCGCGTTCGAGATGGACGACACCGAACCGTGGATCACGGTGGGGCGCACGGGTCGTTCGGTCGCGGCGGAGTTGCTGGACTTCGAACTCAACTACGAGATGGGCATGCCCGGCATCGGCATGGCCCATCCGGTGCGGGACTGGCCCGGTCCCGGCAAGGTCTTCTGGACCCGCTACGAGGAGGGCGTCCAGCGCAACATGTACGCGTACTACGCGGACCTGATGCGCGCCGAGCCGGGGCAGTGGCCGGAGCACGAGTTTTGAGCCGCGACGACGCCGCGACCGCGGACGAGCAGGTCCGCGCCAGGTATCGAGACGGTGGCCTGCTCGGGACACTCACTCCGGGGACGCGTCCCGCGCTCGTCGTGGTCGATCTGCAGTACGGATTCACCGAGGCGCAATACGGTCCCGGTTTCGAGATGGACGCGGTGATCGCCGCGGCCCGGGAACTGGTGGACGCGGCGCGCGACAACGGCGTACCGGTCTACTTCACGACCATCGCCTTCCCCGTCCACGGCGACGGAACGGCCGGCACCTGGCTGCGCAAGATGCCCGCGATGCGGGAACTGCGAGCAGGTGACCGCAGCGTGGACATCGATCACCGGCTCGGCCGGCGTGACAACGAGGCGCTGGTGGTCAAGGAGGCCGCCTCGGCATTCGCCGGTACCGATCTGGCGCAACAGCTGACCGTCGCCGGTATCGACACCGTGCTCGTCGCCGGTGCGACGACCTCCGGCTGTGTCCGGGCGACCGTTGTGGACGCCTGCGCCGCCGATCTGCCCGCCTTCGTTGTCCGGGAATGCGTGGGTGACCGCGAGGACGGACCGCACCGCGCCGCCCTGCTCGATATCGATGCCAAATACGGGGACGTGATCCCACTCGCCACCGCCCACGCAATCGTCAAGGGGCTGCTATGACTACCGCTGTCCGATCCTCGCTCCATCTGGCGCCGGCCCTCGAGATTCCGGCCCGCGCGGCCGGAGACGTGCCGGGCAGGCTGGTCGTGCCCGGCGTCGAATCTCCCGACTGGGGACTGAACCAGGAACGGGAGCTCGGATTCTTCGAGCCTGCAATCGATTCCGGGAAATTCCTCGCCGAATTGGCCCGGTCGGGTCTGCGTGGCCGCGGCGGCGCCGGATTCCCCGCGCACCGCAAATGGTCGGCGGTGGCGGCGAGTTCGGACAGTGTGGTCGTCGCCAACGGCCACGAGGGCGAACCCGCATCGGGCAAGGATGCGTGGCTGCTCACCCGCCGACCGCATCTGGTCCTCGACGGCCTGCTGACTGCCGCGGTCGTCACCGGATCCAGCGAAGCCGTCGTCTACGCCTCCGAACCCGCGGTCCTCACATCGGTCCGCGCGGCCGTCGCCGAGATCGTCGAGGCCGGAATGGTTCCGCACGGTGTGGCGCTGCGGGTCCACGAGGCCCCGCCGGGCTATGTGGCGGGTGAGGAATCGGCTGTGGTCGCGTCGATCAACGGCCTCCCGGCCAAACCGACGAGCAAGCCGCCTCGCCCGTTCGAGGTGGGAGTGCGAGGTGTGCCCACGCTGGTGAGCAACGTGGAGACCTTCGCCCACGCGGCGTGGATTCGCCGGTACGGTGCCGCCGAATTCGCCCGGGCGGGCACCGCGGCCTCGTGCGGCACCGCGCTGTTCACCGTCACCGGCCGGGTGGCGGAGCCCGGAGTGTACGAAATGCCGCTCGGAGCAACAGTTTCCGAGCTGGCCGCCGCGGCCGGCGGAGGCGACGTACCGATGACCGGCGCGCTGCTCGGCGGTTGGTTCAACGGCATCGCACTCGGTGATATCGGTGCGCTGTCGTGCTGCTACGACGCGATGCGTGCGGCGGGCACCGGCCTCGGCTGCGGCGCGATCACGGTCCTGGGGCCCGACGACGACCTGGTCGCGCTGGCCGGGGAACTCAGTATCTGGTTTCAGAACGAGAGCGCGCTGCAGTGCGGTTCGTGTTTCACCGGCACCAAGGCGATCGCGCGGGCGTTGCGGCAGATCCTGCGCGGTGAGGACGCAGCTGGTCATTTGGCCGATCTGACCCGCTGGGGTTCGGATCTGCCCGGCCGCGGCGTCTGCGGCCTCATCGACGGCGCTGCGGCGCTGGCTCGAAGCGGCGCGGAAGAACTCGCGCGTCGTGATGCACGGAAGGAGCAGTGAGCATGCGGGTGATCGTGGACAACACCAAATGCGATGGGTACGGCACGTGCCTGGACATGTGCCCCAGCGTCTTTCGCTCCGATGACTGGGGCTACGCCGCGGTCGTCGGAGACGGCAGCGTCCCGGAGTCCGACGAGACGCTGGTGCGCCGGGTGATCTCGCTGTGTGCGGAGAGCGCGATCCGCGAGATCTGAACCCTGCGATGCCGGAGGCCCGGCCGTGGGCAGCGGCGGCACGACGATCGATCAGCTGAAGGAGTAAGTGTGTATCTGGGTCTGGAAAACGGTGTGGCACTGGTGACGGCGGCCTCGCGTGGAATCGGCCGGGCGACGGCCGAAGGGCTTGCCGCCGAAGGAATGACGGTGATCGCGGCCGCCCGGACCGCCACCGGGGAGCCCGAGACCGTCGGCAACGGGTCCATCGTGCCGTTCGCCCACGATCTGAGCGACGCCGAAGCCACCGCGGCCCTTGTCGACACCGTGGTGTCCACCTACGGTGCACTGGACGTAGTGGTCCTCAATACCCCTGGGCCACAGATCATTCCGGCCTTGGACGCGGAATGGGTCGACTGGTCCGCCGCCCACGACACCCTGCTGCGTCCGGTGGTGCAGCTGGGCACCTCGGCTGCGCGGGTGATGCGCGACAAAGGTACGGGCGCCATCATCCTGCTGTCCTCGACCTGGGTACGTCAGCCCGCCGCGGGTGGTGTGTTGTCCGCCTCGTACCGTTCGGCCGCCTCGGCGTTCGTCAAAACCCTTGCCGGCGAACTGGCGCCGTCGGGCGTGCGCGTGAACCAGATCATGCCCGGCGCCACCGGAACCGACCGGATGCAGGGGATCGTCGAGTCGAAGGCGGGTCGCAACGGCACCACCGTCGAGCAGGAGATCGCGCGCGTCGTCGCCGATATTCCGGCGGGCCGCTGGGCCGAGGCGAGCGAAATCGCCGACGTGGTCGCATTCCTCGCCTCCACGCGGGCGTCGTTCATCACCGGTACCGCGCTGGCCGTTGATGGCGGAGCGGTGCGCGCCGCGCACTGAGCCGCTGCATCCCGAGTGAGACACCCACTCAGAGCATATTTTTCACCAATCGAGAAGGAAGTATCGATGCCCAAGACCCTGACCGAGAATTTCGTCGAACAGTTCCGGCTGTGCAAGGTCACCGCCGGCGAAACCGTGGCGGTGATCGCCGAACTCGGCCAGAAGACCGAGTATGTCGAATCTGCGGTGGCGGCGGCGCGACAGCTGGGCGCCGGTGTCCTGGTGCTGCACGCGTCCAGCCTGTCCAATCCGATGCTGCCGCCGTACCAGCCCGACGGCCGCGAGGTCGCGCCGTTGCTTGCCGCGGCGGGGGAGTGCGATTTCGTCGTCGACGTCACCGTCGGTGGGCTGATCCACTCCGACGTGCGCACCCGGATCACGGGGAACGGCAAGCGGATGCTGTTCGTCGCCGAACCGAACGATGTGCTGGAACGCCTGATGGGCGATGAGGACCTGCGCACCACCGTGGAGGCCGGCGGCCGGAAACTGCGCGCCGGATCGACCCTGCACGTGACCAGCGCCGCCGGCACCGATCTGACCGCCGACATCTCCGGCGCGGACCTGCCGATCACCCACCAATGGGGTTACGTCGACGAGCCGGGCCGCTGGGACCACTGGCCCTCGGGTTTCGTCGCGTGCTTCCCGAACGACCGCACCGCCGAGGGCCGCATCGTGCTGCAGCCCGGCGACGCGCTGATTCCCTGGCAGCGCTACGTCCAGGACACGGTGACCATCGAGGTCGAGAAGGGCTACATCAGGAAGATCTCCGGCGCCGGTGCCGACGCCCACGTGCTCAACGACTACTTCGAAGCCTGGGGCGACGACGAGGTGTGGGCCACCAGCCACATGGGCTGGGGTGTGCTGCCGCATGCGCGCTGGTCGGCGTTCGACGTCTACGACTCGCGTTCGCTCTACGGCCAGGAACTACGTTCCACCGCAGGCAATTTCATGTGGTCGACCGGATCCAACCGGTTCGCCGACCGGGAGACGCCCGCCCACCTGGACGTGCCGATGCGCGGCTGCACCGTGGAGATCGACGGTGTGGCCGTGGTCCGCGACGGCGCCCTTGTAGGACAGGAGTGAGCACCGTGGACAAGAACGCGATCGAACAGGCCGTGCTGGCGATGGCCCGCGATACCGAACTGCTCGAGCAGGTGAAGGCGCAGCCCTCCCGCGCGCCGGAACTGCTGGGCGTAGATCAGGAGTGGGCCGAGACCATCCTCTCCGGTAACCGGGATCGGTTGCGTGCCATCGGACTCAACGACGGCCTGACCATTCTGGTGAGCCGCTGGTTCAACGACGATCTGGGCGATGCCGCCAGCCGGGGCGGATTCATTGTCGACGACACCCTGCCGCCGGCCGACCCCGAAGTGCCCGCCGGCGTGGTCTTCGCCGGAGGCTGCTCGCATGTACCGGATCTGCTGGCCCGGCCCGAGATCGATCCGGCCGATGCGGTGTCCCGGCTGCTCGACGGCTACGAACGCCTGCGGCGCGATCTCGTCGCCGCCGACCCGGATGTCGTTCTGGTGACCGCCGATTGCCACTTCCAGAGCTTCGAGACCGGTCACACCGTGATCGGTACCGGCGCGGGCCACACCGGTTCGATGGAGTTCTTCAAGCGCGGCGATCTGGATCTGAACCTCACCGGAATGCCGGATTTCGCAGGCGAATTGGCTGCCGCGGTGCGCGAGGCGGGGTTGGAGGTGGAACTGGCCGAGCGTGTCGATCTCGACCACGGGCTGATCGTTCCGCTGCGCCTGGTGCTGCCGCGCCCGGACCTGCCGGTGATTCCGATCATCACCCAGCCGCACCGCAGCTTCTCCCCTTTCAACGCGCGCCGTTTCGGTGAGGCGCTGCGCGGGGTGGTGGCGCGGTCGGGCCTGAAGGTGGCGTTCCTGGCCACCGGCGGACTGTCGCACTGGCTGGATCCCGGGCATTTCGGTGGCGTGGACGTCGAATTCGACACCTACATCCTGAAGCTGCTGGAAACCGGACGCGGTCTGGATCTGTGCTCGCTGGAGCCGTATCCGCTGCTCGAGCACGGCCAGTACGAGATCCAGAACTGGATGATCATGCTCGGGCTGATCGGTCCCGGCGTGCACGGCACCGTGTACACCTACGAGCCGATGGAAGCCTCCGGCGGCGGCTGGACCGTGGTGAATATGGATCTCGCTCGCGCCCGGAGCGAGAGTGCGGCGGCAGTCGCGGCAGGGCAAGCATCATGACACCGCGGACGCTGCGGGTGGGCGTGACGCAGTGGCACGCGACCACCGATATCACCGCCAATCTGGCTACCGCCCTTCGGCTGATCGATCAGGCCGCGACCGCCGGCGCACAGCTTGTGACGCTGCCGGAGAACGGCCTGATGCTGGGCACCAACGCGCAGATGCGCGAGGCGGCTCTGCATGAGGATTCCGACGAAGTGCGGCAGTTGCGCCTCGCCGCGGCCACTCACGGGGTGGCGGTGGTGCTGGGTGGGATGAAGAACCGTACCGCCGAGGCGACCTACAACTCGGCGCTGGTGATCGACGCCGCCGGCGAGCTCGTCGGACGCTACGACAAGATGCACCTGTTCGACGCCACCATCGGCGGGCAGTCCTTCGAAGCTTCGACGGTGGAGCGGCCCGGCGCCGGACCGGTACTGCTGGATCTGGACGGCATCCGCATCGGCCTGACCATCTGCTACGACGCGCGATTCCCCGAACTGTCGCGGGCACTGGCCGCGGCCGGCGCCGAGGTGCTGCTGGTTCCGGCGGCGTTCGTCCAGTCGACCGGGGCCGCGCACTGGCACACGCTGCTGCGTGCGCGGGCCATCGAGAATCTGGCCTACGTGGTCGCGCCGGCGACCGTGCATTCGCCGGACCCGGAGTTCGCCGAGGCGTTCGCCACCTACGGGCACGCGCTCGTGGTGTCACCGTGGGGTGAGGTGCTCGCCGATCTGGGTGAGGCCCCGGAGGCCGTCCGGGTGGTAGAACTCGATCTCGAGGCCGTCACCCGGGCCCGGTCCACCCTTCCGGTGCTGGCCGGTCGCCGCCGCATCGACGAGTACAACGCCCAGCCGCGTGTGCTGAGTCTCGCCACCCGGAGTGCGGATGGTGTGACTGCGGGGGATAGGCGATGAGCGAATCGACTGCATCCGATCTGCCGGCCGGTGTGGTCCGGGCCGAGGAATGGTCCGGAGTCGGAAACGAATTCACCGGCGCCCAATTCCGCAAGGTGTGGACCCGCAACGGGGAACGCCTGGAGATCCGCGTCCCGCGCACCGGAACACGCATCCTGCTCGATGCCATGGCCCTCGAGGTCATTGCTGGGCAGACACCCGAGTTCTTCACCCGGCTGATCGCCGAGGGGCTGGGCTCGGCGGAGGAATGACCATTTCCACCACTCGACACGAAGGTAGAGAGTCGATGACGACCACACGGGTGGGCATGATCGTGCCCAGCTCCAACACCACCATGGAAACGGAGATTCCGGCCATGCTGCGGGCCCGCGCCGAGGTGCGGCCCGAGGAGCAGTTCACCTTCCACTCCTCGCGCATGCGCATGCAGCATGTGACGCCGGAGCAGCTGACGCAGATGGATGCCGACTCGCTGCGCTGTGCCGCCGAGCTCGCCGACGCCCGCGTCGACGCGATGGCCTACGCCTGCCTGGTGGCGATCATGGCGCAGAGCCGCGGCTATCACGTCGTCTCGGAATCCAAACTGGCGCAGGTCGCGAAAGAAGAGAGCGGCGAAGCCATTCCGGTGCTCTCCTCGGCAGGCGCGCTGACAGAGGCGCTGGCCCACCTGAATGTGCGCAAGATCGCCGTCGTCACGCCGTATATGAAGCCGCTGACAGCGACAGTGTGCGATTACATCGAGCACGAGGGCTTCGAGGTGGTGGATTCGCTGAGTCTCGAGGTGGCCGACAATCTGGCCGTCGGGCGGCTCGATCCGCGCAATCTGCTCGAACACGCCCGCACCGTCGACACGTCCGGCGCGGAGGCCCTGGTCATCAGCGCCTGTGTGCAGATGCCGTCGCTGCCGATCCTCGACGAGCTGCAACGGCAGTTCCGGATCCCGGTGCTGTCGGCCGCCGCGGCGACCACCTGGCGATTGCTGCGCAGTCTCGACCTCGACCCGGTCGTTCCGCGCGCCGGCGCACTACTCGCCCCGTAATTTTCGCACCTCCCGCACCTCCCGAATTTCTCGAATTCCCACAGCCCACATCACGAATCGAGATCCCATGAGCTTCGATGCTCTGTTCCAGCCGGGCCGCATCGGGCCGGTCGAGTTCCGCAATCGCGTGGTGAAATCACCGAACAGCAGCGCGACCGCCAATATGGACGGCACGATCAGCCAACGGACCGTCGACCACTATCGCCGTCTCGGCGAGGGTGGCGTCGGCCTGATCATGACCGAGTACACCTACATCGACGACGACGCCAGCAAAGCGATCCACAATCAGCCCGGGATGAGCCGCCACGAGCACATCGCCGGATGGGGATGGCTCGTCGACGAGGTGCATGCCACCGGCGCCAAGATCGGCCTTCAGCTCGCCCACGGTGGCCGCCAGAAATTCCTCGGCACCGCGCCGATCAAATCGGCCACCGACAGTTCCTGGGACTACGTCGAGGCGGTGGCCGGGGTGATCCCGCAGCCGGTGACTGTCGCCGAGATCGATGATATCGTCACCGCTTTCGCCCAGGCTGCGCTGCGGGCGTGGAAGGCCCGCTTCGACCTGGTCGAGGTGCATGCCGGGCACGGATATCTGATCACCAATTTCCTGTCCCCGCACACGAATTCGCGCACCGACGACTACGGTGGCAGCTTCGAGAACCGCTCCCGCATCCTCATCCGGATCGTCGACGCCATCCGCGCCACGGTGCCGCGCGATTTTCCACTGAGCGTGCGGGTTTCGGTCACCGACTACGAGCCCGACGGCATTCCGATCGAGGAGACCGTCGAGTTGTGCCGGATGCTGGAAGCGCACGGGGTCGATGTCATCCATGCCTCCGGCGGCCACCACGCCACCATGGAATGGGAGGTCAGCCCCTGGTTCAACACTCGCGCACCGCACCGCTGGGGCTGGGAGAAGTTCCGCCCGGAGCTGTCGATCCCGGTGATCGGTTCGGGTTCGCTGGTCTCCCCGGAGGTTGCGAACGATGTCATCGCCTCCGGCTCAGCCGATTTCGTTTCGCTGGGCCGTGCCATGCTCGCCGATCCGGATTGGGCGCGCAAGGCGCAGGCGGGGCGGGCGCTCGAGATCGTGCCCTGTATCCGATGCAACGACGGCTGCCTGCATCGCGGCGTGGACAAGGGCCGCTCGGTCGGGTGCACGGTGAATCCGTCCGTGACCGAGGAGGGCCGGTTCCCGATCACCGTGGCCGGCACCAGGAAGTCGGTTGCGGTCGTGGGTGCCGGACCCGCCGGTCTGCGCAGCGCCGCCGTATTGAGCGACCGCGGACATGAGGTGCGACTGTTCGAACCCGGCGAGCTCGGGGGTCTGCTCACCCACGCGCTGGGATCCACGGTTAAACAGGACATCGCGGCATTGGTGGACCATCTCGTACACGAGGTCCGGCGCCGGGATATCGCGGTGGTGCCGGCCCGGGCCACGGCCGCGGAACTGGTTGCGAGCGGAGTGGATTCGGTGGTGCTCGCCACCGGAGCACCCTTGCGGGAACCGGACTTCCCGATCGCCGCGGACGTGCCGGTGATACCCGCGGCGCAGGTGCGCGCCGATGCTCCGCTGCACGGGCGGATCGTGGTGATCGGCGGCGGGATGCAGGGTTGCGAGACCTCGCTGCGCATCGCCGAGATGGGCGATGCCGAGGTAACGGTTGTGGAGCAACAGGATTCGCTGCTCACCGGCGACGAGGTGGTCTACGACGCCATGAAGCTGCCGCAGTTCATGCGGCAGGCCGGGGTGCGTATTCGCACCGGCGTGCGAGTGAGCGAGGTGACCGCCGAGGGTGTCTCACTCCGTACCGCGGACGGCGTCGAGGTGCTGCCCGCCGACGCAGTAGTGCCGGCGCTGGGCCGCACTGCCGCGTCGAACGAACTCGCCGACGAATTGCGCTGCGCCGGAATCGATGTGCAACGTGGTCGGCTCGGCGCTGCGACCGGGACGGGTGTACGACGCGATCCACACCGCGTTCTTCGCCGCGCGGATCATATGACCGAATGCCGCCGGGGCGGCCGGTCCTCAGGCCGACGGCTCCGGCGGCGCCATGAGAATCAGGTTGGAGGTGGCGAAATCCGGCAGCACCGGATCGGAATCGATCCAGTAGATCGGCGCGGGACGTTCGATACGTCCATGTTCGTCGTGTTCGATCACGATGTCGCGGCCGCGCATCGCCAGCAGCAGGGAATCGAAGCAGTGATCGGGATCGGCATCGAGTACCAGGCCCAACGCGGCATCGATCAAATGGAACTCCATGATCCGGCGTGCCGAAGCCGCATTGCGATTGCCGATCGCGTCCAGAAAGAACTGATCACTGTCGATGAAATCGTCCGGGGTGCGGGCATGCGAGAGATAGACGCTCTGATGCCGGTAGATCATGGTGTGCAGCGAACTGGTGATCTCGGCGAAATTCGACGGGTACCGTGTCAGCGCCACGTCGTGGAACAGTTGGTGGGCATCTTGGAAACGGCGACTGTGCGAGCGATGAGTACGCATGTCCTCGAGATGGTTTCGCATCTGCTCGATATCGTCGTCGCCGAGTATTTCGACGATCGCCCCCACGGTCGGCGGCTCCAGCAGCAGGCGCAGCGCATAGCTCTGTTCGGTTTCGGAATTCACCAGCGGAGCCACATGCATGCCGCGGTTGGCGTGCGCCACCACCAGGCCGTCCGCTTCCAGCCGCTGCAAGGCCTCCCGCAGGGGAGTGCGGCTCACCTCGAGTTCGTTTGCCAGTTGCTCCTGGGACATACGCCACCCGGGTGCGTAGACGCCTGTGATGATGCGGTCCCGCAGTGTCCGGTACAGCGCGTCGACGGTGGTACCGGCGCGGATCCGTCGAGCAGAGGTAGTCATCAGCATCATCCTAAGGTCACCGGTGAACGCCGCATTCCGCCGTCGCCCAGAAGTGTATCCAATTATGTGTACAAATGGTGTGGTGGTGCCGCACCGAGCCCGGAAAGGAGCCCCGATGGGTGCATTGGATGGTCAGGTCGTCGTCTTCACCGGCGCGGGGGCGGGAATCGGCCGGGCGGTGGTCGAACGATATGTTGCGGAGGGCGCGCGCGTGGTCGCGGTCGACATCGCGGATCGGGTTCTGGAGTTGCGTGGCGCACTTGGGGATTCGGTCCGGCCGATGGTGGCCGACGTCGCCACCTGGGAGGGCAATGTCGCGGCGGTGGATGCCGCCGTAAGTGAATGGGGTCGGCTCGACGTCTTCGTCGGCAACGCGGGCATCACCGATGGGGCGCGGCCGATCGAAGAGATCCCTGGCGATCAGCTGACCGGAGCGTTCACCGAGTTGTTCGGAGTGAACGTCCTGGCCCCGCTGCTCGGTGTGCGGGCCGCTTTGGAGGCGCTGGTGGCCACTCGTGGCAGTGTCATCATCACCGGTTCGTATGCCAGTACGAATGCCGCAGGCGGCGGCGTCCTCTATACCGCGTCCAAACACGCCGTCCACGGTGTGGTACGGCAACTCGCCTACGAGCTGGCGCCCGATATCCGCGTGAACGGGGTGGCGCCGGGTGTGGCGCCGACCCGGCTGCGCGGCACCACCTCGCTCGGTCAGACGGCCGCCGATTCGGTCTTGGACGGAACACGGGAAAAGCTTCCTCTGCAGGAGGTTCCGTCCGTGGACGCCTACAGCGGAATCTTCACCCTGCTCGCCTCTCGCTCCGAAGCGGCCGCGATGACCGGAACGCTCGTCACCGCGGACAGCGGTCTGTCGGTGCGGGGTATCGCGCGGCCCGGTGGCCGGGTACGCGAAGCCTGATCGCCCGGGTCCGCGGGATCGGAGCCGGTGCTGTCTGCAGCAGTCCCGGCCTCTAGGAGTCCGCTGCGTCGCCCAGCCGGTGCGGCGCAGCGGAATCCGCGCGGGCCGCGGCATTGCGTTCGATCAGCCGGCCGATGTGGTCGAGGATGCGGCACAGCCCGTATTCGAAGTTCCGCTCGTCGGACGATCCCGAGCGGAGTCGATCTGCTCAACTTCGCTCCGGATTCTCGCGTACGGATTCGTGGGATGTTTCGATCTCGGTCACTGTCCATGACGCTTCTACGTCGGTACCACCCGCATCACATCAGGTCGCGTCGCTCCAGGCGCGTCAGTTGTCCGACCGACACGGCCGCGATGACCAGGCACAGAGGTATCAACCCGAATGCCGCCCGAATCCCGAGCTGATCCGCCGAGGCGCCGAGGAGGAAGGGAGCGGCCCCGAAACCGAATGCGATGCCGTAGGAGTTACGCGACATGGCGAGTTCGGACTGCTGATTCGATGCCCGCATCGTCAGTGCCACGCCGAGCGGAAAGTGTAACGAGATACCCAATCCGCAGCAGATGAGGCCGGCTATGGCGATTTTCGGATCGGCCGCGGACCAGAACACCGCGAATCCCGCCGCCGCGACCGCCAGCGCGGCAAACATCAGCGGTACCGTGGGCACCCGCGTTACCACCCGTCCGCCCGCCAACCGGCCGGCGAGCATGCCACCGAGGACAGCGGAAACGCCGATGGCAGCCAGGTCCGCGGTCATTCCGGTTTGCATTCGGAGTTGCTCGGGTGCCCACAGCATCAGGCCCGCCTCGACGGAGCCGGTGGCCAGCAGGCAAATCCACGCCAGCCAGTAACGCCGTGGCAGGCCCGCGCTTTCCGTATGTCGCCGATCGACAACGAGGCGGACCGCAGCCGTGGAACGCCGGTGGGACAGCGCGGTAACCACCGCCAGTGCACCGGCAAAAATGATCGAAATGCCCAGTGCGGCACGCCAATTCAGTCCGGAATCCACCGCGACGTTGATCAGCAACGGGGCGATGATCCCCATGCCGGCGCTAGCGGCGTTGGCTTCGCTGATTGCGGCCGCGGACGTTGTGCCATGGTGGTCAGCGAGTCCGGTGGACACTCCGCTGAGCACCAAGATACCGAAGGTCATCGCGACTACCGCGGCGATGAGTGTGCCTGCCACCGACGAGATCAGACAGAACATGGCAACACCGGCGGCCAGTCCGCCCAGGGCGATCGAGAGTACGACGGCTGGTGGCAGCCGCCGGGTCAGATGTGGGAAGAGCGCACCTCCGATCACCGCGCCGATCGCCAGTGCCGGTCCGTACAGGCCGGCGACGGTGCGGCTGATATCCGCCTCTTGGCGGAAGAGGAGTACAGCCGGTCCGAATCCGAATTGGAAATATCCCAGCGCGCCTTGCTGTGCATAGTGCAGCCAGGTGACGCGATCGCGTACCAGCCTTGGCACCGAAAAACTGCGGTCTGTCGTCTCGGCAGGTTCGAGCTGGACGGTTCGTGATTGCAACGCACCGTCCAGTCCGACGGAATGGGCGCTCAATGAAATTCAACCTTCGTTCATTTTCCTGTGCACATGGCAGAGCCGAGTGTCATCGCTGCTATTTCTGAGTCAGGTGACATAGTGGGCGTACGAGCTGACAGAAATGCGACGCGGCAGCGAACGTTAACGGAAGGTAAAAGCACAGATAAATCGATAAGATTCGGCGGGCGAAGACGCTACAGCGCGGGTTCGGTACGGGTTTCCATGAAACGAAACCAGCTGGTCTGTCACGCATCGGAGCCAGTTCGGGGCTTATTCTTGTGGTATCGGGTCGGCGATGGGATGCCAATCCAAGGTCTGTATTTCACCGAGGTGTATCGATGCGTGTTCTAGTAACGGGCGGCGCTGGATTTATCGGCTCTCATCTGTGTGTGTTACTCCTCGATCGAGGTGATCAAGTTGTATGTGTAGACGACCTGTCGACCGGCAGTAAAACCAATGTCGAGTATCTGCTGGAAAATCCCGCCTTCGAATTCTATGAGGCCGATGTCAGCGCCGGACTGGAAATCGAGGGCGAACTTTCCGCCGTCGTGCACCTGGCCAGCCCGGCCTCCCCACCCGACTATCACCGGCTACCGCTCGAGACGCTCGCGGTCGGAAGCCGCGGCACCGAGAACGCGCTGCGGGTGGCGCACCGGCACAGAGCTCGGTTCGTGTTGGCATCAACAAGTGAGGTCTACGGCGACCCACTGGTACATCCGCAGCGCGAGGAATATTGGGGCAACGTCAACCCGATCGGCCCACGCAGTGTGTACGACGAAGCCAAACGGTTCGCCGAGGCGATTACCGCGGCCTACCGACGGACGCTCGGCGTCGACACCGGGGTGATTCGGATCTTCAATACCTACGGCCCGCGCATGCGCCCCCACGATGGCCGGGTGGTGACGAGCTTCATCACGCAGGCGCTCAATGGTGACCCGCTGACTATCTACGGCGACGGAAGTCAAACCCGAAGCTTCTGCTACGTCGATGATCTCATTCGCGGCATCGTCGCCATGATCGACTCGTCCGAGCCGGGGCCGGTCAACCTCGGCAACCCGAATGAACGCACCGTGGCCGAACTCGCCGAGCTGGTCTCGTCGATCACCGGTGCCCGCTCATCCGTCGAGTTCCACCCGCTCCCCACCGACGATCCGACTCGACGTCGTCCGGATATCGCCAAGGCGCTGTCCACCCTCGGCTGGTCACCGCGAGTCGATATCGAGGACGGTTTGCGCCGCACCGTGGAGTGGTTCCGCGCCAGGCCCGACGAGGTGGCCGCGGCGGCCGCCACCGTCGCCGGCGGACAATGCGACAACCTGATCCCCGCATATCAGGAACAGCGATGAACTCGCTCGGCCCCGCCGAACCGCGAAACCGGACGCACCAGGACATCGTTGACCGAGACCGCACAGCGGCGATCCGTCGGCTCTCCGATGGCAACGTCATCGAAATCTCTTCGCGCGGACCGATCTTCGGGCGCGGCCGGAAACCGCGACATATCCTCGATCGGAAAACCTTCGTGCCCGCGTTGGCGGGTGGGCAGCGGGCGCTCGTCGTCGGCCTGACCGTCGGCTGGCTCGTAGGCGTCCTGGGCTTCTGGTGGTGGTGGCTGCAGCCCGAGCACCGGGTCGGATGGATCGGGTTCCTGGTCAGCAGCACGGTATTGCTGTATCTCTCGTGTGAACCGCTGCCCTATCTCGCCGCCGCGAACCGCCTGTGGCGAGTCGATCCGCGATTGCCGGTGCCCAGGCGTCGAGTCGCGTTCGTCGTCACCCGCGCACCATCGGAACCATGGGAGGTCGCGAAGACAACGTTGACATCGATGCTGGCGCAAGACTTTCCGTATCCCTACGACGTATGGCTCTGCGATGAGCGGCCGACCGCGGAGGGGACCGATTGGTGTGCGGCGCACGGCGTCCACATATCCAGTCGATTCGGTATCGAGGAATATCATTGTGACACCTGGCCCCGCCGCACTCGGTGCAAAGAGGGCAATCTCGCGTACTTCTACGATCAACTGGGATACGCGAATTACGACATCGCAGTCCATGTCGACTGCGATCATGTCCCCGACTCGACCTCGCTGGCCGAGATGGTCCGGCCATTCGGCGACCCTGCCGTCGGCTATGTCGCGGCCCCGAACAATTGCGACCGCAATGCCGCGAGTTCATGGTCGGCCCGGGGCCGGGTGCATCACGAAGCCTACTTCCACGGTCCCGTTCAGCTCGGTCACAATCGCGGACTGGCACCCATCCCCATCGGCTCGCACTGGGCGATCAGAACACAGGCACTTGCCGACATCGGCGGAATCGGTCCAGAGCTTCTGGAAGACTTCTCAACCGGTTTCCTGCTCGAATCAGTGGGCTGGCGCGGCGCTTTCGCCAGCGCGGCCAGTACGCACGGCAACGGGCCGATGACATTCTCAGCGATGCTCGTCCAGGAATTCCAATGGACACGAAGCCTGACGACACTGCTGTTACGGGTAGTGCCACTACATTTCGGCCGGTTCAGTTGGCGACTGCGGCTGCGGTATCTGTACGCGATGCTATTTCACACCGCATTCATCGTGGCCGTCGGGTGCGGCTTGGCCGCCCTGGTCATCAGTACCGTCACTGGGTCGCAATGGTTCACCGCCGACCCGGCTCTAGTACTTCTGTACTGGCTGGCGAATTCCCTCTGGCTCGTCCTGCTCACCGGGGTGCTGCGGCACGCCGGACTGCTCCGGCCGGTCGATACGCCGGTTCTGAGCTGGGAGAACTGGCTATATCGCATGACCAGGTGGCCATTCATCGCCTGGGGCGTCGGTGCGGCGGTCTGGCAACTGTTGCGGCCGAGCCCGATCACGATCAGGGTCACGCCCAAAGAGGTGGACGGGCTCGAGCCGCTGCCGTCACGACTGATCGCACCGCATGCCGTACTGGGCACGCTGCTAGCCGTTGCCGCATTCATAGGTGAATTCTCCGGTGCGACGGCAAGTTATATCGTTCTCGCTCTGTCCGGCGCGGCGATTTTTAACGCGGTAATGCTGGCAGTGTGCGTGCTGCATGCCGCCGAAACCGTCGAGGCGGCCGGAGTGAGCTTTCGCGCTGCGATCGAAAACGTAGCGGCACCGTTGTCCATGGCGGTGCTAACAATTCTTCCCGTCGCTGCGGCAACGGCCCTGTTCGTGATTCGAAATTGAATAAATAAATTTCCACCCGGGAGATCGACATGCGGATTACGGTAATTGGAACAGGATATCTGGGCGCGGTCCATGCCGCCTGTATGGCCGAAATCGGTCATGACGTGCTCGGTGTCGACCACGATCTCGAAAAGATAGAAGTACTCGCCGCCGGCCGAGCACCATTCTTCGAGCCCGGTCTTTCTGAGGTGCTGGAACGCAATGTCAGCGCCGGAAAGCTGCGATTCACGACATCGCTCGCCGAGGCCGCCGAATTCGGCGATGTTCATTTCATTTGTGTCGGCACCCCGCAGGAGCGTGGATCATATGCCGCGGACCTGCGCTTTGTTCACGATGTGATCGACGGGTTGGCACCAAATTTGAACAGAAACACCCTGATTGTCGGCAAGTCCACGGTGCCCGTCGGCACCGCGGCCGCGCTGGCGGCCCGGGTGGCTCGGCTTTCGCCCGTCGGCGCCGAGGTGGCCTGGAACCCGGAATTCCTCCGTGAGGGGTTCGCGGTCCAGGACACGCTGCGCCCGGACCGACTGGTAGTCGGTGTCCAGTCGGCCGAGGCCGACGCGATTCTGCGTTCGGTATACGCGCCGATCCTGGCCGAAAACGTCCCGTATATCTCGACGGATCTGGCTACTGCCGAGCTGGTCAAGGTCTCCGCGAATGCCTTTCTGGCGACAAAGATTTCGTTTATCAACGCGATTGCCGATGTGTGTGATGCGGCTGGCGCCGATGTCGTCACGCTCGCCGATGCGATCGGTCATGACGAGCGTATCGGACGCCGATTCCTGTCTGCGGGACTCGGCTTCGGGGGTGGCTGCTTGCCGAAGGATATCCGTGCTTTCACGGCTCGCGCTCATGAACTGGGCGTCGGTCAGTCCTTGGGTTTTCTGAAAGAGGTCGACGAGATCAATATGCGGCGACGTGAACATGTAGTCGAGCTGGCACGCCAGCTCGTCGGCGGTTCGTTCCTCGGTCGCACGGTTGCGGTGCTCGGTGCGGCGTTCAAACCTGACAGCGATGATGTCCGGGATTCACCGGCACTCAACGTGGCGGCCGCGATTCAACTGCGCGGTGGTCGTGTACGAGTGCATGACCCCGAAGCCCTCGACAACGCGCGTGCGGTGTTTCCCGGGCTCGACTACGCGCGAGAGGTCACCAAGGCGTGCGAGCATGCCGACATCGTGCTTCATCTGACCGAATGGCGGGAATACCGGGAACTGGATCCGGCGGAGCTCGCCAAGACGGTAAGTCATCCGCGCCTTCTCGACGGGCGCAATGCGCTGTCGCTGGATTCCTGGCGCGCGGCCGGTTGGGCGGTCCGTGGACTCGGGCGAGCCGCCGCCTGATAAGCCGCAGGTGCTGTTCGGTATCGGCGGCGGCCCGTCGATACCGAAACCCACAGCCGGTCGTTGTTCAGGATGCAGCCTCGGATGATGGCTGCTTGTCACGCAATAGTGTGCACGCGTAATCCCTGAGCAGCCCATGCAGGAGGTAATGATCGCGGGTCCCGACGGTGACCAAATGCTCGTCGGCCAGCCGGTCGAGGAGGTGACGAGTATGCGAGGTGGTGAGCCGCATCATGACGGCAACGTCCTCCGTGGTGAAGCCGTCACAAGGCAGCAGACCGAGGAAACGAAACATCCGTTGCTCGTCCGCACCGAGCGATCGATAGGACAGCTCGAACGACGACCGCAACTGCTCGCTTCCAGCGCCGAGTTCGTCGACCGGATACCCACTGCCCTCGAAGTGCTCAACGAGATCCGCAATTGTCCACGTCGGCCGGGAACGCAGGCGGCGGGCGGCGACCGCCAACGCCAACGGGTGACAGCCGCACCGCTCCACCAGTCGACGGGTCGCGTCAGGGTCGGCTTGCAACTGCTTCGCATCCACCGCGCGTTGCAGCATTTCCCTTGCCTCGACAGGTGTGAATGTCGGTACATGCAGTGTCCTGGCGCCGTCCAAAGCCAACGTTCTCCTGCTGGTGATCAGAACCAGACTGGTAGGACTGGCAGGCAACAGCGGCAGCACCTGATCCGCCAGCGCCGCGTTGTCGAGCACTATCAGGGCGCTCTTGCCGTACAAGCGATCTCGGTACATGGCCGCTCGCTCGGCCAGGCCGGGCGGGATCTGTTCGCTGGGCACTCCCAGCTGCCGAAGGAAGGTTGTCAGCACCGACGAGGGGTTCGCGGGTGGTTGCGCGGAGTATCCCTGTAGATCTACATAGAGCTGGCAGTCACCGTATCGGCCTGCCCTGTGTAGCTGGTGCGCAGCGTGCACGGCCAGCCGAGTCTTTCCTACACCAGCCATCCCCTCGAGCACGAAAACCGCCACCGAGGTGTCGATGCTGTGTGCCCGAGAACCTTCCAGCAGTTCCCGCAGCTCGGCCTTGCGGCCGACGAAATCACCGATATTCTGCGGCAAATAGTGACGTGCGCCGAGAGGCTCGAGTTCTCGACGCCGAACTTCCTGCCGTAACACCCGCTGATACGCGGCAGTGAGTTCGGACCTCGGGTCGGCGCCGAGTTCCGAGGCCAGGCGCCGCCGCAGTGTATCGAAGACGTTGAATGCGGCAGCCTGCTGTCCGGTGCCCGCGAGCGCGATCATCAACGCCGCGTGTACAGCCTCGTGCAACGGGTCGGCGGCGGCCACCTTATGTAAGAGCGGAAGCACTTCCTCGTGCCGCCCCGAATCTGAAGCAGCGCAGGCATATTCGACGACAACCGTCCGGTATTCACGGATCAGCTCCAACACGATCGGGTGGGTCTGCAACGCGACGATTCCGTCGAGCGGATCGCCGCGCCATAGTCCGATGGCTTCGGCGAACAGCGTGCGGGCCGTACCGAGGTCATTGTCGTTCCTGGCCTGTCGCGCACGGGTGACGAGCCGGCGGAAGACCAGCAGATCGTGCTGATACTCGGTCACGGTGAGCTGGTAGCCGCTGCGAGTCACCGGAATCGGCTGTACTCGATGTTCCTCGGTAACGCTCGGCTGCAGGCGCCGCCGGAGCCGGGAGACCCTCGACTGCAGCAGATTCGGGTTGTCATATTCCGGCCGCACTTCCCAGAGCGCATCGAGCAAGGCGGCGCGAGTCACCGAAGCGTTCGGTGTCAGCGCGAGCAATCCCAGCAGTGCGTGCTGGGCCTGCGATCCCGGATCAATCACTGCGCCGTCCACCGATACGCGCAGTGATCCCAGTATCTCCACCCGCAAACCGGCTTGGCGGTATTCGCTGTTGGCCAGGCGTACCAGATCATCGAACTCGTAGCGGGACAGCCCGAATACCTCGGCGAGCTTACGCAACGTGGCCGCGCGTGGGCGCAGGACTCGGCCCTGCTCGATGTCGCGTAATCCGCCGACGCTCAACCCCGCGAGTTCCGCCGCGCCACGTTGATCGAGACCTGCACGCCGCCGGAAGTGTCGGATGCTATCGGCGAATTGGCCGGTGACGGTCAGCGACACGTCGATCACCTCGCGATCCTCATCGCTACTGTTCCCGGTGGCTATCGGCACATTTGCTGCCGCTGGGTGCGCGGCGAGCGCACTCTGGCCGCGGGCGGAGGGTGAAGCCGTAGGACGTCAATGGATGAATCCTCCATTCGGCGAGCTTCGATCGCGCTGTATACGACCGAGTTCTCCAGAATCAGCACGCTACGACCCATGCCGACCCGGAACATCCGCCGCAGCAGCCGGAAATATCCGCACTATCCGTTGGTCGTTTCGCAATGCCTGGCAAGGTGGCCGAATGGGACTACAGCGAACTGACGGAACAACGTTCGTACCCGATGACGTGTCCGACGTGATGGTGGTCGCCGCGCCTTGCAATCGTATCGGAACAACGTGCACGAGGAGATCGAGCTCGTTCAGGTGAGTGGCTCCGGATTCATCGTGCGCAGGCGTGGCGTCGTTCATCACGCGGTGCCGGGCGAACTGATCGCGGCATGCCGATGCCGCGCATTCCACCGCACCAGGCATTCTCTGCGGGAAGCCGGGGATTGCCTTCCATCAGGACCGGGACTTGGTGGCCACCGGCGACTACGGCCCCCGCGGCCTCCACCCTCACGAACGCTGTCGCCAGCAGCGATTGAAACACCGTCGGTGCCATCAGATTAGACCGCATCCCGACCCGCTGGCGTGACGAGCCAGCGCCTCCAGTTTCGCGGCACCGAGATGATCCGCCCCCGGCGACCGCGACCGCGCCAGTCGGTGCCGAGACAGCAGCACGGACCTCATGCACCATCCAGAAGTACGCGAACCGATCGAGCAGGTCGTTGCAGCGAGCGTTCGCCGCGGTAGCGTCGATCTCCCGCGGGCCCGCTTCCGGCCACCGCGATCCGATCGATAAACGCGCAGTCGGCAGGTGGCCCAGCGAGTGCAGCGAAGCGGCCAGAAAACGCAACTGCCCAATGTTGGACGCCGAGGAGTCCGCAATCCCGGTCGCCCAGTTCAGAGCGCGGACCGCCTCCGCCGATAGACATGTCTGCCGTCGATATCGAGAGTCCGCCCCAGCAAGGCCGGACCCGCCGCGAGCCGCTCAAACGTGGCATGAGGCTCCAGAGCCACTCGCTGCTTCCCGCAATCGAGAAAAGGGATCTTTGGCAAGTTAATTTTTGTATAAGATTGAGATTGAATATTTGACATATCAAGCGGCTCTTTATATAAGTCTAACCTGTTGTAAATGCAGGGTCTCGCGCCGAAATATTGACACGCCAGCGACTGTGCGTTAAGTTGATGTCGTCCGTTGTCGTCGGATTTGAGATATTTATATGAACAAGGAGGTCGCCATGTCGGATGAGCAATTCCTGAACTCCCGCGAAGATGGTGAAGTCGCGACCAAGTGGTGATTTCTTCACCCGATCTCCCTTCTATCAGTTGATATAGCAGAGAGTCTGATGTGAAGCAGTTCTCCGGCATCGGTGATTGCAATGATGCCGAGTATTGGGTTGCGGTGGAGGAAGCTGAATCTCGACTGCGTGCCCTTCCCCTCGGGAAGGGCACGCTCTCGCTATTGATCTCCATCTCCTCGCAACATTCGGATTGGCCGGTTCGCGCGGCGGCGATTCGCTATCTCGCCGAGGCATTCGGAGAACATGATTCGGCCGTCGAGTCCATTATTGCAGCCACTCATGACCAGACGGATTGGGTGTCGTTCACTGCTATTCGGCTGTGTGGGGAGCTGAGAATCAAAGAGGCTCTGCGGGATCTGATCCGTATTTCGGGTTGGCCGAGTAATTTTATGCGGGACGGCTATGCTCGTAAACCCGTCGGATGTGGTGCAGCCTTCACCAAGCATGCGCTGGTCTCGATTCTGGGTAGCCGTGATCCGGTCGAATTACGTCGACTCGAAGACGAACATTTTGCCGGGTTACGTGATAAAGCCGACGCTGCTCGGCCGAAACGTAGGCACTTGGACGTCGTCGAGATTCCCGCCGGGCCGTTCCTCGCTGGTGCGCCCGCGCAAGCGATCGGCACCTTCAATATGGACGATTCCGATAATCCGCCGCGCTCCATCGATCTGCCGGCATTCCTCATCGATCGAACCGCGGTCACTAACCGGCGCTATCGGGAATTCCTCGACGACGTCGCCGACAGCACGGCGTTCGACCATCCGGATCAGCCGGACGGGCAAGAACACCATCGCCCAGCCCATCGGCACGACCCGCGCTTCAACGGACCTGACCTGCCGGTGGTCGGCCTCGACTGGTACGACGCATGGGCCTTCGCCAACTGGGCCGGCGGAATGCTGCCCAGCGAGGACCAGTGGGAGAAGGCGGCGCGCGGTTGCGACGGGCGGGTATATCCATGGGGAGACGAGTGGGAGCCCGAGCGTGCGAATTTCGTTGAACGAACCTTCGGTGTGCCCGTCGGCGATCTCGCCGAACTGGAGCGGTTGTTAATCACCGTCATGGAAACGGATTTCCCGGCCGGGCCGGTGCTTCCGGCCGACAGTCTCCCGGAGGGTGCCGGCCCGTTCGGTTTGCTGCAAATGGCAGGCAACGTCTGGGAGATGACCCGGACCAACTTCTTCACCCGCAAGGACATGGACCCGTTCTTCCGAGGGCGCCGACCAGTCGAGTTCATGAACCGTCAGGATGCCTTCTATGTTCTTCGCGGGGGTACGTGGACTTCGCCGCCGGTCTGTCTGACCACTTACTACCGGGGCAAAGATCTGCTGACCGACAGGCACAATGAGATCGGATTCCGCTGTGTATACCCGGTCGAATGAGCAATCGGTGAGCGCAGGCACCGATAGCGCGCAGGTTGTGCTGCGCTATCTCGCGGCTTCCAATACCGGAAACCGCGCGGCGGTGATGGAACTGTTGGCCGATGAGGCCAGCTTCACGCTCTGGGGTCGGCTGCCGGTTTCCGGAACGACGGCCGGCAAGCGAGCCATCGTCGAGTCCTTGATGCCCGGCGCTCGCAAGTTGTTCCAGCCCGGCACGTTGCAGCTGCGACCGTTGCACTTGATGGTCGACGGCGATTACGTGGTCGCCGAGGTACATGCGCAAGGCATCAGCGCTGCCGGCGTCGCCTACGACACCCAGTATTGCATGGTGTTCCAGGTTCGGGATGGACAGATCAGTGCGATACGGGAGTACATGGATACGTCATATGCGGAGAGTGTGCTGTGTCCTCACCTGTGAGTTCGACCTACGATTTGTTCAGCGACGCGTTCTTCGGTGCACCGGATGCGGTTTTCCACCGAATGCGTGTCGAGGCTCCGGTGCACTGGGAGCCCACCCTCGAGGCATGGGTGCTCACCCGCTATGAGGATGTGCGCGCTGTACTGAACGACCCCCGCTTCTCGGTCGATCGCAACGGACGTATTCGCGGAGCTACCCCGCCCGAGGCTCGGGAGAAACTCGCGGATTGTTACCGCCTGTTGTCCAAATGGATGATCTTCACCGACGAGCCCGATCACAGTCGGCTCCGCACCGTCATCGGTCCGGCCTACACTCCGGGCGCGGTTCGCCTAGTGGCGCCGTTCGTGGATCAGGTGGTGCACGAGTTGCTTTCGAAAGCAGGCGTAGGCGCGGAGTTCGATGTCGTGGCCGATCTCGCCGAGCCGCTCACCGGGCTCGTGAACGCCCGGCTCGTCGGCTTTCCTCCCGAGTTGGTCGGCCAGGTCAAGCAATGGAGCGACGACGTCTTCCGGCTATTCGGGTCCGGGATCG
Source organism: Nocardia vinacea NBRC 16497 (assembly GCF_000308835.1). Lineage (GTDB taxonomy): Bacteria > Actinomycetota > Actinomycetes > Mycobacteriales > Mycobacteriaceae > Nocardia > Nocardia vinacea. Next base: position 21,543 of record NZ_BAGN01000420.1, on the reverse strand, counting down.
TGACCGAAGAAATCGTAGATGCCGCGCACGTCAGCCTTGTGGAGTGCACCGAGTACGCCCACAAGCTTATCGGCGACGTCGAGGATGCCACGGGGGACACTCTCGCCGGCCGGCTGCGAGCGAGTCTGGATCGAGGCGAGGTCCTCGACGCGGAAGAAGCGGCCAAGTCCGTCGCGATGGTGATGATCGGAGGCCACGAAGCCGCGCGCCACATGATCGGCAACGGCCTTGTGGCGCTGCTGCGTGAGCCGAGTCAGTTGAAGTTGCTTCGTGACCGTCCCGAACTCATCGATCAGGCAGTCGACGAGTTGGTGCGTTACGACTCGCCGTCGATGGCATCGCTGCGATGCGCACGGGTGGATGTCGAGATCGGTGGAACGACGATTCGGGCGGGGCAGTTCGTCTTCGCCATGCTGCGCGCGGCCAATCACGATCCGGAGGTGTTCGACGACCCCGACCATCTCGACTTGGCGCGCGTCGGCATTCAGCATCTCGGGTTCGGCTTCGGTAGGCACTTTTGTTCCGGCGCCTCGCTGACCCCGCTCATCGTCACTTCCGCACTACGGGCACTCATCGCGCTCGAACCGCAGCTCACAAGCGATGAACTGCAATGGATTCCCAGCCTGTCCAGCCGTGGACCGGCCGCGCTTGCGGTCCGATTCACTCGCCGGCCACCAACGCCTGAGCTGACCGGCGCTCTTGTGAACGACGACGATGCCCTCGATGCTGCGGCGCACGACCAGGGCAACACTGTCCGGATTCGACCGACGTCGATTCTGCGCCCAGGCACGGTCGACGACGTCGTTCGGATGATCCGATATTGCCGTGGGCGGAATATCCAGGTTGCGCCGCGCGGCACCGCGCACACCAGCTTCGGCCAATGCCTGGTGAACGGTCTCGCGATCGACATGCGATCGTTGGACCGGATACTAGAGGTGGGCAAAGACGCTCGAACGGGCACCGCGAGCATAGATGTGCAGGGTGGAGCGCTCTGGCAGGATGTTGTCGATGTCGGCTTCGCGCACGGTCTGAGAGTGCGAACGGGTGTACCCGCCGTCTTGCGGCTCACCGTTGGTGGCGTCCTATCGGTCGGCGGTATCAGCACAAGCCGGGTCGGCGGATCGATCGCCGATTCCGTCGAGGAACTCGAGGTCGTCACCGGTGCGGGCGAACTGCTCACCTGTTCTCCTGACAGGCACCGCGATCTGTTCGAGGCGGTCCTCGGTGGGCTAGGGCAGTTCGGGGTGATCGTTCGTGCCAGGTTGAGCATGGTTCCGGTCGCACCACTTGCCCGTGGCTATGCGCTGCGCTACCGGCACGCCGAACTGCGCCAAGCCTTCGCGGACCAGCGCATCCTGGCCGATCGCGATGGAATCGATGAGCAGTTGCTGCGTTGGAAATGGCAGCCGGATGGGCCCACCGCGGAGCTCACCGCCCACGTCTACTACACCAGCGGCAATCCGCCAGAAGACCAGTACCTGATGCGTGGTCTGAGCCGGGAGCCAGCCGCGATCACGGAGCTGAGCTATGTGGATCGGGCCGCTTCGATCGACCGTCTTTATGCCGAATACGAACGTCACGGTTGGGCCGACTCCCTGAAACTGTGGTCGGACAATTTTGTACCCGACCCAGGGCCGGGAAGCAGTTTCGAGGACGTCACCCTGGGGATACTCGATGAGATCGGCGAACGTGAGTGGAGCCCATCATCGACTGTGCTGCTGTTCCGCAAACATCGAAACGCCTTTCGATTGCCGGGGTTACGCCTGCCCGACCCTGCGCTGGGTCGGCACTTGTGCATGGTCGCGGTTTCTTCGGACAGTTTCGGGAAGACCGTGGACGCAGAATATGTTCGAACCCGAAAGGCGACCAATCGCCGTTGGTACGAGTTGGCACGAGACATCGGTGGCACGCTCTATCCGCTCGGCGCGACGGAGTTCGGTCCGGCTGATTGGCGGTGTCAGTACGCCGACTACTACGACACGTTCCAGCAAGCCAAACGCCGATACGATCCCGACGCAATCATGACGCCGACGCCGGCGATCTTCGAATGAGACAGGAACTGCGAGCCGATGTGGCAGCACCGTACGTGCACGGACGCGTCCGAACTTGACGATCTGACACCAACGGTAAATCCCGCGGAGGCACAGGCTTGGTGCAACTTCGTCGTATGGATGCCTGAACACTTGCCCGCCGAATGCCAACTGCACTCCGGCACGCTGCGTCGTGAGGCTCCTCCCGGAGTACCAGTCGAGCCGATCGAAGACCGTGGGCCGCGGGACGGAAACTACCTGGCCTCCTACCGATTCGAAGTTTCCGGGATCGATCGCAAACTGCGCGTCAAACAGTTCTATTACGATTGGGCATTCCCTGCGTTCGACCAACCCAGTCTCTGGAAATCCGACACGCATGCCGTACCCATCGACGACATCCATGTCGTCTGGTTCGGAGTCGATTTCCTGTGCAATCGAGCTGCTTCCGCACGATTGGGTAGAACAACCATCGAACTATCCGTGCTGGAGGGCGCGTTCACCGAGCGCGAGATACTGGAGCTTTACCAGGCTTTGCATCCGGTCGACACCGCTGTAGCGGATGAGATCGCAGCGACTCCACATGCACAGCTGAGCTACTGGGCGCGTCACGCCGCTGCTGCGCAACTGGTCGTACCGGTTGGCTACTGGAAATTTCGGCGCGGCGCGCACCGAGCACGCTGGTCGTCCACCGGGTGGGGAGCCGATCAGGACATCCCCGTCGTGCTGGCCGGCTTGGACCTCGACAGCGGTGCGCATATCGAACTCGAAAGCGGCGGAGCGGAGATCGAAGTCGTCTATGCCGGAGGTCGGGATCGGGGTGTCGAACTCAGGCTCATCGCCCAGCGGCCCGGCAAGGGGGGCCTCCGGATTCCCGCTGCCCCGGAACCGCATCCCTGCCATCGGGAGCTGATCCGCCACCGCGGCATCGACATACAGCTGGCCTGGACCGACGAGCGATACGGTCCGTTCCAGGCCGTGTTCACCACGCCGAACCAGAGGTGGGAAGCTACGTTGCTCAGCACCGCCGGCGTAGGACTCGGTCGGAGATGGTTCTTTGCGGCTCTGGACGAACTGACATCCTGACCGGTCGGTGTTCATCCGCACCGCGTCGATCTGCTATACGCCGCAAGGACTTTGAGGTCAGCGTTACTTTCCGGACAGTGCGGCGGCGATGTCGTGGCGGGATGCGATGCCGAGCTTCGCCAGGATGTTGGATACGTGGGACTGAATTGTCCTGCGCGACAAGAACATCTGGGCGGCGATATCGGAGTTGGAGAAGCCCTCGGCCACCAGGGCGGCGACCTTGCGTTCGGTATCGGTCAAGGCGGCGCGTCCGGACTTGGGGCGGTTGCGGGGTCCGCGGACGCCGCGGCGAATTCCGTACGGGCGCATGCGCGCGACGGCGCGGGCGGTGTCCCAGGACGCGCCGAGGCCGGTGTAGAGCTCGACCGCAGCATCCAGGGCGCTGCGGGCATCCGAACCGTGCCCGTCCGCGGCGAACAGTACGGCGGCGTTCTCGTATGCCTGCGCCTCGTAGAGTGGTCGTCCCGCCTGTCGGAATTCGGCGGCGGCCGTGAGCAGGCGCGCGGGGTCGCGCTCGGCGACACCGCGGCACAGCAGAGCGGTGCCGATTCGGGATGGTGTCGGACAGCGCGCGACCAGCTCTGTCGAAGCTGCCACTACCGTACGGGCAGCGTCCTCGTCACCGAGGTCGGCGGCGAGCCGGGCGATATCCGGGTAGATGTAATACAGCGCGGGCGCCGCCATACCGTCGACCAATCGCCGCTGCGCATCGACGAGGAGATCCAGCGCGCCACGCGGATCGCCGCGCGTCTCCAGCAGCAATGCCTTGACCCACGGATAGAACTGCGCGTAGCCGCTGCTCCCGAATTGGTCGGTCGGCGGCAGAATATCGTCCGGATCCGGTTGGAAGGTGCCGCGATGGATTCCGATCAGCGCGGCCAGGCTCTGCAGAATCGGGGTGTACCCGAGGATGTCGGGCACCGCCAGACCCGTGGTGCATTCGACCATCGCATCGTCCCAGCGACCATCCAGTAGATACAACCGTGCCTGGGCGGACAGATTCGTACCGAGATACACACCGTTGATCCGGCGATTGTGTCCGATGGCCTTGTATAGGAACGCTTCCGCGTCGGTAAGCCGATCGAGCTCGATCAAGCAGTGCGCGTGGACCACATAGGGATCGAATTGGTCGGTTCCGAATCCGCTGTTGAAGACCGCCAGAATGCGGCTGCTCAGCTCCAGCGCCTCGTCCAGATAGCCCTGGATAAAGCGCAGTGCCCCCAACGTCAGAAGCCCGTAGCCGGTCGCGATCGGGTTCCCGGTGGCCTCACCGATCGCCAGCGCCCGCTTACCTGCCGCCTCCGCCGCATCGAATCGACCGAGGAAGAAGTTGTGCAGTCCGCTCATCCCGTGAAATCGGCCCGCGTCCGCATCCGTGAGATTCGGTGTGACCAGGGTCTTTTCGGCAACGGCCACCACTTCGAGCTGATCGCCCTGGGCATGGCAGGCCTGCATCAGCAACCACCGCAGTTCGATATCGTCCTCCGGCCGGCTCAACAACGCCGTACGCACCAGGGCTTCGGCCTCGACCGCGCGACCGTTCCACAGCAGCGCCTGGGTGTGCAGCCGCAGCAGTATCGGACGCATGCCGAGGTCCGCCGTGCCGGCCGCGCGCTGCAACAGTCGCACCGCGATCTCGGGCACGCGCACGATCAACTTGTCGGCCACCGCGACCAGCCAGTCGAGCGTCGGCTTGTCGAACTCGTTCTCCCCCGCCAGCAGGTAGTAGGCGATCCGCTCGATCGGCGCGTCGGTGGCCAGCAGGATCTGTCCGGCCCGGCGCAGCAATCCGGCGCGCAGCGAATCGGGCAGCTGATCGGCGAGCACTTGACGGATCAGATCGTGCCGGAAGACCAGTTCGGAGTCGGCACGGGTGAGTAGTCCGCCGTCGGTCGCCTCGGTGACTACATTCCAGATTTCCAGGATCGGACTGTCCAGCACCGCGGCCAGTTCCGCGACGTACACCGTCGGCCCCAGTGCCGCGGCCATCGGAAGGACTTGCCGCGCAGAACGTGACAGGAATTCCAGCCGCTGCGTGATCGCCTCCGCCAGCGATGCGGAGGGACGTTCATCATCGGCGGAATCGGTGGGATCAGCAATATCCGCGACCACCGTGATCGCCTCGTCGCGCAACAGGCAGGCCACCAATTCCGTGATGTAGAGCGGATTCCCGCCCGCACCGACCACCTGCCGCATCAAACCCGGCCCTGGAATCGCACCGACCATATGCCGAACCAGTTCCGTCGTCGCAGGTTCGGGCAGCGCGCCGAGCCGAAGCGTCGGTGCACGACGTTCCGCGAGTTCGGCCGTCAACGCGACGAATCCGGTGTCCCTCGGCAGTGGACGCGCCGCGAGCATCAGCAGCAGGGGCAGACCGTCCACAACACCACAGAGCCGGTGCAGCACCGCCAGACTCTGCCGGTCCGCCCAATGCACATCGTCGATGACCAACGCGACCGGACCTGCGGCACACCAGGTATCGACCAGATCGAGGATCGCTTCGCTGATCGCGAACTCGTGCGTCGCCGCACCGTCGCCCGCTCGATCCCCACTGCGCAGCAGTGCACGCACCGGATCGGATCCCCGATCGCTGTCCAGCCAGGAGCACACCGCCGCGAACGGCACCTGCCGCTGCAACTCCATCGCGGCTCCCCTGCGCACACTCAGGCCCTCGGCCGCATATCGAGCAACGGCCGCATCGAGTAACGCGGTCTTACCGATACCGGGCTCGCCCTCGACGAGCACCACCACCCCCTTTCCCGCAGTCGCTTGCAGACCGAGCGCTACCACACGCTCGACCTCGGCATCTCGACCGACGAATACGGAGGTAAGGGGACCCTGCACTCAGGAGATCCTATGCGTCCGCACGACATTGTGCAGAATGCACACTCCCCGCTCAGTCGCGGGATTTCGCCGTCCGACGCGGATATTCCCACGGGCTATGACGGATGTTCCCGCCGCGCGGCTGCCGTAGGGTCCGATGTCGGCGGCCCGCGTCCGGCGAATCTGCCGGTTGAAGCACCTCCGAGCGGCCGCCGAGCAGAGGAGATCCGTTGCAGCCCGAGGCACCGACCCGGCACCCCGCACTCGCGGTGGTGCACGGAATCACTCGCATCGGTGGTCATTTCGCGCGGGAAGCGGTCACCCGTCCGCAGGCCGTCCGTGCGGCCGCTGTGCCGGTGACCGGTCGAGAATCGACCACCGATCGGCGGACCGCCGTGCTGGGCCACAACCAAATTCGCCGATCCTCTGTCCCGTGTGCTCGGCGCGTGCCACCGAGCTCGTCGCCGAAGCTGTATTCACCGCCGAGATCGCCCAGGCCATGAATATGGATGTCGGCCAACAGGAATCGGTTCCCTGCCCGCTACGGATCAGGTCCGGCGTCCCGGTGTGCTTCAGGCGCGGTGGTCTCACTGCCGAAGGTGTCGGCGTCGCGGTCGGCACCGGTGCGGCACGTGCCTCCGGCGGGCCACTCCTTGTTCTACCTGCCGCCGGGAACAGCGGATCGGATGCGCGAATCCGCTCGGCCCGCGCTGTGACCGGTTGGCCGTGCAGGGCTCTGGATCACCTCGCTCGACCGTGCGGCAAATGGGCAATACCTGTGGGCTGTAGCGATGCCGACGTTGCGAGAGATCGCCGAACAAGCCCATAGCGACGGACACGAGACGCTGAGTCTGAGTGGGCCGCTCATGCGCTATCGCAGCATGAACACCAGCGAATCGACGCTTGCATGGACTGGTGTGCACGGTGCCGACATCCTGGGATCCTACTCCCAAGGGCTGCGGAGTTTTCGCCGCTGTTCGATCGGGAATGGCTCGATAACCAGGTGCAACACCAGCTCGAGGCGACGCCGATCAACGATGTTTAGTGGTGCTGACCGCGCAGCTCGCACCGTCGGTACGCGGTCACCACCTCGGGGCTTGGATAATCAGCCAGATCAGCGACTGGATGCTGTCCTGCCACGACGGGTTGATCGTGCTATCCGCGATTCCCGACGAAACCGATGCAACGTCTGCTGCCGGGCGGCCCGCTACCCAACGGCTGGACCGATACCATCGCCGCCCTCGTTGCCACCCAGCACACCGACGACACCGACACCCATCGCCAAACACTGCGACAACGCGTCCACCGACGCCGAAGCCAGACTCACCCGCCATCTCGCCGCGATAGAAGCAGGCGTTGACCCGCAAGCCCTCGTCACAGCCATGAACACCGCACAAGCCGACAAAGCGGCCGCTAGAGCCGAGCTGCAGAATCTCCCCAAAATAGACCGGCTCACCGAAACCGAGATCAGGAAACTGATCGAATCTGTCGGCGACATCCGCGCTGTCCTCACCGCCGGGAATCCCTCCGACAAGATCCAGCAGTATGCAGCGCTCGACCTCCAGGTGCGCTACCAACACCAACAACAGCTCGCAATCGTTGGTGTGACCCCCTGTGGGATTAGCGCTGGTGTCCGGAGGGGGTATCGACCAGTTCGCCAACCTCCTGCAACATCGAACACTGCTGGTCATCGGGAAATAGCGGTGGCGTGACGGTTCTGGTCCGGTTGCCGCAGGTTCGTGCCCCCGGCGGGTACATCGAACATGGGAACGGGGACGGCGTGCGGTTTTCGGGTGGGCAATTGATGATCGAAGCTGAATATCGTTATGGGCCGCGATCCACCAGTGCGGCAAGCCCTTCGCGGCTGTTGATGCCCGTGCGTTGGGAAGCGCGGAACAGGTGGCCCTCCACAGTGCGGACCGAGGTGAAGAGTTGCTCAGCGATCTGACGGTTGCTCAGGCCTGCGGCGACCAAGGCGATCACCTCGCGTTGCCGCGCGGTCAACGGACTCGGGCACTGCAGCGCGCGTAGCGCGGGGGTGGTGGCGCCCGTTGCCGCGGCGAGCCGGTCGGCGGATGCCGCCGCAGTCAGGCCCGCGCCACGAAGACCGCGGGCCCGCAACGAGTTCGCCGCTTGCGCCGCAGCGTCGGCGGCTGCGATCCGATCCCCGAACTGCTCGTAGAGTTGGGCGGCCTCACACAGACCGTCGGGGTCACCGTGTTCGAGGGAGGTGGCGTGTAGTGCGGCGGCCGCGACACGTGGTCCTTCGACGGTCGCGGCGAGTTCGGTGAGTCGTCGTGCTTGGTTCTGGTCGCCGAACTGCACCGCGGTTTGGCGGCAAAGGACTTCGTGGGCGAGGAACTGCTGTTTATGCGCCATCTCGGCAGCCTGGACAGCGAGTGAGACAGCGCGGCTGGTGACTCCAGCTGCAGAGCTTGCCCATGCCCGGGCGAGCAGGTGGACATTGCGTGGACGCAGAGCCTCAGCGACTGGACCCGCTGGCTGGTATTCCTCCAGCAACGCAGCCGCAGTCGCGGCGTCGCCGCTCATAGCGACTGAGATGACCTGGTACAGCAGCGCGGAGGTTTGTGTCCAGGTGGACTCTGCGGACACGCTCACCGCTCGCGCTTCTCGGCACCGTTGGACAGCCGAGGCCAGATCTCCCCGGGCTGTTGCGACAAGTCCGTCGATGAACGACCAGTAAGAATAGGCGAGGGGGAACTCCAAGGATTCGTGGGTGAGTCGTTCGACCAGCTGGGTAGCTTGGGCGAGATAGCCGCCGGTGCAGACCCACCCAGGTGATAAAAGCCGTGCAGGAGTGCGGTGGTGGCAGTGTGCTGAGAGTTTCGGCCCATCACATATCCGCGTTCGGCAGATGCCGCCATGGCGCTGTAGTGGCCGAGCATCGCGTTGCCCGCGGTGAGCCCGATGACAGCGAATAACTCGTAGCCATCGTTGAACAGTTCTGCTGAGTTCAGCGCCGCCTGTGCTGCCTCGACCGCCAGCACCGGTTTGGTCTGAGCGGCGGCCGAAAACGTCAGAGCCGCGTTATACACCATCGTGGCCTTGACCACGGCACTGAAAATGGCCATGAGAACACGTTCTCGCGGCGATGAAGCGGACTCCGTCAGCATGACGGCGACCTCGTATGCCTCCCGGAACCGTTGCGCATCGACCAACCCACCGACATGCACGCGGTGTGCCCGGCGGCCGCCGCCCGCCTCGACGGCGCGGCGCGCTAGGCGTTCCGCGGTGACCGGATCCGACAGCCGTAGCGCCGCGCGAGCAGCCTCGATCAGCAGGTCGCTGTCGGGTGCGAGGTCGGATTCACATATCAGCACAGCGCGCCGAACCAGCGTAATCGGCCCGCGAGAGTTGTCCTGGAGTTCCAGCTCGCGTGCGACCTTGCTTCGCAGCGCCTGTAACCGGGCGGGCAAGCTGCGCGCCCGGTGTACTTCGCCGAGCAGGGGATGGGCAAGCCGCACCAGCGCTGGGGCGCCACTGGTGTCGACAGTGATCAGACCAGCTCGGTGGGCGAGTTGCACCGCGTCCGGATCACATAGCGCCGTCAGCACCTCGACCTCGAGCGGATCGGCTACCGACAACATGTCCACCACGGCCAGCACGGGCGCCGGTTGCCGGGCGATGCCGGTGTCGATCAGTTCGGCCAGCGGCGCAGAGATCTCCGGGCGCCCTTCCCAGACCCACACCCCTTCTCGTTCGGTCAACCGGCCATCAGCACGTTCACCGTCGACCAGGTGCCGCAGGTGCAGCACGTTGCCGCGGGTGAAACGCCACAACCCTACTGCCGCAGAGGATTCGACCTGTCCGCCCAGCACACGGTTGAGCAAGTCGGTGGTCTCGAGCTGCGACAACGGCTGTAGATCCAGCCGCGCCAAGAGCTGGTCCTTCCACAACCCTGACACCGCATCCGGGCTGGGCTCGCCGCTGCGCATAGTCAACAGCACATCGGCGCGCTCATGACGCACGATTTGGTGTAGTACGAGTGCGGACTGCTCATCGAGCAGGTGCGCGTCATCGATCACCAGCAGTACCCGACCCCCACCCCCGCCGTCGGTCAGCGCCGCGACCACCGAACGGATACGGCGCAGCGAATCACCGTCGCCGGTCTCGGCGACCTCGGCGAACACCCCCAACGGCACCGACCGTGCCGAGCGAGTGGCCACGAACCACCTACACCGCCGTCCCTGACCTCGCCAGCAGGAAAGGATCTCACCCGCCAAACGTGTCTTTCCGACCCCGGCGGACCCAACCAGCACCAAACCACGGGCGGCGGGCGCGGTGGATTCCCGCAGCCGGTCCAGTTCCTCGGCCCGCCCGATCAACGGCCACGCGGCCACCATCGTCTCAGAATAATCAATCGCGACCAGCGACAGGAGCGGGTTGCGCACACGCACGGTCATCCTCACTCCTGGGTGCGGATCGCGGCGAGTTTCATCTCAGCCATCTGCAACACCGACCCCACGGAATCGACATCGACGGCCAGCACCTGCGCGATCACCTCGTCGCTGACACCGGCAGCGCGCAGCCGCAGCGCCTCCGCGTATGGGAACGGCAACCGATCCAACGCCCACCGATCCAGCTCGTCCTCGCTCATCACCTACCGTGACCTTTCCCGAACCCGGCACGGGTCCCCACCACCCATTCGGGCTCGGCATCGGTTGACCGATTTGTCTCGCGGTCACTCGACCGGGGTCGTCCCACCACCCGACCAGGCACCTTTCGTGGCCCTCGCCGCGAGGGACCGGGCTCACCGCAGGGCGGGATCGGTTGCCAACGCGCTGCTGCCCGCACCGACCAACAGACCGGCGACCGTGTCCAGCGCGGGATTCGCCAGCGCGAGCAGTGCTGTGTGCTGGCCGCGATACGCACTCGCCGATGGAATGAGGCATGGGATATCCCCGTTCTCGACTACGGGCATGCGGTGACGGCGGATGAGATCGATAGCGCTGTGCGAGAAGCGATCACCAACACCGAAGCCGATGCTGGATGATCGTGATCGGCGACACCTCAGGTCTGGTCGCCGCCTTCAACTCCGCGGATCCCGAGCACGTCGACGCGCGCGCGGTGCTCCAGCAGGCGGCGCTTACCATCGTTTCTCCGCGGGGAGGCCGAATAATGCGACTCGACATCCTCGATCGCGGTTACCGTCCTGGGACCAAGTTGCTGTTCACGCTCATCCAGGTGTTCTCCGGGCAGCCGATACCAGACACCGCCAAGCTGGTCTTCCACCGGCTCGACTTCTACGGCGCCCGAGCGAAGACGTTCACCCACGAGGCGATGCGGAGGCCGTCGGCCTGGTCGGTGGCTGATCGAGAACTGATGGCGGCCTTTGTGTCGAATGTCAAACGAATGCGCATTCCGTATCGGTGCACAGACCGCGACCGCAGGGCAGGCGTACGAACATAGTCTGGTTCACCGATTCCGGTGTGCCACAAGGTCGGCCAATGCGATCAGATCGCGGGCGCGCCTTTGGTCGCGCAGTACGCCGATTGCCTCCGTCATCTTCTGGTCGGCGTACTGCTGCGCCGAGCGCCGTCCACCCGCTGCCTCGACCAACTCCATCGCTCGAACGACATCCGCGGGGCTCATCGGGATATCGGAGTCGTACAACTGGGCCAACTCCACAGCAGCCTCGGTGCGCGATGCCAATGCGGCTACCACGGGCAGGGATCGTTTGCGGCGGGCGAGGTCGTTGCCGGCGGGTTTGCCGGTCACGGCCGGGTCGCCCCAGATTCCGATCAGATCGTCGGCGAACTGGAACGCCAGCCCGAGCTCGCGGCCGAAGCGATCCATCGCCGCCACCGTCAGCTCGTCTGCCCCGGCGCACAGGGCACCCAGTGCACTTGCACTTCCCATCAGCGCTCCGGTCTTGCCCTCCGCCATCCGCAGGTACTGCTCCGCCGAGACCGTCCGGCGAGTTTCGAATGAGCAATCTTCGTGTTGGCCGCGACACATCTCGATCACCGCGGCGGTTAACCGGACCAGCGCGTCATCCAGCACGGTCTTCGGCATCCCAGCTACCAGCACTGGGATCGCCAGCGCGTGCAGGGCCTCACCGAGGAGGATTGCGTCTGCGGTCCCCCACAATTTCCAGATGGTCGCGCGCCCCCGCCGCACGGGATCGGCGTCCATCACGTCGTCGTGAATCAGGGAGAAGTTGTGCACCAACTCGACTGCGGCCGCCGCGTGCACGGCCGCTGCCGGGCGAACGCCGGTCGCGGTGGACGCGGTGGACGCGGCGATCGCTATTGCGGCTCGCAACGACTTTCCAGGATCACCCGTCGCCGGGGCTCCGGTTACGTCCCACCACCCGAAGTGATAGCCCGCCATCCGGCGCAACGGCTCCGGTAGTGAACCGACCGCCTCCCACAGCACCGGCTCGCATGCTTGGCGAGCCAGCGTCAAAAGCTCGGCGGCCCGGTTGTAACACGTCGACGGAACATCGGTCACCATCGATGAATCCGCTGCTCTCGGTGCCGCACAACCGTGCCTATGACCGGGCACACGTCCCCGCTGGGAACGTGCCGCAGCCGCCAGCAGGCAGTGATGGTGGCCAGCTGATCGCTGATTTCGATGTCGCTCATCTGGAAAGAGCTGGTCAGTTCTGCACCAGTAACGACTCGGGAGAGCGCAACAGCAGGCCGGTCTCTTTCGGCGTGAAACCCTCGGCCCATCGCAGCCGAGGAAGGGTGTCGAGCAGGACCTTGGTGCCGGTTTCGGCTATGGCGCGGGCCAAGTGGGAACCGAGGCAAAAATGCCGGCCTGCGCCGAAGGACACGTGGGTAGAGGCGGCGTTGAATTCTCGGTCGACAGCGCCGTCGGTGCGTCCTGGTGAAAATAGGTCGGGGTCGGTGAACCGGCGTGGGTCGCGGTTGGCTGCGCCGAGCAGGCATATGACCGTGGCGTTCGCCGGGATCACTCCGGACGGCAGCTCGACTTCGGTGGTGGTCTGGCGGGTGGCGGAGTGGAACGGCGGGTTGCGCCGAAGCGATTCGGCCCAGGCCGCCGAGATGAAGTGCGGATCCGTGCGGGCTGCTGCCAGGTGATCGGGATAGTCGATCAGATTGGCCAGCAGTGATGACATCGCCTTGTCGGTGGTCTCTCCGCCGGCGAGCAGGGTGCCGCAGTATCCCTTGATCGTATCGTCGGACAGCAGGTGACCGTCGATTCGATACTGACAAAGGATCGACAACAGGTCGTCCCCGGGCTGGTCGCGACGTTCCGCGATGTGCGGGGCAAGGTAGGCGAACAACGCTGCGCCGGCGGCCATTCCGGCAGCCAGGATGGTCGGCTCCTGGCGGGCATTGGTCACATAGGCGAACCCGGTCTCGTACCATTCCTGCAACTGGGCCGCGTCCTGCGCTGGCAGACCGAGAGCTGCCACAATGATGTTGCGCGTCAGCTGCCTGCAGTAATCCTGCACCAAGTCGGCTCGGCCCCGCTGGTCCAGTCGGACACGAACACGGGCGGCCAAGTCGTGAGCGGCGGTGTGAATGGCGCGGTCCAGGGTGGCCAATCCGCGGCCGCGCAGCGCCGGTACCACTGCTGTCCGATGGGCGGTGTGTTCACGGCCTTCCATTTGAAAGACAGTGCGCCCGAGCATCGGAGCCAATTGCCAGGAATAGTTGCGTGAGCTGAATCGTGGGTCGCACAGGGCGAATCGCACGTCCTCGTACCGGCTGAGCAGCCAGGCGTCGACGGGTTCGTCATGGACAACGGGAAACTCGTCTCGCAGGAGGCGGTACATCGTGTAGGGGTCACGTTCGAATCCGGCCATCAGCAGGCTGGGCGGGGTGGATCTGGTGCTGATCATCTCTCGTGTCTTCGCCGGTGTCCCGGTCGCGTGCTGCCAGTGGTAGCGGCTCGTCGTCCGGTGCCAGTCCAGACACAGCTGCATGGTGGCCTGCAGGCGATCGGCGAAGCTTTCCAGCGACCGGGCTTGCGCAACGGAGGCGGTGCGCGATAGTTCACCACGTATCGTGATGAATTGGGCGATCCGATCGTGGATCATTGTCCCGGCGGTGTCGAGGGCATCCTGCCATGAGCCACCACGGTCCCGGCGTAACAGGATGGCCAGATTGGCGGGTTCCTCCAGTGCCAGGTCCTTCTCGACGGAGAACACATCGTTGGTCCAGGCCGCGACGTCCCCCGCGCAGGCCCGCAACCGCGTCACGAGTGCGCCGGTGGCACCCGCCATCGGTAGCCACAGGCCATCGACGATCTCGATCAGGTCGAAAAACACGTCGGCGCCGAACAGATCGCGACGCAGTTCGAGATAATCATCGAGGTTGAGATCGCGTTCACCGCGATGATGGGCCTGCATGGCGCACTGCGCATCCAGGTGTCGGATGACATGTCCGGCGAGCCGTCCAATCGTGGCGGAACCGGCGAGCCCGCCAGTTCGCGGCCACAGATCGCCGGCCAACGCCCGAAGCATCGGATCGGTCGAGATAGTGGCGACAACTCCAGGCTCGACGATCGCCCTGGCCGATCTGGTGAACTCTTCGAGTACGCCGTCGGACGCCCAGGGCCCGTTGTCGACGCGATCGTCCAAGAGCAACATCCATAGGAACCAGTCGAGCAGCACGGAGGCCTGTTCCGCGTCCGCGCTCCCTGTCATGCCGATGCCGAGGTCGAGCAGATCGGAGTTCTGCAGCCGGGCGGCGCCACGGAGTCCGATGATTCCCTGCCGTTGCGCCCATGTGCAAGTGCGGGCTCGCAGTTCCGTGGCGTCCGCCCGCACTTGCGCCGATCGAAAGGGGAACACCAGTGACGGCAGCTCGAATTCGGCGATTTCGGAAACGTTCGCGTTGACGGTCATGCGGTGGTCCTAAAGGGCTACGTGGTGGCGTTTGGCATGCCATGCCATGCAGTGTCAGATTGTTGCACTGCCATGCCCATGCGCAGCTGGCAAATATCCCCATGGGCGGGGATAGGTCGGACCAAAAATGTTACGAATAAATCAAGTCTTTACATTCCGATGGATTTCCCGTCGGTGTTATCTGCGCACCTCGGCCCAGGAGGTCGATGACGAGGCCCATTCGGCGCCGTGAGCATGGTCCAGGTGTTATCCGAACCGCTTGGAAACAATTGAGATCGCACCGCTGGGCGGGAATTGCGGCGGCGCTGTACTCGCCTCGGAGATTATTGGTCCTGGCTGTCGCCGACCTTTGGAGTGATCTGAATCGCAGTGCGGATCGCGGCGGCGAAGGCAGTCAGGGCCTCGATGCGGACAAGTGGCCGATGCTGCCGGTGATCCGGGCGTTGCTGGCTCGGCACCTGCTGTCGCGGCTGACGGTGGTGACCGACGCGGCGATGCTGTCGGCCGACAACCCCGCGGTGCGGACGGCCCTGCTGTATCAGCAGGTGCGGATGTCGTCCGTCACCGACTACCGCACCGATCTCTGGCATGAGGCGACATTCGGGGCGGCAAACGGGGACGGGTCCGAGTTCGCGGTCGCCGAGGGCCGCGACGTCACGGGCTGGACAGGTCTGATCGGCGGTGATCCGATGCCGTGGCGGCTACCGCCGACCACCGCGAAGATTTCCTCGCTGAACCTCAGCCGGAACGGCAACGCACTCGCCGTGGTGACCGAGGATGGCGCGGTCGCCGTCTGGAACGTTCGAAACCGCACCGGCTCCACCTCCGTTCGTGCGCCGAAGTCCGCACCCCTGCTACCCAATGGAGTGTCGACCGGCCGGGACCAGACGGGTCGATGGCTCGCGGTGCGCCTCAATCGCGCGCAGTTCCAACGGGCAGAGCCGCGGGAGGCCCAGCACACCGATTTGCTGGAGGTCTACGACCTGGCGGGTTCCGGACCCGCCCTGATCGCTTCGCCGCCTCCGCTGGCAGATTTCGTCCAGTTTCCGGACAACGAGCCGCCCGACCGCATTCCCGCCTCCGTCATGATTGGCCAGAAATCCGCAAACTCGGATGAGAAGGTGCGGCTGATGACACCGAGACGGCGAATGGCGAACCGCAGATCGTGCGCTCCCACTACGCCAGTCCGCACGAGAACGGACAGCCAGGTGAGTGTCAATGTCGAGTTGGTACCGGGGCGGCCGGTGTCCTGTGACAGTTGATCTTCCTTTTTGTCAGTGGATCTTGCTCGTTCTCGTGTCACCAGTGCAGTTCGCGCGGTCTGGTATCGAATATCGGTTGCGTTGCGGGCATACCGGCGCGGTGGCGTGGGGCATTGCACGCCCACCCGGAGTTGGTTGAGCTGGATGTTGTCGACGCGGTCGGTGTTGGGCACCGGTTGCGGCTGTCCTCGTGCGCGGAAGTGGGGTTCGAGGATGCGCGGCCGGTGCGCCCGTTCCGCTGGTCGGGCGGGGACATTTCCCGGGCTGGTGGTGGACGGCGACGACGAGTCGGCACGTGGGCCACGAGTCCTGGCTGGAGCGCGATCACGTGCGAGCACTGGATTTCGATCGGGATGTCGTCGGTATTGCGTCGCAAACGTTTTGGCTGCACTGGGACAGCGGGCGCGTAACAGGGCGCCGGTGAACCTCGACAGCCGTGGCGGCTCGTCGAGTCTGGGCAGGATGTCGGGAAGGACGAATTCATGCGGTGCGAGGGGAGTAGGGCTTTGGTCTGGGTGCTTGGTTCGGTCATTACGGGGCGCGTGGGACCTGTTTGTGCGGATGGCGTCGGAGTGTGCGAAGACCGGCTCACGCAACCAGTGCCAAGAATCCGATGAGGTAGGCCACGGCGAAGATGACCGGTACCCACTGCTCAACGTGGGTCAGCGGTAGGAACCTGCGCCAGTCACGGCCCTCGCCCAGGGCACTCCATTCAGCGCGGGAGTAAGCGAACGCCGGCAGCCGCTCCTCGAACGCGCCGATCACCGCAAACTTGGCCGCATTCAGTAACCGATACGAGCGCACGATCACAAACCACGCCGTGCACTGGGCCAGCAGAACAAGCACACCGGCCAGCAACGCCCACACCGAGGCATCGGCCAGTTTCCCGCCCGCAGCCGCGACCAGCGCGGCCGCGACGGCACTGTTGAGCGAGAGGAAGAACGTGTTTGCCAGGTTGCGCCGCGCGCTGACCTGGTCGGCCATCTGCACGCACAGCTTGTACTGCTCGAACACCGCTAACCGATACTTCTCATCCGGCCCGGTGTAGTCGGAGGCGGTAACGGCTTCGTTCCACAGCGCGTCTGACAAGTCCATGCCCGTCATCCTGCCGCTACCCTCGACGCAGGGGCAATGAATCGGACCGGGGAGGAAGTCTTGACATCGACCGACGACCCCCTTGGCCATATTCTCGATGCGATCGACATCAGCCCTTGGCGCGACGTGCCTCCCGAGACGTTGGCCGCGAGCCCAGGGCTGTTGGCGGGGCACGGCCGGAGCGAGTCCGCGGGCCGGTCGTTGAAATACGCCAGAGCGAGCGGAGCCCGGCGATATGACGAGATCGGCTTCCGCTGGTTGGCCGCCGCCGTGGCCAAAGGACATGTGCCCCTTCAGACATTCGCCCAAGCCCGGCTGGACGCGCAACGCGAGCCGCTCCGCAAACTGACACCTCGGACTTCGCGATTGCTGGAGCAGGCGCCGAAACTGAGGCATCGGCCGCTGGCCTTTCCCGACGGACACCTCCAGTGGACCCTCGACAGTGATCTGCTCAATGCCACGATCGCCTCGGAGGACGGCGGTGACGGGATTGTCTGGTCGTATCCTTTGAGCGCGCCACCGGAGGTGTTTGTCGGCTGGGCAGCTGACGAAGACGTGCCACCGTTGGTGACTCAGTATCGACCGTCCAACGTACCGGCGACGAGCTGGTTGCCACTGCTTGTGCTCATCGGCCGCGGCCGTTTCGAGCGCATGCAGGACTGCCGGGATGAGCTGACCACCCAGCTCTGTCCTGGCCACTATTACTGCTTCCTATCCCACCGATGGCTCACGCCCACCGCTCCCGACCCGGACGGCACGCAGGCTCGGCTGGCGGCCTGGCAACTTGTCGCAGCCATGTGCGAGGCCATCTACGTCGCGGAGCGGCGGGGGTTGCACACACCGAGAAAGGTTCTCCGAAACTCGAACACCGCGGTCGGCCCGGCGGGATCGGAGCTGGCGGAGTCGCTCGTGGTGAACGTGTTGCGGCAGACACTCGATGAGGCGGGCCTGGCCGAGGTCCACGCTGAAATCAGCGACCTCGAGCGCATCACCGCCGACAACGGCGTTGCAGCCGCCCACGCGGACGTCGGTTTCACCGTGGTCCGGGACCTGGTAGCCGGTCGCCCGCTGCTGGCCGTGCTGCTGGCGCGAATGCACCTCTGGTACGACTTCAGCTGCCTGCCCCAGGAACCCCGTACCCTCGCGGAGCGGGCGGAGTTCGAGCAGGGCATACGCCTGACCGGACTACTGCAACTTCTCGGCCGAACCGCGATTCTGCTCGATGACGCCGACGACTACCTCACCCGAGCCTGGTGCACCCTCGAGGCATTGACGGCCGGGATCGCGAACTACGACGTCCTGGTCGGGGCGGACCGGCCCACGGTGACCAACGGCTCGACCGAACATCACCTGACGATGTTGTTGCAGGACCGGCCGGACATCGTGTGGCGGGCGTTACTGGACACCGAGATCTTCGGTGTCCAGACCCCACTGGAGTGCCTGCGCCGTCTGGATGTCACTGCGACCGACCCGGCCGATTTGCCGGTGATCTACACGGGTCTGTGCGGTCTCGGCGCGCCCACCCGGATCCACTACGACGGAAGCCAAATCGTCACCGGCACCTTCCCGCTACCCGTGGTGCGGTCGGACACCGTGCTGATACCCGCCGACTCGGCGATGCGGCTGGACCGGCCGCCGGCCGCCGCGACCGCGACTCTGAGCTGGATGGATGCACTGCGCCTTGGGCGCGAACGACCGGCGTGGATAGTGTCCTACCAGAGGTTCTACAGCACCGGCTGCCACGTGGTGGTCGTCGGCAGTTGCGAAGCCGAGGCCGTGCTCTTCAGCGGCTGGGTGCTGGCCCATGCGGACGAGCTGGAGCGGACGATCGGGACGCATGTCGGTTCTCTCTCGTGGCTCGCCGCCGACGTCGCGCCGGTGGGCCACTTCGCGGAAGGCGTACTGCGAACCGTCGCCATAGAAGCCGCGTTGTGGGTGGTGATCAGCCTGCGAGGTCGGTTCGACGTCTGCTCGGGCACCAAAGCCGTGGTCAACGTAATCGCCGCGGCCGGAACGCCATTCGCGACGGTCGCCCTCGATCTCCCGGCGAACAACCTCACCTGGTACCAGCCGACGGAAACCTCAGGAGACGCGGTGCGGATCGCCGCTCGGCATGCGCGCGTGGGCCGATGGCCCGGCGGTCTCTTCGCTGGCCACTTGTTGGCCGAGATGCGCGACGCGGTAGCCGGGAGGTCGTCGTGAACGAGAATCTCCGCAGCCGACTGTTCGCTGCGTATCAGGCGGGTGACATGGCGGCGTTCGTCAGCATGTGCCGTGACCACAGCACCTCGATCGTCGCGTCGTTCCCGAGGTGGCAGACAGTCCCCGAATTTGTCAGAGAGGACCGGGAAGCGGTCCAACGGTGGGTGGGAACGCTGCTGGCCATAGCCCAGATCCTCGCCGCGAACGGCTATCCGCAGGCCATGGCGACTCTCATGCCAGCCGGGCACGCGAATCCGGTCAATGCCTGGCACGACCAGTTCGTCAAGGCCGAACAGCTCAGCAACGAGGGTCGGCACGCGGACAGCGCGGCGACGCTACAGCGACTGCTTGTGGAATTGCACGGTTCGACTGGCCCTGGAATCGACGATCTGCTGACGAAGATCATGGGCCTGCTCGGCGTCAACGCGATGCGCCGCGGCGAATTCCGCGAAGCCGCCCACTACACCGAGGACGCCCTGCGACGATGCGAGGACGCAGGCGATCGGGAAGGGGCGTGGATCTACGCCGAGAACCTCGACACGGTCGTCGTCGCGAGGGAGCTCGAATCCGGAACGGACATCGGGGCACAACTGGCGCGTTGCCGCGAGCGCATCGCGTTCGCACAGGATCTCAGCGACGCGGGTCGCTACCAGGGCAGCAATGCCGTACTACACGAACTGCTCGACGAACTCGCCGATGACCGCAAGGCCGGTCGCCGCTATCTCGGGAAGGTATATGGGCTGCTCGGACTCAACTGCTTCCGACTGAACGAAATGGCGGAAGCAAAACGGTACACCGAGCGGGCCGTGACCGAATGCCGTGACCGCAACGATTATTTCGGCGATCGTATCTACTCGGCAAACCTAACCGTGATCGACCGTGCGTGACCAGCCGAGAAAAACGTGACGCGGTCGGATGCCGACTACGACACTTGGTAGCAGGGGCAGGACACGCAAACATGGGCAACTGGGAAACGCCTGGTCATCGCGGGTACGTATCCGGTCTGAGGGATCGCTACGCCCCTGCGGGCGTTGGTCGATCGGCCCAATTTTGTGGCGCCTGGGGCGGGGCGTGTCGAACATGGGAACGGTGATGACCTGCGATTTTCCGGTGGGCGATTGGTGATCGAAGCCGAATACCCACTGTAGGAGGGATGCCGTTGTCTTGCCGGGCGTGTGCCCGTCTCGGGGCGAAAACTGCGGCTACTCGGGTGAGGATATTGGCCTGCTGTGACGAGCTGGTGAGGGTGGTGGCGATGGATTCGGCTTGGCTTGCCAGTCGCCAGCTTGGCTTTGATATGAGCCGCCTCCCGCAGGCCGGTCACGGTAGAGGCGACATTTTTGGCTTGGCTGGCGAGTCGATCAGCGCTGTCCGGCTCGGCGCTAGCCACCACCAGAGCCACGTCAATGAGGGTGATGGCTTGTCGCTCTGGGTCGCTGATGGCAGAGGCAACCATTTCGGCGCGGCGAGGGTCGACGTTCGCTACTGCTTCGGCCATATGTCCAAGTGCGGTGGCCTGACGCTTTGGATTGGTACTGGTTGTGGCAGCGATGAATTCGGCGCGGTTGGCAATCTGGATGGCTTTATCGGGATCAGTTCCTGCCACTGCCGCGGCCAGGCGGGCGAAGGCGGCGGCCTGCCACCTCGGGTTGATACTAGATGCACTTGCCGCGGGCACTGACCTTCGTAGGGCCGGCGTAGTACTCGTACGCGTTGTCGTCCCTCTTGTAGGTGCTGTCATCGTTGGCGATCTGGATGGTAGCCACCACCGCTGTCTTTGTTCCCACCCAGCGCGTCTTCCACGTGACGACACAGTTCGTACTGCCGTTGTAGAGCAGGTAGACGTGGGTTCGGCGCGCTGGCCCGGTGACGCGGACGTAGTTCTGGCGGAGCCGCCGTGGCAGCGGCTGCGTCGGTCGATGAATCTGTCGTCTCGGGCTCCGATGGTGTACTGCGCGGAATGGTTCCCCTGACGGTGGATGGGCACCGAGGGTCGGAACTGGACGCTGGCGTGCATTTCCCAGATCAGGATCTCGGCGGGCTCGCTCGCGGTGACCTGCTGGCCACCGGTAGCGGTGAAGCGCACCGCGTCGCCGGTATGCAGCGGGCCGGCACCCTCCAGTGTCACCGCGCCGCGGGCCACGAACAGGTGCAGGAACGGCGCGTCGGGCAGGTGCACCGACTGTCCCGGGGCGAGCCGCGA
>NZ_BAGN01000421.1 GCF_000308835.1 Nocardia vinacea NBRC 16497 | reverse complement strand
GACGATCGCTGGCAGCGAGTGTGGTTCCTGTTCATCGGCAACGGCCCCTACCACCCGCACGGCGCCGTACCCGCCTTCCGCGACCGGCTCGACGCCGGACTACTCGACGTCCGCTGGCTGCGCGCCGATCTGCGCTGGTCACGCACCCGCGCATTGGTGGCGCTACTGCTGGCCGCGATCGGCCACAGCAAGGTCTACGGCGAGCGCCGCCTACCCGAACTGTATGTGCAATTGCCCAGGCCGGAGGCGCTGGCAACCGATGGCGAGGTGGTCGGCAAGGCCACCCACCTGCACTTCGCGATGGCCGGCCAGCTCGCTGCCTACCGCCGCGACGAATCGAACCCCCGCTGGGCCGACCGGTTCCGCCCGCACCACCGCCGGGCGCCCTGGCTCCGCGATGCCTTCCGCAGGAACCGATGAATTTTCGGCGGGAGCGACGTCGATATCGGTATGACGACACACACGCTGGAAACCGCCGGAGCCGACATCGTGTACGACGTGCACGGGCCACTGCCCACTGATGGGGGACGCCCACCGTTGGTCATGATCGGGCAGCCCATGGATGCCGGTGGGTTCAGCACGTTGGCCTCGTACTTTCCGGATCGCACGGTGGTCACCTACGATCCGCGCGGGCTCGGCCGCAGCACGCGCAAGGACGGTCGGGTCGACAACACGCCGATGGTCCAGGCCGAGGACGTGCATGCCGTGATCGAGGCGCTCGGCGCGGGCCCGGTCGAGTTGTTCGGGAGCAGCGGCGGCGCGGTCACCGCGCTCGCGCTGGTAGCGGCCTATCCGAACGATGTCAGCACGGTGGTGGCCCATGAGCCGCCGCTGATTCCGGTGCTGCCCGACGCGGCCGCCGCCGAGCGCGCGCGTGCGGGAGTTCGCGACACATACGAGGCCAAGGGCTTCGGGGCGGGCATGGCGACCTTCATCGCGATGACCTCGTGGCAAGGCGAATACACCGACGACTACTTCGCCCAGCCCACCGCAGATCCCGCCATGTTCGGAATGCCGAGTGAGGACGACGGTTCCCGGGACGATCCGCTGCTGTCCGACCGGTCCTGGGCGATCAGCAGCTATCACCCCGATGTCACCGCGCTGTCCGCCGCCCCGACCCGGGTCGTGATCGCCGTCGGCGAGGAGTCCGCGGGGACCTTCACCGCACGCACATCGGCGGCCACTGCCGCGCTGCTCGGCCAGCAGGCAACTGTATTCCCGAGCCATCACGGCGGCTTCCTCGGTGGCGAATACGGATACCCGGGCCGGCCCGAAGCCTTCGCACACACACTGCGCGAGGTCCTGGCCGGGCAATAATGACCGAAGTGTGACGCGCTGCTCGGCGGGGACTTTCCGGATCGGACCGCGGGTTATACGTGGGGCCGATATGAGGAGGTCAGGTGGCACAGGAATACAACCGGAACCCCGCCGCGGTGGACGCGCTGTCGCCCGAGCAGTACCACGTCACCCAGCAGAACGGGACCGAGCGGGCGTTCACGGGCGAGTACTGGGACAATCACGAGCCGGGTATCTATGTGGATGTGGTCTCCGGTGAGCCGTTGTTCGCCTCGGTCGACAAGTTCGACAGCGGTTCGGGATGGCCGAGTTTCACCAAGCCGATCGATAGCGAGAACGTCGTCGAGAAGCGGGATCTCAGTCATCTGATGATCCGCACCGAGGTGCGTTCGACGCACGGTGACAGCCATCTCGGGCATGTGTTCACCGACGGACCGCGCGCGGCGGGCGGCCTGCGGTATTGCATCAACTCGGCGGCCCTGCGGTTCATCCACCTCGATGACCTCGAGGCGGAAGGCTACGGTCGGTACAAGACCCTGTTCACTAAGGAGGACGCGTGAGTGATACGCGAAAGGCGATTCTGGCCGGCGGATGCTTCTGGGGCATGCAGGATTTGATCCGTAAGCAGCCGGGGGTGATTTCGACGCGAGTCGGCTACTCCGGCGGGCAAAACGATCACCCCACCTATCGCAACCATCCGGGCCATGCCGAGGCCGTCGAAATCATCTACGACCCGGCGCAGACCGACTACCGGGCGCTGCTGGAGTTCTTCTTCCAGATCCACGATCCGACGACGAAGGACCGCCAGGGCAACGACATCGGTACCAGCTACCGTTCGGCGATCTTCTATCTCGACGACGAGCAGAAGCGCGTCGCACTGGAAACCATCGTCGATGTCGATGACTCGGGCCTGTGGCCGGGCAAGGCGGTCACCGAGGTGACCGCGGCGAGCGAGTTCTGGGAGGCCGAGCCCGAGCACCAGGACTACCTGCTGCGCTACCCGGACGGCTACACCTGCCACTTCCCGCGCCCGGGCTGGAAGCTGCCGAAGCGGCAGCACACCGCACAGTAGTCCGCTTGTGCCGCAATTTGTTGCGGCACAAGGTATTCGACGCGCCGAGCACCCCTTGACACCAGCGGGTGCCCGGCGAACGATCGGCGAAATGACCGACAGCCATCAGCGTTTCTTCGATCAGCTCGACTGGTTCGATCAGCAGCACTGCGCTCGGCTCGACGATGAGCTGCGGTGGGCACGCGCGCAGTGCCCGGTCGTCCACTCGGATTTCGGCGGCGGGATGCATATCGTCACGCGCTACGCGGATCTGGTCACGGTGGCCGCCCATCCCGAGGTATTCAGCTCGACCATGCCCGGTCTCACCACGGTGCCGGTCGCGCTGCCGCCGATCGACGTCGATCCCCCGCTGCACAGCGATTTTCGCGCGTTTCTGAATGGTCCCTTCTCGCGTGCGGCGCTGGCCCGCTACCGACCCGTGCTCGAACAGCAGGCCGACGAGCTGATCGATGGTTTCGAGGCGGACGGGCAGGTCGAATTCGTCAGCCGGTTCGCGATTCCGTTCACCGCGGGCGCGCTGGCGAAGGTGGTGCTCGACGACGACAACGAGGACCGGCTGCGCCGAGCGGTGGACGCGGTCACCGCGGTATCGGTGCAGAACACCCCCGAAAGTTTCGCGGCGGTCGCGATGCTGGCAGCGGAGTTGATGGCCGAGCGGGCGGCCGAACCCGGCGACGATTTCCTGCAGTCGCTCGTGGACGCGACGGTAGCGGGCGGGCGGGCGCTGACGCAGGAAGAGCGGCTCGGCGTGGTCACGGTGCTGCTGCTCGGCGGTCTGGACACCACCCGTGGCGTACTCGCCTATATCGCACAGTTCCTGACGAAGCACGAGGGCCTGGAAGCGCGTCTGCGCCAACCGGACTGGATCGAGCGCGACCTGGACGAGCTGCTGCGATTCACTTCGACGGTGAGTGTGATGGGCCGACTGGTCGTGCAGGACAACGACTTGCTCGGCGTGCCGCTGGCAAAGGGCGACCGGATCGCGGTGCACTGGCGGTCGGGCAATCGCGACACGACAAGGTACGACGATCCGGACCGGCTGGATTTCGACCGCTCTCGAAATCCACACCTCGCCTTCGGAATCGGCATCCACCGCTGCCTGGGTCGGCATTTCGCACGACTGCAACTGCAGATCGCATTGGACCGAATACTGGCCCGGCTGACCAACTTCCGGCTCGTACCGGACACGACGATTCGTCCGGCGGTCGGCATCAGTGTGGGAGCGCCCGAAGAACTCCACCTGGAATTCGATCGGGTCGCCTGACTAAAAGAATTGCGCGGCGGCGAATCCCGTTAGCAGGACGCAGAATCCACCGATTTCGCCGACTATCAGCGCGACCAGCACCCAGCGCATGGCGGGTGGCGGGTTGTGCATCTGGTTGTCGGTGTCGCGGCGGATGCCGTGGTTGACGTAGTTGGCGATCGTGATGACGAACATCAGGACCAGCACGGCGGCGGCAGTCGCGTTGACCGCGGTGGGCCAGCCGGACAGTTCGACGAAGATCGCGATCATCGCGGTCGCGAACGAATAGAGCAGGGCCGAGCGATGGGCGATATCGACGTACGGGTGCGCCCGTCCGTCGGGTGCGCCGACCATCGCTATCCACTTCCACACTCCGAGGCCGAGGGCCACCAGGAAGAGCAGGCCGGCGGCCAGTAATACCAGTGCAGTCAGCGTGCCGATGGTCATGCCCGGACACCTTTCACCGACGTTGTCATGTCAAGCGTCGAGTATGTCTGGACGAGCGACCATCTGCCACCGGTGGGAACGATTATGTACTGCCGGTGAGAGATTCGAGTTCATTGCGCAACTCCGCGACCTCGGCGGCCAGCTCGTCTCGCAGCTGTTCGCGTTCCCGGAGGCCGGCGCGCAGGTTGTCCACCGTGTCGTTCATCGCCGCAAGCTTCCGGTCGGCGCCGGCCAGCCGCCACTCGACGACCGCGCGACGGTCGATCTCCGCGCTGGCGTACATTACCCAGCCCACAACGTAATCCAGCCACTCCGGCTGTTTGGGCATGCGCTGATCCGCATCCCAGCCGCGCCGCACCGACGGCTTCGACGACAGCACCCGATCGGCGCTCGGTCCCGTCAGCTGCACGAGGTCGAACTTTCCGGCACTCGTGACCACCGCGGTGAGGCGGAAGCGCCCGGCGAGGTGCATCCGCAACTCCGCGGCACCCCGGCCATCGGTATCCATCGCACCGAGCCACGGACCTTCCGCCGCATCGATGATCGATCCGAGCACCCCGAGCTGCCCGGCACTTCGACGCCCCCGCATCACCCGCTCGCGGAGGTCATCGGGCGTTGCGGACATCTGATCCCAGTGCATGGCGCCTCCCTGTCTCGCGTTCTGACTATCGACAGTTTCACCGCTCGGCCCCCGGTGTGAGGGCGCGGCGCGCCAGGGTCAGCCATCGGAGTTGTCCGGCTCGGGCTACGGCGTCGTCGGGCGCGGTGGTCAGCAGCAGGATCACATCGTCGACGGTGATATCCGGATAGAGCGAACCGTCACGGTGGGCGGCGGCGACGAGTTGTTCGACCGCGGCGCGGCCCCTCTGCTGGATTTCCTGCAGCGCCTCCTCGGCGAGTCCGGCGACGGCGAATCTGAGCAGTCGTTCCTGGCGCATATCGAGCACGACGGCCTGCAGCAGCGCGACGATCTCGTCGATCGCCGAACCGGTGCCGTCGGCGACCCGGGCCAGGGCCGCGTCCAGCGATCGGCCGATCACGGCCGCCAAGTCGGCGACGATGGCGTCGATGAGGTCCTTTTTGGTCGGGAAGTGCCGGTAGAGCGTCCCGACCGCAACGCCGGCCGCTGCGGCGATCTCGTCCATGCCGATGCCGGGGCCACGGTCGATCACTAGGTCGCGGGTGGCCATGCGGATTGCTTCTCGATTGCGCAGCGCATCGGCGCGCCGGGTGGGACGTTCGGTCATCGTGCTCCTTGCCCAGAACATGAACTACTGGTTCACTTTAATAGTGAACGCACCGTTCATGTTAGGAGCAACGCTGATGAGCAGATGGACCGACACCGAAATTCCCGACCAAAGCGGACGCATCGCCGTGGTGACCGGGGCAAATACCGGACTCGGCTACGAG
The DNA here is from genome assembly GCF_000308835.1 of Nocardia vinacea NBRC 16497. GTDB lineage: Bacteria > Actinomycetota > Actinomycetes > Mycobacteriales > Mycobacteriaceae > Nocardia > Nocardia vinacea. The sequence goes on along the minus strand of NZ_BAGN01000421.1, from coordinate 71,769 downwards.
ACGGCGCGGATGCTGGCCGAACACGGCGCCATCGTCGTACTGGCCTGTCGCAACACCGACAAGGCCAAGGACGCGGCCTATCGGATCCACAGCCTGGTTCCCGACGCCGCTGTCGACGTCGCCGAACTCGATTTGGGTGCGCTGGAGTCGGTCCGTGACGCGAGCACGGTGATCCGCGATCGCTACGACCGCATCGACCTCTTGATCAATAATGCCGGAGTGACCGGCTTGACCGGCGCCACGGCCGATGGCTTCGAAATCCAATGGGGCATAAATCATCTCGGCCACTTCGCGTTGACCGGGCTGCTGCTCGACCGGATCGTCGCAGCACCGGCCGGACGTATCGTCACGGTCAGCAGCATCGGCCATCGGTTCGGCCGCATCGACGCCGACGACCCGGCGGCGCGGACCGGAAGTGCCTACGCCAAATCGAAACTCGCCAACCTGCTGTTCACCTATGAACTCGACCGCCGCCTCAACGACACCTCGGCCATCGCCGCAGCCGCGCATCCCGGTGGCGCGAGTACTGAGATCTTCCGCTACTCCCCCGCGGGCTTTCGATTGCCGAATCTCGCCATCGCCCGCCTGTTCGGCCGCACACCCGCCATGGGCGCGCTGCCCACCCTCCGCGCCGCCACCGACCCGGACGTCCAGGGTGGCGAATACTACGGCCCCTCAGGGTTATTCGAGATCCAGGGCCATCCTGTACGGGTCGAATCCAGCGCACGGTCGCACGATGTCCGGTTGCAGGAGCGGCTATGGGAAGTGTCCGAGAAACTGACCGGTGTTCACGTCCGATGAGGAACGGGACCGGTGCGTAATCCGGTCCCGTCACCACCCGATCAACCCAGCTGATAGCCCTCCCGCGCGAGCGAGAACCAGTGGCCGGTACGGGTATTCGCGCACTTCATGCCGGACGTCTGGCTCTCGCAGACCACTTCGCCGGACCGGAACGACTGACCGTAGCCGAGAATCGGCAGACTACTGTCCCGGATGGTGTCACCGTGGCAGGTGAACCGCGCCGGATCCCCCTGGAACAGCACGATGCGGTCGCCGTACGCCTGATAGCAGTTGTTCGGCTTGGCCGGCGCCGCATACGAATGGTCGCCGATCTCGCAGACCGCCCCCTTGTCGGCAACCACGCAGGTCATATTTCCGCTCGGCGATCGAAACCCGTTCGACAGATCCGGCTGCTGCGCACCCGCCACCCCGAAGGCCAGCACCGACCCGGACACCGCCGCCAATGCCGCAATACCCACCCGGTTCATCATCCGAACTCCCCCAATTCAGGATCCGATGCGGCAGGCCACGCCCGCCGATCGACACCGGACCACACAGAGAAGTTCGCGGATCGGCCGAGAAACGTATCGGTGGGCGGGCCCCCAGTTCTCTGGGTGGACCCTCGAGTGACCATGCACGCGACACCGATCCTCACGAAATCGACGCTCGCCCCGAGATGTGGATACCGCGAACCGGTGGTTACCTCACCGCTCCGATGGAGAATCCTCCGGAGACGGAGCCTCGCTGGTGCGGGTCAGGATAGTGCGCAGGACCAACTCCGGGTCATCGATCATCGGGACGTGCCCGACACCGGGCAGAACCTCGAACGTGACACCCGGCAGACGCTGCTGGGCGATCGCGCCATTGACCGCCACCGGAAAGATGCGGTCGGCCTGCGACCAGGCCACGGTGATCGGACAAGGTAGCCGCTCGAAATCCGCGATCGCATCTCGGGTGTTCAGCAGATCATCGGTGACCGTACAGCCGAGCAGATCGGCGACGATGCCCGCGGCCGCCGATGATTCGAGGCGATCGCCGTGTTCGGCGATGACCCGCAACGCCGAGCGTCGCACCAGCGATGACCGCAGCGTCAGCGGTGCGAGTGACCGGGTCAGGCGCGCGAAGGTGACGTTGCGCGCGATGGTCGCGGACGAATCGGCATGCCCGGTACCCCCCGCATCCCAGAATCCGGCGGGTGAGAACGCACAGACGGTACGTGCACGACCCCGCCGCGCCAACTCGATGGCGGTCCACCCGCCGAGCGAATTGCCGACCAGATGTGCTGTCGCCCAACCGTTTTCATCAAGCAGCCGTTCGACCTCGTCGACAAAGTCGGCAATCCGCGCGGGCCGCCGCGACACCGCCGCGCCACCCCGATGCCCCAGCGCGGTCGGCGCGAGTACCTGGTACCGGGCAGACAGCTTCGGGACCAACGGATCCCACACCCGCGCCGACATTGCCACACCGTGCAACAGCACCAGCGGGTCACCGCTCATCGGACACGTCCCGCATTGACGTTCATGGCCTGTCTCCTCGTCGATGTCGCCTCGTACATGTCTACATCAACGGGCCTGCGTGCAGCGAACGGCCGCGCGGAATCGTGGGTTACATACGGTAGCTCCTGGCCTGCGAACGGACACCCGGCGATCGCGACGAGCTATTGTTCCTTCCCTTGGGGCACTCCGTGTTTCATGCTTGTCGTAGTTCGTGGGAGGGACGCGTGGGCGTGTTGGGACCTGCAATATCCGCACTGGCCGTGCTGTTGGGAGTCGTGCTCGGCGGGTGGCTGACGATCCGGAATCAAGAACGACAATGGCACCGTGATCACCAGCGCGAGTGGCGAGATATCAGGCTGTCGACCTACAACGAGTTCGCATCGGCTTACCGGCAGTATGTCGCCTTCGCACTCGAGCCGACCGCACTTATCTCGGCCGTTCCGCATCCTCAGGCACCCGATGAGCTAATGCCGTTTTTCGACGAATCCGGGCGACCGTACAAGGAGAGACTCGAGTCCACGTGGGTCGCCTTGCGGATCGTGTGCAGGTCGGAACAGACAGTTGCGACCGGACTGCAAATACTCACAGCCGCACGTCAAGTCGCGGCAGCACGCGCAAACCACGGTGCGAGCGAAATTCCACCGAAGCTGTTCCAGCAGTTGTGGACCGCGCAGGACGAGTTCATCGCCGCCACTCGCGTCGAACTTGGGGTCGAGGGCATGCGCCCGTTCAACGAGCTCGAGTGACGATCCGCAGGCGCTGCGACCATCCGATCATTCGCGGTCGGTGTGGGTGACGCGGACGGGGACGTCGTCGGCCCAGGGTTGGCGGGTCACCATGTCGGCGACATTTACTGTGCCGCGTTCGAATTCGCCGGTGGCGGCGTCGACCAGGCGATAGGACTGGGTTTGTTTGTGGATGGGTTGGGCGTCCAGGAGGACTACGCGGACTTCGCCGGGTTCGAAATGGCAGCGCTCTTGCATGGCGGTGATGAGTTGTTCGTTGTGCATGTGGCCGTCGCCGAAATTCCAGCCGAGGGCGGTGCTGCAGATGCGTTCGCCGTCGGTGAGCGTGTATTCGTCCTCGTGGCCGGATGGCATGGCTCGGTGCACGAGGGTGAACAGGGCGCGGCCGTGGGTGTTCATGGCGCGGAAGGCATATCCCATGTACATCGGGATCTGGGCGCGGTCTTTGCCGTAAAACCGTTCCAGTTGCGCCTGCGGCATGCTGGCGATCGCGACGATGCCGCGCCCGATCTTTTCGGCGGCGGAGGGTTTGATGCACCACATCGTGGTGTCCCAGTTACCGGCGTAGTAGCGCATGCCCGGTAGGAACGAAATCTGGTGCGGGAAAAGGTTTCCAGCGATCACGATGCCCGCGATGACCAGGAACAGCAGCACCACCGGCACCGGGTGGTGCAGATCGGCGAGGCCGAGATCGGCGTGCGCGACGAACAATACGAGCACACCGAAGATCATGAAGACGTTCCATTCCAGCGGGACACCCATCGGAATGGCGGTCAGGATGGCCAGATGGAAACACACCATCACGAATGCGGCGACCGCCGTCAGCCAGCCACCGTGAGAGAAGAACAGCACCAGCGGAATGCACATCTCGACGGCCGTACCGCCGTGAGCGAAGATGCGGGACAAGCGACCCGGCCGCAGGTCGTCGGGAAAGTCCTCGAAGAACTTGCGCTTGAGCGACTTTCGCCGGAACACGGGACTGTTGGACATCATCGTGGAAACCACGAACGGAAAGTGCTTGTTCAGCTTCGATGTCGCCGCACCCATCCAGATCACGACAAAGACCAGCTTCGCGGCGACGATCATATCGGCGGCGAAAACGAAGGTGACGGCGAGCGTCGCATAGACCTCGCCGCGCGCCGCCAGGAATATCACCTTGTCGCGCAACCCGATCAACGCGAGCAGACCGAGGATCACCGCGATCTGCCACACGGGAAGCAGTCCGACCGTCGTATCCAACTCCGGCACCGCTCCGGTTCCGTCGGATAGCAAGGCGACCACGGTCATCACCAATAACGCCGCGTACAGCGCGATATCCACCAGCGAACGGCTGTTCCCCTTGGTCAGCGGTACGACACCCGGCCATGGCGGCAGCCGAATGGTCCTGGGCCGCAACCAATACAGAATCGACCCCATCGGCGGAAAGAACCTGTTGTTCAACGGACCGAACCCGCACCCGAGACCGACCACCTCGAACAGCAGCGTGTACAGCACAACCTTTTCGAAGACGATCGGCTCCGACCACCACGCATCGACATTCGCGAATCCATCGATCCCCTTGGTGGACAACGCGATCAGCCAGCCACCGAGAACATAAAGACAGACCTTGCCGGCATAGAACAAATGCAGCGCGACCGGCGTCCCGAATCCCACCTCGGCCCAGTGCCGCGCCATCGGCCGGATCCGCTCACTGCGAGTGCCCTTGCTCCACTCCGCCATATCGACCACAGGCAGGTCGGGTTCGAGAAACCCCATCAAGCACTCTCCGATTCGCCGACACCGGAGCACCAAGCCGAATCACGTACTCCGATGTGCTCCGATACGTTGACAGCTCGACCATTTGCTGTCAATAACGCGTCCCGACAAACGAGATCATGGCGTGGACGGTTGGCGGGTAGCAGCTTTGACGGCCGAGGCTATCGCCGTTAGTTTCGTGTTCGTGTCTGGTACCCCGCGCTTTCCTGGACTGAAGTCGGCCGATGCGGATTGGTTGGTGCAAACCGCGTTGGCGGTCGGTGCTGAACGAGAGTTCCCGCCGCTGGCAGTGGCAGTTGTCGACCTTGCGGGTGAGGTGATCGCCCTGCGACGCGGCGACGGCGGTATGCCCATGACCAGCCGAATCGCGGTGGCAAAGGCGCGCACCGCACTGCTTGCACTGCGCCCCTCCGGCCAGATCGAACTGCCCGGCGGGATCGTCGACAGCATCCAACACCTCTACGGCGGCGACTTCGTCCCGTGGGCAGGCGGTGTTCTGATCACCGACGGTGATTTGATCCTCGGCGCCGCCGGCGCATCCGGAGCGCACGCTCTCGAAGACGAAGCAGCCGTGCAAACGGCGGTGCAGCGGTGGCAGGACAACCGTTCCACTGGATAGCCGGAAGGTATTAGCCAATCCACTCGGTCAGCAGCTGATTGCTTCAGATTCCCAGGGTTGCCAGCATCCAGTCCTCGGCCGCTTTCAGATCGTTGCCCGGAATGGCTCGAGTGGCGTAATGCGGCTTGCTGACCCAGCGGCGCGAGCCAGGGCCGGTCATCGGTCGCACCACCCAGCGACCGAACTCGCGACGCACGCCCTGGTACCCGCCACCGGTGTCCTGCGGATGCAGCCTCCGCCGATGCGGCAGTGCCAGCGCCACCGCATGTACCACGCCGGTCAGCCGATCGCGCATGCTCACCGGGCCGATGTAGTCGGCGTAGCGTCGTCCAATCGGCAATCCCATGTCATCCCCTTCTATCCGCATTCGGCGGCTGTGACGACCCGTGTCTCGGACGGGGTTTCGATCGGGCCGTATTGCCTGCCCTGGATGGTGCCGCTCACCGACGAGAAGATCCGCCAGTATCCAGCCGAGCATGGCGCGCCTGCCGTGTAGGTCTGGCGTGCCCACGGGACAAGGCTCGTTCGAATGTGCTCACCCACAGAATCCCAACCACCCGCTGCGTTCCGGCGCTGCAAACTCAGATAGTAGTCATGTGTGAGACCCGGGTCGCCATCGGAAGGCATGTCGCATTTCGCCCAGCCATAGCCTTCGATCCTCGGCGGTAGAACCGTTGGGGTGGACCAGGGACCGAATCCATTGTCGCAGATGGACCGCCTGACCTCAGTGACCAATGGTCCGCCGGGACCGGCACTCGCGACATTGACGCCAGCGCCGGAAATCAGTACAGCGCAGAGCACACTGGCGACGATGTTCAGTCGAAAGATGTTGTGCCGCAAGTAGTATCCTCCCCTATCTCACTGACTTCTCTATCTCTGACGCTGGTCGGCTGAATCGTGATTACGTCGACTTTGTCGAGTTCAGCATCCGAGTCCGATACCCAGCCGTCGACAACTCGGGTCAGCGAACCGTCTGCGCCCTCGTAGATCGGTGCGCTATCAATCGGAGCAACATCGAGTTTGTCCTGGGTGTCTGCATTGAAGGTGGAGAGAAGCGCCCGTACAGATGGCGCGATTTCTTGCGGGCGATTCGGAACTAGATCGGAAAACATCGCTACGCCTCCAACGGATTTGGGAGGTCCGGTGCACGAAGCAGCGCGACCCAGTAGTCATCGCGAAGCGCGTCCCAAAGGTCTTCATGCTGAGGAAGCGTCTCTCGGGCGTCGGCCAGATCCTGGTCCGCGTCGAACATGATCGTTCCCGGTTGTGCTCCGTAGAACGGTGTCTTCGACGGCAACCGGTAGGCGGTGAAATGCTCCGCCGGAAAATGCACGCGGAGGATAAGCGGCACACGCCCTGCCAACTGCCATACCGCCACCTTGCGGCCGTCCTTGGTTTGCGTGGTCCGCAACTCATCTCGACGCATCATGCCTCCCCATTGGTGCGCCCGATGTTGGGGGAACTAGACACCCCGGTACCGGGACGATTTTTCGGAGTCGGTCGAACAGCCCACCGGTTGACCGCATCGACAAAGAGCGCGATCACTTCGGCGGGTGGCGGTTGCCACTCCTGGGCCTCGGGCCGATGTGGTCCGACGAACGGGTTTCGACGCGGTAGGTCTGTTGCAGTCACGGTCTGGTCCCCCTAGTCGCTGCGGTTGGTTATGGCACCCGTTGGCGGGGACACGACGGGCCAGTCGGTTCAACTCGGCACCGAGTACCGCCTACAACCATGTCGGGCTGCCCATGGGCGATGCAGTGGCAACGGCCGTGGCATCGCGTACCGGGTGTCAGCTCTCCCGTAGTAGCGATAGGCGGGTAGTGGCATCGTGGGTGGCATTCGTGCCACGGGAGGCAGTACAGCTTTCCTCCTGGCGCGGAGGCGGGAATGATCGAGGTATGAGCAGCGGGACCGGCGACCTGATCCGCCAACTTCGCTTGGCTAAGGGCTGGTCTCAGGGGCGACTGGCCGATGAGCTGTGCAAGGTATCCGGTGCCAACATCAGCCGCGAGTACATATCCCGGCGTTGGGAGTCCAACACCATGGAGCCCTCGGCGTTTTGGTTGCGTCATCTTGCGGCAGTGCTGGATTGTCCGCCTGAGTTGTTGGAGGCGAACGTGAACCGTCGCGAATTCCTCAGTCACCTAGCCGCGACTTCGGTAGCGCCCGTAGTGGCGTCCGACCTCTTGGCGCAAGGGTTCTCGGCTCGGTTGAATCCGGCGCGGCCGGGCATCGAAGCGTGGGAAGACCGACTTGTGACGTACGGCCACGATTACATGAGCGCGGGGGCCGCCGAGATCCAACGTCGGCTGGCAGCGGACATGATCGTGCTGCAACAGCAATTGGACTCGCCGTCGATGTGGTCCGTCGCTGCACGCTTGATGACGTTGTATGCCAAGACATTTCCCGGAAGCGACGGCCGAAAGGCAATTAACTGGTATTCGATGGCCGCTGAAGCGGCAGACCGCTCGGACGACACCAATATTCGCGTGTGGGTCCGTGGTCGCGCGGCAATCGCGCTGGGCTACGAAGGTGCCGCGCTGCCGGTCGCTCGCCGGTTCGCCGATCAAGCGCTTGCGATCAGTGACCGGCCGAGCTTGGGTCGGCTCAACGCCCTGTGGGGTAAGGCGCACGCTGTCGCGATTCAGGGCGACAAGGAAACGGCTCGCGGACTGATCGACACCGGCCGAAGAGAATTCGACCGGTCCGGGTCGGATGATCAGGCCAGCGACTACGCGGTCCCCTGGTGGCGCGTGAACGTCTTCCTGTCACTGCTGGCCGCCCGAATGGGTGACGAACGGACAGCGGTGGCGGCCCAGGACGCAGCGAGAGCTGATCTCCCGGATTCGTTGCCACGTTTCCGCACGCACCTGGACATGCATCAGGGGTTGATGCTCGTTCGCGATGGTGATCGTGTCGAGGGTGTGAAGCTGGCGCGAGCGGCGCTGAATGCCCTACCGCCGGAAAAGCATTCGCTCACGCTCAGGATGTTGATGAACGAGATCGCAGGGCCTGCGGAGGCCCGCACCTGACAAGACACTGCCCGTGAGCCGATTCGGAACGCACTGCAAATGGGTTCCCGCCTCAGTCTCAGCCGATCCATTCGGTAAGCAGCTGATCGCTTCTGCCGGTGCGGATTTCGGATTCGAGCCAGGTGTTGACGACGGTGTTGAAGAGGGTGTCGCCCTTGGGCAGGAGGTAGGCCTTGGGCGCGGAGTCGAAGGGCGTGTCGGGGTGTAGGACCTGGAGGGTGGGGTGGGTGCGTTGGCGGTAGCGCCCCTCGACCGAGTCGGTGACGAAGACATCGGCGCTGTGCTGTTCGAGCTGGTCGTAGATGGTGAGGTTATCGGGCCAGATGGTGAGTTGGGCTTCGGGAAAGTTGGTGCGGGCGAAGGCTTCGTTGGTGCCGCCGCGGTTGACGATCACGCGGACCTCGGGGCGGTTGATCTGGTCGACGGTGGCGTAGTCGGCGGCGTCGGTGCGCCGGACGACGGGGGTCTTGCCGTCGATGGAGGTGGGGATGGAGAAATCGGCGACGACACGGCGGGCGGGGGTGTCGGAGATGCCGCCGACGGCGATATCGCAGCGTGCGAGGAAGTCGTCGGTCAGAGTGGACCAGGTGGTCGGAATCCATTGCGGGACAACGTGCAAGGTCGCGGCGAGGTCGTTGGCGAGGGTGATATCGACACCGCGGTAGGTGCCGTCGTCTTCGTGCAGGGTGTAGGGCGGGTAGTCGCCGGTAGTGCAGACGCGCAGCACGCCGGACTGCTGCACGGTGATCAGGTGCGACGCCTCCTGAGCGGTCGCGACCGGCCCGGTGGCGAGCAGCCAGCTCAGGGTCGACAGGACGGCCAGCGGCAGATATCGGAACGGTCGGCGCATCGGGACAGGCTAACCGACCTGATAGTCGGCTGAGAACCCGACGAATGGGACACTTTCCAGGCGGTGCCGACCGTTGATACTGATACTGGCCACCACGAAGGAGTGCGACATGACCCTTATCGGCACCTTGCTCGGGTTAGCACTGACGGCATTCATCCTGCTGCTACTCGCCCGGTTGGTATTCGATTGGGTAGGCGTGCTCGCCGACGGCAGGCACCCCCAGTGGGTGAACCGCGCCCGCGACCTGAGCCATTCCGCGACCGAACCGGTGATCGCCCCGGTGCGCCGGTACCTGCAGCCGGTCCGGTTGGGCGGACTCTCCATCGACCTGGCGTTCACCGTGGTCTTCATCGTCGCCCTGGTACTGCGTCAGATCTTCTTCAGCCTGTAAGCGATGGAACCCATCGCCTACGGCCCGCACCGCGACCAGGTGGCCGACCTGTACCTGCCCGACGCGGACGGTGCGGCACCGCTCGTGGTGGTGCTGCACGGCGGATTCTGGCGCGCGGAGTTCAACCGCGAGCATGCCCGGCCGGAGGCACAGGCTCTGGCCGCACTGGGCTATGCGGTTGCGAACCTCGAGTATCGCCGGGTCGGTGACGGCGGCGGTTGGCCGACAACCTTCGACGATGTCGCGCGGGCACTCGATGTTCTGCCCGGTTTGATCGAGGATGCACGGCCGGGCCGCATCGATCAGGACCGCATCCTCTATATCGGACATTCCGCAGGCGGGCATCTGGCGTTGTGGGCGGCACTACGGCATCGGCTGCCGAGCGAAAGTGCTTGGCGCACTGCGGTTGCGCCGCAAGTGGCCGGAGTCGTGTCCTTGGCACCGGCGGCGAATCTGGTCGATGCCTATCATCGTCGCAACGGCCAGGGCGCGGTCGCCGAATTGCTCGGCGGCGGGCCGCAAGACTTTCCCGAGCGCTATGCCGCCACCGACCCCTCGTTGCTCGGCACCGCCGACGTCCCGACCGTTGTCGTACACGGCGATCGGGACCGACGCCTGCCGATCGAAATGGCACGCGAGTACTGCGCGAAATCCGGCGCCGAACTCGTCGAACTGCCGAGCATCGGACATTTCGAACTCATCGATCCCGATTCCACCGCATGGCCTTTCGTCGTCCAGGCGCTGCATCGTTGCCTCGACAGACCCGGTGCGCGCCGTTGAGCGTGCCTTGGCGGACGCGTCCGCAGTAGAGGTCAGATCTTGCGGGCCACACCGCCAGAATCACATCCGGCTGGCTGATATCTGCCTGGTCGACCGCCGTGCGCGGATCGTCGTCGAGGATGGCGCGACTGTGCGACGAAGCCGCCGCGCCCCTGGGTCAGAACTCCTCGAGCAGCGGCTTGTGGTCGACGTCGACGCGGTTGCGGGTCGGATCCGCCGGGTCATAGAGTACTCGAACTCGCCCGCTCAACCGCACGAGTTCACTCGGATCCTCGCGCAACATATCGCTGTCCGCGTGAACGGTTCGCCGCGATATCGGGTCGACCCACCCGGCCTGCAGAACGAATACCAATGGTCGATTGCTATCGAAATCATGGTGGGTCACCCGCACCCTGGTGTGTTCGGCCGGAACCCAGATTTCCCGACCGCGCTGATCGAGCCAATCCCGCAGTTTCAATTCTCGCCGTCCGTAGCCGTATCCGGCGATGCCGGCGACGACGACCAGAACGCCGAATCCGCCCACGAACAGCGGTCCACCGTAGGTCGAGTGCAGATCCGCCACCTGCGCATCGGCGGGATCCTTCGGGTCATAGGCAACGGGCACCCGCTCACCGGTCGAGTAGGTGTGCAGCACGCTGCGTGTCGTGGTTCTGGTCGTATACCGCTTTCCGTCGACGACGAATTCGACCATCCGACCGTCACCCGAGCTTGCGAACAACACGGTTCCGTCGGTACGCGCGGTGCCATCGAGCGCTCGCAGGCTCAGCACACCCCACACGACGGCCGCCAACACGATCGCGATCCCGATCGCGCCGGCGATGAGCGCGCCCCGCGTCGGGTGAAACGTCCTGGGGGTGGTGGGTCCAAGATCCATCGTGTCCTCATGTCCGGTCGCCGTCGATCACCTAGAGGGTTATCGCCCCAGACCCGCCCGGCGTAGCACAGCAGCAAAATCCACTGCCCGATCGGGCAGGTTCCGCGGCGTACGCGTGACAACGAAACCAGCGGTCACACTGCACAAGTGTGCGCCAGACGCCCGGGAACTGCGCTGTCTCCCAACATCATCGGCCGGGCGAGCGCTGTAAGATCAGGCCTCATGGGTTGGGAAGCCGGGCCCGGTTCAGGAGACGGCTCGCGCGGCGACCTGACCGGACGCTGGACTGCCGCGCTGACAGGTGGGGCGCGTGATCATGTGGTACCGATGAGTGCGGGTGAGGCGCGCATGCTGCTGACGCGGCTGGCTATGGAGTTCGAAACGGCAACGCAGACAATCGAATCCGCTGATCGGGTGGCCGAGTTGGGTGCGGAGTTGGCGCGGTCGCATTTCGTCGGCGACGAGGTGCTCGGGCGCAGCATCGCGGCGCTCAGCGCGCATTTCACCGAAGCGGGCACTATCGCGGCGGATCGGCTGCCCGAATTGCTGGCCGCCTTCACAAATGGGTATATCCGCGCATTCCGGGCGTGGCTGCTGGCCGAGCAGGAGAGTGTCCGCACCGCCGAAATCGCCGCCCGACGCGCCGTCGCCGAACAGTTGCGCGCGAGTGAGGCGCGGCTGCGATACCGCGCCAACCACGATCATCTGACCGGTTTGCCGAATCGGACGAAATTCATCGACACGCTCGCCGCCGCCTTCGCCGATCCGAGCGCCGACTTCGGCCTCTGCTATCTCGACCTCGACCATTTCAAGCTTGTCAACGACACCTTCGGGCACGCATTCGGCGACCAGCTGCTCATCCAGGCCGCCACCCGCCTGCGCGCCTGCGCCCAACCCGGCCAATTGGTGGCACGCATGGGCGGCGACGAATTCGTCATCCTGGTCCCACAATCCCGGGAAACCGTGGCAGCGGTCGCGAAGCGAATGCTCGAGGCATTCACCAAACCGTTCGACATCGACGGCCACCACCTCACCGTCACCGCGAGCATCGGCGTCATGGAGCGACGCACCGAACACACCACCGCCGATGAACTCCTACAGGCCGCCGACACCACCATGTACTGGGCCAAGGCCGCGGGTCGCGGCCGCTACGCGGTCTTCGACGCCGATCGCGGCCGCCGCGAACACACCCGCGCCGAACTCTCGGCGGCCATGCCCGCCGCCCTGCTTCGCGACGAACTGTTCCTGGACTACCAGCCCATTGTCGCGCTCACCGACCAGCGGATCGTCGCGGTGGAGGCCCTCGTGCGCTGGCGGCATCCGCACCTCGGCGTACTCGCCCCGGCGCAATTCGTGGATCTCGCCGAGGACAACGGCCATATCGGCGCATTGGGCGCGCAGGTGCTCGAACGGGCGTGTCGCGACAGCCGGGACTGGCACGACCGGTTTCCGGGCCGGACGCCGATCGTGAGCGTCAATGTTTCCGCCGCCGAGGTCGCCGACCCGACCTGGCTGGATCGGGTTCAGGACGTGATCGCCGAGACCGGTATCCCACCGGAGCGGCTACAACTCGAACTGACCGAGCGGGCGTTCATGCACACCACCGGTCGCCCGCTCCAGGCATTGCGCACGTTATCCGAGGCGGGGGTCCACATCGCCATCGACGATTTCGGCACGGGATACTCCAATCTCGCCTACCTGGGCCAGTTGCCGCTCGATGTCGTCAAACTCGCGGGACCGTTCATCCGCTGTATCCGGACCCCGGAATCCCCCGGTGCCACCGATCTGCTGGTGCTCGAATCCATTATCGAACTCACCCATGCCCTCGGCTTCACCATCACCGCCGAATGCGTCGAAACGCAATATCAGGCCGATCGGCTGGAATCGCTCGGCTGCGATAGCGCGCAGGGCTGGCTTTTCCACCGCCCCGTGCCCGTCGAGCGGATCAGCGAACTACTGTCCGGCTGATCGCATCAGATTCGTTGCGTCGCATGGGCATTCACCAACGCGAGCAGGAATTCCGTTGGCACGTCGGGCCATTCGGGATGCCAGCGTCCGGCGAGCTGATCTTCGTACACGGCCGCGAGTGTGGCGACGACGTGTGGCCCCCCGTCCAGCAGATAGCGGACCGATCCGAGTTCGGCGCACTGGGCTGTTACCGTGGCCAGCAAGGTCTTTGCCGCATCGGTGCGGCCTGCGGCGGCGAGGCAGGCGATCAACATTCGGCGTGCTTTCAGCAATTCCCTCGGCCGCTTGACGGATTCGAGCAGATCAACCCATTCCTGCGCCCATGCGCAGGCGAGTTCGGTCTTCTCCGGTGTTTCCGCGGCGAGCAGCAGCCGGATCGCGGTGAATTCCTCGTACAGTACGGTGAATTCGTCGATCGGGTCGACCGGCTCGCGGCGGTTTCCGTATTCGACAACGGGCAGCGGACCGAATTCCGGATGCGGCGGCAATCCCAGTCGCAGCCGCTCGTTCTCGACCTCGGCGCCCAGCCGCGGCAATGACATCGCACGCGCGACTCGCGCACCCTCGTTCAATCGGCGAATCGCGGCCGCGCGATCACCGCGCAATGCTTTGATACGGGCCCCGACGACATAGCGCGCCAATTTGAAATCGACGACCCCCGCCTCGGGACCCAGCTTGTAGCCCTCGTCGAGCAGTCGCTCCGCATCCGCGACTTCCCCACGCTCATATAGCAATTCGCCGAGCAGGGATCCGGCCAACCGAGCGCCGTAGGAATGGCTGCCACCGGATTGCTTGGCCACCTTCATCGCCTTGCGGAAGTACTGTTCGGCACTGGCGATGTCGAGTTGCAGGCTCGCGGCCAGCCCGAGAAAACACAGGCCGTGAATATTGTTGTAGAAGCCCTTGTTCTGGCGCATATACGGTGCGGACCACTCCTGGATGCGCAGCGCCTCGTCGAAGTCGTAGCGATAGCCTGCGGTGAAGGTAGCGACATTTGCGCCGATCGCAACCACATACGGTGACAGTTCCTCGGCCCGGAAAAAGCAGGGTGCCAGCATGTCCTCGACTCCGGCCAGCTCATCCGCGCGCACCGCGACCACCGCATGAACCACACCGGCTTCGGCCCGCAGTCGCGCGGTGCCGCCGTAGTCGAGTTCACCGAGATCCAGCGTCGATTCCGCAAGGCGCAGTGCACGTTCGGCCGGTGCGGCTCGGTGCAGCAGGATATTCGCCCAGGCCAGATCCAGTTGCAGCCGTGGATGGGTTTCGATGATGGTGGCGGGCAGCTTGTTGACCAGACCGATGAGACTGGCGAACTGCCCGTATTCGAGCAACGACATACCGTCCCGCTCGACGATCTCGATGGCCCGCTGCTCGTCCCCGGCCAGCAGAGCGTGATCGACCGCCTCGCTGACATGCCGATGCTCGGCCAACCACCGCGAGGCCACCCGGTGCAGTTCGGTGATCCGTTCGGGCCGATCGCGTTCCAGCCGCTGCTGCAGGAAGTCCTGGAACAGATGGTGATAGCGGAACCAATTGCCGTCATCGAGCTTGCGCAGGAACAGATCCTGCTGTTCGATCTGCTCCAGCATCGCCTGCCCGTCCGGTACGCCGGTGAGCGCCGAGGCGAGTTCACCGCAGATTCGCGGCGTGATCGAGGTCGCCACCATGAAGTCGAGGATTCCGGGCTCGAGGGTGTCCAGGACGTTCTCGACCAGGAACTCGCTGATGGCGTGGTGTCGACCGGTCAGATGGCTGATCAGCTCGCCGGGATCGTCGCTGCCGCGCAATGACAGTGCCGCCAGTTGCAGTGCCGCTACCCAGCCTTCGGTGGATTCGGTGAGATCTTCGATATCGGCGCGATCCAGATCCAGTCCGCCCAGCTCGACCAGGAACGTATACGCCTCCGCGATGTCGAAACGCAATGCGGTGGGGCCGATTTCGACCAGTTCGTCGCGGGCTCGCATCGAACTCATCGGCAGCCCCGTCTGATTGCGGCTGGTGATCACCAGATGCAGTGTGGGACTGCAACCTTCGAGCAGAAAGCGCAATGCGCGGGTGGTGCCGGGATCGGTGGCGCAGTGCCAGTCGTCGATGACGACCACGAGTTCCTCACCGCGCCGGTCGATATCGTTGATCAGCGAGGTCAGCACATAGCGTTCGGATTCGTCGCCGTGCTCCTCGAGCAGTTCACCGAGCTCGCGCGCGAGCGAAGGTCGTGCGGCGCGAATGGCTTCGATCAGGTGCGAAAGGAACCAGACGACGTTGTTGTCGTCGTGATCGACGGTCAGCCAGGCCACCGCGACACCCTCAGCGGTCAGCGCCTCGCACCATTGGGCGGCGAGGGTGGTTTTGCCGAATCCGGTGGGGCCGTGGATGACCGCGAGCCTGCGGTTGCGTCCATCGCGCAGCAGTGCGATCAGGCGCTGACGATCGACCAGCGGACGGTTGGCCACCGGCGGCCGCAAGCGGGTGGCGGGTACGGGTGGGGTGATGGTCGATGACGTCGCCGAGGTGCGGCGGCGGCCGGAGGTCGGCGTCGGTGACAGCCGATGTACGACGGGTTCGGCGGCAGGTAGCGGGACCCGCATATCGTCGGGCGACAGACCGTGCCGCTCCTGGATCTCGCGCAGTTGTGCGCCGAATTCGGCTGCGCTGGAAGGCCGTTGCGCGCGCTCGCGGGACATTGCCTCTTCGATGGCGGCGGTCACGTCCGGGGGCAGGCCCGCCTCGCCGAGATCTGGTATCGGCTGTTTGGTGATGCGCAGGAACTGGGCGACCAACTGCTCGCCGTTGCGTCGCTCGAAGACCGCGTGACCGGTGCTGGCGCAGAACAGGGTCGAGGCCAGGCTGTAGATATCGGAGGTCACGTCCGGGACATGGCCCTGCAGCACCTCGGGCGCAGTGAAGGCGGGTGAACCGGTGATCGTGCCCGCGGTCGTCTCGAAGCCGCCGACCAATCGGGCGATACCGAAATCGGCCAGCTGCGGTTCACCGTATTCGGTGAGCAGGATATTGCCGGGTTTCACATCGCGGTGCAGCAGGCCGCGTCGGTGCGCGGTCTCCAGCGCGCCCGCGATTTTCACCCCGATGTGCAGTGCGTCCTGCCAGCCGATCGGACCGTGCTCCTGGATACGGGTGTCCAGTGAGCCGTGCGGGTGGTAGGGCATCACGATGTAGGGTCGTCCGGTCGCGGTGGAGCCCACCTCGAAAACGCTGACGATATTCGGATGACCCGACAGCTTGCCCATGGCGAGCTGTTCGCGGACGAAACGTTCGAGGTTCTCCGATTCCAGGTCGGCGGTGAGCACCTTGATCGCCACCATGCGCTCGAGGGCGGGCTGGGCACACCGATAGACAACGCCGAATCCGCCACGTCCGATCTCGGCGGCATCGGTGAACCCGGCGGCGGCCAGCTCTGCCGCGAACCCTGAGGTGAGGTCGCGTTGCGTGGAAAGCGGATCGATATGCGACACGACGACCCCGATTACAACTACCAGCTAGCTACTTCGAGCATATTCCCGTCGCGACGATTCCGCGCGTGCTCGGTAGGATGCCGCCGCATTTGCCTGCGGTGCAGGCGATCCTGGTCGCCGAATGTCCGGCCACCGAAACTATTCCCGGTCTGCACACCGGAAGGCTACCGGTCGGCGAACTGTGTCACGCCCAGCGGTAGCCGCCGACGTGGCGCAGCAGCTGTCCTAGATTCCGTCCCGGGCAGTCCGGCATCGCAAGCATCGGATCGACATCCTCGATGAGCGATGCGAGCATGCCGGTCTGCTTGGGGATTTCGGCACCGAGCGAAGTTCAGCAGACGCCTACCCTTCGGCGATGGCCGCGAGTCGGTCGATGGACGCTTGGAGTTTGTCGGAGGTGGTGGCACGGGCACGCGGGAGCCGATTCTCGTCGGTCAATCGCGACCAGTCGTAGGTATGCGTGACCCGAGTGTGCACCGCGTCCACCGGCTCGAGCTCCCAGCGCCACAGGTGGCCCGGCGGTTCGCTCGCCGGTTCCGCAGGCAGCCAGGCGATCCGGCGACCCTCTTCGAACTCCACGATGTGATTCTCGCGGATATGACCCCTGGTGGTCGTCATGGCGAAGACCTCGCCGACTTCCTTGACACGTTGGCCCGCCGGGGCTTCGGCCAGGTTGTCGTTGCCGTCCCACCGCGGCTGTTGCGCGGGATCGGCGATCAATTCGAAGATCTCATCCGCGCCGGCCGCGATCTCCCGGCTGGCGGAAACAATGCGTGGCACCTCGCTGTCATCGGTCATACCATGATCGAAACATCCGAACCCCGCCTCCCGCCAGACCTTTCGATTTCTGAACCGGGTCAATCAATTCGGGTCTTGCAAATCGAAGATCCACCTACACTCGCCGCGTGAGCATTCCCACCGAGCCCATCGGCAGTATTCCTCGTTCCCCCAACCTGCTGGCCGCCATGGTCGCCCACGACTCCGGCGAACTGGACGCGTCCGCACTCGCTGAACTCCAGGCGCGCGCGGTCACCGAAACCATCGACGAACTGGCCGCCCTCGGCTCACCGGTCGTCACCGACGGTGAGCAGACAAAACCGAGTTTCGCCACCTATCCCCTCACCGGAATGGCCGGGCTGGCACCCGACGGCGCGGTGATCCCCTTCGCCGATGGACATCAGCGGCAATTACCCAGGCTCACCACGGGACCGTTCCGCTACCAGACCTACGCGGAGCAGTATCTGCGTGCGGCGCAACAACATTCACCAGTCCCGGTGAAGCAGGCGGTGATCGCGCCGTCGGCGCTGAGTCTGCTCTATCCGGCCGACGGCATCGAAGGCTATGCCCGCGAGGCATTCCTGGCCGATCTGGCCGACGAGGCCGAAAAGGATATTCGCGGCTGCCTCGACGCGGGCGCGCACTCGGTGCAGCTGGATTTCACCGAGGGCCGACTCTCGCTCAAGCTCGATCCGAGCGGCGGCGTCCTCGACAGCTTCATCGAGCTGAACAACTCGGTGCTGGAACGCTTTTCGGATACTGAGCGCGCCCGGATCGGCGTGCACACCTGCCCCGGCGGCGATCAGGACTCCACCCACAGTCTCGACATCGACTACGCCGCACTGCTGCCGAAACTGTTGCAGCTCAGGGTCGGTGCGTTCTACGTGCAACTCGCCAGCGAGTCCGACCCCGACAAGATCCTGGCCCTCATCGCCGAATACCTGCCCGCCGACGCCCGAATCTTCATCGGCGTAACCGATCCCATCGACCCGCAGGTCGAAACCCCGGAGCAGGTCCGCGACCGCGTCCTCGACGCTGCCCGCTACCTGCCCGTCGACCGTCTCGGTACCTGCGACGACTGCGGCTTTTCCCCGTTCGCCGATGACACCTCCACCTCCCGCGATATCGCCTTCGCCAAGGTCCGCGCCCGCATCGAAGGGACGGCCCTGGCAGCCGCCGAACTCGGCGTCTGAATGCGATCAGTCGTGCGTAGTGGGCTCCGCGTCGATCCGTGGCAGCGGATTCTCTGCTTCCAGCAGGTACCCGATCTCCAGCAATGTGCGCTCGTCGCCGTAGGCCGCGCTGCACATGACACCGATCGGGACACCGCTGGAGCCGATGCGCATCGGCATCGATAGGGCGGGCGCCCCGGTCACATTGCCGATCGGGGTGTAGCCCACATATGTCCGCAGCCGCTCGATCAGCTCTTCGGAGGGCACCTTCGGATCGAGATAGCCCAGCGGCGGAACCACATGGGTGACCACCGGCGAAAGGACGAGCTCGTACCGCGTGAAGACCTCGGCGTAGATCCGGTTCGCCCGGCGCAGCCGGTAGAGCGCGGCCGGAGTGCGCAGGATGCGCTCACGGTGATAGCGGCCGAGACCGCGCGTGAGATCGTCGAGCGCATGGCGATCGAATGACCTGCCGTGCAGGATCTTGCCGCCGATCGCCGACATATGGGCCAGGAACGCCCAGTACAACAGGAAGTCGTCGGCGAGGTGGAGCGGGAAGGGGACCGCCATCGGCTCGATGTGATGTCCGAAGTGTTCGAGCAGCTTGGCCGCGAATTCGACCGTGCCGCGTGTTTCGGCATCGGGTTCGGCACCGGTACCGGAGGTGGTCAGCAGTCCGATACGCAGGCGGCGGTCGGCCGGGCCGTGCACTTCGCCGATCGGCACGAGATCCGGATTCCGCCAATACCGTTCGGCGGCGGCGGTATACGCGGCGGTATCGCGGACCGTCCTGGTCAACACGCCCTCGGAGATGAGTTTTATCGGCAGGTACTTGTCCAGTGCGTTGTCCAGGTGTCGATATCGGCTCGCCTTCAGTGCGACCAGTCCGGCGCATGCGGCCGGAATCCGCAACGATCCCCCGCCGTCATTGCCATGGGCGACCGGTACGACACCGGCCGCGACCATGGCGGCCGAACCGCCGGAGGATCCCCCGATCGAATACTCCGGATTCCACGGATTCCTGGTCGGCTCGGCGGCTTGGAATTCGGTCGTCGGGTTCAAGCCGAACTCCGGCATCCGTGATTTGCCGAGTACCGTCACCCCGGTGCTGAGGAGCTGCGCGGTGTAGGCGTCGTCGCGAGCGGCGGGACGGGCCACGAATGCGGCGCTGCCCTGGTTGGTCGGCATGCCAGCGACATCGGCATTGTCCTTGACGAACGTCGGAACGCCATACCAGGCGCCGGTGCGCTCCGACGCGTATCGCGGCCGCTCGACACTCGAGTACGCGATGGCATTGAGCTGCGGCTCCACCAGCGCCGCCCGGTCGATCGCCGCGCGGGCCAATTCCTTCGGACTCACCGCCCCCGACCGGACCATGGCCGCCAAAGCGACGGCATCATGGTCGGCCAGGACGTCATCGGAGAATGCGTGTATTCGATCGGCCATAACACTGTCCACAGCTGCGAATCGCGGGTCCGGGCGCGTCGAACCCTGTCCAGTGGACGTTCGTCCGGGTAGGAAAAATGATACGCGCCCGGTCTCCGAATCAGAAGTATTGACGTCGTCTCAGGCCTGTGCGGGTGTTTATTCTCCCCGCACGTACCGCCACGAGAATATTGTTGGCGGCGTTGCGGTCCCGGTCATGGACGCGAAATACCCTGGCACACCCGAATGCCCTTGCCGGACAAACGATCTGGCCTCACCAGCACAGCCCGACGCACCGACGCGATCTCCATCGCACCCGAGTGAGCGTCAGAAGACTTGCAGCGGAGGGGATTTGGGGAATCCAACGGGGAGGGCGACCACCGCACGGTGGAACGGCCCCGGTCGCCATTCCAATTCTTCGACGGGAATGGCCAGCCTCATTTCCGGTAGGGCGTCCAGCAGTTGATCGATCGCGTCCTGCGCGATCAGGGTCGCGATCGAGCGGGCGGGGCAGGCATGCGGACCGACACTCCACGCCAGGTGGGAGCTGTTGTCGGTGTACGCGCCGGTGGTGATCGCGGGATCGTTATTGCAGCCGGTCATGCTGATGACGACCGGCTGGTGCGCGGGCAGCCACGAGCCCTCGATCAGGACCGGCTGCTTCGGGAAGGTGATGCAGTAGTTCGATAGCGGTGGATCGGTGAACAGCACCTCGTCCAACGCGTCGCGCGTGGATAGGGTGCCGCCGAGAATGCCACCACCGAACCGGTCGTCGGTCAGCATCAGGCGCAGCGTATTGACGATCAGATTCTGCGTCGGTTCCATTCCGGCGCCGTACAGGCTGAGGACCTGGTGGATCATCTCGGCGTCGTCGAGGTTTGCCGGATGGGCGAGCAGCCCGGAGACGATATCGTCGGCCGGTTGGTCGCGCTTGAGGCAGACTAGTTCGAACATCGCATCGGCGACCATTTTGCCGCCCTCGACGGCCGCATCCGCACCCTCCATCATGGCCGCCATACCAGTCGCGGCACGCTGGCCGATCTCCTGCGGGCAACCGAGCATTGCGTTGATCACCGCGAACGACAGCGGTAATGCGTACTGCCCGACCAGATCCGCCGATCCGTCCTCACAGAACGTGTTGATCAGCGGAATCGCGATCTTCTCCACGGTGGAATGCAACGCGAACAGGTCGACGAGACCGAGACCGGCCACGGTCGCCTCCCGGTAGCGGGCGTGCTCGAGGCCGGTGGAACGAATCGCCGCCGGACGCCATTCGAGCATCGGCCGCACCGGGCATTCCTCGGGAACACCTTTCTGCCAGGTTCGCGAATCGTGCGGAAAATGGTCGGGATCATTGAGGATCTGCAGCGCGGTGTAGTAACCGATCACCAGGGTCGCAGGTACCCCGGGCGCCAACTCCACCGGCACCAGCGAACCGTATCTCTCGCGCATCTCGCGGTAGGCGTCATGCGGGTTCGCGGCGAATTCCGCTGAGAATAACGAGATTCGGGGGCCGTCGGTATCGATCGGCGATCCGTGCGCGACAGGGAACGGGCGGGTGGTGGTGGTTGCCGACTCTGGCGTGGTCAAGAGACGTGACTCCAGTCGTTGTGCAGAAGCGATGAGCATGGTGCGCGACCGCAGGCGCATCCGTGCCGCCTGCGCAGAGCAGAGTCAGACTACGTTGACTGCCCGGTCCGCGCGTACCGAGCGCCCCACCCTTGGCTATACGACATGTGACCGGCATTACAGTAGGTAGGGGCGACACACGAAGGACACCGATTGAGCACAGCAGCGCACGGCAACCCCTGGGTGGCCGTTCGACCGGAGGACGACCTCGCGCAATTGGCGCGACAGGTGTCCTGTGCGCATCGCTGCTTCATCGAAGGCGACGAGCAGCTGCCGATCGATCCGGTGCGCCCGGTGGTGCTGGATTCCTGGCGGCGCAGCCGCGGCAACGGCGTCGATCCGGATCGCTTCGGCGCCGGTGTCGACCTCGATGGTCTTGAACTGCAACGGTATCGGGCCACGCATCCGACCGCGCTCATCCGACCGGTAGTGCGCAAACTGCTGGTCGAGGATGCCGCCGAGGCCGGACTGCTCGTCGCGATCAGCGATGCCGAGGGCCGATTGCTGTGGGTGGAGGGCGATTCGAAGGTCAAGGACCGGGCGCTGGCCATGAATTTCGTCGAGGGTGCGGACTGGAGTGAGGACCGAGTCGGCACCAATGCACCCGGCACCGCACTCGCCCTCGATCACCATGTGCAGATCTTCGGGGCCGAACACTTCAGTCGCGTGGTGCACGAATGGAGTTGTTCCGCTGCGCCCGTACATGATCCGCGCAGCGGCCGGATCATCGGCGCCATCGATATCACGGGCGGACCCCGCGTGGCGGCACCCGAAGTGTTGTCACTGATCCGAGCGACGGTATCGGCCGCGGAATCCGAACTGCGGCTGCTCATGCTCGACGCGCCGAGACCGCTCGCGTCGACGACGGCACGCCTCGAGGCACTCGGCCCGGCCCGGCCGTCCCTGATCCGCGATGGTGAGCGCATCCGCTTATCGCAGCGCCATGCCGAAATCCTGTTGCTGCTGACCAATTACCCGGAGGGACTGAGCGCCGACCATCTCGCCATGCTGCTCGACGAATCCGAGCTTGATCCGGTTACGGTGCGCGCGGAGATGTCGCGAGTGCGAAAGATGTTGGGCGCCAATGGTCTCGGCTCCCGCCCGTATCGGCTGCTGATGGATCTCGATACCGATGTCGACGAGGTTCGGCGTGCACTCGCGCGCGGCGATACCTCGGCGGCCTTGCGCGCCTATCCCGGCCCGATCCTGCCCCGCTCGCTCGCACCGGGCATCGCCGAATTGCGCGTCGAATTGCGTGGACGCCTGCGCGCGGCCCTGCTGACGGCCGGTGATCGTCGCCTGCTCGCCCGCTGGACCGGTTCGGCCGACGGGCGCGAGGATGTTGCGGCGTGGACCGCCTACCTCTCCTCGCTGGATCGTCAATCCTCACTGTATGCCCAGGTAAAGACACAATTACGACTACTCGACCGTAAATTGGGCATCTGACCAGTTTCTTGCAACTGTCGTGCAACATGGACACTTCTAGTGTTCCGGATCACACCTGATGTGAAAGTCAGCAGATCGAGGAGCATTCGATGACCGTCTTCGCCCGCCCGGGCACACCCGGCGCCGCCATGTCGTTCCCGACCCGATACGACAACTGGATCGGCGGCGAATGGGTCGCGCCCGTCAAGGGGCAGTACTTCGAAAACCCGACTCCCGTAACGGGTCAGCCGTTCTGCGAGGTCGCGCGCGGCACTGCCGAAGACATCGAACTCGCCCTCGATGCCGCGCACGCCGCCGCACCCGCTTGGGGCAAGACCTCGGTCGCCGAGCGCGCCATCATCCTCAACAAGATCGCCGACCGCATCGAGGAGAACCTCGACGCGCTCGCCCTCGCGGAGGCCTGGGACAACGGCAAACCGATCCGGGAAACCCTGGCCGCCGATATCCCGCTGGCCATCGACCACTTCCGTTACTTCGCCGGTGCCATTCGCGCACAAGAGGGTTCGCTGTCGCAGATCGACGCCGACACCGTCGCCTACCACTTCCACGAGCCGCTCGGCGTGGTCGGCCAGATCATTCCGTGGAACTTCCCGATTCTGATGGCCACCTGGAAGCTCGCGCCCGCGCTCGCCGCCGGTAATGCGGTAGTGCTCAAGCCCGCCGAGCAGACCCCGGCCTCGATCATGTTCCTGATCGGTCTCATCGGTGATCTGCTGCCGCCCGGTGTGGTCAACATTGTCAACGGTTTCGGTGTCGAGGCGGGTAAGCCGCTGGCCTCCAGCCCGCGGATCAAGAAGATCGCCTTCACCGGTGAGACCACCACAGGCCGGCTGATCATGCAATACGCCTCGCAGAACCTGATCCCGGTCACGCTGGAACTCGGTGGTAAGAGCCCGAATATCTTCTTCAGCGATGTCCTCGCCGCCAATGACGACTTCCAGGACAAGGCGCTCGAGGGCTTCACCATGTTCGCGCTGAACCAGGGTGAGGTCTGCACCTGCCCGTCGCGCGCGCTCATCCAGGCCGATATCTACGACGAATTCCTGGCCGCGGCCGTCGTGCGCACCAAGGCGGTGCGGCAGGGCGATCCGCTCGATACCGAGACCATGATCGGCGCGCAGGCCAGCAACGATCAGCTCGAAAAGATCCTGTCCTACCTCGAAATCGGCAAGGGCGAGGGCGCGACGCTACTGACCGGTGGCGAGCGCGCCGACCTCGGCGGCGACCTGTCCGGCGGATACTACGTGCAGCCAACGGTTTTCGCGGGCAGCAATTCGATGCGCATCTTCCAGGAGGAGATCTTCGGACCTGTTGTATCGGTGACTTCGTTCGCGGATTACGACGAAGCCATCAGAATCGCCAACGACACCCTTTACGGACTCGGCGCAGGCGTATGGTCACGCGACGGTTCGGTGGCATACCGGGCCGGACGCGATATCCAGGCCGGACGGGTGTGGACCAACACCTACCACCAGTACCCGGCGCACGCGGCCTTCGGCGGCTACAAGCAGTCCGGCATCGGCCGCGAGAACCACCGCATGATGCTCGACCACTATCAGCAGACGAAGAACCTGCTGGTCGGCTACGCATCGAAGGCGCAAGGCTTCTTCTGATGGCCGCAGTTCCTCGGCGCGTGCGCGCCACCGCGGCGGCGATGGATCTGCTCCGTCGCCTCCGCGGGCAGCACGGCCCGCTGATGCTGCACCAGTCCGGTGGCTGCTGCGACGGATCGGCTCCGATGTGCTATCCCGCAGGCGAATTCGTGATCGGCGATCACGATGTGCTGCTCGGATTGCTCGATTTGCGAATGCGAGTCGGCGAGTTGCCGGCTACTGCGCCGGAGCCGGACGATATTGCACCGGTGTGGATCTCGGGACCACAGTTCGCTGCCTGGCAACACACCCAGCTCGTTCTCGATGTCGTGCCGGGTCGTGGGTCGGGCTTCAGCCTGGAATCGCCGGAAGGGTTCAGATTCCTCAGTCGTGGAAGGGTTTTCGATGACGGTGAGCTGGCCGTTCTGGCTGCGACCGAATCGGTGACGGGCGCGGGCTGGGAGCGTGGGGAACGTCCTGCGGTATCGAGCGAACCACAGGTAGTCGCCGAGGCAGCCGATGCCTGCCCGGTTCCCGGTAGCGGAGGCGGCCGTCGCCTTGACAGCTAACTTTTACTGCGGCCCTGTCGTTTCCGGCTCAGACCCGGTTCGCGGCTCGATCGCCACCAGGTCGAGCACCAGATCCTGGAGCACCCGGCGCGTGGTATGAGCCTGCGCGATCAACGGTTCGGACGCTTCCGTCTCGGCTAGCTCTACCAGCTTGTTGACTACGTGGCAGACCGCAACGAGTCGTCGGATCGCTTGACGTCGCTCGGCGAGATTCATGGTGTCGGTGGCCATATTCACCAGATCGCCGCAACGCCCCCGACCGTTTCGCCCGAGTTTGCTGGATCATGAAGTGGCACTTTCGGCAATCGTGACGCAACCGTCGATCATCCGGCGGACTGAAGGGCGGCGCGGGCGGCGGTGCGGGCGCTGTCCGGGTCGGAGGTCGACAGGACGGCGGCCGCGGCGCGGCGGCAGTCTTCGAGGGTGACGCCGGAGAGGGCCGCTCCGACGGCGGCTACCGCGACACCGGCGGCGGAGAGCGAACTGATGCCGAATCCGGTTAGGACACAGGCCAATAGGGGGTCGGCAGCGGCTTCGCCGCAGACACCGACGGGCTTGTGCGCGGTCGCGCCGGCAGCCGCGGTGCGGGCAACCAGCGCCAGGACGGCGGGTTGCCAGGGGTCGGTGAGTGCGGCGAGGTCGGCGGACATGCGATCGGCGGCCATAGTGTATTGAGCGAGGTCGTTGGTGCCGATCGAGAGGAAGTCGACGTGCTCCAGAATGGCCTCGGCCAGCAGGGCGGCCGCGGGGACCTCGATCATGACGCCGGGAATCAGTCCCCGCGCTCGCACCTCGGCGGCGAACGATTTCGCTTCGGCCGCAGTGGAAATCATCGGGGCCATGACCCACGGTGTGGGCGTGCGGTCGGTGGCGGCCTGGGCGATCGCGTCGAGTTGGCGGTCCAGGATTCCGCTGTTGTGGGCGGCGATGCGGATGCCGCGCACGCCGAGCGCCGGGTTCGCTTCGTCGGCATGGTCGGCGAAACGCAGTGGTTTGTCCGAACCGGCGTCGAGAGTGCGTATCACCACCTTCGCCCCGGCATACGCGTCGAAGACCTCGCGATAGATGCCCGCCTGTTCGGCGATGTTCGGCTCGGATTCGCGGTCCAGGAAACATAATTCGGTGCGGAACAGGCCGATGCCCTCGGCCGGTTGCGAGCGCGTCGTGCGGGCTCCGGCCGCGTCCTGGACGTTGGCGAGAATCTCGACCCGGTGTCCGTCGGCGGTCGCGCCCGGACCGGTCCAGGCCGCCGTGCGCGATTCCTGCGTGCGGTATTCGGCCACGGCGCGGGCGGCGGTTTCCGGATCCGGACCGATGGCGACCTGTCCGGCCGCCCCATCGATCAGCACGTGCACCCCGGCGGGCACATCGTCGAGTCCGGCGATCGCGACCACGCACGGGATACCGAGCTGGCGGGCGATGATCGCGGTGTGGCTGGTCGGACCGCCCCGCGAAGTAGCAAGGCCGACTATGAGATTCGGATCCAGTCCGGCGGTATCGGCCGGGGCCAGATCGTCGGCGAGCAGGATCGATGGCCGGGCGGGCGTGGGAATGCCCGGTTCGGGCACACCGGCCAGCTCGGCGACCACCCGGTCGCAGACATCGCGAAGGTCGGTGACGCGTTCGGCCATCAGCCCACCGAGCTTGGTGAACATCTCGGCGAACTGATCGGTGGCCACGGTCGCCGCGACGGCGGCGGGACTACCCGCAGCGATCAATTTCTCGGCGGCGCCGAGCCAGCCACGATCGGCCGCCATCGCGGCATTCGCGACGAGTACCTCCGCGGCCGCCCCACTTGCGTGGGTGGCGCGCTCGCGCAAGCGCCGTGCAACCACCGATGTCGCGGCAAGGAAGGCTTCGTGTTGCGATGCCCGATCGGGCTCGGCGACCGGTTCGGAACGCAGGTCCGCGCGAATCCGCGGCGCCGGCCGCACGGTCGGCGCGGCGGCGATTCCGGGCACCGCTGGGGTGCCACGCAATGTCATGGCGCTGCGCGCAACCTTCGCGGTACCTGTGGCCTGCGGTGATCCGGACATTCGATTCCTCCTCCACGCCGATGTCGAGTGAGTGCGACCGATTACTCAGCTCGGCTCGTTGTGATCCAGACTACTCAAATCTCTTGACAAAGCAACACAGACGGGCATAAAACAACATAAACACACATCGCCAATCGGAGGATCGGATGTACGCAGAGGAGCGCCAGCAGGCCATTGCCGCCCTGGTCGGGCAACGCGGGCGCGTATCGGTCGCCGATCTGTCCGAGCAGTACGGAGTCACCACCGAAACCGTGCGCCGAGATTTGGCGGTCCTCGATCGGATGGGGCTGATCCGCAGGGTGCACGGGGGTGCGGTGCCCGCGGCGGCGCTCACCGCGATCGAACTCGGCACCACCGAGCGCGAACACACGCACGCCGCCGAGAAGGACCGCATCGCCAAGGCGGCCCTCGACTATCTGCCACCGACCGGCGGCAGCGTGCTGTTCGATGCCGGGACCACCACCGCGCGGGTGGCCGCCGCCCTGCCCGCCGACCGGGAGCTCGTCGCCGTGACGAACTCGGTGCCCATCGCCGCCCGGCTCAGCGGATACGCCGGAGTGCGGCTGCATCTGATCGGCGGCCGGGTGCGGGGTGTCACGCAGGCCGCGGTCGGCGCGGAGGCCTTGCGGGTGCTCGGTGAGCTGCGGGTCGATGTGGCGTTCATCGGCACCAATGCCCTGACCATCGGCCACGGACTTTCCACCCCCGATCCCGACGAGGCGGCGGTGAAGCGCGCCATGATCGCCAGCGCCCACCGGGTCGTGGTGGTCGCCGATGCCACGAAGGTCGGGCGCGAGGATCTGCTGAGCTTCGGTTCGGTCGAGGAATTCGATGTGCTGGTCACCGACACCGGGCTACTGCCTTCGGTACACAACGAACTCACCGAGTACGGCATCGAGGTGGTCACGGCATGATCGTCACGCTCACCGCGAATCCCAGTATCGACCGCACCGTCAGCCTGCGGGAATCGTTGCGGCGCGGTGCCGTACTCCGTGCCGAGACCGTACTGTCGCAGCCGGGTGGCAAGGGAGTCAACGTTTCCCGGGTGATCGCCGCCGCCGGGGTCGAGACCATTGCGGTACTGCCCGGCAATGCCGGTGATCCGTTGCTGCGCATGCTCACCGATGCCGATATCGAACACCGCGCGGTGCCGTGCGCCACCCCCGCGCGCACCAATCTCACCGTCGCCGAACGCGACGGCACCACCACGAAGATCAATGAGCCCGGATCACCGCTGTCCGCCGAATGCCTTGCCGCACTGGCGAATCAGCTCGATGAACTCGCCGATACGGCGAGCTGGGTCGTGCTGTCCGGATCCCTCCCACCCGCCGTCCCCACCGACTGGTACGCGTACCTGCTGCACCGGCTGCGCGGTGTCCGGATCGCCGTCGATACCTCCGACGCTCCCCTGCTCGCACTGGCCGCCGAACTGGAATCAGCTGCGCCGCAACTACTCAAGCCGAATGCCGAGGAGCTGGCCCAGCTCACCCACGGCGACCCCGCCGAGTTGGAGGATCCGGTCGCCGCCGCGCGTGCCGCGAGCACACTGATCGCTCGCGGCGTCGGCGCCGTGCTCGCGACGCTCGGCGCGGCCGGGGCCGTACTCGTCACCGCGGACGGTGCGTGGCATGCCGCCGCACCCGCCATTACCCCACGCAGCACGGTGGGAGCAGGCGATTCCGCGCTGGCCGGATACCTGCTCGCCGATCTAGACGGACTGGACGCACCGGATCGGCTGCGCCGCGCCGTCGCCTACGGCAGCGCCGCCGCCGCGCTGCCGGGGACCGGGCTGCCCGGCCCACACCACACCGACCCCCGCGCCGTGGCCGTCACGACGTTGGAATCCCTGCACAGTCGCTGAAGGACACTGCGATGGCCCACTCCCCTGATTCGATCATCACCACCGAGCTGATCAGCCTCGATACCGACCTCGGCACCGCCAAGGAGACGGTGATCGCGACACTCGCACAGCGACTCACCGACAATGGGCGGGCTACCTCTGCCGAGACATTGCGTGATGCGGCGCTGGCGCGCGAAGCACAGTCCGCGACAGGGCTTCCCGGCGGGATTGCGATTCCACATTGCCGGAATGCGGCGGTGACCAGTGCGTCGCTCGGGTTCGCTCGGCTGGAACCCGCGGTGGATTTCGGTGCTGCTGACGGGCCCGCCGATCTCGTATTCCTCATTGCCGCGCCGGAAGGTGCCGGGGCCGAGCATATGAAGTTGTTGTCGAGTTTGGCTCGGGCGCTTGTTCGGCCGGAGTTCGTGGGTTCGTTGCGGGGTGCCGCGAGCGCTGATGAGGTGGTTTCGCTGATTACGGATGTGCTTGCGCAGAAGCCTGCGATGACGCCCAAAATCCGTGCAGTGGAGTCTGTTTCGAGTGACGCCGCTTCGAACGGTACCGCCGCGAACGGCGCCCTTACGCAGGCCCCATCCGGCAGCGCACCGACGCCCGACGCAGCTCCGAATGGCACTCCCCCGTCGGCAGCCGCTCCGATCGGCGCACCCGCACAGGAACCGGGTTCGAACCGTACTTCCACAGACGTGGCCGTTTCGAACGGCGCATCCGCGTCCCGAGCGGCTTCAAAGGGCACCACACCCGCACGCGAAGCGAATTCGAACAGCACACCTTCGGCAGCGGCCGGACTCGACAGCTCGACAACACCTGCGCCCGACGGCGTTTCGGCCGACGCACCGGCCGGGCAAACAATCGTCGCGGTCACGGCTTGTCCGACGGGTATCGCCCACACCTACATGGCCGCCGACTCGCTCGTCGCCGCCGGTGACCGTGCGGGCGTCACGGTGCACGTCGAGACCCAGGGTTCCAGCGGTAGCACCCCGCTGAGCTCCGAAACCATCGCCGCCGCGAGCGCGGTCATCTTCGCCACCGACGTGGGTGTGCGCGGCCGTGAACGGTTCGCGGGCAAGCCCGTAGTCGAGTCCGGGGTCAAGCGCGCGATCAACGAGCCCGACACCATGGTCGCCGACGCACTGCGCGCCGCGCTCGATCCCACGGCGGCGACGGTCGCGGGATCCGCACCCTCCGAGGGTGTTTCGGCACCGGCGGCACTCGGCTGGGGCACCCGGCTGCGCCAGATTCTGCTCACCGGCGTCAGCTATATGATCCCGTTCGTCGCTGCGGGCGGTCTGCTCATCGCGCTCGGATTCCTTTTCGGCGGCTACGAAATCGCCGACCACGCCAAGAAAATCGTGCTCGACAACTCGCTGACGGCGCTACCCGACGGCGGCCTGCCGACCTATCTCGGCGCGGTGCTGTTCCAATTGGGTTCGCTCGCATTCAGCTTCCTGGTACCGGCCCTCGCCGGATATATCGCCTTCGCCATCGCCGACCGACCGGGTCTCGCACCGGGATTCACCGCCGGTGCGGTGGCCGTATTCGTCGGTGCCGGATTCCTCGGCGGCCTCATCGGTGGTCTGATCGCCGGATTCGCCGCGCTCTGGGTGGCGAAACTGCCTGCCCCGCAATGGGCGCGCGGACTCATGCCGGTCGTGGTCATCCCGCTGGTCGCCTCGCTGATAGTCGGCGCGTCGATGTTCATCTTCCTCGGCAAACCGCTCGCCGCGATCACCAGCGGACTCACCAACTGGCTCAACAGCCTCACCGGCACCTCGGCCCTCGCCCTCGGCGCCATCCTCGGCCTGATGATGTGCTTCGACCTCGGCGGCCCGGTCAACAAAGCCGCGTATTCCTTCGCCGTAGCCGGACTGTCGGTCACCGATCCTGCCTCGCTGCGCATCATGGCCGCCGTCATGGCCGCGGGCATGGTCCCGCCGCTGGCCATGGCACTGGCCACGGTCCTGCGCCCCCGCCTGTTCACCACCGCCGAACGCGAAAATGGTAAGGCCGCATGGCTTCTCGGCGCCTCGTTCATCTCCGAAGGCGCGATCCCCTTCGCCGCCGCCGACCCGCTGCGCGTGATTCCGTCGATGATGGCCGGTGGCGCGGCCACCGGTGCGCTGATCATGGCCACCGGAACCACCCTGAGCGCACCGCACGGCGGCATCTTCGTCTTCTTCGCCGTCGGCCACATCGTCTGGTTCCTCGCCGCCCTCGTCGCGGGCACCGCCGTCGCCTCCCTCTGCGTCACCGCCGCCAAGGAATTCATCAAGCCACGCACCCCCGCCCTCGCCACCGCCTGACCCCGCTCACCCAAGGAGAATCACCCCATGGCCAGCACCACCGTCACCGTCGCCTCCGCCATCGGCCTGCACGCGCGCCCCGCCAACATCATCGCCGAAACCGTCACCGACTCCGGCGCCGAAGTCACCCTGTCCCTCGTCGACGGCGACCCGGTAGACGCCGGTTCGGCCCTCATGATCATGACCCTCGGCGCGGCCTGCGGCACCGACGTAGTCGTCACCAGCGACGACCCCAACGCCCTCGACCTCGTCGCGAAACTCGTCGCCACCGATCTCGACGCCTGAGCAGACAGGGCGTTCGTTCCGATCCCCTCACCCCAGCGAACCCGCAAGCAAGATCACGTAGCTGCCCCCGAAGTCCCGCTGCCCCACGCTGATCGGATCAAGATCAGGTGGAAGCTGTGGCGGCATCGCCCGAGTAGCAAGTTACCTCAGTTCCACCTGATCTTGATCGCTCCTCACGCATCGTCACCTCGGTCAGTGATCGTGTGGTGGGCTGTCCGATCCGGTCGTTGTGCCAGATGGCGGTGGTCAGGACGAGAATGCGCTACAGGACTTCGCCCGGGTGCATGCGGCACAGATGGTGCGGATTTGGATCTGCCACGGGTTGGTCTAGGGTGCTGATGTTCGCAATCAGGATGCCACTTCGCGCGGTCAATTGGAGCGCGTCATCAGGGGCAGAACGGAGTCTGCAATGCAAACGAGTGTGCTGCTCGGCAAACTCAACCAGATCTTGGGTCAGCCTGTGCGACAGGACGAGGCCGGCCAGGTGGCACAGATCGGTCGGGAATGGGGAGTCCGTTTTCCCTCAGACTTCGTTGAGGTGGCGGGAGCATATGGGCACACCATGATCGGAGAGTTCATCTTCCTTGCTGGAGCATCGAGCATCAGTTCCTACGCCGAAGAGATGGGAAAGCACATGGATGAGAACCCGACCGTCCCCTGCACGGTATTGCCGACCCCAGGTGGTGCACTCCTGTGGGGCAACACGATCGAAGGCGATCAGCTTTTCTTGCGGCACCAAGATGATGAACGCTGGACGGTGTCGGCCTTCCGCCGAAACCATCACGACTGGCTCGATACTGATCACGAGTTCGGTGAATGGTTCGTCGGCGTGCTGTCTGGCGAGTTGGAGACAACTTGGATGCCTGAGTGGCCGCCGTTCCCTTTGGATGTGGAGGTCTGAGGTTCACACCCACCCCCTTGATTAGTGGTCGTAGGCGGTCAGTGACCCCGGCGATGGTGCGCCCGCCGTGGCGTTCCGGATCGAGCTGGGCTTTGATGTCATTGCTCACAACCTTGATCTTTCGGCACCATCACCCACGTTCACCTCGAACACGGTTCCCCAGCAACAACTTTCACGCTGTACCGGACACAACGGCCATCCTCGCCGGCAACCAACCACCATGTGGTGCGCGGCGCAGCCGCGCACCACATCCCTCGGAATCAATCGTCTAGTTCGGTTCAAGTGTGCTTCGACGGCGGGAAGAGCTGATCTGATGGCACTGCGGATTCCATGCGGCGGTTGTGCACGGTCGGTCCGGCTATCGCGTCGATCATTTCGCCGTCGGTAGTTGCCGAATTCGCCAGCACGGCACCCGCGCTCGCGGCCAGAGCGCTCTGGAGGATTGTTTGCGGTTCACGTCCCGGTCATCCGAGAGTTGCCGATGACGGGTGAACCCCGGTTCGGCATCTGTCCCTACATTCAGAACCGCTCGAAGAGCCGCACGGTAGTGCTTTCGCGGCCACGTTGTTTCGCCTCGCTCCCAATGCCGACGTGCCGTTCGTCGACGGCACCTCGCTTTCTGGTCGCCCGGAAAACGTCCGTGCCGTTGTAGTACCAGTCCCTCGTCCAGCTCCGACGAGGGAGTTGTTCTGCCCTATGCGGCGCAGAATTCGTTGCCTTCCGGGTCGCGCATGATCCACCAGTGACCGGCGGGGCCCTTGTCGAATTCGCGGATGCGGGTTGCTCCCAGCGCTTCCAACCGGGCGACGAGTGCGTCGAGGGTACCGGGCTCGCTGTGCACGTCGATGTGCAGGCGGTTCTTGCCGGATTTGTCTTCGGGCACGTCTTGGAAGAGCAGACGCCTGCCTTGGCCGACACCGCTGGTCGGGTCGAACGGGTCGTCGGGGTGGCGGATGGCGGCGTAGCCGCGGAAGGTCTTGCGGCCGTGATGTTCGACGACCGCGTCAGCGGTGAGCTGACCGGCGGACAGTAGTTGCTCGACGAGGACGCTCGGGTCCTCTACCTCGTACTCCAGCGCCGCGGCCCAGAAGTCGGCGAGAGCGGGAGCGTTTCTGGTGTCGATGACCAGTTTCCAGTTCAAAGCCACGGGCGGAACCTACCGCAACCCGGCCCGGCCCGGCCCGGCCCGGTGAGATGCCGTTGAAAGTGCCGTGAAACGCGCGCGAGAAAGGATTCATGCCGTCCGCCACCGAGGTATTCGCAGCGGCAGTGAGGGATTCCGTCGAATCACTCGGCTCGACCGTGTTACCCGATCGGTGGTCGGAGATGAAGTGGCAACGAGGACAACGGAAGTACGGAGAAACAAATGAAGCGCTCGATCACCACTTTTGCCGCGGTACGGATGGCCGCGGTGGCCTTGGCCGCATCCGCCGTCACCAGCATGGTCGGTGCGGCCGGCTCCGCACACGCCGAGTTCGCCTACTGGCTGATGTACAACCGGGGTAACGGTCTGTGCATGACTACCCAGGACGACCCCAATAACGGGATCACCGGCACTGCTCGGTTCGCCCCGTGCGATGCCAATGATCGGCGCCAGTGGTGGCTGCGCGCGACGACCAGTCCGGACACAGTCGCCTTCAGCACCTACGAAGTGAACTCGAAGGGCCAACATCGGTGCATCGAAAACGCTTCGGGCGGATGGGGTTTGGCCTTCCTCGCCATCTGCGAAACCGGCAGCTACCGACAGGACTTCACCCTCGAATACGTCACTTTCCCCGATGGCACGGGCACCACGGTCTACAAGGCCGCGTACGACAGTCGTCGACTCAGTGTTCCCTACGCCGCGGGCACGTCCTACGTCACTATTCGCGACGATTTCGCAAACGAAGATCCGCGCATGCAGTGGGACCGGCTGCCCACGCCATGAGACCGGGCGCGAGATCATGCGAAGCGCTGCGATCGGGTGGACGTTTCCGGGACGATGAGAATCATGAGCGCAAGGACACTCGATCAACTCCGGAAGGACCTGCAAGAGTATGCGCGCCTGGCCGAGGTTCGCTACGACCCCGCGATCGCGGATCCGGTACTGGAAACGCTAGCTGAGCTGTGGACCAACTCTGTCGTGGGCGTGCGCACCATTACGCATCCGGTGCCCGAGCGCGAGGTCAACGCCAGGGTGATGCACCCGGGCGAGCCGACGGAGCTCATCGAGAAACTGCGTGGCGCAGGACTTCTCACCTACACCGGCCATCCGATGGAGCAGTTGCTCGCCGAGATCGCGGCCGAGGTGCCGGTCAGCTCGGGTGTCGACCTCGCACTCGCCGGTGGGGTGCAGAAGATCTGGCTGGTCTTTCCCGAATTGCTCAGCGTGGAGCGGATTCTCGGCTTCTCCGGAATTCCCGAGTCGGCACGTGCGCACGCCGACCACCTATCCCGCTATGGCGGCCGAATCGGGATTCTCGCAGTAGATTTCGACGCCCGCACGATGAACCTCTACTCGAATGTCTTCGAGCCCGGCCATCTCGCGCCCGCGGATATCACCGGGATCCTGGCCGAACTCGACTTCACCGCACCGACCGACACCGAACTGGCCTTACTCGCCCGCACCTTCAACCTCTACCGCACATTCTCCTGGACCTCATCGCACATGGAGCGCATCTGCTTCCCGGTGCGCTGCGAACCATCGAGCTTCCCAACCCATCTCGACCCGGTCCTGGCCCGTTTCGTCGCCGAAGCACCCTTCGCCGACCTCGACACCCGCGGCTTCGTCTTCTACGCCGCCTACGGCCCGACCAACCGCTACTACAAAGTCCAGGCCGAATACGCAGGTGTCCGCGTCGCCACCTTCCCAGGCGGAATTGCACCCCGCCCCACCTGACGACCGTCGCGGGAGTGTTGCGGGGGACCCACTCAGCCCGGTAAATCCAATGCACCGCGCGCACCGGCGGCGGCCGTCACGTCTGGGGGCACTGCAATGGAATTACTCATCGAACTCGTGCCCGGCCTGATCATCACCGTGGCGGTGTTCATGGCATTTGCGGCGGTTCGCCGCACGCTCGGACTCCCGCGCGCATGAACCAGCGGGCTGACGGCGAAGGGGCGCTGCCTGAAGGTGTTCACGAAGACCAGTGGCGGCCACGGGAACACGAGTGTGCACCATGTCTACGACTTCACCGCACGTGACAGTCGCGTGGTCCGCTTCGAGGAACAGGGCGGACCCGACCAGGCTCGAGGGCGATGTCGTGACCGTGTACTACAGTTCATCGCGGTCGTCATCGGTTTCTGTGTCGGCGTGATGGGCTACGTCCCGGTGGGCAACTTGTAGCCCCGCACTTCATCGGACGGCAGCTCGTCTTGCTCTGTTAACCCGATTCCGCTACGGTCCCGCGCTCGTGGGAACAAGCGCGGTAACCGATTCACGAAGAGACAGACTTGTTTGGGTGGCGGTGACCGCGATCGGGGTGATCGCCGGATATCTGGCGGTATTGCTGGCGAACGCCAGGCATTACTACACCGACGACACCGAAGCGCAGTACGCGCCCATGTGGGTCGAACTCGGAACGCGGCTGCGGGAGGGGCGTTTTCCCGCGCTCGTACCCACGGAATGGATGTCGGGCAATTACTCCCTGGAAGAGGCCGGGTTGTACAACCCGCCCCAGCTGCTGATCTATCTGCTCGCCCCATCGATGGATAACCTCGCGGTGTATGCAACGGCGGTCAAGCTGGTTTTCTCGATAATCGCGGCCCTCGGCGTATTTCGTATCTGCATGGCCTACGGCGCGAGGTCCCAGTGGGCGGCGGTCGCCGGTGTCGCGTTTCCATTGAGCGGCTGGTTCCTGTTCTTCGACCAAGCCAGCTGGATGACCTCGCATACCGGCACCGCATGGTTGGTGCACGCGTGGGCATCGGCGGTGCACTACGCGCGCGGCCGCAGCGGACCGATACCGGTCTTCATCTTCCTGTACCTGGCACTGACCATCCAATATGCCTTTCCCGCAGTCGAATCCGGATTGATGATCGCGATGGTCGCAATCGGCGAGATCATCTATCAACGACGCTGGGTGCCCTCGGCGCGACTCGCACTGGCGGCCGGTTGCGCTGTACTCGCCGCCGCGGCGGCCAACCTGCCCGGAATTCTGTCCTCGCAGGCGACCTGGCGTGGCAGCGCACACATCCACAATGATCCATTCCTGACGGTGCCGTGGTCCGAGTCGTTGAACGCCAGCCTGCCCAGCACCACACCGGCATTCACCGCGTGGTGGGGGCACGTCCAGCCGTTGCCGATGGTCTACATCGCGTGGTTCCTGATTCCGGCGCTGGCCTTCATCGACTGGAAGGCAGCCGCGCAGGCGGCACGGGAACTCAGCGGCGTCGCGTTGTTCGCGACCGCGGTGCTGATGTGGACCGCGGGACCCGGCGCGATCGGCCCGCTGCGCTGGCCCGCCAGGGTGCTGCCGATGCTCGCCATCGCGCTGCTCGTGCTGGTGTGTGTACTGCTCAGTCGCTACGGCAGTTTCGCGTCGTGGCAGCGTCGTGGCACCGCCGCCGCCGTCTTGTTCGGGCTGCTGTTCGCGCGGTCCGTCTCGGCCGCGCCCGCGCTGGTGGTGCGGCATCTGCTCGCCGTCGTAGTAGTCGCCGCGATCGGCGCGGTGGTGGTGTGGCTCGCCTACACCAGGCACACCGCGCTGGCCTGCGGGCTGTCCATCGCGGCGATGTTCCCGATCGCCTACGCCCAGGTGCGTGGCGCGCCGCCGACCCCGATGTCCTACGACTTCCCGGAGCGACGTTCGGCGATGGCCGCCGCCTTCCCCGACTTCGACGGCGTCACACTGCAACTCGCCGATCGGGTGCTGGTGCGGCCGGAGGACCGAAGCCTGTCCGGCGCGTATGGATCGCTGGCCATCGGCAGCTACGCCAAGAACGTCGGCCTCGACTACGTCACCGGCTACACCCCTATCGGCCACGCCGCGTTCAGCGCGCTGCTGTGCCTCGCCTGGGACGGCAGCACCTGTCCGGACGCCTACCGCCGCGCCTTCGCCATCGAACCGTCAACGGGCAGAATGATTGTCGACCTGATGAAGGTGGATCGGGTTGTGCTGCAACGCGCGCAGTATCCCGACGAGCGCGACCGGCCCGCGCCATCCGGCTGGAAGTGGGTCGACTACCCGGGCCACGAACGCTTCATCTGGGTGCTCGAGCGGGAAAACGGTCTGCTGTCCACGCGCAATGGCGTGGTCGCCGACGCCAGAGGCGTCTTTGCCTCGTCCGCAACGAGAGACGATCTGACAAACCATATCCGGGTCACCTCGGTCGAGGGCGGCCGAGTGGTCTTCGCCCGGCTCGCCTGGCCCGGTTATCGAATCACGCTGAACGGCAGCGAAATACCGGCGCGCGAGGTCGCGGGCAGCTTCCTTGCCGCCGACATCCCCGCGGGCACCATAGCTGCCGACCTCACCGTCAGCTGGCGCCCGCCGGGTTGGGAAATCAGCACCGCGACTACGGCGGGCGGCCTCGCCGGAATCGGTCTGCTCCAGTTGACCCATCAGCGCCTGCGCCGCCGCGACGCGGTCACCGCGACCGACCGGTCCGCAGCCGAGGACCGACAACTGGTCACAGCCAGCGTGTGACCTTACGTCATCGGCATCCACGAACACAGACCTGCTCCCGAATCGGTCGCAGTTCTCGGCCCTCAGCTCGCGATCTCGGTGATCTCGCGGTGCGGGTGCAGGCTGCGGAACTTGCTGCCGTGGAAGATCAGTGGTTCGGCGTCGGCGCGGGCGGCGAGGCGGTTGATACGCAGGATGACCACCGTATGGTCGCCCGCGGGGACGCGGGCTTCGATCGCACCCTCGATCCACGCCGTCGCACCATCGATGAAGATCGCGTCGGCCGCGCCACGGTGCACATCCACATTGTGGAAGCGGTTGCCGTTGCGGTTGCTCAGTGCCCGAGCCGCGGGCTCCTGATCGGTGCCGAGCAGGCTCAGACCGAGGTGTGTCGCGGTATCCAGTTTCGGCCAGGTCGCCGAGCTGTTCTGCACGCAGAACGATACCAGCGGCGGGTCCAGCGAGACCGGAACGAAAGTGCTCACCGCCAAACCGTGTGGCGTACCCTCGATTTCGGCACATACCGCGACGACACCGCTGGGAAAGCTGGCGAAGACACGACGTAGGCCGGAGCCGTCGGACGGAAATTCGAAGAGCTCATGCATGATCGGCCGCTTTCGAGGCGAGAGCCGCGGCGACCGGGCGCCAGCGTTCCGTGTAGCGCTCGATGGCGCCGTCTTCCTGAAATGTGCTGTCCGACAGGTAGAGACCGGGCAGCGCCGCCGTCGCGCCGAGTTCGACCAGTACCGGCTTGAGCAGCAGATCCGGGGCGAGCGCGTGTGCCGGGCCCGCGCCGAGCATGAGCGGGACCACCACCACATCGGCCAGTCCGGTACCGCCCTCGAACTGTTCGAGGAACAGCTTCAACAGACCGGTGTAGGTGGCTTTGTAGGTGGGACTCGCGAAGACCACCAGATCCGAATCAACCACTGTGCGAACGGCGGCCGCGACCTCGGGATCACCCCAGGACAGCAGGCTTGCGCCGAAGGAGACCAGATCGATCACCTCCGGTTCCACGTCCGGACGGAATCCCGCGGCGACCAACCGCGCCGCGGTCAGGGTACGAGAGGCGGGCTTCGGATTCCCGACGACGACCGTAACTGTCACTTCCGTATCCTCTTCTCGCTCGATCAGATCACGCCGTGCAACGGTGGCGCGGTGTCGTGCAGTAAGGCCCGGCCGATGTGTTGATATTTCCACCGGACCGGGTCGTGCAACGTGTGGGTTCGGGCATTGCGCCAGAAGTGGTGCAGGTTCAGATCCGCTGCGGCACTGCGTGTTCCGCCGACCTCGAACAATGCGGCCGAAACCTCGTTGGCCGCGCGATCGGCGAGCACCTTGGCGGTGGCCACGGCAAGCGATGCGGGAGCGACGGATTCGGCGTCACGGATCGCGGCGTCGACGGCCACACCGGCGGCGGTGAGCGTGGCCTCGGCGGAAGTCACCGTTACCGACAGCTCACCGAAACGCTGGATCAGCAGCGGATCATCGATAGCCCTGTCGACACCGGCTTCGAACCACGGCCGACTCGACGTGCGCACGAATTCCGTTGCCGCACCGAGTGCACCACGGGCGATGCCGGTGTCGATCGCGGCATGCAGCAGTTGCGCGAAGGCGCCGTATCCGGTTGGCGCATGCACCGCCGCCGAGCGGGCGATCAATTGATCCGGTTCGACGGCGACCTCAGCGAATTCTACGGTCCCGCTGCCGGTGGTGCGCTGGCCGATGCCGTTCCAGTCGTCGATGATTCGCACGCCCGGAGTATCAGCCGGTAGATACGCGATGTACTCCCCCGCAGGCCGTCCACTGCGTCCCTCCGGATCGTCGAGCCGGGTGAGCACCGCGAGCAGATCCGCGAAAAGTGAACCTGTACAGTAGAACTTGACGCCATCGATGCGGAAGCGATCGCCCACCGGCCGCACCGTCGTCGCGATATCGGCGACAGTCGCAGTGCCTCGTTCGGACTGCGCATTGGCAATCCGAGCACCCGCCGATATCTGCCCGAAGTAGCGCGCCTGCTGATCAACGGCACCCGCCAACCGCAACAGGTTCAGGTACACGAAGTGGCTGTGTGGAATCTGCGCGATATTCGGATCGGCGGCCGCCAGAATCCGCACCACCTCCGCCACCGCACTCGGCGGCAGATCCGCGCCCCCGAATTCGGCGGGCACGGTGATCGCGAGCAATCCACTCGACGCGAGTCGATCCACCTCGGCGAAGGGCAGCTCACGGCCGCGATCACGCGCCGCCGCCCCGACGGCGAACTCCGAAGCGAGCTGTGCCGCAACTGAATACGCGTGTGCTGCGGATTCGATCCGGTCGGCGACGACGGCGGTCATCAGTTCCCCACAGCGGCGGGTGTGCGTGCGGCTTCCAGTTCGCGGACCAGCGGCAGCACCTTCGCGCCGAAGTATTCGACCTCCTCCTGGAAATGCAGGAAACCGGCCAGAATCAGGTCGACACCGAGTTCCTTGTAGGCGACGATGCGCTCGGCGACCTGTTCGGGTGTGCCGATCAGCTTGGTGCGGAATCCGTCGTTGTACTGCACGAGATCTTCGAACGTCGAATCCGCCCACATCCCCTTGCGGTCCTTCGTGGACGCACCGGCCTGTTGCACCGCGTCCCGGAAACCTTCCACCGCGGGCTTATTCGCCTTCTCGATGATTTCGCGCAGCGTATCGTGCGCTTCCTTCTCGGTGTCGCGGGCGATGATGAAGCCGTTCAGACCGAATTTGACCTCACGCTGGTTCGCCTGGGCGATGCTGCGCAGCTCATCCAATTGTTCGGTGACACCGTTGAAATCCTTGCCGTTGGAGAAGTACCAGTCGGCGTAGCGACCACCATTGCGGCGCGCCGCCGTCGAGTTCCCACCCTGGAACAGTTCGGGATTCGGACGCTCGGGGGTGTTCAGCGGCTTGGGCTTCAGCGTGAAATCGCGGATACGGTAGAAATCGCCGCCGTAGTTGACATCATCCTCTGTCCAGATCTTGCGGATCACCTCGAGGAATTCGGCGCTGCGCCGGTACCGTTCGTCGTGCTCGAGCCACGGCTCGCCGAGTGCGGTGAATTCCCCTGCGAACCAACCGGATACGACGTTGATGGCGAAGCGGCCATTGGAGAGATGGTCGGCGGTGGCGCCGAATTTGGCCAGCACGGCCGGATGCCAGAGTCCGGGATGGATCGCGGCGATCACCTTCAGCCGCTCGGTGGCACCGAGCAGCGCGAGGCTGAACGAAGTCGACTCGTGCTGGTATTCCGCACCGTAGGAGGCGGTGTAGCGGACCTGGGACAGCGCGTAATCGAAACCGTTGTTCTCCGCGGTTTGCGCCAACTTCTTGTTGTATTCGAAGTCCCAACTGGTGCGCTGTTCGATATCGCTGGTGACCAGCCCCCCGCTGACATTCGGCACCCAGTAGGCGAACCGGATCTGATCGGCGATGTGCTCTGTGGTCATGCTTACTCCATTGGTGTCGGGGAACCGTCTATCGCCAGGAAGGGGCGCACCATGCGCCCCTTCCACTCCAGCACCGCAAGCCCACCGGCAGGAGGGTTTGAATCTGTGCGATCGGATGGGTGTAGCGATCAGACCTCGGCGAGGCTGTATCCGGATCGACTGAACCGACCGGCCGGCGAGAACCGTCCGAGCAGTGCCGGCGCATCCTCGCCGGTGACCTGGGTGATGAATTCGGCGGCCGCGTCGAGCGAATCGACACCGAGGAACGGTTGCGGGCGGTGCAGCAGCCCGACGAGCGCACTCGCGAAGCGCGAATCGACCGCGGCGGCGGCGAAGAGTTGATTACCGATATCCGCAAATTCCGGATCGCCGAGGAACAATCGGGTGACCCTATTCGCCGCATCACCGCGCGCGGCCAGGAATGCCGCGTACTGCGCGTTGATCCAGTCCTCGTCGAACGGACCCTCGTGCACGGCGGCCGCCGCGACCAGGCGCTGCGCCTGGATCAGACCGCTCTGCGCACCCTGGCCCGCGATCGGGTCGTAGGCAGCCGAGGTGTCGCCGAGCGAGGCAACCACATGGCCACCTGCGGTGCGCCCGACACCGGACCGGACCACCGGCCGGACCGCGCCCTTGAGCCAGGAATGCGGATCCTCGGCGATCACCCGGGTTTCGAGCACCTCGGGCAGATCCCAATCGATGAAATCGCGGTACAAATCCTGCACGATCCGATGCGCCGATTCGGCCGAATCCGCTGCGGCGAACCGACTTTCCCATTCGCTGCCCGGCCGCGCCCAGCCGAGGAACGCCCAGCTCGGGCCCGCATCCTTGTGCAGGTACGGTCCCCACCAGCCCTCGCCCTGGTCGGCGAAGATGGAGAAGCCGCTGTGCGCGCCACCGGCCCGGCTGCGGTGCGCGAAAACGCTTTCGTCGTGGCCGATTCCGGTCACGGTGACGGTGAGCAGCGACCGTTGGGGTGCGTCATAAGGGGTGCGCGCCTGATCGACCGCGAACAGGTCGGACAGGCCGCCGCGTCCGGTGGCGACCAGGGTGAGATCGGCAGCCGCGGCAATGGCGTCGAGTTTGTCGGGCGTCACCTGCTCGACGACGAAACGTCCGCCGCGTTCCAGAAATGCGGTCAGCCGTTCGTCGGCCTTCAAACGGGTATCGACCGCAACCCCGACATATCCGTCGAAATGACCGTCGAATTGGATCAATTCCTCGCGCTCGGGGCCGGCGATGCGCACGCTGAGCCCGGTATGCCGGGGTGCGCGGCCGGTGTAAGTATCCAGACCGAGTGCGGATTCGGCTTGTTGGGTCTCCCCGAATTCGAGTGCGGTACCGGTGGCCGGTACGTCGTCGCGCAACGATCGCTGATCGCGGTCGCTGTAGAGCGTGACGTCGAATCCGGCGTCGAGTAATCCTAGTGCCGCAGTGACGCCGGTTTGACCGGCGCCGATAACCGCGGCCGAACGTGTGGAGCGGGAATTCTGCGATGTCATGCCAATCATCGTC
This sequence comes from Nocardia vinacea NBRC 16497, assembly GCF_000308835.1. GTDB lineage: Bacteria > Actinomycetota > Actinomycetes > Mycobacteriales > Mycobacteriaceae > Nocardia > Nocardia vinacea. The sequence continues at coordinate 28,434 of NZ_BAGN01000421.1, read as the reverse complement.
CGTCCACGGACGCGATGGTTGCAGTGTTGCGATCATCGAGAATCAATGGGGTGACCAGGAATTCACGATCGCGCCGAACGCGACCGATCGTGGCTGTCCTAGTATCCAGCCATGTCGTTCACTGTTTCCCAACTGACCGGTGACCGGTCCGAACAGTACCGTCAACTCGTCGCACAGGCCGAGGCGCTGGTCGCGGGCGAGACCGACCGGATCGCGAATGCCGCGAATCTGGCCGCGCTCGTCTTCCACGCGCTCACCGAGGTGAATTGGGTCGGATTCTATTTCTACGACGGACAGGAATTGGTGGTCGGCCCGTTCCAGGGCAAACCGGCCTGCGTACGCATTGCCATCGGTAAGGGTGTCTGCGGTACCGCCGCCGATACCCGGGAAACGCAACTGGTGCCCGATGTGCAGGCATTTCCCGGCCATATCGCCTGCGATGCCGACACCCGCTCGGAAATCGTAGTTCCGCTGGTGCGTGACGATATCCTCGTCGGCGTCTTCGATCTCGACAGCCCGCAACCGAACCGCTTCGACGATATCGACAGGAAAGGCCTGGAGTCGATCGCCCAGGCCTTCCTGAATTCGCTCGATTAAGTGACTGTGACGGTGGCGCCCGGCCGCGATACGTCATCGGGCAAAGCCGTCGACAACGACCCACCGAGGCGATACCGCGCACCGCGGTGCTCCAGCGGCAGCCGATCTCCCTTGTCGAACAAGGCGTTTCGCAGGGTACCCGGTGTGTATTCCGTGGTGTAGGCGCCGCGTTCGGTAAGCACCGGAACCACATGGCGCACAATATCTTCGAAGCTGCCGGGAGTTATGGCATAGGCCAGGTTGAAGCCGTCCAGGTCGGTTTCGGCGACCCAGTCCTGCAGTTGGTCGGCGACAGTGACACCGGAGCCGACGAATACCGGGCCCATACCACCGATCCCGGCCCAGCGGCCGATATCGCGGACGGTCCATTCCCGGCCGTCGTCGTCGAATTCCTGGAAGGCGGCCACGGCGGACTGAATGGCATTGCTCTGCACTTGGCCGATGGGATCATCCAGGTCGTAGTTCGACAGATCGATGCCCATCCAGCCGGACATGAAGACCAGCCCGCCCTCGACGCTGGCATAGGACAGGTACTCCTCGTGTTTGGCGTGCGCCGCCTCGTCGGTGGAGTCGGTGATGATCGTGGCCAATGCGTATATGCGGGCCGAATACCGATCCCGGCCCGCTGCTTCGAGTGCATCACGAATGCGGGAAACAGTCTGTGCCAGAATCCGTTTCGAAGGCCCGGCGACGAAGATCGCCTCCGCGTTCTCGGCGGCGAAGCGCACACCGCGCGGCGACGCGCCCGCCTGGTAGATCACCGGCGTCCGCTGCGGCGACGGCTCCGAGAGATGGATGCCGGGCACTTGATAGTGCGTACCCCGATGGCCGATGTGATGCACCTTCGCCGGGTCGACGTAGATGCCTTGCGCGGCATCGCGAACCACCGCGTCGTCCTCCCAGGAGCCCTCCCACAGCTTGTACAGGACCTCCAGGTATTCGTCGGCCTGGTTGTAGCGCTCATCGTGGTCGAGCTGGTCGTCGGCCCCGAAATTGCGTGCGGCCGAAGGCAAATAGCCGGTCACCACATTCCAGCCGATGCGCCCGTTGGTGAGGTGATCGAGCGTGGAGAGCCGGCGCGCGAATGGATAGGGGTGCTCGAAGCCGGTGCCGGTGGTGATGCCGAAGCCCAGATGTTCGGTGACCGCGGCCATTGCCGAGACCAGCAGCAGCGGATCGGCCACCGGAATCTGAGCGCCCTGACGCAGCGCGGCAACATCGTTGCCACCGTATACGTCGTAGGTGCCGAGCACGTCGGCAATGAAGATGCCGTCGAAACGTCCCTGCTCCAACAGCTTTGCCAGTTCAGTCCAGTAGCTCAGTTCCTTGTACCGATGCGATTGGTCATCGGGATGTCGCCACAGACCGGGTGATTGGTGGGCGACGCAGTTCATGTCGAAGGCGTTGAAGCGAATGCGGCGCGTCACTGCTGGTCTCCCGTCGCGGGCTTGCGCTCGCCCGCACTCCAGGCGAACGGCAATTGGGTGCCGTTCAGCAGATAATCACCAATCGACCTGGCCTTTTGGATGGCCGGATTGTGCACCGAGATGGTGCGGGCGTTGCGCCAGTGCCGGTCCAGCCGCAGCCGCTCGGAGACAACCGATGCGCCGCCGACCTCGAACAGCAGTGTGGTGGCCGGCAATACGAGATCGATGACCGCGAGCTGTGCCTGTGCGGCGGCGAGTTCCGCTGCCACGATGGCGTCTTCGTCCTGCGCACCGCCCGCGAGCACCTTGTCGAGCACATCGGCGACGGCGAGCACGGTGGCCTCGGCGGCGAATGCGGCGGCGGAGAGCCGCCCGATCACCTGCTGCACCAACGGATCCTGGCGTGGCAGATCGGCGGCCGAATGGGTGTAGCCGCGGGTGCGCGCCGCTACCCACTCGCGGGCATCGCGCTCAGCTCGCTTCGCGATTCCGGCAAGTACCGACAGCTGGACCAACTGCAGGTAAGAGGTCGCGTAGGTCGGTCCCGGCGCGCCGTAGCCGGGTCCGAGAATGCGCTCGGGCTCGACCTTGACATCGGCGAATTCCGTTGTGCCGCTTGCGGTCAGCCGCTGGCCGAAGCCGTCCCAGTCGTCATGCTGGCGGACTCCGTCGGCATTCGCGTCGACGAGTACGCCCACCCGCTCACCGTCGCGATCGGCCGCCGCGAGGATGTAGTCCGCATAGAGCGAACCGGTGCTGTAGTACTTGGTGCCGTTGAGCAGCCACCGATCACCATCCTTCGTCAGCCGCGTGCGATAGTGGTCGACCGCGCCGATGCCCGGCTCGGTGATCGCATTGCCGACGAGCGTGCCCCCGGCCGCGGCGCGCAGCCAATGCGTACGATGCTCCCCCGGTTCGGCGAGCAACTGGTCCTCGACAAAGGAGAAGTGCACCCGCAGCGCCTGCGGCAGATTCGATTCGGCGGCGGCCAATTCGATGAGCAACCGGAACAGCTGTCGCACCGTGACGCCGTAGCCGCCGAATTCGACCGGCACCCGCAACGCACCGAATTTGGCCTCGCGCAGCCAGGCCACTTCCTCGAAAGGCAGCCGACGATCGATCTCGCGCTCGACCGCGCCCTGCGCGATGCGCTCGAAGATCGGCCCGAAGATCGCATCCAGGTCGGAGTCTGTGGTGGATTTCGCGTCGATGGATGTCATCACCCCACGATCGCGCGGTCCGACCGTCAGCTCACCAGTTAGATGCATCGCGATCGAAACACGCTGGTAGGGGTAAGAACCACACAGATTCCAACCGATGACAGAGCTCGGCGACGCTGGCAGCATCGCGATTGTCCATGCCTGAAAACGGCATCCGAACCGGCGAGGAGCAGTTGTCGATGTCACTGTCGTTCCATTGGTTTCTGCCCACCTACGGCGATTCGCGTGGCCTGATCGCCGGTGGTCACGGCACTTCGATGTCCGGTGACCGGCCGGCATCGCTGCGCTACCTCAACCAAATCGGCGCGGCAGCCGAGGACAACGGTTTCGAGGCGGTCCTCACCCCGACCGGCGCGTGGTGCGAGGATGCCTGGCTGACCACCGCCATGCTCGTCGAAACCACCGAAACGCTGAAGTTCCTGGTGGCGTTTCGCCCCGGACTGGTCAGCCCGACGCTGGCCGCGCAGATGGCCGGGACCTACCAGCGTCACTCCCGCGGCCGCCTGCTGCTGAATGTGGTGACCGGCGGCGAACCACACGAACAACAGGCCTACGGCGACTTCCTCGATAAAGAACAGCGCTACGCCCGCACCGCCGAATTCCTGCACGTGGTGCGCGAACTGTGGGAGTCCCGCGAGCCGATCAGCTTCGAGGGCACCCACATTCAGATCCGCGACGCCCTGCTCAACAACCATCCGGACCCGATCCCACCGGTCTTCTTCGGTGGCTCCTCCGGACCCGCCGGACCCGTCGCGGCCCGCTATGCCGACACCTACCTCACATGGGGCGAACCACCCGCCGCGGTGGGCAAGAAACTCGATTGGATCCGCGGACTCGCCGTCGCCGAAGGCCGAGAGCTCAGCTACGGCCTACGCATTCACGTCATCAGCCGCGACACCTCCGAAGCGGCCTGGGCCGTGGCCGATCGGCTGCTGTCCGGCCTCGACCCGGCCGAAATAGCCCGCGTGCAAGCCAGTCTCGCGCGCAGCGAATCCGAAGGCCAGCGCCGAATGCTGGACCTGCACGGTGGCCGCACCGATCGTCTGGAGATCGCGCCGAACCTGTGGGCGGGCGTCGGTTTGGTCCGCGGCGGGGCCGGCACCGCACTGGTCGGCTCACACGAAGAGGTCGCCGACCGCTTGATCGAGTACGCCGACCTCGGCATCACCCACTTCATCCTCTCCGGCTACCCACACATCGAAGAGGCCTACTGGTTCGGCGAGGGCGTGCTACCCATCCTGGAACGCCGCGGCCGATGGGCGCACCCCCACCGCACCGAATCCACCCCTGTAGCAACGCCTTTCGCAACTGCTACGCACTAGTGGCCCGTCCAGATAGGCTGCTTCGCCATCAGGTCCGGCTGTGCGCCGAGCGCAGTCGAAATGCGGTCCGCCACGCCGTCCGACACCACAATTCGACTGCGCTCGACGGGGAGAATGCCAGACCCGGTTACCGCAGAAGGTAATTGGACGAGGCACTCGTCACCCCGGGGGGTGCTGCCGTCGGTGATTGCCGCGGCGGAGCGGTATGCGACGCCGAGGACGAGGCCCAGTCGGCCGAAGAACTGGTCCGACCAGGGCAGGTCGACATCGGGTCTCGGCTGCGACCCCGGCGGGCTGGCTGGCGCACCAGCGGTCGGGATCGGCGTCGAATACGACCGCGGTGCCATCACCCGATGCGCCCGGCCCGGCGGTTTCTCTGGAGTCTCACCACTGATCCGAACTCACCGGCGCGGAGGGCATTCGCTCGGGGCGGGTTCGCCGCGCAAGCGCCCGTCGATCCAGCCGATCTCCCCGGGGAAGCCGGTGATCAGGGCGATGACGTGCTCACCGGGTTCGGTGCGGTGCACCGCGGGGACGCCGCGCGCGCATTGGGCGCGGTAGAGATCGTCGCCGTTTTGCTGCGGGATCCAGATGTCGCTGGCGGCGTGATAGATGTAGAGCGGCGCACCCGACTTACGGTCGGTCAGGCTGAGCTGCCCGAAGATCCGATCGGCGATTTCGCTGGTCAGCGGGTTGCTGACATTGGCAGCGGCATCGATGGGAACGCCGACCACGCCGAGCGGGCCATTGCTGTCACCGCAGGTGTCCTTGATGGGTGAGGTCGCCGCCCACTGCGCCAGATGATTCATATAGCCGAGAGTCGCCGGATGCTCCCGGCCCATCGCCAGCGCGACTACCAGCAGAATGCCGGATGCGGAGTTGCCGTTGAAGCGGCCGGCGACCATTCGATAGTCGGTCACGAGCCCACCCATGGCCGCCCCGACCAGCACACCCGACAATTCCGGCGCGTACTCGTCGAGCAGCATTGCGGCCGCATACGATGCGATCGCGCCACCGGAATACCCGGTTAGCGTGAAACGGCTGCCCGTGAACTCCGTCGGCAGCACGTTGCGCACCGCGCGAATGGAATCCAGCACCACATGCCCGGCGACCTTCGGTTCGGCGTAGGCCATCCATGGCCCCTCGTGATCGGGAATCAGCACCGCGTAGCCGCGGCTGAGGCCCCAGGCCGTGTTCGGCGGAAACAGATCCCCCGCGTTGAACTTGCTGTGCAATCCGTGCGCCATCGCGTAGCTCGGCGTGCAGCTGAGCCCGAGCGAATTGATCGGCACGGCGTTCACCAATACCGGCCGATCCCCCGGACCCGTCCATGCGGCGGCGGGAATCACCAAGGTCGCGGTGCCGAAGGATGGCACGCCGGAGGCGTCCGTCGTCCGGAACTTCAGCAGGATCGCACGCTGAATCGGCACGATCGCCAGCAGCGCAGAAGTCGCTGTCACATCTCGCCACTCGACGATATCGCCGGGCGCGAGACGATCGAGCCCATCCGGCCACTCGTCGAACATCCGATCCCCCGACGGCGCGGACCGCACCGCTTGCCACAACGCCGCCAAGTCCGCGGGCAACGCACCGGATGGCGGTGATGCGGCGGGCCGGAGCGATGGCGCCGGGATGTGGGCATCGATCCACCGCTGCAGGTCGGACGGGCCGGGCGACACCGGCGCGGCCGGGCCTTCGGTCGGGTCGGCATGCGCGGGCGCCGGCCCCACCAGCAGCGAGCAACCCACCATGCTCGCGACGACGACAGCTCGGAAAATCGACATCTGCCACCTCCCGGATTCGACACCGCCCGACGAAGGCCAGACTATGTCGCAGCGGAACAACACCTGGGATCTATTCGAACTTGTCACGACTGAGCCGGCCCGACACGCTGGTCGCACCCAAAATTCCGAAAATCACTGGTGCACAAGCAGGCTCGAACGAACAACGACGCTGCCGCCGCCTCCGATCCCCTGCAGTTCTCACAGACAAGGGTCAGCCGCGTATCGTTCTTGGTGCAGTGGTCCGCGATGACCTATGCCCCGGCACTAGGAAGCTCATGGACATCGTAAGAGCGCCGCAGCCGCAATACCGGCAGGCACGCCTCGCCGACATCGAAGATATCGCGGCCATCGAGGCCGCGGTGTTCGCCGAGCCGTACCTGTATCTGATGCTGCGACAGCTGTACGACCTGCACGGATCCGACTGGCTGGTTGCCGAGCTGGACGGCAGGGTGATCGGTTATGCGCTGACGCTCCACAAGGCGGGCCGCGCCCTCCTGTTCACGTTCGCGGTGGTCGAGCAGTACCAGGGCAAAGGCTACGGTCGTGCCCTGCTCGACCACATGCTGCAGCAATGTCGTACAGATGGGGCCGACGTGGTTTACCTGACCGTGCGCCCCGACAACCAGCCTGCGGCGGCCTTGTTCAAGCAGGCCGGGTTCGAATTCGTCGAACATGACGACCAGTATTTCGGGCCAGGTGAACCGCGAGGCATATTCGAGTACCGATTGCGGAGCCGACACCTGGACTCGTGAGCCGCGGAATCAGCTGTCGTGCCATTGTTCGGCGGCACCTCCGACGCCATCGGGATGGCGGTCATCGATGCTGTGATCGACATTTGTTGCGACCCAATGTCATTGAGCCGTCGATGCCGCCTCGAAAGTACTCCGTCCAGGATTGACACATCAACATCAGAATTTGCTCAAATCTCAACTAGAACCTGTTACAGTCTGCCGATTCGAGGCACTCTCCTACGCCTCACATCGGAAGGTTTCGCTCATGTACGACCGACGCCCCTCGGCCAACACCGGCGTTCGCCAAGGGATGAATCGCCGGAAATTCTTGGCGGGCACTGCAATTGCCGCCGGGGCGATGACGCTCAGCCCGGCCGCGTGGACCGCCAAGGCGTCGGCGGCACCCATCGGCAACGGGGATCACGTGCCGAATCTGATCATCGGCAGCGGCTACGGCGGCGCGGTCGCCGCGCTGCGCTTGTGTCAGGCGGGCAAGCAGGTGGCGATGATCGAGATGGGCCAGAACTGGACCACACCCGGTTCGGACGGAAAAGTCTTCTGCACCATGCTCGATCCGGACGAGCGCTCGTATTGGTTCCGAACCAGGACCGAGCAGCCGGTCAGCCATTTCGTCGGGGCGGATATCAACCGAGACATCAGCCCGAGTGACGCCGGTGTGCTCGATTCGGAGCATTTCGCGGCGACGCGGGTGTATCAGGGTCGCGGCGTGGGCGGCGGCTCGCTGGTCAACGGCGGTATGGCTCCGCTGCCGAAACAGGACTATTTCCAACAGATCCTGCCATCGGTCGACGCGACGACGATGTACTCCACCTACTTTCCGCGCGCGCAGGCCGCGCTCGGCGTCAACAATGTCGATTCGGCCTGGTTCGAATCCGCCGAATGCTACAAATACGCGCGGGTCAGTCGCACAACCGCCAATAACGCAGGCTACACAACAACATTCGTGCCCAATGTCTACGACTTCAGCTACATGCAGAAGGAGCAGGCGAATACCGTCACTCGCTCGGCGCTGGCCGGTGAAGTCATCTACGGCAACAACTACGGAAAGCGCTCACTCGACAAGACCTATCTGGCGGTGGCCGCCGCGACCGGCAAACTGAGCATCTCCCCGCTGCACAAGGTCACCAGCGTGGCACCGGCCGCGAGCGGTTACACGGTGGTCATCACGCAGATCGACGTGCTCGGCAATACGGTGGCGACCAAGACGGTCACTGCGGACAAGGTCTTCTTCGCGGCGGGCAGCGTCGGCACAAGCAAGCTGCTCGTCACCATGAAGGCGCTGGGCAAGCTGCCCAACCTCGCCGATTCGGTCGGCGGGGGCTGGGGCAATAACGGCAATGTGATGGTCGGCCGGGCCGGACTGGATTTGACCGGCGCGCTCCAATCCGCGATTCCCTGCATGGGCATCGACAACTGGGCCGATGCGAACGGTCCGGTATTCGCCGAAATCGCCCCGTTCCCAACGAGTACCGAGAACGGCGTGAACCTCTATCTGGCGATCACCAAGAACCCCAACCGCGCCAAGTTCACCTACAACTCGTCCACCGGCGGGGTAGATCTGTCCTGGCAGGCGTCGTACACCCAACCCTCGATCGATGCGGCGAAACGCGTATTCGATGCCATCAATTCCAAGGCGGGCACGATTTATCGGTCCGATCTGTTCGGCGTCTACAAGGTCTGGGGCGACGACTTCGTCTACCACCCCCTCGGCGGCTGCCTGCTCGGACAGGCCACCGATAACTACGGCCGCCTCAACGGATACTCCGGGCTGTATGTCATCGATGGCTCGCTGATTCCGGGCAACACCGGCGTCAACCCATTCCTGACGATTACCGGCCTCGCGGAACGCAATATCGAAAAGATCATCGCCACCGACCTGGCATGACACTGGGCCGGTCCATGCAGGGTCGGTCAGCCTCTTTCCCCGTCCGGATCGGGCCATGCGTCATCGATCGGCCAGCCCGCGGCCTGCAAATGCGCTCGGACGCGGGCGATATCGGATTCGAGTGGCATCTCATTGGTCAGTTTGGTGATGAGCACGCCGATATCGACCCGGTCGGCCGGTATGGCGCCCTGCTCGATCAGCGCGTCCGCCACCTGCCGCACATCCGCTTCGGGCAGTCGCCGCGAGAGCAGGGCCAGCAGCGGCACATAGTCCGGATCCGGCACGCCGTGCGGATATCCGGCCCGCAACCACGCGACGATTCTGGTGAGGAGATCGGATAGGGCCATAGGAGGTATCAGGCGTCGGAGGGGTGTGCCAGCGGCCACCCCACGGCGGCGAGCCGGGCAGCGACCCGATTCACATCATCCTCGCCCGGCTTCTCGTGCGCGAGCTTGCCGATTGCGTCCTGGACCTGACCACGGTCGATCACGCCATCGGTATCCGCTGCGATCAACTGTTCGACAACCTCACCGACCTCGTCCTCGGTCAGCTTGCGGTGCAGCACGGCGAACAACGCGACGTAGTCCTCGGGTGGGACGCCGTGCGGATACCCGGCACGCAGCCAGTTCAGGACCGATCCGAGTATGGATGCTTTGGATGTCATGGGTTCACTTCTTGGGAGGTTTGGCGCCGAACAGCTGGATGTCGAAGGTGTGGCTGAGGAAATCCTTTGCGATATAAAGGATTCCGAGGACCACCGCGACGATGACAATCGCGAAGCAGAGGTACGCGACGACTTGCGCGGCTTGGTTGCGCGCACCGGCACCGTCGGCGGTGGCGGGCTCCATCGACCAGAGCCGAATCCCGGTCGCGAAGATCACCGGTAACCCGGTCCCGAGCAGGACGGCGATCAGAGTCACCTCGCCCAGCGACTTGGCGATAGCGGTGATTGTATCCATGAATCCAACCTCCTCAGACCGACGCGCCGGCCTTGGCCTCGACGTTGGACGCAGGCGTGTGCCCACCCTCCCATTCGTCATTGACATTGCTGGTGTCGACCGGATTGCGTCGCGACCGCAGGTACATGTAGGCCGACATCGCGATCAGGATCGCGAAGTCGATCAGCACGCCGCCAAGGCCGCCGACCAGATCGGCGATCCACCAGCACACCGCGCCGACCAGACCCGCGAGCGGGAGCGTGAACAGCCACGCGACAACCATCCGGCCCATAACACCCCAGCGCACCTCCGCGCCCGGCTTGCCGAGCCCGGTACCGAGGATCGAACCGGTCGCGGTCTGCGTCGTCGAGAGCGGAAGTCCGAACTGCGCGGACGTGAGAATAATTGCAGCCGAGGATGATTCGGCCGCGAACCCCTGCGGCGGATCGAGCTCGACCAAACCCTTGCCGAGGGTGCGGATTATGCGCCAGCCGCCGAGGTAGGTGCCCGCGGCGATCGCCACCGCACAACAGATCTTGACCCACAATGGAATCGCGTCGCTATTGGTGAATGTGCCGTGCGCGACAAGCGCCATGAAGATGACGCCCATCGTCTTCTGCGCATCATTCGTACCGTGCGCGAGCGAGACGAGCGCGGCGGATCCGATCTGCCCCCAACGGAACCCGTCGTTCACCTTCTTCTCGACCGATCGACGCGTAAGCCGATAGACCAGGAACGTGCCGAGCCCGGCCACGAGTGCGGCAACGAACGGCGCCAACAGCGCGGGCACCAGGATCTTGCTGATCAGACCCGTCTTCTCATTCCCGGTCCAGATCACCCCGCCGGTCCCCAGCGCAGCCACCGCCGCACCGATGAGACCACCGAACAGCGCATGCGAGGAACTCGACGGAAGGCCGAACAGCCAGGTGAACAGATTCCATAGAATCCCACCGACCAGACCCGCGAACACGATGTGCAGCAACTCCATATGGTGCACATTGTTGATATTCAGCAGCCCACCCGACACGGTCTTGGCAACCTCGACCGATAGGAAGGCTCCGATCAGATTGAGTACGGCAGACATACCAACCGCTACCCGCGGGCTGAGCGCACCGGTAGCGATCGAGGTCGCCATGGCATTGGCGGTATCGTGAAAACCGTTGGTGAAATCGAACGCCAACGCGGTCACTATCACGATCAAAAGCACGATCAGTTCAGCGCTCACCCAGCCATTTTCATGCGCGCGCATCCCGGCTGCTACAGCTGAGCGATCTGTTCACCCATTATTTAGCCGACCAAAAGAAGCCGGACAGGTGGCACCACCCATCGGGCCATCAGCGGGTGCCGCGATCACGACGACGGGTTTACCGGCCTCGGCGTGCCGGACGACAGGTGCCGTGCGCCATCCTCCACCGTTCCGCCGCTGTCCGAACAAAACTTCACCGCGGCGGCTCGGCTGTCGGATACGACGTGGATCACGTTGCGTCGCGGACCTTTTGCACAGCGGAATCGAAGAGGCTTTCGAAGGTCTCGTCGTCCGACTTTTCGGTCAGGTTCTCCGCGTGCATGGCGATCGTCATGCCACCGATGACGGCGTACGCGGTGTAGGAGCTGGTCGTGACCGGGTTGCCGACGACATCGGAGTGGGAGCTCGTATGGTAGGCGATGGCGCCGATTCCGTTGAGTTCACCTGGCAGCGGCAGAGTTTCGATGGTCACCGTGGTGTTGGTGAGCCGTTTGCCCACCACCGAGGTGGTCAGAGTCATCTGCTGGCAGCGGTTGGTGACATCGGAGATCTTGCCGAGATCGGCGGCGGTGTCGGAAATGATCTCGGTGAAAACGGTGCCGTCGGCCGTCTGCGCGCCGGTGAAGGACGCATTGCGCATCAGCTCTTGCAACTGCGCGGCCAGATCCTGCTGTACGCCAGCGCATTCCGCCGGTGTCACGGTGACCGGGCCGTTGTTGTTCGCGGTGCCGTTCACATTGCCGAACCCCGCTGCCACCTTGTCCCGCGGTAGCTCGACATGCATTGCACCGGAAGGGAATTCCTGCGAACCGAGCAGCAGACTGTTGCCTGCGCTCGTCGTAGCCGAGCGGCCGCCATCGCTTGCGCATCCGGCGCTCAGCAATACCGCACACGCGGCTGCGACCGTCCACCACAGGTGCTTCGAATGTGTCTTGATCATGACAATGAGCTCCCTCAGCGGTTCGGGTCGAATGGTTCGGTGCCGAGCACGAGCGCGAGTCCGGCAATGCCGGAATGTGTTCGGGCGTAAGTGAGTTCGTGACTGATATCGCCGATGTTGTTGACGACGGGCAGCGCGAACCCCAGCGTCGACAGGGTGCCGAGGGCGCGGCCTGCACGATCGAGGAAGGCGCTGCCGCTGTCGCCCGGAATCCCGGGAGTCGGGGAATTCAGCGCGTGGCTCCAGCCTTCGTCGGCCGGAACGGCGGCCCGGCTGATGCCGGTCTGCGGGGACAGTCCGGCAAGCCCGCCGCGCAGGCTCGAGTTGCCGTAGCTGTAAACACGCTCCCCGGCGTTCGCACCGGTGGTGTTGATATCGACTGGGCCACCCCAATACGGCAGGCTCGGGTTGACCTCGGCCGCATCCTCGGGAGCGAGCTTCACCAACGCGAAGTCGTTGTAGGCGCAGGTATTTCGATCCTTTTCGCCTGCTGCCTGCATCGTCAGCCAACTGCTGTAGACGAGTTCACCCGTGGCGATGACCTCACCGTTGGACATCGGTGTCCCCGCGCGGTTGATGGTCACCGGTGTGCCGAGCGGCAGGCTGGCGGCGCTGCAGCCGTTGGTCTCGTTGCTTTCCCCGGTACTCGCGCAGTGCGCGGCCTGGCCGAGATAGACATTGCCGGAATCGTCGACGAATACGTAGTTCGCGGTGCACTGCCCCGAGCCCTGCGTGTAGGTCTGCACTCCGGGCTTGATGGCGGCCGATGTGGCCGACGCCCATGGGTGCCCCGCCTTGTCAGCGGGGACGGTTATCCCGGCGGCACCGCCAGCAGATGGCTGCGTCGACACCGGTGATGCGTTGTCACCCCCGGATCCGCTGCCACATCCGGCGACCAGAAGGGCGCCGGTGGCGACCAGAGCAACGGATGCGGGAATTGCGAATGCGCGGCGAATACTGAACGGTTGCATAGGGATACGGCTCCTTTGTGTCGCGGTGGGGTTACTGCGCGGGTGTCTGGGTGTGTGGCGCGCGCAGCAAGGCGCCGAGGGCAGCGACGGCAACGATGACTGCGACCGCGATCAGCGAGGCGGACAGACCGTCGATGAACGCCGACCGAACCGCCCCCGCCAGCACCTCCCCTTGCGGACCGAGACGGGCCGCGACCTGCAACCCTGCGGCCGCCGAGGATTCGACCGCATGCGCGGCCTCGGGCGGAACCTGGTCGAGCGCGGGCAGCGACGATTTGTAGTGGCTGCTGAACACCGAACCCATCAAGGCGATTCCGACCGCTGCGCCGACTTCGCGCGTGGCATCGTTCATCGCCGAGGCAACTCCCTGCTGGTCGGCGCGCAACGACCCGACGATGACCGCGGTACCGGCCGCACTCGTCAGTCCGATGCCGAGACCGGCGACGACCAGGCCGCCGAGGAAGGGCAAGTACCCGGAGTCGGTGTGCAGGAACGACAGCGCGAACAGACCGCCCGCGAGCAGCAACAGCCCGACGCTCAGCACGGCCTTGATGCCGACGCTCTTGGTCAACCTGGGCGTGAGAGCACTGACCGGCATGACCACAACGGCGATCGGGATCAGCGCAACCGCACTCTTCAGAGCGCTGTAGCCGAGAATCAACTGCAGGTACTGCAAGCCGACGAAGAAGAACCCGAATACCGCCATGAACTGGACCAGGATGGTGACCGCTCCGGCCCGGAAGCCGCGGATGCCGAACAGTCGTGGGTCCAGCAGCGCATGGTGGTTGCGGAATCCGAGGAATGCGTAGCCGGCCAGCGCGACGGCGGAGACGACGAAGCTGCAGATCACCTTGCCGCTGGTCCAGCCGGCCTCGCTGCCCTCGATGATCCCGTATACCAGCGCGCCGATCGCGACCGCGCTGGTCCACGCGCCCGGATGGTCGAGTTGGCGGCGTTCTTCGTCACGCGTGTTGGGCGCCAACGCCATTGCCAGCAGACCACCGAGCACCGCGACGGCGGCGCTGGCGACGAAAATCGAACGCCAACTCCATATTTCGAGCAGTCCACCGGCTGCGAGGAGCCCGATAATGGCACCGGCCGCAGCGAAACCGGACCACACCGCAACTCCACGATCGCGCTGGGTAGGCGGAAAAGCCGCGGTGATCGTCGACAGTGTGCCCGGCATGATCATCGCCGCACCGATGCCCATGACGACGCGCCAGGCGATGAGTGTGCTGGTCGTATCGGCGAATGCCGCGGCAACCGAGCCGACGGCGAAGACCACGGCGCCTGCGATCAGGACATTGCGGCGGCCGAGCCGATCGCCGAGCGCACCGATCGGCAGCACCAACGCGGCCAGCGCGACGGTGTAGCCGTCGGCGATCCACGTCAGCGCGGTCGTCGAGGCCGACAGGTCCATTGCCAGATCCGGCATGGCCAAGTTGACCGCCGAGACCGACGCGACGACGAGCACCAGGCACGTGCACATCGCCACGAGAATCCCGCCGGTTCCGGCGCGACCGGCCGCGATCGCGGCCGATTCGCTGTCCAATGCTGATCCACTCATCGTTACTCCTGGTAAACCGACCTTTCGGGGCCGGTAATCGGGTCGGTCGAAACTCTGACTCTGCGTCGGCGCAGTGCGGCAGTTACTGCGCGAAGGTGTGCCGCAACACTTCTATTGACGATATCGTCAGTCATGAGCACACTGTCAGTCAAGAGTGATGACTAAAACGTCATCAATGACCGTCACCACACTGGAGTCCCGAATGTTCCGTCGACGATCGACAGAAATCACCCAATCCGATCGACCGACCGCGCCACGCTCACGGAAGCTGCGAACCGTCCTCGTGAGCCTGGGCGTCGTCACCGCGCTCGCCGCGGCAGGCGTCGGGTCGGCCGAGATCTATTACCGGCACGAAACGCAACGCTGTGTCGCCGCACAGGTGGAAAACGATCTCGGATCCGACGTCGCCGTGCATTTCGGCCCGAAACCACTGCTGATCACCCGGTTCGACAACCGGATCCCCTACGTCATCGTCGGCAGCGACGACGCCCGCTTCGGCCCCGCAGTGGATATGCGGGTGCACGCGCGATTGAACGACATCGAACTCAGCGACGGCGGCCGCAGCGCCGCCGTCGGCAACAGCACCGCCGATGCCACCTGGAGCAATGACGGCATCGCGAAAACGTTGCGCGGCTTGGTATCCGGAGTCACCTCGGACCCGAGCACCGGCACCATCGACGTCACCGCGCTCGGCGGTCTGGCCCACCTCCAGCTGCGTCCATACGTCGTCGATCACAAGATCCGCATCGACACCGTCTCCACCCGCGGCATTCCAACCGACCTGACCGGAAACGTCATCGACATCATCACCGAAAGCCTGCAGAGCTACCCGCTGAATCTGCAGGCCGAGGAACTGAAAGTCACCGGAACCGGCATCACGGTCCACCTCACCGGCGGCCACACCACCTTGGAAGCGAACTCGGACAGCTGCTGATCATGCCCCGAACAACCCGAGCACATGTGGCTATCGTGTGACCTCGCCCCAGATCAGTTTGGCGAGTTGGTCGCGGTCGGCGGCGTCGAGTTTGGTGCAGGCCCGGTAGATGTGGCCTTCGACGGTGCGTACCGAAACGAACAGCCGCTCGGCGATCTCGCGGTTGGACAGCCCACGCGCGATGAGGGCGGTGATCTCGCGTTCGCGGTCGGTGATCGGCAAGGGGCGGGCAGCGGATGCGATGGCGGGGGTGGTCGCTCCGTCGCACCGGGCGGCGAGGTCGAGGGCGCGGGCCGCGGCTTGGGCGCTGAGTCGGCGTTGGCCTGCATGGTCATGGATCGGTACCGCTTGCGCGGCTGCGTCGGCAGCTGCCAGTAGTAGTCCGGCGCTTTCGAATTCGACACTGACCGCGGAAAGCGCTTGTGTGTCGGAGCTTTCGAAGGCGGCGGCGTGGCGAGCGTAGATCGCCACTACCGGCCCTTGCACGCGGTCGGCTAGTGCGGCCAGCCGTGCGGCGAGGGTCCGGTCGCCGAATCGGGTGGCGTGGTGCATCGCTTCGGCTTCCAATGCGTACTGGCCCGCGGTGTGGGCGATGGCTGCTGCCTGGCGGGCGAGTTCGACCGCGGAATGCTGACTGCCGGAGCCCGCCGCCAGCCATGCGCGGGCGATCATGCGTTGCGGTTCGTGCAGGGCCAGGTGCGGTCCGGTGTATTCTTCGGCCTCGCCGAGGACACGTTCGGCTTGTTGGGAGTCGCCAAGCGCCGCATAGGCGCGGGCCAGAATCAGCTGCGCCGGTAGTTTCCACGGGAGTGAGGTTTCGGCGTTGAGTGCGGCCAGGGCTTGCTCGAATGAGGTGATCGCCTCGCGGAAGCGGCCACGGTAGGTAGCTACGACACCGCCCGCGATTTTGGCGATTGCCCAGCCGAGAAACTGTGCGGCGGAGGAGAACTCGCTGTATTCGGTGGCCCGCTGCTCGGCGAGGTCGAGTTCGCCGATGATTGTCAGTGACAGCACGTCGCCGTAGCGCACCATGACCCGGATCATGCCGTCGGTGGTTTTCTGCTGCGCCCGGCTGCGGGCCGCGATCGGTGCGAAGTCGGCGCCGCGCCCGGCGACCGGCATCGCCAGGCCGAGAGCGAACGCGGCCCAGTCGACGGCTTGTTTCGGGGAGCTCGCGTCGGCGAGCACAGATTCGGCGCCCTGGATGCCGACAGCGATTTTGTTCTCGTGTATCGCCATGGTCGCGTTCACGGCATCGATGATGAGGCGCAGAGCGGGATGCTCGACGCGGTCGCCCAGCAGATCCATTATCTCGTGGCCGCGTTCGACATCGCCCACACACCAGAACAAAAGGCTGGCGCGCGGAACACCCCATTGGACGAGTTGCAGTTGATCGAGGTGGTCGGGATCGAAGTCGGCGAGAATCTTGTCGGCTTCCTGCGGTCGGCCCTGCCACAGCAGGGCGCGGGAGAGTACTTCGGCCGCGGGCAGCCCGCCGCCGCGCTCGCATGCCGCGTGCGCGAGGCGTTCGCCCAGCGGCAGATTGGACAGGGCGACAGCGTCTTTGGCGGCGGTGATCAACAGGTCGTTGTCGATGGGCTGGGCGCTGTCGACGCACAGTTGTGCCAGTCTGATGCGGTGTGCAGCGGTATTCATCTCCTGCTCGCGCAGCCGCTCGACGATACGGCCCCGCCGCTTGCGGGCAGCGGCGGTGCCGATTCGGCGGCGCACCACGTCACCGAGCAGCGGGTGGCTGAAGCAGGCGCTGACAGACCAGCCGTCGCGGCTGGTTCGTATCAGGCCGGAGACCTCGGCGGCGTCCACGGCGTCCTCGCCCACGAGGTCGGTGAGGACGTCGATGTCGAGTGGCTCATAGAGGGCCAGCATCTTCAAGGTCTCCAGGACCGGCTCGCCCACCCGGGCGAGCCGGCCGTCGAGCAGATCCACCAGCCCGGCGGGCACCGCGGCGGGTCCTCGTAGTTGCCAGACCCCGTTGACTTCGGTCAGGGTGCCCGCCTCGACGGCGCCTTCGACCATATTGCGCAGGAAGAGGGGGTTTCCGCCCGATGACTCCCACATGACATCGGCGCTGAGGCCTTCCAGGGTGCCGCGCAGGACGGTCTCGACGAGAGCGACGCACTGCCGTTTGGTCAGTGGTTCCAGTTCGACGCGTTGGAGGTAGCCGTCTTTCCACAGGGAAGTGACCGCATCGGGGACGGGTTCGCCGGTGCGGACGGTGGCCACGATAGGAGCAGCGCGGTCGACGGCGATCTGGTGCAGCAGGGTCGCGGAGAGCTGGTCGAGCAGGTACGCGTCGTCGACGCCGATCACGGTGTCTTGCTGGATGAGTAGGTTTTCCCTGGCCGAGCAGAGCAGAGCGATGGGATCGCGAGACGCAGTCGGGGCGACCCACGGCGCGAACACACCCAAGGGAATCGCCTGGGACGACTCGGTACAGGCCGCCCACCGGACGGGGGTGCCCAGTGCCGAGGTCACGAGCCGGGCGAGGGTGGTCTTGCCGACTCCGGCGGCACCGACGAGTACCACACCGCCGACATCGCCGCTCGTCAACGCCGTGCGAACGGCCTCGTATTCGACGGGACGATCGAGCAGTTGCCAGCGCTCCCCCATGAGCAACAATTCTAGATCTTGCCCGCCCGTGCTGCGATGGGTTTTCGCTGGCGAGCGCCCTGCCTCGGTACCGCCCCGGACTCCTGCCACCGATGGCGCGGCGGTCATTGTGGAAGTTGGTCGGGGGTGGGTTCGAGGCGGGGGGCGTTGTTGACGTTGTGCCGGTAGTTGCTCGATGCTTCGTAGACGCGCTGCTTGAGCCGGTTGATCGAGCCCAGTGGCCGGTGGGCATCCAGACCGCGCCAGGAATTGAACGACAACACGTCGTCACCGAAGGCGCGCCGTTGCGGGGTGAAGGGGTCCTGGCGGTCGAAGCGGATGGTCGCCACCGTCCGGTGCGGTGATTCGGCTTCGGGCCAGTCGACGGTGGCGTCCTCGATCGGCATGGTGTCGAGGTCGGTGCACAGCTGCACGCGCAGCTCGTATTCGGCGCTGTGGCAGGCGAAAAAGTCGACGACCATGTCCTGATGGGCGTTGATGCCGGCGTCGTGGCCCACCGATTGCCCTGTCAAGGCACTGACTTCCGGTGAAACCGGCGTGTACAGGATCTTGGCGATGTAGTCGCCATAGCGCAGGGGCGCCGAGGAATAGAACGTTTCGCCCAGGATGTGGGTGTTGGGCCGGACGAACACGCCCAGGTTGGGGGGCAGGGGACGTCCGATACGCCGCAACACGTGCGCGTCGAGCGCGGAAAGGACGGTACTGCCCGTGTGCAGGACGGGATCGGGCAACCGGGCCAGCACCCACGCGGTGGGCATTCCCGTGGTGTAGTAGGCGTGGGCGTCGGCGAACAGGAATTCACGGTGGGTGACCATGATGAAGTCCTGGGTGGTGGCCTCGTCGCCGGGCAGTGCGCGTGGCCCGTCCACGCCGAGCACCTTGATTCCCAGCCCACGCACGCCGCGCAGCTGGTCGCTGCGGATTACGCCGGAGGTACTCGACAGCCGGGCGACGACCGGATAGGAGGCCGGGGTGGCGAACAAGCCCTGGGCCAGTTCCGGTGGCAGGCCGGGGTGAACGGTGAGTTCGCCGCGCAGGATGCCGTGACTCTTGGCGTGCGCGTCGCGCAGCCCGTGCTTGTGCTTGCGATAGGCGCGTTCGTTGTTGCTGCGCAGCACCGCGATGATCTTGTCGATGTCGCGTTCTTCGTCGGGCCGTGGCCGTTCCAGGTCATCGCGGTAGCGAAGATAGGAGCGGGTGGTCGTGCGCGGTGCAGTCAGGTCGGTCATCGCGGTCGTTTCCTTTCCGGCTCACGCAGCGGGCCGACGCTGCGCCACGGAGCGAACGGGTTGGCGACACCGTCGAGCGCGGGCGCCAAAGTGGGAAAGTGACGCAGCAGCACGCTGCGCATGGTGTTGTCGCGTACCCACGCCATGCCGGACTCGGTGTAGATCTCGGGACGGAAGTCGGTGGTGAAGAACCGGTCACCCGACAACCGCCGCGAGGCCATCAGTACGAACACGCGGAATGCGGTGTCGCTGAAACCGAATCCGGGCGGTTTGGGCTCGGCGTAGAGCCCGACCATGAGATCGACATCTTCCACATCGCCGTAGACCCGCTCGAGTTCACGCGCCCACACCGCGTTGTCGGTCAACTCGTCGAACGAGGTGGCAGGTCGCAGGCGCAGTTGGCGGCGGAACTCGTTGTAGCGCGGTACTCCTCGTTCACGCACCCGCAGGATGTCCACGGTCGCGAGATCCATCAGCGGGTGGCCGGGGCGGGCGAGTTGCTGCAGGTGGACCGGATAGTTGTGCAGGGTCAGCGCACCGGGGTTGGCGCGGCCGAACGAGTAGAACAACGTGTCCATCGTTGTCTCGGCCAGACGCTCGCGGATGTGGGCGACCCCCAGATCGGGTAACTGATGCTCGGCGACGACACTGTCGTCGGCCAGGCTGCGGACCACGAAGTCGTCGGGGATGAGGGGATGCATCCGGTACACGGCGACGAATTCCTCGGTCAGCGAATACGGGACGCCGTGGTCATCGGTGGCGGATCCGGGTATGCCACACAACACTTCGTTGCCGCTGAGGCGACCGAACCGGCGAGCGATCCCCTCCCCGAGGACGCCGAACCAGTTGGCGCGCATTGCGGCGACGGTGGTGGGGTGGGCGATGATGGCCGGTGTCCAGTCGATGGTGTGGATCTTGGCGATCAATGCCGCGTTGACCAGACGGGCGGTGTCGTAGAGCTGCTCGTCGCTCATATCGGGGTAGCGGCGGGCCAGGCGCTCGCAGATCGCGTTGTGTTCGCGCATGAACAGCGAATGCAACAGAGCGAGTCCGACCCAGGCGTTGGCGGCTGGGCCGGACAGGTCCAGCAGGCCCTCCACATCCAGCGGCGGTAGTCCCGATTCGTCGATCTGGAGGCGCCCTTTCTCCCCGGTCCGTAGCGCTGCGGCGAATTTCGGTGTGCTGCCATAGATCTGGGAGGCATCCCACCAATGGGATTCCTGGGTCGTGTAAGTCGGGGGGTCGTCGGGTTCGGGACTGGGGACGGTGGGGGTGCGCGGAATCGTCATGGGCGGCACCGGCCACGGATCCAGATCGGTCAGCGGAATCGTCCAGGGCTCGGTATCGCTATCACCGTGGCTGAGCCAATCGTGGACCTCGAACTGAATCCAGGCCGCCGCCAGCAGATTCAACGTGGTAGCCGGCTGAAATCGGTCGCGGGTCAACAGATCTCGGCTGATCAGCCGCGGGTTGGGTTCCATTATCCGGTCGGAAGCTTCCGGGTAGGTGTATTCCAGCGGGATGTTGCGACCGAACCGGCAGCCGACCGAACCCGTGCGGGGCTCGGCGAGAGTGTTGTAGGTCCCGTCGACGGTTCGTGCGCGCAGGTGTTCGCCGGCAGCAGACTCGTCGGTGGGCAACGGTCCGTCCGGATGAGGACCGGTGTCGAAGAGATTCTCGGCGCGCAGGCGGCTGCGCAAGCCGACGAGGACGGCCAATCCCAGCGGCGAGGGCAACCTGAACCACCCGACACCGCGATCGAGCGCCTCGGCGACCGCGACCAACAGCCGGGTGACAGGCGGCAGGCGCCGCGACGACGGTGGATTGGTCACCGGCGGTGGAATTGTCGACTTTTCGCTGACCATGACGAACCTCCACGTGGCTGGCGCGAGCTGTGACGCGCCAAGATCGAATTCGAATGCCAGTCTCCGGGGCGACCGGACACCAGTCGCGAGTAGTCGACTACGCCAAACCCGGTCGTCGCGGCAGAAGTGCCGATCCCTCGGGACCGCGACACTGTTCTGCAGCGACGACCCAACCGCACGGGCGAGCCGTTCGGTTCCGAGCAATCCGGGCTCTTACTCCCCGTATGCCGACGACGTCGCGCGGCAGCGGGTGCCGACGCCCTCAATCGGGTAGCGCGGTACGCGCGCTGACCGGCCGCAGTTGGACAACGCTGTCTTCGATGGTGCTGCCGGACAGCGGGAGGATCCCGGCAACTGCGAGAAAGGGGAGCTCGGGTGATCACTCCGATTGAAATCAAGGTCAACCTCGACGGCGACGTCGCGGCGGCACTGACCCGGCTGGAGTGCACGGGCCGGCCGGCGATCGACCGTCGCATCTGGTTCGCGGAGCCCCGTCCCACCGGTCTCCACACAGCGCCGACACTGCTGTCGAGCCGAATCGTCATTCGGTTACGCAGCGGTGAGAACGACGACCTGACCGTCAAACTGCGCCCCTGCCTGCCATCGCAATTGGTCGGCAGATGGACCACCTCCTTCACCGACGACGCACTGCGGTACCGCATCGAAGAAGACTGGAACGCGGAACGCCGCGTCCTGTCCGCCTCGGCAGTCAGTGACCGACCGGCCGGATCCCTGCACGACGCGACGATGCTCGGCGCCGATGTCACCACCGTCCTGGACACCGCCCAGCGCCAACTCCTGGTGAGCTGCACACCTCCGGGGGTAGCAGTCGACCGCCTCGTGGCCATGGGCCCCATCGCGTCGACGAAGTGGACGAAGGTGCGCGTGGGGGATCTGCACGTCGATGCCGAACGCTGGACCATCGCCGACCTCGATCTGCTCGAGCTGTCCCTGAGAATCACTCCCGAACACGGTGAGTCACACACCGAGGTGCGAAACCGCGCCCTCCGCCGACAACGCAAATTCGAGGCCGCGGTACGTCGACGTGGTCTGCACATCGCGACCGGTGATACCAAGACGCAGCAGGTGCTCGCCGCGTTGACAGCGCGTTCGATCCGCCGGTGATCCTTGGCCGGGCAACCCATTGGAGCCACTCCCGCAGCTATCGGATGCCGACCAGCCTTGGTGACGGCGTCGAGTTGGGGCGGTCCGTCGAGTATCGCGCTGCTTCGGTTCCGTCAGCAGGTGGCGGGTGCGGGCTCGCCGAGAATCCGGGCGTTCAGCCAGGGCAGCACCTCGGGGGCACCGATCACCGCGGCCGACAGATGCTCGAACGCGGGCACTTGCAGCGTCTGCAGCCGCACCCCGGCCGCACACCAGCGGCTGTCGACATGGTCGATCGCTTCGATCGGAATCAGGGGGTCGGTCGGCGAATGCCATTCGAACATCGGTATTTCCGGCACCCCATCGTAGAATTCCAGACTGTTCTCCCGCAACACCGCCCGAGCTTCCGGGAGGGCAGCAGTCGGGGAGCTGGCGAGGTATTCGCGGGCGCTGCCGCCGACACCGGTGACGAGGATCTGGTTGGTGCAGCTGTTGGCCATGGCGTCCCGGACTGCCAAGCCGCGCTTGTTGAGATACGCGCTGACCGGCATCCGCTGCGGATACTCCCGCTCCAGGCCGATCGCCGCCGCCATGGCCAGCCCGAAGGCCGGATGCGTCTCCATGCCCACCGCCTCCGCCATTATCTCCATGTTCATCGGCGCGCCGCCGATGGCCGCGCCCGCAAGATCCAGTTCCGGCGCGTACGACGGCTGCAGCGCAGCTGCCCATCCGGTAGCCATGCCGCCGCCGGAGTAACCGGCCAGCACCACCCGGCTGTGCTGCACGGCGAGGTCGGGCAGCTGTTTCACCGCGCGGACACCGTCCAATACGATCTGGCCACCCAAACGTGCAGCGCCGAAAGCGAAGTTCGGGCCGAGATGATCCGGCAGCGCGACACTCCAGCCCTGCGCCAGCGCCATGTTCAAAATCGACGCCGTCGTCACCAGATTCGGATCGCCGGCGTACAGCTGGTGCGATATTGCGCAGGCGGTGCCGAGCGCATTGATGAAGTGCTGATAAGACAGCAGCGGCCCGTCGGGCTGATGGCCGATGGGGGTAAGGACCGTGGTGGTCGCCGCGATCGGCGCGCCCTGCGAGTTGGTGGACCGGAATTCGACCAGCGTGACGGTGGCGCCGGGGAAGAGGATCGCGGGCGGCAGCGCCCGCACGTCGAGCACATCACCAGGCCGGTGCGCCGCCAGATCCGCCGGGGCGGCGAAGAACGGGTCCGGATCGGGCTGCGGATACAACGGCTCTGCGGTTGCCGTCGTCGCCAGCAGCAGCCCGAGTGCCACGCTACCGAGCGCACTCAGGACCCGTCCTGAACCACTGCGCCTGCTGCGGAGAAAGCGATGAAACCGACGAGTCACGACCATGACCTCCATGGGTAGTTCACGGCATTCGTTTGACCAGCAAGTCCGAGCTCACGTGCGACCTTATCGGCAAACATTCAGCGATACGCCGAAAATAGCCGATGCGCTGGGAAAATAGCACTGCGTACTGGATAGAGGCAAACTTCAGCGTCGGAGCGGCGAGCTCGTCGAGATCGTGTGCCTGCGACAGCCATTCGGACAGCTGGGACCTTTGCGATCGGTCCATCGCCGCCAGCTCACGACGGAAGTTGGGGCATCGCCGGGCTGACGGCTCGGGCGCGATCGCGGTCGAGGACCATCGAAGTCGCGCTGAAAAAGCTTGGGGTGCGCATGATCTCGGTCGAAGCGACTTCGGCGATGGCCGCCGAGCACCGCCGACGACCAATCCCGAGCAGCCGGATGTGGTCAGAAGCCGCCTGAACAGCAGGAGGCCTCGCAATGCTCACACTGATGACGACTGCCTTGCCCTCGCCAGTGCGGTCACCGGTTCGAGTAAGGCCAGGGCCAGGTTTACCGGTACCTGAAACAGTGGGAAACCGGGCCGGCTCGGAAAGGTCATAGCCGGCCAAGATCGAGGCTGCACTGCCTCGGCAGCCGGGGAAGGCCGGTCGCAGCACCGTTCAACCGCGACGGCTGAATGGGCGACTGTCAGGCGAGGCCATCACCGAGTTGGTAGATGCCTACTGCACTGGTAGCTCCACAATCCAATGCGCGCGCAGTACGGCCTGCCCAAGGGCGGGAAGATCTCCGGAAACATGACGGACAGATGCGGTGCCGGCCGAACTCGGTTTCCGGATCGTTTTCACCATCGGTGGGAAGGGCCGGGCGATGGTCCTGAACGAGTATTGGAATACCGCCTCACCAAGAACTAGCTGCTCGAAATTTGCGTGAACCGATGATCTGGAATCCCGTACCAGGGGCGACCATGCAGACAAATGCCCGCACATCCCCGGGAGATGCGACGAGCGCCGGAGCATCCTATGAGCCGGACGTGCACCTCCGAGTCAACCTGCGCGGAGTGATCCTGGACTTCATAGCACTGGCCAGCGCCGCCGAGCAGTTCATCGAGGACCACAAGACCCACCACTATGTCGACGATGTTTCGGTAGTCCCGGGCAACGGGCGTGGCCTCCCGCGGCTCCCCAACGAGGAGTTATATGTCGGGCCGTAGAACTGAGTAGCCTGCGGGTCCCTGTTCGGTATGGTTGCCGGACCGACCTGATCGATTGCACGTCGGCCCCGGGGGTCAGCAAGGAGTTCGCCGTGGTTACGCCACATCAGCCCGAATCGTTTCCGCCGCAAGGGAATTACCCTAATCCGCAGGGGTACCCGTATCCGCAGCAGCGTCCGGAGTATCCGCCGCCCGGGTTCGGTGCACCGCCTCGGGCGGGTGCCGCACCGCTGGACTGGGTCACCGCGGGGCTGCTCGTACTGTGCGCGATTCTGACGGGAATCTGGCAATTCACCAACAGCTACCTCGATTTCGGTGACCACATCCCCTTCCTGCTCATCGCCGCGATCGCCGTGGTGGCGGCCATCATCCTGGTGACCGGCGCCGGTGCCAAGAACGGGGCTTTCCGTGCACTTGCCGCCCTCGCCGCGGGCGCGCTCTTCGCCCCGGCTCTCTCGTTAGTGATCGGTATCGCGTGGCACGCGGAATACGCCGAGGCCAAAGATTTCGCCCTCGCCATTCCGGCCGCGCTATTCGCCCTGGTCGCGTCGGTGACGGCAATCATCGCGTCGGCCCGGTCGTCCGCGCCACGCACCCCGACCCCGCCGAATCCACCGCAGTGGCAGCAACCAACCCAACAACCACCGGGCCAATACCCGCAGCACCAGTACCCACCGCACTCCTCCTGGCCGCCCAGGTAATCCTTCCCGGACGCCGATTCGGTACCCACCCTCCGGAGTCGGTTCCGATAACGAGATTCACCAACATGCCGAATGCTCGCACATCCTCAGCGATTGCCATAGCACGCGAACCCGCTGACGCGCCAGCGTACGACGCTCACGCATTCGCACACGCGAACGCTCTACTCGTTCAATAACTTCCGGGCGCTGTCCGGATTCGCTGGTTGGGGATTGCGCTGTCCGCCCGGTGTCCGTCGAATGAGGCCTGCCGGTCAGCCAGTCCCTGATCAGAGTCGCGGTCGTTCATCTGTTCTGCTTCTTCGACTTGATCGGCTTCTTCTTTGTCTTCGGCTTGTCATGGTCGGGCTCCCACTCGTAGCCCGCCAGATTCTGCTCACAGTGCCAGTTTTCGACTACGACATCGCCTTGGTCTCGTTCGCACCAGCGTTCCGTCTTGCCGCACGCGGTGAGGCCGAGTCCGGCGGCTACTGCGATTGCCACGGTGATCACAGTGCCGCGGAATCGGGTGTTATGCATTGGGGTTTCTCCGATTTCGGTCGTTGCGTGCAGGTACTGGTCCTCGCCGGCGATCTCGGCGACAGCCGGCCAGGTCGCACGGTTCGACGAAGGAATCGTGGTTGCCCTCATCAGAGTCTGAGCGCATATGAAATCCATTGATCGATCGCCAGTTCGGGCCCCTATCCTCGCCAGTCGGCCTTGTAGGAACCTTAACGATTGGTACGTTGAGAACCGCACGCGCGGGCAAACCGGCCGTGACGGCCGCGATCCGGCCTACCAATTCCGGCACCAGTTGCGATCTGGCCGTGCAACTTTCGTCAGCAGGGCATGCCGGTGAGCCAATTCCCACCCGGCACGCAGATTCGCCTCCATCGGTCCACCGACTCACCGAGCAGAATTGTGTGCCGCCCCTGATGCGCAGCGCTGGTTCGCCAAAACTAACGCAGTACCGACACACCCGCGAGTAAAAGCGGGTAGTCGCAGGTTTGCACAGAATTAACGTAGAGAGCACACGATCGCGACCGACAGCACTCCGTCGGCCACTAAGCTCAATGACACGTCTTCGACACGGACGTCGGCGTCACCGCAAGAGCGGAGCGGCTCGAACGGTTCTCAGCGCCCACAGATACCGATAGACCTTAAGTGCGGCGGGGCACCATCTCCGCCCATCGAGCTGAATCGGAAGTCTGTCCTGAACCCAGCGACAACGCGGAGACCCCATGTCCCACGCCGATCTGAAACCCGCCCGCCACCTGGACGTCCGCATCATGACACCAGGCCAACTCGCCTCCGGCACATCCGCTGAACCAGCGAAACGGTCGCAAAGAATTCCATTATCGGGTGAGAACGAGCCGTCCCGGCAACTCAGCTCGCTCGACGTCCTACTCCTCAATGCCGAATCACCCACCATGCTGCTCCACGTCGGGTCGGTCACGCTGCTGGAACCACCCACCGCAGGTAGCGCACTGGATGTCACGGTACTGCGGCGATTGATCGCGAGCCGACTCCATCTGACCGCACCCCTGAGGTGGCGATTGCGCACCGTCCCGTTCGGTCTGGACCTCCCCTATTGGGAAGACTGCGACGCCATCGACCTCGGATATCACGTGCGCGATACGCGCCTGCCCGAAGATTCCACCGACCAGGCGCTCGCCGAACTCGCCGCCCGCCTGCACGCGCAGCCACTCGACCGAAGTCGACCACTGTGGGAATGCCACCTGATCTCGGGGTTGGCCGATGGCCGTCAAGCCATCTACACCAAGGTGCACCATGCACTGATCGATGGCGTATCCGGCGCGGAGGTCATGGCCGCGCTCTTCGACATCGTGCCCGAGCCCCAGCCGGTGCCGCCACCGCCCGACGGCCTCCGATTGGCACGAACGCCGAAGCCCGCCGAAATACTCGGCCGCGGCATCGCACACACGATGACCCGCCAAGCCGATCGGGTGCGCCTGCCGCTGCGCCTTGGCCCCATGCTGCCGAACGCACTCACCGACATGCCCAAAGTGAATCCCACGCTGCCGGGCAACGGCCCCAATGGCACCGACCGGTCCTTCGCCTTCGTCTCGCTACCGCTCGACACAGTCAAACAGGTCAAGAACAGCTTCGGCGGCACTGTCAACGACGTGGTGATGACATTGTGCACCACCGCATTTCGCCGCTGGCTACTCGACCACGACGCACCGGCCGACGACCCGGTCGTGGCCGCCATCCCGGTATCGGTGCGCACCCAGGAGCAACTCGGCACCGCGGGCAACCAGTTCTCCATCATGCTGTGCGAACTTCCCATCGGCGAACACGACCCACAACACCGCATGAAACTCACCCACGCCGCAATGCTCGCCGCCAAGGACCGCTTCCAAACCACCCCACCAGCCCTGCTGCACTACGCCACCGCGGCCCTACCCCAGATCCTGCACGGCCTGGCCACCCGCCTGCTCCTGCGCGTCGCCGCCCCCGCACTCCCACTGGCAAACATGATCGTCTCCAACGTGCCCGGACCGCAGATGCCCTTGTACGCCGGAGGAATTCAGGTGGCCGGGACCTACCCCATCTCCGTACTCACCGACCTATCGGGCCCACTCAATATCACCGTCATGTCGTACAACGGCCACCTCGACTTCGGCATCCTCGCGTGCACCGACTCCATCCCCGACGTCTGGAACATCGCCACCTACCTCCGAGACGCACTCGCCGAACTAGTTCAATAGCCGCTGCTACCGTCTCCGCAGGTCGACCTCGTGGTCAGCACATGTGTCCTTCCCCGGCCCACGAACGAA
>NZ_BAGN01000422.1 GCF_000308835.1 Nocardia vinacea NBRC 16497 | reverse complement strand
CCCCTGCTCACGGAAGGCGACCGTGCCGTACGCCAGGCCGACCGGGTACAGGCGTTGCAGGACAAGGCGGCGCAAGGACGCGAAAGCTGGCGCTGCCGACGCCGCGCACGAGCGTGCTTGCACTGGTGGAGTGCAGGTATTCCATATGTGCGCTATTCCGATCCGCACGGCGATCACCATCACGGGATGGCCTGTGCGAGACCACATGGTCTCCCGGCAGCGCGATATGCGGCAGAAGAGGATGTTTTCCGCCTGATTGCTGAGTCGAAGGCGATGTTCGTCACGGTGAGATCTTCGCTGCGAGTCGGCGGGAGTTCCTGGTGCGCAGACACTACGACGATGACCAGATCGCCGCCCTGGTCTACCTGGTCGCCATGATCAACGCCGCAACCGGCTGCTGGTGATCACCAAGACCACAGGCGGCTCCTACTAGGCCGGCACATTCGACAACGTCGCGAACTGACCGGCACACCAATCCCTGCCCGGCCCAGGGCCGTTCTATCCCGGGCCGGCGCGCCGTATGTGCCAGTCCGAACAGCGCGATCAGCGGCATCGGCGAACGTTCGGCCAGTCCGTTCGAGCTGCGCACAGGTCTGTCGCGTGCACTGTGTCACGCTTGGACGCGAAGGCCGTCGAAGAGGAAGTCCAGCAGTGTGTGGGCTTGCTGGGTTGGGTCCGGATCTCCTTCAGTGGCAAGGGCTATCGCGTTGACGAGCTTCAGTAACTGGGGTGCGGTCAGCCCGGAACGGATCTCGCCCGCGTCTTGAGCGCGCTGTAAAAGGCTGGTTGCCGCGGCGAATATTTCTTTCCGGCACCAAGATTCGGTCGATGTGCCTATGACTGCGAGCAGCGAGGCCGCGAGGCCGCGGGTGGCGCTGCCCTGTGCGACAACGGTGTCGAGCCACAACCTGAGCGCCTCGGCGGGGGCGTGTGCCGTGGCCAAGTCGCCCGCTCGGTGGACCAGTGCCTCTATGTGGTCGTGGTGGACCGCTTCCAGTAGTGCCTGTCTGGTCGGGAAATGGCGGTAGAGCGTGGCATTGCCGACCCCGGCGGCGCGTGCGATGTCGTCCAGCGGCACCTGCGGGCCGTGTTGGGCGAAGGCATTGGTGGCGGCGGTGATGAGCCGCTCGTAATTGCGCAGCGCGTCGGCACGGGCCGGTCTGCTCGGGGCTGGTGTCATTACACTCCGATTGCAAAACGGGGATAGTCCCCGTATTGTAGCCGACATTAAACGGGGACAATCCCCACTTATTGCCGATACAGGCGAACAGCGCTACTCGAGGAGGATGCGATGTCGGACATCGTGTTGGTTACCGGAGCGACGGGCACCCAAGGTGGCGCAACGGCTCGCGCACTGCTGGCGGCGGGTTGGCGGGTGCGTGCGCTGGTGCGTGACCCGGACACCGCGGGTGCTCGGATGTTGGCAGGGGCAGGTGCGGAACTGGCGCGTGGCGACATGGGCGACCGAACCACGCTGGATACGGCGGCGGCGGGTGTTCACGGGGTGTTCAGCGTGCAACCGACCGCGGGATACCCTGGCACACCTCCCGGATTCACCGTGGACGATGAACTGAGGCTGGGCCGCAATGTCGCGGATGCGGCCGCGGCAGCGGGTGTTGCTCACTTCGTTTACGCCTCGGTCGGCGCTGCGGACGCCGATCACGGCATTCGCCGCTGGCAGAGCAAGGCGGAGTTGGAGAGATACTCGACTCGGCTCGGCCTGCCGACCACCGCATTACGCCCGGTGCGCTTCATGGAGAACCAGCTCGACCCCCGCTTCGGCTTGCGCGAGGGAGTACTCACCGATGTCATCCATCCGGACGTACCCGTGCAGCTGATCGCGGGTACCGACATCGGTGTCTTCGCCGCACGGGCTTTCACTCACCCGGACGAATACATCGGAGCCGCGGTGGAACTGGCGGGCGACGAGCTGACCATGACCCAGATCACCGAGGCCATGAGCCGGTCCCTCGGACAACCGATCGAATACCGAGCGATCCCACGAGAAGCGTTGTCGGACAAGGACCCCGACGCCCTCGCCGGCTACCGGTTCGCCAACCACGGCGGAGGCTGGAATGCCGACATCGTGTCGCTGCGGCGATGCCATCCGGAACTGCTGGATTTCACCACCTGGCTGGAGCGTAAAGGTGCATGGCAGTACTCCGCTTACACCGCCCGACCCTGATGAACATTGCCGAAGACATGCACGGGCAACTCGATCGGCGGAACTGCGTAGTGCCGGGTCCGCACATACCGCCCGAGATATGCACGCTCATCGGCTACTTAAGACTGGTGGTAGGGCTCGGTCCAGGCCGGATCGAGCCCAGGCACCCGGCGGGAGGCTCCCTCGAGCGGCTGCCCCCGGTATGCTTCGGTGTGGCTCTCTAATGGCTTGCGTCCCACCGGGTGCCGTGCGGGCGTGGCTGAAAAGGGGTTTGCCCAGTTCGAAGTAGCGGTGCCTCCCGCACGGACACCTTGTTCGTTCGGATTCGGAAGGATACCGATGCCGGTCATCATCGGGATGGACCCACACAAACGCTCGGCCACCATCGAGGTCATCGACACCGACGCGAAGATCCTGGCTGTCGGCCGCTATAGCACCGACACCAGCGTATACAGCGAAATGCTCACCGCGGTACAGCGTTTCCCGGAGCGGGTGTGGGCGATCGAGGGCTGCAACGGCATTGGCCGGCACCTGCGCACCGACATCTGCGGGGGTATGCACTCCGATGCCGGTGTGTCGGCGCTGGCGGTTGTACCACCGAGCGAAGGAATCCATGAATTGCCTTGCCTCGGCGAGTGGTCCGAATCGCTCCGGGAATTCTGGCACGTATTTCAAAGTTCTTGAACAGCGATTCGGGGTCGGGTAGCCCCGGTGCATTGCAAAGTGCGCCCCCCTCCGAACCGGACGTGTATGTCTCCACGCATCCGGCTCTCCACATGTTCACACCGCTGGCGCGTGGTCGGTGCCGGGTTGCCAATCTGCCCATGGTGCAGGGATTTTCGAGCCCCGATATCCGTCACGGCTGACCGTCACCTCTCGTGTTCGGAATAGCTCGACGCGGCGGCCGCTGATCTGCCAGTTCGGCCAGAATCGGCGACGTAGCGTTCCCCAGGTCAGATCGAAATGCCGTTTGTGCAGCCAATACGCCTTCGCCCGCGCCGGTCAGGTTTTGGCCGATGTTGCCTCGTTGCTAGACCACATCCTGCCCAAAGCGATCCGAAGCTGGGTCGTCTAGCAGGTGCGGGTTACGGAGTGCGGAATGTCTTCGGTGGTGGTTGTATTCGTCTTTCCAGTCGCTGATCACGACCCTGGCCTGGGTGAGGGACCAGAAGCTGTTGATGTTGAGGCATTCATCGCGCAGGCGGCCGTTGAACGATTCGATGTAGCCGTTGCGCCAGGGCTGGCCGGGTGGGGTGTACGCCAGCCCGACCCGTTCACCGGCCCAGTCGGCCATCGCTTGGCAGGCCAGTTCGGGTCCGTTGTCGCAGCGCAGCGCGGCCGGGTAGCCGCGGTCGACGGCGATCCGGTCGAGCTCGTCGATGAGCCGATCGGCGGTGATCGACCGCTCGACCAGGCCGCCCAGGCATTCGCGGGTGTGTTCATCGACGATCGAGACGATCTTGACCGGGCGGCCGTCGTCGGTGGCATCGAATCGAAAATCCACTGCCCACACCCGATTCGGCGCGTTCGCCTCCGCTGTCGCGGTGGTGGAGGTGCCCACCCGTTTTCGGCGGCGTCGCTGCGGCACTCGTAGTCCCTCGTCGCGCCAGAGGCGTTGGATCTTCTTGTGGTTGACCGTCCAGCCCTCGCCACGGGCGTCGTGGTAGGCGCGGCGGAAACCCTGCCGTGGATGCGCTTTGGCCCAGTCGCGTAATCAATCACGCAGCGCCGCATCAGGATCCGTGGCGGTCTGTGTGGCCGATGGGCGGCGCTGGGTACTTCGGTGTTGCCCGGTGACATGGCAGGCGAACCGTTCGCTGAGGCCCAGCACCCGCATCAGGTGCGCCACAGCCGTCCGCGGGCGTTCCGGGTCTAGAAGTTTCCCTTGGCGATCTCCTTGAACGCCGCCTTCTCCAGTTCGGCCTCGGCGAGAAGCCTTTTCAGAGTGGAGTTTTCGCGTTCGAGGTCCTTCAACCGCTTGGCGTCGTCGGCCTTCAGACCGCCGAACTGATTGCGCCAGCGGTAGTAGGTGGCCTCGGTGATCTGCAGGGCCCGGCACACGTCGGCGACCTCTTTGCCCTCGCCCAACAGCCGATCGGCCTCGCTCAGCTTGCGCACGACCTGCTCCGGAGTGTGCCTCTTGCGTGTCGCCATGATCTTCGAGCCTTCCTGCCCACTACGTGGGCCGCAAGGGCTCTCACACTCCCCGGACCGAAATCATGGGGTCAGGTCAGTGGCGCCACCACCAGAAATAAGGTTTCATGGGCTTAGGGAGAATCAGCACACGGGTTGCAAAGTCAGGCAACCGCATGCTCACAGTAACCCCAGTCCCATTCTCCCCACCACTGCGCCGAAGCCGAAACGCAATGCGCCAGTTGGACAGTCGCCACCGCTATCGGCAACAAGCGGGTACGTCAGCAGCGAGCAACCGTTGACCGACAACGCCGAGGACAGCCACGAGTGGACCGCCGAAGAACTGGCCTACCTCGACAAGATCCAAGAACAACTGGCCGGCCCCCTTACGGAACGACAGCTCGCCATACTGCGCCGCTGGTGGCACGGAGGCTACGCATCAGACCAATGAGCGGGTCGACTGTGCCCCCTCCGGCATAACGACGATCATCCATGCCCCATCACCTCGACACGATCAGGTCCACCGCAGCTCACCCAACGAGCCTCCCACTAACCCGCAGCAGCATGATACTGCTCGCGATGCTCGATCCAAGGCCGTTGACGCTCTTCCTCACTCATCGCCAACAACTCACGCAACTTCACCCACGCCACCTCATCGACCGGGGTATAGATCTGCATCCACGCATGCGGCAACGCAGGCAAACTCATACTCGTCAAGAACATCTCCAACTCCCCCACCGCCAAATTCCGGATCTGCTTCGTCCGACTCGCCGGAACCGCCACATCATTACGAGCCCACAAAGCAGCGAAAGTCTCACTCTCCGCACACAACTCAGAGATGAAACCCTCCCACCCCGGATCACCCAGATTCTTCACATACGAACCACGCAGGTAACCGACCATGCGCCGCAAGTCATCC
Source organism: Nocardia vinacea NBRC 16497 (assembly GCF_000308835.1). Taxonomy (GTDB): domain Bacteria; phylum Actinomycetota; class Actinomycetes; order Mycobacteriales; family Mycobacteriaceae; genus Nocardia; species Nocardia vinacea. The sequence goes on along the minus strand of NZ_BAGN01000422.1, from coordinate 75,219 downwards.
CAATTATGGTGATAGGTGTTGCAGCACTCCGGAGTCAGAAACACCCGACGAGCCACATTACGCTCACCCTTCACAAAACCCGGGCACAGCGCCTCATACGACTTATTATGCGCAAGCACGTCATAACGCGGACTCAACACCACACCCGGCAACGGCTCCAGATGATCCAGAATCACCTGAAGCTCCTCCGGCAGAGCCGTTCCCGCATGCGCGCTCGGCACCGTCGGCACATCCGCCAACCGATACAAATGCGCCTTCTCCGCAGCATCCAACGACAACGTCCGTGCAACCGAATTCAACACCTGCACACTGACATTGATATTTCTGCCCTGTTCCAGCCACGTGTACCAGGTGATGCCGATTCCGGCGAGTTGCGCGACCTCTTCGCGGCGTAGACCAGGGGTCCGGCGGCGTGGGCCGGGTGGCAGGCCGACGTCGGAGGGGGTGATCCGCGCGCGGCGTGATTTCAGGAAGGCGCCCAATTCGGCGCGGCGCGCCTTGCGTACCGCGCGGACGTCCACAACATCGGGCCCATCTGTCGCCCGACCATCACCCCTGATCGATTCGCTGCGCGATGCTGCCGTCATAACGCGATCATCCCGGATCCCGCTAGCGGTATCCAGGTGCTGCCAGTAATAGTTTCAGTGCGAGCGCATGTCGCGCAGGACGTCCCGTGCTCGGTCGAATACGGCCAGTGGCGGGCTCATCACGAGGTTCGCCAGGCCGGTCTCGCCCGCATGGGGGTGCGGCCGGGTCGGGGCGAGTCTCTCGGCGGCGCGCACCATGCCGGCCCAGCGTTCGAGTTGGTTGACCGAGAACTGTTTGAGCAGGAAGGGGAATTCCTCGGTCTCCTCGTGTGCGGCATGTTCGGAGACCTTATCGGCGAATACGGCGAGCTTCGCATCGAAATCGGGATGGTCGACGCCCATGTCGTACAGTTCGGCCAGTGCGTGCTTCACCGCGTTTTCCTCGGCCAATCTGGGGCCGATGATGTCGTCGGCGCCGAAAGCCGCGCGCCGCGCCACCGCATGCACGACCTCCTCCTCCGCGGTTTCGTGTACCGCGAGTAGGCGCACCAGCTCGGTGAACAGTTCCCGCTTATCGTCCTGGCCCGATTTCAACTTCTCGAGCAGGCGCCGGATCTGCTCGTGCTGGGCGGTCAGCAGATCGATCACGTTCTGATCCAGCTTTCCCATCGTGCACCTCATTTCTGCGGCGTGGTACTACACATCTTCCCCCGAAGGCCGACCAGCGCGCCACGGGCAAACTCGCCACCGAGCCGATTCCTACCCGCACCCCTGGGTAGGCCGGCAATATGGACCATGCCGAAGCACCTCTACTCGATGCCCTTGTCGAATACCGTGAACTGGACCGATACGGTTTCACCCCGCCCGGCCACCGACAGGGCCGCGGCGCGGACGAACGCGTGCGGCGCATCCTCGGCGCCGAGACATTCGGTTCGGATGTCCTCGGCAACAGTGGACTCGACGACCGCAAGGCAACCGGTGGCTATCTGGCACGTGCCGAGGAGTTGATGGCCGATGCGGTCGGCGCCGACTATACGTTCTTCTCGACGTGCGGTAGTTCACTGTCGGTCAAGGCGGCGATGATGGCGGTCGCGGGCGGGTCACCGGGGCTGCTGGTGGCGCGCGACAGCCACAAGTCGATTGTCGCCGGTTTGATCTTCTCCGGTGTGCAGCCGCGCTGGATCACGCCGCGCTGGGATGCCGAGCGGCACCTGTCCCATCCGCCGTCTCCCGAGCAGGTACGCGAAACCTGGGAGCGCCATCCGGATGCGGCGGGGGCCTTGATCGTCAGCCCGAGTCCGTACGGAACATGCGCCGATATCCAGGGTATCGCCGAGGTGTGCCATGAGCGCGGTAAGCCGCTCATCGTGGATGAGGCGTGGGGCGCGCATCTGCCGTTCCACAACGAATTACCCACGTGGGCAATGGATGCGGGTGCGGATGTCTGTGTGGTCAGCGTGCACAAGATGGGCAGTGGATTCGAGCAGGGTTCGGTCTTCCATCTCCAGGGCGACCTGGTCGAACGCGAACGTCTATCGGCATGCGCCGATCTGTTGATGACCACCAGCCCGAATGTCATGGTGTACGCGGCATTGGACGGGTGGCGACGCCAGATGGTCGAGCACGGTAGCGAATTGCTCGGCGCCGCATTGAAATTGGCCGGACAACTTCGCGCCGATATCGAGGACATTCCGGGATTGCACGTACTGGAGGACGAGTTGCTCGGCGCCGAGGCCTCGCACGACCTGGACCGGATGCAGGTTCTCATCGATGTCGGCGAGCTCGGGCTGTCCGGCTATCAGTGCGCCGACTGGCTGCGGGAGAACGCGCGCATCGACGTCGGACTCAGCGATCACCGCCGGATCATGGCGACACTGTCGATGGCCGATGACGAGGCCACCACCAGGCGGCTGCTCGATGTACTGCTCTCGCTGAGCGCGGCGGCCCCGGAAATTCCTGCGCCGGAACCGATTCGACTTCCCGATCCGCAAGACCTCGAACTCGAAACCACGATGCTGCCCCGCGACGCGTTCTTCGGGGCCATCGATACGGTCGAGATGAAGTCCGCTGCCGGGCGGATCGTCGCCGAGCAACTCACACCGTATCCGCCCGGCATACCGGTCGCGGTGCCCGGGGAGCGGCTGAACGAGGCGGTGATCGACTACCTGGCCACCGGGGTTCGCGCCGGAATGGTGGTGCCGGATGCCGCCGACAGTTCGATGCGGACGGTCCGGGCGGTGGCGGACTGACGCGCCGAATCAACTCGGCTCCGGCCGGCGGAACAGTGTAAGCGCCGCGGGGCGGCTCGTGAAGGTGAAGTCGTTGCCGCGGTGATCGACCTCGCCGTCGGTGGCCAGGGCGACCGGGCCACCGTCGACGCGCACGGTCAGCCCGTCGACGCGGCGGATGACGTAGGTCGCGGAGCGGTCGAGGGTGCCGGTGAGGGTGGCCCAGATCAGGCGGGTTCGGGAAAACGGCAGGTCCGCGCGCAGATATCGAATATCGAGGGTCCCGTGGTGCAGTGCGGGACGCGACATCGGGATCTGGTGGGCGGGGCGGTAGTGGCCGTTGCCGACGAACAGCATCCAGATCGCGGTCCGGGTACCGTCGATGGTCGTCGGTAGCGGCTGGGCCCGAAACAGTACGCGCACCATGGCGATGCCCGCGGCGGGCCATTTGCCCAGGCGCGGCTCCCAGTGTTCGCGGAAACGGACGAAGTCGGGATAGCCACCGAGGCTCGCGGTATTGACGAAAGTGCGCGGCGCGAGTCCGTCGGATCGCACCTCGGCGGTATCGGTTCGGACCGCGTCGCCGGATTCCAGTGCGGCCAGGGTGTGCTCGGGGTGATCCACTCCGGTATCGCGGGCGAAATGGTTGAGGGTGCCACCGGCGAATACCGCCAGCGGAAGCCGATGTTCGACCGCCGCGGCCGCGACGGCCGAAACTGTTCCGTCGCCGCCGAATACGCCGAGTGCGGCGATATCGTGGCGGCGGGCGCGTTCGTCGAGCTGGGCGGTGAGGTCTTCGGTCACCGCCAAAACCTCAGCGGCGGGCAGGTTTTCGTGTAGTAACTGCACTTGCTCCGAGCCGGCGCCGCCGCCCGAATCCGTATTGACTACGAGCAGCAGCCCGAATCCGTTGTGCATAGCGGTTATTCGTTCATGCGGACCCAATTCGGCAGGCTCATCGTCACGCTGCGCCCACCAGCGTCGGGTACCGAGGGCGATCGCACTGCCCAATGCCGCGCCCGCGATCACATCGGAGGGCCAATGCACGCCGATGTGCACGCGTGAGTAACCGACGGCCGCGGCTATCGGCGCGACAACGACCGCGGCGGCCGGAGATTCGAGGGCGACGCCGGTTGCGAAGGCCGCCGCGGAGGCGGAGTGGCCGGAGGGGAACGATGAGGATACCGGCGGTGTCACCAGCCGTCGCACGAAGGGCACCGACTCGTCCGGCGGTCGACGGCGCGGAAACAGCGGCTTCGCAATGCCGTTTGCCACCGAACTGGCCAGCGCGACCGAGAGGAGCCCGCGCACAGCCGCCCGTCGCGGTGCTCGGCCGCCCATCGACATCAGCGCAGCCACGACCAGCCACAGGCGACTGTGGTCGGCGCTCATGCTCAATGCCCGCAGGAACCGATCGGCGGGGGTCGGCCGCACCCGCGCACTGCGCGCCACCAGCCACGCGTCCACGTGACCCGAGAGCTTCGGTGACTGCTTGCGCATGCCCACAGGCTATCCGCGATTCGGCGAATGGAGCGTCACCTGCCAGGACCTGGCAATCGAGTGTGGGCTCACCGCCGACGGCAGGGCCCGACGTTCCGTTCGACCGATATCGATCGACGCACCACGGACAACGCCGTACCCTGCCGCCCCGCATGGCGGGGCTGGCAGGTTGTTTACAGCTACTCCGGCCAGGGCGGCGGCGGACCGCTCCGGTCAGACAGGGAACGTGACTCCGGTCAATTGCTCCGATACCGTCCACAAGCGTTGCTGAATCGTCGTGTCATGCGATTGCGGACTCGATTCGACGATTTTCGGGTAGCCGCGGGTCTCCAAGAATCCACCCGGCCCGTAGTACTGACCGCCGCGCACATTCGGGTCGGTGGCCGCGCGGACTATCGACAAGGCACCCATCGCTGGGCTCTGTGTAACGATGGGGGCGACAAACGGCACCAGCGCCCGTAGCGCAGCAGGCATATTGCGCATCAAGTCGGTATTGGCAGCACCTGGGTGCGCCGCGACCGCGATCGTGTCGGCGGTGCCGGACAAGCGACGTTGCAACTCGTAGGTGAACATCAGATTCGCCAGCTTGGACTGGCCGTACGCCGCCACCCGGTTGTAGGACCGTTCCCCCTGAAGATCGTCGAAGTCGATCCGCGCCCGGATACGGTGGCCGACGCTGCTGACCGTGACCACCCGCGAGCCCGGTACCGCCAGCATTCTGTCGAGCAACAGGCCGGTGAGCGCGAAATGTCCCAAATGGTTCGTGCCGAACTGCAGCTCGAAGCCGTCGCTGGTGGTCTGCCTCGGCGTGTACATCACCCCGGCGTTGTTGATCAGCAGATCGATCGTGGAGTATGCGGACCTGAGCTGTTCCGCGGCATTGCGCACGGATTCCAGCGAGGTCAGATCGAGCTGTTGGACGGATGTGTCCGCGCCTGGGACAGCGTCGGCTATACGGCCCGCGGCATGTTTACCCTTGTCCACATCCCGCACTGCCAACACCACCGACGCGCCGTGCGCCGCGAGTGCCCGAGCGGCCTCGAACCCGAGTCCACTATTGGCGCCGGTGACGACCGCCAGTCGGCCCTTCTGAGCTGGTATGTCTTGCTCCGTCCACCTGTTCGCCATATTTCCTCCCAAGGATTGGTCGGTCCGTCGGTTCACTCGACGAGCGAGCGAGGGTGAGACTCATATTCACACCGTTGCGCTCCCGTGGCAGTTGCGCAAGGTGCGGCAATCGCCACACATGCGTGCCGGTCAGGTCGATTCTCGACTGAACCAACCGATCCCGCAGCTAATGGAGGTGGCCCGCTGTCCGGAGCGCACCCGTTGAGCCGCGATAACACCGCTCGACCTTGACACTTGGCCACGCGAAAGGAATCATCTGATTCCAATGGAATCGACCGATTCCAATGTGCGTGGACTCGTTCGGAGGAACGCAGATGGATCAGCCGACGCCGCGACCCGATCACATGCCGATCGTTGTGATAGGCGCCGGGTTCGCGGGTATCGGATTGGCGGTGAAGCTGCGCGAGGCCGGTTTCCGCGACTTCGTCATCCTCGAACGCGGCTCCGACCTCGGTGGCACCTGGAGCGCCAATACCTACCCCGGCTGTGCGTGCGACGTGCCTTCGATGCTGTATTCGTATTCCTTCGCCCCGAACCCGAATTGGTCCCGTCGCTACGGCACCCAGCCGGAGATCCTCGACTATTTGCGCGACGTGGCGAACAAATACGATGTGCCGCAACACATTCGCTACAACACAGAGGTACTCGACGCCGCGTGGGACGAAGCCGCCGGACGGTGGCGCATCCATACCGGGCAGGGGCCATTGACCGCGGATGTATTGGTTTCGGCGATCGGACCGTTCAGCGAGGCACAAATCCCCGGCCTGCCCGGTATCGCGAATTTCACCGGCACTCAGTTCCATTCCCTGCACTGGGATCACGGCCACGATCTAACCGGTGAGCGGGTCGCGGTGATCGGCACCGGCGCGTCCGCGGTGCAGTTCATTCCGGAGATCCAGCCCGTGGTGGAACGGCTCACGGTCTTCCAGCGTTCCGCGCCGTGGATCGTGCCTCGCATGGACTGGGCGACCAGCACCGTCGAGCGCACACTCCTGCGCCGGATGCCATTGCTGGGCAAGACGATCCGCGCTGCGTACTTCACCGGCATCGAAGGATTCGGGTTGGTCGGGTTCGTGAACAAGCGGTTCCGCCATCCGTTCGAGGCACTGGGCCGACTGCAGCTGCGCCGCCAGGTTCCCGATCCGCGACTGCGCCGAAAGCTGACGCCCGACTACATGATCGGTTGCAAACGCGCGATCTTCTCCGACGCCTACTATCCCGCGCTGTCCAAGCCCAATGTCGAGGTGGAGACCGCCGGGATCGCCGAAGTCCGGCCGCGATCGATCGTCACCGTGGACGGCACCGAACACGAGGTCGACACGATCATCTGGGGCACCGGATTCGGTGTGCCACCACGGATATTCGAGGCCATCCACGACACCGGGGGACGCACACTCGCGCAGCTGTATCGTGAACGCCCACAGAGCTATCTCGGCACCACAGTCACCGGATTTCCGAACTTCTTCACCACCCTCGGCCCGTTCGGCGCGGCCGGGAACCAGTCGGCGATCTTCATGATCGAGGCGCAGATCCGCTATATCGTGGACGCGGTAAAGCATATGCGCGACAACGGACTTCGTCGTATCGAGGTGCGACCGCAGGTGCAGCGGGACTTCGTCGAGGAGATGGAGCAGCGCAGCCGCGACACGGTATGGGTCACCGGTGGCTGCCGCAGCTACTATCAGACCGCCGACGGCCATCACAATGCCGGGCTGTATCCGAACTGGAGCTTCGAATACGCCAGGCGCACCATGCGATTCGATTCCGACGCCTACCTGATCGAGGCATCATGAACCTGTTGCGGCTGCTGCCGACCAACGACACCTTCGACGTGACCGACAAGGTGGTGGTGATCACCGGCGCCGGACGCGGCATCGGTGCGGAACTGGCGCAAATCCTGCACCGCCGCCGCGCGCGGGTCGTCATGCTCGACCTGGACGAGGCCAAAGTCCACACTGCCGCATCGCGATTGGGGTCACGCGCGGTCCCGCTGCGCGCCGATGTCGCCGACCGCGACAGCATGGTCGCCGCCATGGCGACGGTCCGTGACCGCTTCGGCCGTATCGATCTCGTGGTCGCCAATGCCGGTATCACCCCCACGCCCGCCACCCTGCGCACGATGGACCCCGCCGATTTCGACCGGGTCATCGGGGTCAATCTGACCGGTGTCTTCAACACCGTACGACCGGTCCTCGACGATATCGTCGCCACCCGCGGCCATGTCGTCGTGGTCTCCTCCTGCGCGGCGTTCGCGCCCGGCATGGGCGGCTCCCCGTACATGATCAGCAAAGCCGGGGTGGAACAGCTCGGCCGCGCGCTGCGGGTCGAACTCGCCGCATCCGGCGCCACCGCCGGAGTCGCCTATTTCGGCATTGTCGACACCGCCATGACCCACCACACGCTCGACGACGACGAATTCGGTCGCGCGGCTGATGCCATGCTGCCCTGGCCGCTCAACCAGCGCATCAGCGCCGCCCAGGCCGCCCTGGCCGTCGCCGACGGCATCGCCCGGCGCGCCCCGCGCACCATCGCACCCCGCGTCTGGGAGCCCTATTCCCTGCTGCGCGGTGCCATCAATGTGCTGATGGACCAATACCTCAGCACCGACGAACAGCTGCGGATCCTGCTCCGCAAGCTGGAACAACGCCCGCGCAGCGAGTCCAACGGCGCATGACATGATCCAACCGTGACTTCGTCAGCCACCTGGCGCGGCAGCACCATGGCCAGCCGCGCCGCCGAGCGCCGCGTACAACTCGTGCGCGCCGGCTTCGCGCTGCTCGGCGGCGAGGGCGCGGCGGCGACCACCATGCGAGCGGTGTGCCGTGAAGCAGGCCTGAGCCTGCGCTACTTCTACGAGAACTTCGCCGATCGCGAAGCCCTGCTCATCGAGATCTACGACCAGACCGCACACGGGCTCGTCGACGCCGTCACCACGCGGCTGGCCGACGCACCCGACGACGAAACCGCGCGTGCCCGCGTGGCTTTCGACGCGGCGGCGCAGTATTTCGCGGATGATCCGCGCCGCGGGCGGATCATGTTCCGCGAAACCCTCGCCGATGACACCCTGCGGGCCCACGGCGCGGATGTACTCCCCGCCTTCGTCACGCTCGTCGCCGCGCAACTGGCACCGACGCGGGCCGCGCGCTTCACTGCCGCACCGGGCCGGATTCCGCTGCCGGTCAGCGCGATATCCGGCGCACTCGTCGCACTGTTCCTCGATTGGCTCGACGGCGATGTCGAGGCAAATCGCGACGAGGTGGTCGACTACGCCACTCGCCTCACCATCACCATTCTCGAGCTCACCTGACTAGAGCAGTCCACGCAACCGCAGATCGCTGACGTACTTGTCGATGAGCGCGGGGGTCAGATGCGGAATATCTTGCTCGGCACCGACTTTCGCGGCCTTTACGGCAGCGGTGAAACCCATTGCCGGAAGCGCGGCGCCACGGATCGGCCGACCGGGTCGGCTGTAGGCGTGCAGCAGTGGTAGCAGCGAGGCCTGGCGCTGTTTCTCGGGGAGGCCGCGCAGTGCGGTTTCGAATCGGCTGAACCATTCCTGATAGTCATCGATGCGCCGGATGGGGTGGCCGGATTCGATGAGCCAGTCGACGAATTCGTCGAGGGAGATGCCGTCGTCGTGTGGATTGAGGACATCGAAGGTGTGGAAATCGGTGCGCGCCCGGGTGCCGATGGCGGTGATCGATTCGGCGGTGAAGTCGACGGGCAGGCCGTCGTAGTGTGCGCGTTGGCGCTTGCCGTCGGCATCGGTCTCGTAGAAGGAGTACGGGGCGATGCCGGTGGCCACCAGACTCAGCAGCAGGCGGGTGAACATGTCCGGAATATTGAGCTGGCCGCCGAATCGGCTGTGCGCCAGGATCATATCGGATCGGAAGACGGCGACCGGAAGTCCGCACAGATCGTGCGCTTCCCGCAGCAGAACCTCTCCCGCCCATTTGCTGTTGCCGTAGCCGTTGGCGTAGCTGTCGTCGATGGCACGCGTTGGGCTGATTTCGCGGATGTCGCCGTCCTCCTCGAAGGACGATGGCTCGATCTGGGCGGCGACGGCCACGGTGGACAGATACGTGACGGGCTTGATCCGCGTGGTGATGGCCAGGCGGATGAGTTCCGCGGTACCGACGACATTGGGGCCGAACAGCTGGTCGTAGGGCAGGACATGGTTGACCAGCGCGGCGGGATGCACGATCAGATCGACCGTGTCGGCCAGCCGATGCCAGGTCGTATCGTCCAGGCCGAGATTCGGCTCGCCGATATCACCGGGCAGCACTTCGAGGCGGCGGGCCGCCAGCTCGCGGTAGTGCCGCAGCAGGTCCGGATCACCGCTGTCGTAGGCCTCGTCGAGCCGTTTCCGCGCTGCCGCGGCGTCTTTGCCGCGGATGATGCAGATGAGTTTGCCGTCCGTGTTGTCGAGTCGCTCGAGCCATTCCAGGCACAGGAAGCGGCCGAGGTAGCCGTTGGCACCCGTCAGCAGCACCGTTTGGGCCTCGGTCGTGTGCGGGAGAGTCGGTGCGGTGGACAGTGTTTGCGCGTCGATGAACTTGTCCAGTGTCAGTTCATCGGCACGCGCGACGCCTCGGTGTGTATGGACCACGGCGAAGGTGGGCCGGATCGCGCCGGCCCCCTGCGCCGACTCGACATACTTCGCCAACTCGCGCAATCCGTTGGCCGGGCTGACGATAACGCCCACCGGCACCTCGACGGCGAAGATATCGCGCAGCAGATTCGAAAACGACAGCGCCGACAGGGAATCACCGCCCAGATCGGTGAAGTGCGCATCCGGGCGCAGATCGGTTGCCGCGCAACCGAGCAATGCACGCGCGGCCCGGCTCACGGTTTCCAGAACCGGCAGGTCCGCGGCTTCGCGGCGCAGTGCGAGCAGTTCGTTCGCCTGCCCTTCGGCCAGCTCGGCGTACAGCTGCTGCAGCCGCTCGCCGTAGCGTTCGATCAGCTTGGGACGCAACAACTTGCCGATGCCGGAGAGCAGACCGTTCTCGGTGGTGAAACGTTCGGTTTCGATGAGGAAATCGCGCGGGATCTCATACGATTCGAGGTCGGCCTCCTTGGCGATGCTCTGCAGCGAATCACTCAGTGCCGCTTTGGGATCAGCGCAGCGCAGCGTCTCCTCGGTCGGGACGATCACCGCGAGCAGGTAGGCGCGCTCACTGCTGCCGTATACGAAGATCTGCTCGAGCAACGGGCTGCTGGCATATACGGCTTCCAGGTGTGCGACCGCGACGAATTCGCCTTGGGAAAGCTTCAGCACATTATTGCGACGGTCGAGGTAGACGAGTTCATCGAGTCCGAGTTCGGCCACGATGTCACCGGTCCGGTAGAACCCGTCCGCGTCGAAGATCTCCGCGGTGACCTCGGGACGCTTGTAGTACCCGGGAATCATGGTGCTGGTCTTCAGCAGCAGCTCACCGCGCGGATGCGGCTGGTCGGTACCGAAATATCCCAGCTCCGGCACGTCCACCAGCTTGTAGTCGAGTACAGGTGGACGGTGGATCACATTGTCGACCATGATGGCGCCGCCCGCCTCGGTCGAACCGTAGCCATCGTGCAGGTCCATCTCGATGACCGATTCCATGAATGTCTTCATCTCGGCGGCCAGTGGCGCACTGCCGACGATGGGCGATAGGAATCGGCCGCCCAGGAAGTCCTCGCGCAGTTCGGTTTTCACCGCGCGGTCGAGTTCGGCGCGGTCGATGCCCGGTTCGGCGCGACGTTCCATTTCGCTCTGATAGCGCTGGAAGACCATATCGCACACGCGTGGCACGAAGAACATCTCCGTCGGCCGGACGAGGCCGATATCCTCGAAAAGCGTCGATATATCGCTCTTGGCCGTGAAATACGCGGTGCCGCCGCGGGCCAGTACGCCGTAGAGCGACATGCGTCCGGCCATATGGCTCATCGGCATGTAGTTCATGCCGATCCCCCCGACCTCCGGCTGGGCCAACCACATCGCGGTTACCAACCGGCTGGTGTACATCGCACCCTTGGGGGTTCCGGTGCTGCCGGAGGTGTAGATCAGCAGTTCCAAAGCGTCGTCGTCGGGTACGAACAGCGGCGCGGGCGGCAGGGTACGGCCGCGTTCGAGTACCGACTCCAGCGATTCCACCGCTATCGGAGTGTTCGCCAGGCGGTCGCGGGCGGATTCGAATGCGTCGTGCTGATCATCGTCCTCGGGGTGGTAATCGAAGACCACGAGGCGTTCCGGCGTCGGGCCCGCGAGGACGCATTCCACTGCGGTAGTGAGGGTTTCGGGGGTCGCGGCGAGGATGCGCGGTTCGGTCTCGGCAATGATCGCCGACAATTGCTTCGGTGCCGCACCTGCCTGCAGCGGGACGGCGACCGCGCCGAGATACAGACAGGCCAGATCGAGCGTGGTGTAGTCGCCGCTGGTGAAGCCGAGTGTCGCGATGAAGTCGCCTGCTTTGATGGGGTTGTCGGGATTGTGATGCCAGGCAGCGGCGATCGCACCGACGCGCGCCCACAACTCGCCGTAAGTGATGGTGGCGAATTCGGGCAGCGGTCGCAGCGTGCGCCGCCCGGACTCGTCCGCGGTGGGTTCGAGGACCCGGTGCCCGAGCGCGGGGCGATCGGCATAGGCCGCCACGACCGTCGCCACGATCTGTGATGGCCGCATTCCAGGTTCTCGGATCGCGGCGAAAGTCTCCGGTTTCGGTCGCGCGTTGCGAATGTCCGGATAGGTGGCGTACAGGTCGGCGATGCGATTCATGACCTGTTCCATCCGCGTATCAATAATCATGGCCAGCCTCCTTCGGTCGCATGCCGACCGTCGGTTGTTCTGTTCAGATTGAAGACGCCTGTATCCAGTAACACGTTAGCCTGGCTAAATATTCCAGGGCGGTCCATATTCGGCAACGGGCCTGGCCATATCATTGCGCCGCGCGGCGCTTTGCGATGCTGAAACTATGACGATCCCGCTTCCCGATCTTGTCGAGACGCTGCTCGGTGGTCCACTCTCCATTGTTACCGCCGGTGATCCCGTCCTGCGCGCGCCGGCCGCGCGCTACGACGGCCAGCTGACGCAGGCGCAGTTGGACCGCTTGGTGTGGGCGATGCGGGAGACGATGCATGCCGCACCCGGTGTCGGACTGGCCGCACCTCAGGTCGGGATACCGCTGCGGCTGGCAGTGCTGGAGGATCCGGCCGATGTGACCGATGAGGTGCGCGCGGTCCGCGGACGGGTCCCGCTACCGTTCCGAGTTCTGGTCAATCCGACCTACGAACCCATCGGCGACGTACGCGCCGCATTCTTCGAGGGGTGCCTGAGCGTTCCGGGCTGGCAGGCCGTCGTCGCGCGCCACGCCCACGTGCGCCTGCGCGGACAGGACGAGCGCGGCCGCGAACTGGACGAGGAGGTCTCCGGCTGGCCCGCCCGTATCGTCCAACACGAAACCGACCACCTCGACGGCACCCTCTACATCGATCGCGCCATCACCCGCTCCCTGACCTCTACCCAGACCCTCACCGACCGCTGGTCCCAGCCGACCCCCGCCGCCGCAGCCGAGGCCCTGGGCTTCGAATTACCCTGACGGACCCCTATCCAGGTGTTGCCAGTACCAGTGTTATCGGACTCCTGTTACTGGTGTCGGATCGGTTGCAAGCTCATGACATGACTCAGACCTTGCAGCCTGGTAACGCTGCGGCCACGTCGGCCGTTGCGGGATCGGCAGTTCAACCCGCCGCGTTCGGTGCGCGGTGGACCATCGCGGTGCTCGCGGTGTTGCTCACCGGGCAGTTCATGGCGGTACTCGATGCCTCGATCGTGAATGTCGCCATTCCTTCTATTCGTACTTCGTTGCATACCAGTGGATCCGCGCTGCAGTTGATCGTCGCGGGGTATGTGATCGCCTATGCCGTGCTGCTCGTGACCGGTGCGCGATTGGGTGATCGGTTCACTCAGCGCAACACCTTCATCACCGGGCTCGCGGTGTTCACCGTTGCCTCGCTGGCCTGCGGGTTGGCATGGAATGAGTTCTCGCTCATCGTCTTCCGGTTCCTGCAGGGCGCGGGGGCCGCGGCGATGATTCCGCAGATCATGACCATGATCCAGCGGAATTTCACCGGCGATGCCAGGGCCAAGGCGCTCAGTGCGTATTCGGCGATCATTTCCGGCGGTATGGTCGTCGGTCAGGTGGCGGGCGGATTGATCGTCAATGCCGACCTTTTCGGGAGTAGCTGGCGCGGTGTATTCCTGGTGAATGTCCCGATCGGTGCGGTGCTTCTGCTGATTGCGCCGCGGGTATTGCCCACGGCCACTGCGCGATTCGATCGGAAACTCGATCTCGCGGGTCTGACCATGCTCACCGTCTCGGTGCTGCTGCTCGTGTTGCCTCTGGTGCTGGGGCATGAGCAGGACTGGCCGCTGTGGACATGGATCATGTTGGGCACCAGCGTGATCGGTGTCGGATTGTTCGTGGCGATCGAGCGGGCGGTCGCGGCACGCGACGGTGAACCGCTGTTCGCGCAGCGGGTGCTGAAGTCGCCGGGGCTGGCGCTCACCGCGGGCACGCTGTTCACGATCATGGCGACCTTCGGGGGCTGGATGTTCGTCATGGCGATACACCTGCAGAGCACTCTCGGCTACACCGCGCTGCACGCGGGCCTGCTGTTCATCCCGATGGGCGTGACTTTCGCGCTGGCCAGTTTGAACTGGGAGCGCATCCCACATCGCCTGCACGCCACCATGATTCCGTTCGGCCTGGTGGTCGGCGCGGCCACCATGGTGGCGCTGGGCATGATGCTGCGCAACGGCGCCGACTTCGGGCCGTTGCCGCTGGTCGTCTTCGGGATCCAGGGCATCGGTTTCGGCCTCGCCTTCAGCCCGCTGATGACCCGCACCCTGGCCAGGATCCCGATGGCCCTTGCGGCCGATGCCAGCGGCATTCTGGTGACCAGTGTGCAGCTCGGCGTCGTGGTCGGGATCGCGTGCTTCGGAACGGTATTCCTGGGCCTCGTGGGCAGTACGGCCCTGTCGGCGGCACATGCGTTGGGCGGCACCGCGATTGCGGAGGGTGTCACGGTTCTGGTTGCGGCGGCACTGTCTGCCCGCGCCGCACGGTAAGGACAACCGATCCCGGATTCGCTCGGAGGCGAATCCGGGGATCACCGCTATCTCGCGATCGTCGGCGGTGTGGGTTCGGATCATCGAGACGCAAATCATGGCGGCGGCGGTCAAGTTTGACGATCGTCATACCAATGAGCGGAAATGTCTTCGCGGTGGGCATCGAATTGGATGGCGAGGGATATCACCCGGCCGCGTGGCGGCGGGCCGCACATGCGCCCGACCAGTTGCTCACCGGCAATACGCTGCGCAAACGGGTGAGCGCGGCCGAGAATGCCGGTTTCACCCTCGCTACCTTCGACGATTCGATCCTGCCGCCCACCGGGCATCCGGCGGGGCGGATCGACGGGGTGACGCGGGCTTCGTTCGTCGCGGCGACAACCAGCACCATCGGGCTGGTGGCCACGGTCGCGACCACCTACGCGGAGCCGTTCCATACGTCGTCACAACTGGCCACGCTCGATTACGCCTCGCGTGGGCGCGGCGGGTGGATCGCCACGACCGATCCCGCGGCCGCTACCACCTGGGGACGACCGCCGCGCACTACCGAAGCGGAACTCGCACGCGAACAACGGGATTCGATCGAGGTCGCGCGTCGGCTGTGGGATTCGTGGGAAGACGACGCCGTGGTACGCGACTATGCGGCGAGCCGATTCCTGGATCGAGACAAACTGCACTACATCGACTTCAGCGGTGAAACGTTCTCGGTGAAGGGGCCGGCGATCGTGCCTCGGCCGCCGCAGGGGCAGGTGGTCGTCTTCGCACATGACCCCGGTGATGCCGACGTCATCCTCGTTACCCGACCCGACCTCGCTCAGACCCTCGCCGCGGCCGACCACGCGCGGGCCACCGGTGCACTGGTGTTCGCGGAACTCGATGTCGCCCTGGATATTCCGGATGCGACCGCCGCCGAACGCCTTGCCGACCTGGACCAGTACACGGCCGCGAATCGCACCGAGCGCCTGGCCTTCGCGGGCTCCCCCGCCGAACTCGTCCGCCTCATCACCGAACTCGTACGCCACGTCGACGGCGTGCGCCTGCATCCGGCCGTCATCGACGAAGACCTCCCGGCGCTGGCGCGCTACGTCCTGCCCGCCCTCTTCCGCGCCGGTGTCGCCCACCGTCCGGTGCCGGGTTCGACCCTGCGCGCCAATCTCGGCCTGGAGCGGCCGATCAACCGTTACGCGAAGGATCAGCACAAATGAGTACAGCATCGCGCAGCGATTCAGTGAGGGGTGGCGGTCGGGCGACGGGTGGGCCAGACGTTCCGTTTCCCGACGCACAGGTCCATTTCGGCGTTTTCTTCCAGGGCGTCAACCACAGCACCATCTGGTCGGATTCGAGCAGCGGCTCGCAGATCGACTTCGAAACCTTCCGGCACATCGTCTCCACGGCCGAGCGCGGACTCTTCGACGCATTCTTCCTCGGTGAGGGCCTGCGCCTACGCGAGCAGAACGGCAAGCTTCTCGATACCGATATCGCCGGGCGTCCCGACGCCATTGCCCAGTTGGCGGCGCTGGCCGGGATCACCAGCCGGATCGGTCTGGTCGCCACCCAGAACACCACCTACAACGAACCCGCCGATCTCGCCCGCCGACTCGCGGGCCTGGATCTGTTGTCCGGCGGCCGAGCGGGCTGGAACGCGGTCACCACCGACAATGCCTGGACCGGCGCGAATTTCCGGCGCGGTGGCTTCCTCGACCACGCGCAGCGCTACGAGCGCGCGGGTGAATTCATCCGGACGGCCCGCGAGATCTGGGATGCCTGGGCCGACAATGCGATCGCGACCTCGCGCGACGATACCGATTGGGCCGCATCGGATTCGGTACGGACGGTGACCCGCGACAACGAGCACTTCCAAGTCTCGATCACGCCGACCCTGCCGCGCAGCGCCCAGGGCCATCCGGTGATCTTCCAGGCCGGTGATTCACCGGCGGGCCGCGATTTCGCAGCGGCCCATACCGAGGTCATCTTCTCCAGGCACGGAACACATTTCGACGCCGCGCTCGCATTCGCGAACGATATTCGGGCACGCCTGGAACGCGCGGGCCGACCGGCCGATGACATCAAGATCCTGCCCGGCACCCAGATCGTATTGGCGGAGCGGGAATCCGAGGTCGAGGAGAAGGCGCGCTGGGTGCTGGAGGGCCAATTCACCGGACAGACCGCGCTTTCCCTGGTCGGGCAGGTGTGGGGTCGTGATCTGTCGGATCTCGATCCGGACGGTCCGCTGCCCGCGGACGACCCACAGCCCCGGGTGATTTCGGGCGAGCGCGGCGCACAGCGCGACGGTCAGGATCCGGTGGCGATCGCTCGGCAGTGGCGGGCGCTGGCCGAGGCCAAGAATCTGTCGCTGCGCCAGGTCGCCATCGAGACGTCGCAGCGGTCCGGATTCGCCGGGACACCGAGCCAGGTCGCCGACGAGCTCACCCGCTGGGTCCGCCACGGCGCGACCCACGGGTTCAATATCTCGCCATATCTCGTGCCGACCGGACTCGACGAGATCGTCGACTGGCTGATTCCCGAATTGCAGGAACGCGGGTCGTACCGCACCGCGTACACGGGCAACACCCTGCGCGAACATCTCGGCCTGCGACCGCCGCTGACCCGACGCAGATAACCAGGTCCGATCCGCGAAACATGGCCGGTTTGTCAGGAAACCGAACCCGGGGCCGCGTCTTACTCGTATGTTTGCCATACGCAGTGCAGATCGGAGTGGGACAGTGCAAGCAGGGGTTACCGCGGATTATGTGATCGTCGGCTCCGGATCGGCCGGCGCGGTCCTGGCCAACCGGCTCAGCGACAATCCGGATGTGTCGGTGGTGGTGCTCGAGGCCGGACCGCCGGACAAGAACAAGTTCGCCCATATTCCGGCGGCATTCGCGAAGCTGTTCCGCTCCGAGGTGGATTGGGACTACCTCACCGAACCGCAGCCCGAGCTGAAGAATCGGCAGATCTACTGGCCGAGAGGCAAAATGTTCGGCGGATCATCGTCGATGAACGCGATGATGTGGGTGCGCGGATTCCGTGCCGACTACGACGAGTGGGCATTGCTGGCCGGGGACGAGTGGGGATTCCCGGCGGCGGTCGAGCAGTTCCGCAAGATCGAGACCGTCGAGGACGCCCAGTATCCGGATGAGGGCGCGACCGGGCCGCTGCATATTTCGCGCCAGCGCAGTCCGCGCACTTTGACCGCGGCGTATTTGGCCGCGGTCGAAGAATCCGGATTCTCGGTGGAGCCACCGAACCGGCCACAGCCGGAGGGGTTCAGCGAGACCATGGTCTCCCAGCGCGGCGGCAGGCGGTGGAGTACCGCCGATGGGTATCTGAAGCCTGCGATGCGCCGTGCGAATCTCACCGTGTATGCCGAGGCGCTCGCGACGCGGATCATCTTCGAGACCTCACCGACCGGAAGGCCGCGCGCGACCGGTGTGGAGTACCGCAAGGACGGCGTCACACAGACGGTGTCCGCCAGGCGCGAGGTGGTGCTCTGCGGTGGTGCGATCAATAGCCCGCAGCTGCTCATGCTCTCGGGTATCGGCGATGAGGACGAGCTAGCGCGCCATCACATTCCGCTTGTGCACCATGCGCCCGAGGTGGGCGCCAATCTGCAGGACCACCTGGTTGCGGCGCTCGGCTACGGTGTCGAATCCGATTCCTTGTTCACGGCGGAGAAGCCACGTCAGCTGCTCGATTATCTGATCCGGCACCGCGGCATGCTCACCTCCAATGTCGGTGAGGCCTACGGGTTCATCCGCAGCCGGTCCGATCTCGAATTGCCCGATCTGGAGCTGATTTTCGCGCCAGCGCCGTTCTTCTACGAAGGTCTCGTGGATCCGACCGAGCACGGGGTCGTGCTGGCGACGGTGCTGTTGCGGCCGCACAGTCGCGGCCGGATCTCGCTGAGTTCCGGTGATCCCACCGCCAAACCGGTCATCGACCCGCGCTATCTCTCCGATAGTGGTGGCGCGGACCGGGCCGCGATCATGTCTGGTTTGCGTGTGTGCGCCGAACTGGCCGCGGCTCCGGCCCTGAAGGCGGTACTCGGGCCGCTGATCTATCCGCCGCAGGCTCCGGCCGAGCTCGAAGCCGCGATGGAATTGACACTGAACGGCTACTCGCACACCCTGTATCACCCGGTCGGCACCTGCCGGATGGGTACCGATGCGGGCAGTGTGGTGACGCCGCGACTGGAAGTGCGCGGGGTGCAAGGACTCCGCGTCGCGGACGCGTCGGTGATGCCGTTGCTGATTCGCGGGCATACGCATGCGCCGAGTGTGTTCATCGGTGAGCAGGCGGCGCAGTTCATCCGCGGTTAGCGTGCTGCGGTAGGCGAAGGCTCGATTGGGCCGCGATCTGGCATGCTGCCGGTCGGGTCGGCAGGAACTCCGCGGCCGCGGAATGTGCCTGGCGGGCAAGGGAATCAGCGGCCCCGGGATCCGTACCGCAAAATCGTGCTCGAAATGGCATGCAGTGCAATATCGCATTGCATGCATGTGCGCATAACGTGCTGTGCCGCACCGGATGTCGCAGCGTCGGCCTGGTCGACTCGTCGTGGCGGACTCGCGCACCGATGCCCGTTGCACACGTTGTGTCACCTGCACACCTGGCGTGCACTGGGTGCGCCGCCAAAACAACAGGTGTGCCGGCGTCACAAGAGGGTGTGCACTTGTGACCCGATGAGTGTGCCCGGGTCGAGGAGGGCTCGGCCGCCGTCCAAAGCGACGGCGCCCTGCGAGGCACCGCGCTTGGCGGAACAACACGCTCGATCGTAGGCACAGGGCGCATTGCCGAGTCAGGCGTAGGCGAACAGGGCGAGGGAGGCTGCGGACAGGATCAGGTATGGCAGCGGGTACGCGATGTCGGTGTACCGCTTGGCTCGGATGATGGTGATTTCTGCACCGAGGAAGTACAGGACCAGGCAGAGGGCGGCGGTGCGGCCTAGTGGCGGGATGGCCAGGCCGATCAAGAGGCCGAGGCCGCCGAGGGCTTTCAGGACGGCCAGTGGGTTGAGGGTCCATTGTGGGAGGCCGTAGCCGCGCATGGTCTCGCGCACCTGCCCCGCCTTGACGATATCGAAGGCGGTGGCGCCGAATGTGGCTGCGGCGGCGAGGATGGTGACGACGGCATATGCGACAAACATAGGGACTACCCTCCGGGTATCTGGGTTCTGCGGGTCTGCGATCGTGGGTGGGGCACCCGATCGCCCTATTCACGTGACGGATGCCGACCGCGAAAGGTGACCGATGCACGCACAGGAATTGTTGGCGCGACGATTCGAGACGCACCGCGATCACCTGCACGCGGTCGCCTACCGGATGCTCGGGTCGGCCACTGAAGCCGATGACGCCGTGCAGGAGGCCTGGCTGCGGCTGGACCGCGCCGACACGAGCGATGTCGAGAATCTGGCGGGGTGGTTGACCACGGTGGTCTCCCGGATCTGTCTCGATATGCTGCGCTCGCGGACCGCCCGGCGCGAGGATCCGATCGATCGGATCGCCGAACTCGGCGACGCCGCCGATGACTGCGATCCGGAAAGTGAAGCGGTGCTGATCGATTCGGTCGGGCGCGCGCTATTGGTGGTGCTGGATACGCTCGGTCCCGATGAGCGGGTGGCGTTCGTGCTGCACGATATGTTCGCCATTCCCTTCGATCAGATCGCGCCGATCGTCGGGCGCACCAGCGCCGCCACCAAGAAGCTCGCCAGCCGGGCCCGCGCGCGGGCGCACGGCGACGCGACCGCTTCCACCGCCGAACTCGCGCAGCAGCGCCATGTCGTGGATGCCTTCCTCGCCGCCGCCCGCAGCGGTGATCTCGACGCACTGCTCGCGGTTCTCGCGCCCGATGTGGTGCGTACGGCCGATCCGGCCGCGCTGCCCTCGGGTATGGCGCCGGTCGCGCGGGGTGCGCAGGCGGTGGCCCGCGAGACCGTCATCCTGCGCCGCCGCTCCCGGGTCGCTGCGCTCGCGCTGGTCGACGGCGCGGTCGGCATCATTGTCGCGCCGCGCGGCAAACTGCTACTCGCGCTTGCGGTTACCGTCGCGGACCACCGAATCGCGGGCTACGAGGTGATCGCCGATCCGGCCCGCCTGCGGCAACTCGACCTGGCCGTACTCCCCGAATTTCCCTGAACGAGAGGAATTCAGGTCACCACGCATGAGATAACTCCGCCTGGGCAGTTCATGCGGTGGTCGCGGCGAGCCGGTGCGAGCGGGCCACGTGATCCGCCGACGACCGCGTCTTCCGGTGCAGGCATCAATCGTGGCCCGAAGGCATCGGCAGCCGAAGGCTCCCCCGTCAGTCGCAAACAGCCCCGAAGGACGCTGAGCCCACCAGTTTCGAATATTTGGCGAGCACGCCACGGGTGTAGCGCTGCGGCAAAGGTTTCCAGCCTTCGCGGCGGCGGTCGAGTTCTTCGGGGGCGACCAGAAGGTCGAGGGTGCCCGCGGCGACGTCGAGGCGGATCTGGTCGCCGTCGTGGACGAAGGCGATCGGCCCAGCGTCGACCGCCTCGGGAGCGACATGGCCGACGCAGAGACCGGTGGTGCCGCCGGAGAAGCGTCCGTCGGTGAGCAGCAGCACGTCCTTGCCGAGGCCCGCACCCTTGATGGCCGCGGTGATCGCGAGCATCTCGCGCATACCGGGACCGCCCTTGGGCCCCTCGTAGCGGATGACCACCACATCGCCCGCAGTGATCGTGCCGTCCTCGAGCGCGTCCATCGCCGACCGCTCGCGGTCGAAAACCCGTGCCGTACCGGTGAATACGTCGGAATCGAAACCTGCCGACTTGACCACCGCGCCGCCGGGCGCGAGCGATCCGGCGAGGATCGTGATGCCACCGGTCGGGTGGATCGGAGATGTCATGGCCCGCACCACTTTTCCGTCGGGATCCGGCGGGGCGATGGTGGCGAGGTTCTCCGCGACCGTGCGACCGGTGACGGTCAGGCAGTCGCCGTGTAGCAGTCCGGCATCGAGCAGTGCCTTCATCATCACCGGCACGCCGCCGATCCGGTCGACATCCGTCATCACATGCCGCCCGAAGGGCTTCACATCGGCGAGGTGCGGCACCCGGCGGCCGATGCGCGCGAAATCCTCGAGTGCCAGATCAACTTTCGCGTCGTGAGCGATCGCGAGCAGATGCAGTACGGCATTGGTGGAGCCGCCGAACGCCATCACCACCGCAATCGCGTTCTCGAATGCCTCCTTGGTGAGGATGTCGGCCGTCGTGATTCCCCGCCGCAGCAATTCCACCACCGCCTCACCGCTGCGCCGCGCGTAGCCGTCGCGGCGCCGATCGGTCGCGGGCGGTGCCGCACTGCCGGGCAGCGACATACCCAATGCCTCGGCCGCGCTCGCCATGGTGTTGGCCGTGTACATGCCACCGCAGGCGCCCTCACCAGGACAGATGGCTCGTTCGATGGCGTCCACATCCGCACGACTCATCAAACCGCGCGAGCAGGCGCCGACCGCCTCGAACGCGTCGATGATCGTCACTTCGCGCTCACTGCCATCGCTGAGTTTCGCGATACCGGGCAGGATCGAGCCCGCGTACAGGAACACACTCGCCAGGTTCAGCCGCGCCGCCGCCATCAGCATGCCGGGCAAGGATTTATCGCATCCGGCCAGCAGCACCGAACCGTCGAGCCGCTCGGCCTGCATCACGGTTTCCACGCTGTCTGCGATCACCTCCCGCGATACCAGGGAGAAATGCATGCCCTCATGTCCCATGGAGATGCCGTCGGAGACCGAAATGGTCCCGAATTCCATCGGATACCCACCGCCCGCGAACACCCCCTCCTTGCACGCCTTGGCAAGCCGGTCCAACGACAGATTGCACGGCGTGATCTCGTTCCACGAGGAGGCCACCCCGATCTGCGACTTCCCCCAGTCGCCGTCGTCCATACCGACCGCCCGCAGCATGCCACGCGCGGCCGTCTTCTCCAGACCATCGGTGACATCGCGACTACGTGGCTTGATATCGGGACCGTTCTGATCATTGACCATGGCCATATCATTCCCGCCCGGCTCGCCGAGCGCCGCCGACCACGCCGATCACCGCGTCGATTATCGATGCGCACCGATTCGCCGGAGCAGATTCAACAGGGTGGCACGTTCGCCGGTCGACAATCCGGCGAAGGAGTCGGCCAGCACCTCGTTCGCGACCTGGTTTCCGGCGCGCAGTACCTGCTCACCGGCTGCGGTCAGCCGGTGTTCGATGGCTCGGCCGCGGCCGGGCGTGCGGTCGATCAGATTGCGCACGACCAGCCGGTTGGCCAGAGTGCCGAAGGCCTGCTCGCTCTGGAATGTCTCCTCGGCCAGTGCGCGTGCGGTGGCACCGGGATTGCGGTCGATAGCGCGCAGAGCGTCCCATTGCGCGAGGGTGCTGCCGATGGCCGCGAGTCGACTGTCCAGCGCGCGATGGTGGCGGTACTGCGCCTGTTTCACGGCACGTCCCAGGGCTTGCAGGTCATCGGGCATGGACATCATGCTAGCAGTATGACTAAGCTTGTTTATATCAACATGTTTAGTCAATGGATCGAGGAACTTCCCGATGACCGAAGACACCCGACCACAACCGCTCACGATCGCCGAATCAGGCAGCGGCCCGACAATTCTCGTCCTACACGGGGGCGCGGGACCAGCCTCGGTGGCTGGTATCGCCGAGCACCTGTCGCGCACATTTCATGTTCTTATGCCGACCCATTCGGGTTGGAACGGCACACCATTGCGTTTCGACAGCATCGGTGACCTCGCGAGCGCATACCTGGACCTGCTCCGCGAGCGCGAACTGCGTGACGTCTTTGTCATCGGCTCCTCCATCGGCGGCTGGATCGCCGCCGAAATGGCCGTCCGCGATCGCGAACACCGGATCGGCGGGCTGGTGCTGATCGACGCGACCGGCGTGTGGCTCGACGACGAACCGATCACCGACTTCTTCGCCCTCGACGCCCGGGGAGTGGCCGAGCACTCCTACCACCACCCGGCACGCTTCTACCAGGACCCCGCCGATCTACCTGCCGCGCATTCGGCCGTGCGCCAGGCAAATATGGTCGCACTACGGCACTACGCGGGCGACCCGTACATGCACAATCCGCAATTGCTGCCGCAACTGGCCGCGATCACCACACCGACACTGCTGCTCTGGGGCGAAAGCGACCGCATCGTCACCCCGACCTACGGCGCCGCCTATGCCGCCGCCTTCGGCAATGCCCGCTTCGAAATCATCCCCGCAGCAGGCCATTTGCCCCACCTGGAGCAACCGGAAACCACCTTCGCCCGAATCGCGGCATTCCTCCCAGCACCGCCCGACCGCCGACCAAGATCAGGTGGCACTGGTGGAGAGGGCTACTCGGGCGATGCCGCCATAGTTTCCACCTGATCTTGATTTAGCCTCGGACGCTTGCGAAGCCCATGGGTGGGGTGGGTGAGGGGCCTGTGCGGAGGACTGGGCGGAAGTCGGGGAGGGCGGGCAGGACATCGGCGTTGCGGGCGGCGTAGCAGCGCACGCGTGGGAGTGCGCGGGTGACTTCGGCTCGCTCCACTGGTTCGGCATCGATGAAACCGATGGTGTCCAGTTCCAAGCCGAGGGTGTGCGCGATCCGCAATAGCGAAGCCGATTTACGCCCCCAGCCGATCTCGATGGCAGAGAACATGTCGTAGAGCCCGTGCCGGTAGAGCTTCTTGAGGGTGAGGTCACGGTCGCTGCGGCTGGCTACGGCGTGCCAGATGCCGCGCTCGCTGAGCTTGACCAACGTGCGCAGGGCGGCGGGGCGTGGTGCGCCGCTGGTCGCGTCGCAGACGACACCATCCCAGAGGGTGTTGTCCAATTCCCAGACAAGACATCTCAGAGCCGGTGCCATCGCCTGCCCCTATCGGTTGGTCATCGCTGCCTTTCTGCCGTGTCGTCGGCAGATGGGCTACTGCGAAAACCATCCAGCGAACGGCACGTACCGGACAAGCCCCCGCTTTCTTGGGAGCCCGTGCGGCCGAGGTGATACTACCGGCACTGCCCGTGCATGCTCCTGTCAAAGGCCGTAGTAGCGGCGAACGAGCCGTTCGTAGGCCCGAGCGGGCGTGAAGCGCCGGGTCCAGAACGAGAGCCGAACGTCGCTGCCGCACAGGTAGGTTTGGCGCGGTTCGGACGCTTCCAAGATTGTCCGCACCTTCCTGGCTACCATCTGCGCGGACTGTCCGTGCTCCAGATATCCGGTGACGCGCCCTAGCACCGCAGTCCGATCCGGCGTGTATGCCTCGATCGGATCGGCAACGCGCGCAGCCGAATCGATGATCGGGGTGACCGTCCACCCCGGCGCGAGGACCGAGACGTGGATGCCCAAGCCCGCGGTCTCCATCCGCATCGCCTCACCGAGGCGTTCGATGGCCGCCTTGGTGGCCGAATACCAGCCGCCATAGGGTTCGGCGATCGCGCCGGCACCGGAGCTCACCACGATTACCCGGCCGTGCGCCTGCGCGCGCATGATCGGCAGCACTTCGCGCAGCACGCGGTGGGTGCCGATGACATTGGTATCGATGAGTGCGGCCGCCTCGTCCGGATCGGTCTCCTCCACCGAACCGACAATGCCGTAGGCGGCGAAGGTGACCACCGCATCGA
The DNA here is from genome assembly GCF_000308835.1 of Nocardia vinacea NBRC 16497. Classification (GTDB taxonomy): domain Bacteria; phylum Actinomycetota; class Actinomycetes; order Mycobacteriales; family Mycobacteriaceae; genus Nocardia; species Nocardia vinacea. The sequence goes on along the minus strand of NZ_BAGN01000422.1, from coordinate 50,115 downwards.
TGCGGCCGTGCCGTGCGTGCACGGATTTCACCCAACTCCGCACCGCGTCGGTATCGCGGACATCGACCGCACGCACGCCATCCCGCGCGATCTTGTCACTGCCCGCGACCGTATAGCCGACACGCGCAAGGTATTCGACGGTCGCCGCGCCCATACCGTTGGCGGCACCGGTCACCAGGACAACGGTCACAGCGCACACACCTGCAGCACGCGCGGCAGCACCTCTAACCGGGCTGATTCCACAATCGTGATCTCGCCATCCAATTCGAGCGGTGCGGGTGCGACGGGCCGCAGTTCCACCGCGGTGTCGCGACGGCAGGTGGCCAGCGCCGAACCCCTGAACTTGCCGCGGTAGAGACCTGCGATGAGCCCCAGAATCCGGGCCCGTCCGGCGGCTTCCCAAATATTCACGTCGAACATGCCGTCCGCGCGGGTGACCGGTGTGTCGTAGTACATGCCACCGGCGAAGTGCACGCTCTTGAGCACACCGACATTCGTGACCGGTGCGGTGTGCTCCCAGTCGGATCCGCGCAGTTGGATGGCGAGTGGCTGATGGGTGGCGATGTTGCTCAGCGCGGTGGCGATAATGGCCGCCTCGACATTTCGGGATTTGAGCCAGCCGATCGGCCCGCGCGCATTGTTGAACGAATGGTTGCCTGCCGCAACGAGTCCCATGCTCGCATTGAGCAGGAAGTATCGGACTGTTCGGGTGCCGTCCGGGAGCAGCATGGTGGCCTTGCCGACATCGACGAGCTCGGGTGTGCCGAGCCGGACCGGGATATCGGCGATACTGGTTCGCACCGGTTTGTGGAAGTCGTTGGAACTGCCGAGACCGATCGCGCCGAGTGCGACCGATTCCGCCCCGTGCCGCGGTCGGTCGGTCGCCGGGTCGATGATCGCGTTGAGGACCAGGTTGACCATGCCGTCGCCGCCCGCCGCCACGATCACCTCAGGTGGATCCGACTCGAGGCTCGCCTGGACCAGTTTCATGGCTTGTTCTGCGTCACTGGGCATTTCGACGGTGAGATCGGTATTCCGTTCGCGTAGCACGCCTTCTACCGGACGCCACCGCTGCAGCGCGGTCCCGGCATTGGACTGTGGATTCAGGACGACGAGCATGATTTCTCCTCGATACCCAGCCACTCGCGTAGCCGAGACCAATTCCCCGTACTTACGAGGCCCGAATATTCTTGTGGAACAGCCGATTTCGGCACATTGACCAGGAACACGGGGATCCCGAGAAGTGCCGCCGGTGCGTCGTTGGCGGCGTCGTTGCCGATCATCACGCACTCCCCCGGTTCCGCGCCGAGCCGGTCGAGCAGTTCTCGGTAGAACTCGTTGCGTGGTTTCGAGCGGCGCATGTTCTCGCCGCTGGTGCGGAAGGTGAACACGGACAGGTCGTAGCCGCCCCAGCCGAGCCGGGTGGTGACGGTGCTGTCCGGCCACAGCGGGTTGGTCGCGACGACCTGTACCGCGCCCGATTCCTGGAGCCGGGTCACCGTATCCAGTGCCATCGGCTCCGGTGGAAAGCAACCACGCAGGCGCGGAAACCCCGTCTCCGCCAGACTCTTCAGTTGACTCGCCACCGCGTCAGGTGCGACCCGCAACCGCTCGGCGAGCAGTCGGACCATCAGGTCGGTGTTGGTGTGCTCGCTGTCGTTGGCCCGGACCTGCTTCAGCACGCCGGGCAGGGCACGCAGAAAACGATGCGGTGGGGTCAACTCGCGAAATGCCTGCGCGGCCGCCAGCGGCATCAGGGCCTTGAACCGGCGCCGATGCAACCGCACCAAGGTGCCGTCAAGATCCCACAGCACTGTGCGATTCATTCCTGGCTGTCCAGTACCGCTTGGAGATCGGCGCGGGTCAGCCCCAGTTGGGCCGCGTATTCGTCGATGCCGGGGCGTTCGGTCGCCGTCGTACCGATTCCGGCCCGGCTCGCCAGCTCCGAACCGTACGCGGCACCGAGATCGAAGACGGTCTTGGCCAGAGCCGCCGGAAACAGCCAGCGGCCGAGGTCGCGCTGGAAAACGCGAGTCAGCCGGTAGGGGGCGGAGATTCGCGCGCCGAGATCGGCCAGCGGCGCTGGCTTGCGCAGCGAACTCATCTTGCGCGCTTCGTCACCGGGCACCAGCAGCAGATCCGACCACAGACGGCCGAAGCGGTCGCGCTTCTCGCTCGCGAGAGCGGTCATATTGAATTCGGTATAGGCCTTTTCGATGCGTGAGGTGTGGGTGGAGCGGCTGCGCAGCAGGACATGGATATCGACGGTTTTGCGCGCGGTGTCGTAGCGGGTGAAGCGGTTGACCTTCGGCGCGATCCAGCTGATCAATGCCGCGAACTCCGGCTCGGGCACGAGCCGATCGGCCAGCGAAAGGGCGTGGTACATCAGGCTTTCGCTGCCCGCCTTGGCGATTTCACCGGCCAGCAGGTCGTAGTCGAGGTCATCGGCGTAGCGGGCCAGGTTCCAGATGTCGGCGAGTTCGCGTACACCGGTCTTGTAGTAGGGCAGGTGGATGCCGAGGTGGTGCAGGTTGTCCTCGTGCGACATAGCCCAGGCGGGCACACCGTAGAAGTCGATGCGCCGCACGCGTTTCCAGATCGCGGTGTAGTCGACCGTGTACGGAGCCAGCGGGGTGATCAGGCCCCAGTGTGTGCCGACGACAAGGGATCCGTCGCGGGAGACGAACGACGGCAGGTGGTGTGAGCGTTCGGCGCGGACCTTCGGGGCCTTGCCCAGCAGTTCGGAAGTGGCGAAAAGCCCCATCTCCCGGTAGATCTCGATGACGGTATCCACCTGATCGAGTTCGACGAGGATGTCCAGGTCGTTCATGCGCTTGTAGCGCGGATCGTGGTAGATCTCCGCCGAGAACAGCATGCCCTTGAGTACGACGCAGCGCACGCCGCGTTCGTCGAAGCGGCGCAACAGTTCCCTGGCACCGGCCAGGCGCCGATCGTTCACGGCGGCAATGCGATCGGTCACGCCGGCGAAATGTGCTCGCACCAGTTCGGGAACGAGGTCGTAGAGTTCCTCGGATTCCAAGCGGCGCTGCACCAGTGGGATGGTCGCATTGAGCTCGGCGAGTTCGAAAACCTCTGCCCAGTCGGTGATCTCGTGAGCGAGCTTCGCCAACGCGGCTCGTTCGTCCTGACTCGGGTCGGCGAGTGCCGCGTGCACGAGCAGGCGTTCGGAAGCCGTGCCGCCCGCGGCGATTTCGGTTCCGGTCATATCAGCGGATTCCTTCTTCGATCGTGCCGATTTGTTCGGGATGGAAGGCGAAGCGGCGGGCCACGGCCGAGATCTTCTCCAGCGCGAAATCCAGCTGATCGCGACTGAGCGTGGCCATCATGCTGACCCGCAGTCGCTGCTGTTCACGTGGGACGGCCGGGAATTCGACGCCGTTGACGAACACACCCTGCGCGTGCAGCGCCGCAACGACCTCGGCGACGGCGAGGTGCTGCGGCACCAGGATCGGGATGATCGCGGTCTGCGGATCGACCGCAAAACCCATTCGACGCAGTTCCCGCACGAAGTAGTCGACATTGTCGTGCAATTGTCGGATCCGCTCCGGATGCGCATCGATGAAATCGATGGCGGCGAGTACCGAGGCGACGACCGCGGGGGCCAGCGATGCCGAGAACATGTACGAACGCGCGAAGAACCGCAGCGTGTCCACCAGATCCTTCGACCCGGCCACGAAACCGCCGGTGGTGGCGAACACCTTCGAGAAGGTGCCCATGTACAGCTCGACCGATCCGGCCCCCATGCCGAAATGTTCGGCGGTGCCGTGCCCGTACGTGCCGAGTACACCGGTGCCGTGCGCGTCGTCGATGGCCAGCCAGGCTCCGAACGAATCGCACAGCGCCCGAATCTCCGGCAGCGGTGCGATATCGCCGTCCATCGAATACACGCCCTCGACGGCGACCACGATATTCGCGCCCGGATTGCGCCAGCGGATCTGCATGAGCCGGTGCCGCAGATGCCGAAGGTCGTTGTGCTCGAAGGCCATCGAGCGGACCCGCCCCAGTTGGATGCCGTCATAGAGGCTGGCATGGCTCTGCTCGTCGTAGAGCAGGATGTCGCCCTTGCGCAGCAGGCCGGTCACCCAGCCCACATTGGCGGCGTAGCCGGAGGAGAACACCAGCGCGGATTCGCAGCCCTTGGTCTCGGCGAGGCGTTCTTCCAGCCGCCGGTGCACCGAGGTGGTGCCGTTGAGCAGTGGCGGTCCGCCATGGCCGACACCGAATTCGCGAACGGCCCGGACCGCGGCCTCGACGATCTCCGGTTCGTTGCCGAGGCCGAGGTAGTTGTTCGACCCCAACATGATCAGGTCGCGGACCGCGGTCCCATCGGGATCGCGGACCTGTACGACCGGACCCGCCGGCCCGGTGATCTCACGGAGGACGAATCCGGTGCCGCGCGCGTTCGCGACATAGGGCCGGAATTCCTCGAAGCGCTGTTCGAAAGTGTGCGCGGCGGGATCGAGGTAGTGCTCGAGGCTGAAGTTCTCGCCGTGCGCGGTCTCGTGCGGTGCGGCTGCGGTGGATGTCATGAGCTGTGTTCCTGAACGATGGTTGCGGTCCCGGCCTTGCCGTCGAGAATCAGCACATCCCCGCTGGCGACCAGCCGGGTGACGCCCGGAACGCCGACGACGGTGGGAATGCCGAGTTCACGGCCGATAATGGCGGTATGGGAAAGCGGGCTGCCCTTCTCGCTGACCAATCCCCCGGCGGCCACCATGAGGAAGACCCAACCGGGATCGGTGCTGGCTGCGACGAGGATCTGACCGTCGACGACCACATCCGGTTCCGGAGTGGTCAACACCAGTGCCGGAGCTTCGACTCGGCCCGGCGCGCAACCGATTCCGTGCAGCACGCTGCCGGAATCGCCGGTGGGAGCCGGATGGTCGAAGGCCGGATCGTTGATGCCGACGGCCGCGATTCCTGCCGTGACGATCCGTGACGGCAGTTGCTCGATGCGCCACCGCTCGTGATCGCTCTTGCGTGTGGCGACCGTGCGCGCCGCATCGGTATCGACAGCGGTCCCTCGGGTGAGGGCCGCGATCTCCTCGTAGGTGAGCCAGAAGATATCGCGCGGATCCTCGAGCAGTCCGGCCGCGTGCATCTGCCTGCCGTATTCCCGGAATACCCGTTTCACCAACCCGAAGGAGCGGCTGCGACCCAGCCGCATATTCTCGCGCTGTTTCACATGCTCGCGCGCCCGGCCGAGTGCGAACCGGAATGCCAACCGTTGCGGGAGCTTTCCACGGAACAGCCTGGCCGCGGTGCGCTCCGCGTCGCGCCGGATCTGCTTCTCGCGCGCCGCCATTTCATCGATGTTCTGACCGCCACGCAGGTAGTTGCGCAGCATAGGAACCAGTCGCTCCGGATGTTCGCCGAGCGGATCGGTTTCCAGCTTCAGCTCGTCGACGGTACGGTCGCCGAACAGGGCGATATGCCGCAGGCATGCACCGCGGAAATCGGCGAATTCCGGCTGTGCCAGGGCTTTCCACACTTCGTGCGGTTCCAGCGGCCCCTCGAACAGCTCACGCAGCGCGGCATCCGCCCGGACCGTTGCGGTCAGTGCGAGCGCCGAACGGACCGGGTCGACACTGTCGACACCTTCTTCGCCGCAGAACAACTCATTGCGCAGTGTGATGGCGGCCGGCTCGGTGAGGCCTTCGCGTTCCAGCAGCAGACCCACGACGTGGAACATCTGCTGGGCCAGAAAGTCATTGAAGATCTGCACCGCGTAGGCGGGTACGAGTTCGTGCAGGCAACGCTCCATCCACTCCAGTAGTGCTTCCGGATCCCGTTCCCGCTCCGGTGTTTCCGGGTCGAGCCGATGGTCGAGATCGGCGGTGAAGGCCTGCAGTTCGGTGAAGAACGCGCGCAGCCGCCGCGGCAGCCGCAGCCAGCCAACGGTGATGATGGCGGCGATACGCAAGCGCAGCAGATACACCTTCGCCCGTGCCGGCCCGCGGGCCGGCGCGGCGGGCCGCTGGTAGCGGTTCTCGATATTGAGGGCCGCCTCCCAGCCTTCGATGGCGAACTCCATGCCGGGTATCTGCAGGAACAGCCGGTACCAGTTGCTGATGTTGTAGTAGATGCGGCCATGCGCGGTACCGACCAAGTAGGGGTACAGGCTCGCGGCATTGCGGTCGACGATGGCGTCGGTTGCGCCGAAATCCTTGTGGCAGGCACGGAACACCTGCTCATAGGCGTTCCGCAGGATCGAGAAGGTCAGCGGGCTGGACAAACCGGGATAGGACTCGGCGACATTCACATTGTCGAAAATGGTTTCGCGGGCGCCGGTCGCGGTGATCGGGCGGGCCTGGAGCAGGTACAGCACGCCTTCGGCGTCATAGGCCCATTCGACATCCTGTGGCACGCCGAAGGCCTCGGCCAATCCCATTGCGGTACCGACGAGTTCGACTACCTGCGTGTCGGTGAGTGCCTGATCGGTCAACGCGGTGATCTGTTCGATGACCGTGCCGGAACCATCGGCCGCCACCACGACCCGGCTCTGCTTCTCAGCCACCGAACGGGAGACGATCGTGCGCACGGCGGTGTCGACGAAATAGGTATCGCACTCCACAGTTCCGGCGACCACACCTTCACCGAGGCCGAAAGCCGCCGAGACGACGGCCTCGCCCGGGTCGCCGGTCTGCGGGTTGCAGCTGAAGGCGACACCGGCGACCGCGCTGTGGATCAGCACCTGCACCAGGACGGCGCAGTCGATCTCGGTATTGTCCAGTCCGCGATGCGCTCGGTAGAACAGCGACCGTTCCGAGTAGGCCGAGGCGAGCACGTCCAGCACCGCCGCCGACACGTCCGCCGGAGCGACATTCAGCAGGGTATCGAGTTGGCCCGCGAAGGAGTCCGTCGCCGAATCCTCACCGCTCACGGAGGAACGCACAGCCAGCCGAGCACCGGATTGTGGTGTGCGATCAAGGATTTCGCGCACGTCCGCGCCCAGCTCGGTGTTGATATCCGCTGGGATCGGCTGAGCAAGGATGATCGTGCGGATCTCCTCCGACACCGCACGCAACGATGCCGGATCGGTGTGATCGAGCGAATCCAGCGCGTCGGCGATGGATCCACGGATCGGTTCGAGGATGCGCGCACACGCGGCGGCACTCAGCACCACGAACGGTGGCACCCGGTAGCCGGCCGCTACGAGCCTGCCGAGATTCGCGGCCTTGGCGCCCACTTGCGGCGCCATCGTCGCATCGGCGGCCAGTGCGGTATCGCTGACGGTTGTTCCGGTCATTGCGCGGCCTCCTGCATGGTCGTGGCCGACGGCACCGCGGACGCACGCCGGGTGAGCCGCACGAGTACCGGATCGGGGGTATTGGAGATCTCCGGGTTCTCCCGCACCCGCATCCCGTTGACGAGTTCGATGTCGTAGCGGGCCAACAGCATTGCGATGCCCACCCGCACCTCCATCAGCGCCATATGCTGGCCGACGCACAGATGTGCGCCCCAGCCGAACGGGAAGTAGCGGTACGGCGGGCGCGCCTTGGTCTGTTCCTTGGTGAACCGGTCCGGATCGAAGGTCAGTGGTGAATCCCAGAATTCGGGGAAGCGGTGGTTCACGAACGGGCTGATCACCACGATCGCGCCCGGTTGCAGATCGAAGCGGTCGAAGCTGTCCGGTTCGACGGCGGTGCGGCTGAATGCCCACGCGGGTGGATGCAGACGCATGGCCTCGTCGATCGCGCGCCCGGTCAGCTCCAGTGCGGGCAGTGCCCGGTCGACACCGTCGGTCAGCGCGAGGGCGATATCGATCTCGTCGCGTACCCGCGTGAGCACCGCCGGGTTGTGGGCCAGCTCGTAGATGGTCCATGCCATCGCGCCGCCGGTGGTTTCGTGTCCGGCGAGCAGGAAGGTGAGCACTTCGTGACGCAGTTGCGCGTCATCCATGGCGTGCCCGGCATCATCGCGCGCCGCGAGCAATCGAGCCAGCAGGGACGACGCTTCGGCATCGGCTTCTCGGTGACGCTGGATGACGCTGTCCACCACGCGATGTAGTCGTTCGCGAGCACCGTGGAAGCGGCGATTGGCCGGGGTCGGCACGTTCGGCGGGACTTGGATGGGTGCGGTCATATGCCGCATCACCCACGAAACACCCTCGCGCACATCATCTGCGATCTGGGGCAGTACACCGTCGATCTCGGAGCCCATGACCGCGCGGCACACCACATCGGCCGCGAAACCCATCACCTCGGGGACCAGGTCGAAGGCCGCGCCCGTCGCGGCGTACGCATCGAGGCGATCGAGCATCCGCCGTCCGCACTCGACCATGAGCGGAATCTCGGTGTCGACGTGACGGCGGGAGAATGCGGGTTTGATCAAGGCGCGCTGACGTTTCCAGAGTTCGCCGCCGCTGGTCAGGAGTCCAGGGCCGAGCAAGTAGTTCAGACTCTGATAGCTGATCCCCTTCTCGTACTTGGCCGCATTGGTGACCAGCACCTGATTGATGTGCTGCGGCTCGACGAGCAGATGCATCTGCTGATGCACCAGCCGCAGCCGGACGCTGCCGCCGTGCGCGACGGCCTGCTCGTAGAACAGCGCGAGCGGGTCGGCGCGGTAATCCGGATACGCACCCAGTGGATGTCGCAGCGCCGGACCGCCGAGCTTACGGCCGCGGAACTTCGGCTGCACACTCATGCCGCGCCTCCGGCACCGACCAGATCGTCCTCGGCCAGGAAAAGCCGCCTGGCCTCGGCTCGCTGCACCTTTCCGCTCGTGGTCTTCGGAATGCTGCGCGGCGGCACCACCCGAACCCCGGCGGGCAGCACACCGGTGCGCTTACTCACCGCGACTCGCACCGCTCGGCGCAACGCATCGTGCTCGGTCGCCTCCGCACCCGATTCGACAATGAGATGCAGTTCCTCCGAGAGCCCTCGGGTATCGGCATGACCGACGGCCGCGACACCACCGAGGCGCACACCCGCGACTTCCTGTGCGGCGAGCTCGAAATCGGTGGGCAGGTAGTTCGCGCCGCGGATGATGATCAGGTCCTTATGCCTGCCGGTGATGCGCAGCCTGCCGTCGCGCAAGTAGCCGATATCACCGGTGTCCCACCAACCGTCCCGAGTGGCGGCCGCGGTCTCTTCGGGCAGCCGGAAGTAACCGATGGTCATCGATGGGCCGCGGAATTGAATGCGGCCGACCACGTCCGAACCGCACACCGCGCCGTCCTCGTCGAGGATGCGTACCTCGGTACCGGGCAGCGGTGCGCCGCAGTCGACGATATGCATCACATCGCGGTCGTCTTCCGGAATGTCCAGGGCCACACCGTTTCCGGTGAGCGCGCGGCGCGACACCGAGTCGTAGGCGACCGGCGCGTGCGGGCGGTTCACGGTGACCGCGAGGGATGCCTCGGCCATGCCATAGCAGGGCACCAATGCATCCTTCGGCAGTCCCCAGGCCGCGAACCGGTCGACGAAACTCTGCACGGTCGGCGGATGGATCGGCTCCGCGCCGCAGAACAGGAACCGCCAGCTCGACAGATCGACGCCGTCGAGTTCGGCGTCGGTAACCCGGGCGGCCGCATATCCGTATGCGAAATTCGGTGCCGCCGTGAATGTTCCGCGATACCGGCTGACCGCACGCAGCCAATCCCCCGGACTGCGCAGGAATCGGCTCGGCGGCATGAGCACCGCATCGATGCCACGGAATACCGGCGTCAGGAATCCGCCGATCAGCCCCATATCGTGGTGTAGCGGCAGCCAGCCGACCCAGGTGTCGCCCGCTCCCATCGCGGCGGCCTGTGCGATCTGTTCGCAGTTGGCAGCCAGATTCGCGTGGGTGATCTGCACACCTTTCGGTGTTCCCGTCGAGCCGGAGGTCGCCTGGATGAACGCCAGATCTCCCGGTTCGGGAAGTCTGGGCGCCAGCGTCGGCGCGTCCGGCGAACAAGCCCAGGCGTGCAGCACATCGCCATCAATGGCGGCGACGGTGTCCGGCAGTGCTCCCCCTGCGAGCACCGACCGCGTCGCGACAACCGCTGCGGGTTCCAGATAGCCGAGCAGCCGAGTGAACTTGTCGCGGAAGATATCCGCCGACCCGAACCCGCCCGGCGTCGCCACCGCGGTCGGCACCGCGCCGAGCACCAGCGCACCGAAGAACGCCGTGACGAACTCCGGCGAGGTGGGCAGGCACAGCATCACCCGATCTCCCGGCTCGACCCCCTCGGCGGACAGTGCGGCCGCGGTGCGTCCCGCGGCGGCCGCGAGATCTTCGTGTCGCCAGGCGATTTCACCGTCGGCGTCGCCGCGCTCCGGAACGAAAATCGTGGACGGTGCCGATGCACCAAGCTCGGCGTTGGCCATCAGCGCGTGCACGATCGTCGGATGCTGGGGAACCAATTCCGTCACTGCTCACCCCGCACGTATCGCACGATCTCGCCGACCGTATTCAACTGTGCCGCAGCATCTTCCGGTATGACGATGCCGAATGCCTGCTCCAGCTGAATGGTCAGCTCGATCGCGGTCGGCGAATCCAGTCCGTAGTCGATCAATTGCGCGGACGCGTCGATCTCGTCCGCCGAAACCCACAGCACCTCACCGACAATGGCGCGCACCCGCGCCTCGATCTCGGTGGCCGGGGTATCTGCCTGTGTACTCACCCGAGTAACTTCCCTTCCGTCACGCAGGCGCGGACCGACTCCTCGAGATCGACGCCGTCGCCGGTGTCGATGCGGTGGAATCCCACTTCGGGGAAGGCCACCGCGAGGGTGTCGCGCACCTGTAGATATCCGTCACGCAGGGCTCCGAGCCGCTCTGCTGTTTCATGGGCCTCCTTCGGCCCGTTCCCCGAACGTTCCGCACACCGTGCCGCTGCCTGTTCCGGCGGTGCGTCCAGCCAGAGCACCGCGTCGGGCAGTGTGGTACGAAAGCGGTCGGCGAAGCCGGGGACGGATTCGGTCACGTCCCGGCGCACCAGATCCGCGATCTCCGACAGCAGCTCCCAGATATCCGGGGAACTGCCCAGACGCGTGGATTCCGACCGCTGCCAGGCGAGGATGTCCTCGAACGTGCCCGGCCGGTGGCGCTCCAGCGCGGCCGTGATCTCCTCGGCGCGATCGTGACCGTTCCATTCGGGGCGGGCCAGCGCGACATACAGCGGCCCGTAGACCAGCAATTCGATCAGCGGATGCCGTTCGAATACCAGCACATCCGGTGACCAGGTGGTCAGGAAGTGCCGCTCCACCGGACCGAACAGCGTCATCTGCAGATACATCGCGGTGGCCTTCATTTCCAGGCTGCCGATTTCATCGCATCCGACGCTGAAGGCCTTGAGCTGCTCGGATAGGTCCGTCAGCGGCACATTCCGGGTGTTGTGGAAGTCCGGACAGGTCATCGAGGCGAAAGCGCCTGCGCCCGGAGCCAATTCGCGCAACCGTGCCATGACCGAGGACTTGCCGGCACCGTCGATGCCGACAATCGCGACGCGACGGGTCACCGGTCGTCCTCCCGCAACTGGGCGAGCACAGCCTTCGTGATGTCGGCGGGTGTGTCTGTGCCGTCCAGGCGGATCCAGCCGAACTCCTCCGACAACGCTTCCAGCGCATCGTGACTGCGCCGCTGGAAGGCCAGGAAGGTCTCCTCGTCGCCGTAGCCGCTCTCGTAGTCGCTGCGCAACTGCTTGCGCCCCAACGCATCCTGCGGACTCACCGCGAGGTAGAAGGTGCGGTCCGGTTCCGGGAATCCCGACGCCAGCTTGCGCAGCACCGCCGGATCGCCGCCGTGTGCGACCTCGGTGGCGAAGTACTTGTACCAGTAGGCATTTGCCAGCAGGATGTCCGGGCCGCGTTCGGCGGCGAGGTCGAAGGACAGCTGCATGGCATGGAACAGGAAATGCGCGCGACTCAGCGGGGACAGCAGTTTCAGGTAGCCGTAGATCTCGGCCGGACTGCGCCACGGCAGCTTCGAGGAGACCTTCGGATCCAGGAATGCGTCCCAAATGGTCACGGCGGCAACGCTTTGGCCCTGCGCCTCGAATTCCGCGGCGATGCGGGCCACCTGGGTGGTCTTACCCGATCCGTCGGCACCGGCGATGCAGATCAGGCGTTTGCGTGCGGTCAGTGGTTCATCCGTTCTGGCGGCCGCCGGGCGTGGGTGCTCCGGAGGCTGGGGTTTTTGCTTGGGCTCAGTTGGCCGTAACGGCACCGCAGGCGCGGTGGGCTCTTCCGATTCCGGGATCGGCGGCTCGTCGGAGACCGGCCGCGGGCGCCTCGGCTCCGCGACGGCGCCGACATCGAGTCGTTGCGCGTGGTCGTCTTGACCGGACGGCGGCGCAATCAGCTCGGACGCAGTCTCCAGCACGCTGATGACTCCCGCCCCGCCGTCGACCCGAATCCGCTGACCGGAGCGCACCGCCGTCGTCGCACCCGCGACATTCAGCACCGCCGGTATTCCGTACTCGCGCCCGATAACCGCCGCATGCGAGAGCATCCCGCCCACCTCGGTCACCACCGCCGCAACCAGCCCGAGGGCAGGCGTCCACCCCGGATCGGTGAACCGGGTGACGAGGATGTCGCCCTCGCGCAGCTGGTCGATATCGGCCAGCGAAGTGATCACCCGCGCGGCGCCCTCCGCGATGCCCGGACTGCAACCCAGCCCGGTCAGATCGCCGTCGCCGATCTCGCGGACCGCGCCCACCGTGACACCACCACCCAGCTCATGCGGTGGCACCAGATCCCGATAGCCTGCGTAAACCGCACGGCGATAAGCGATCTGCGGTGCGAGCGTCGAGATATCCGCCCGCCCGGCCGCGAGATCACACAGCTCGTGGATCGACAGCTGGAACACATCATCGGCCTGCTCGAGCGTGCCGGCCGCAGCTAAGCGCACCCCGGCCTCCACGACATACGCGCGCACAATGGCATAGCACTGCGAGGAAAACTCCCGCATGCGTTCGCGCGCGACGAGATACCGGCGCATCCGCTCGATCTGCTTATCCAATGCCTTGGCGTGTTTCACCCGCGCCAGCGGCTTGGCCCGCACCCGGGCGCGCACCGCGGCGAGCTCGTTCTCGTAGCGTTTACGCTGATCCACCAGCGTCACATCGGGATCCGCGGGCGGGGTGCCGTGTTCGAGCATGACCGCGATCATCGAGCGCACCCGCTCGGGCGCCTCCGACCAGCGCGGGCTGGTGAGATCCAGTTCCGCGTCGGCGTGGAAGCCCTGCTCGTCGAGGAAGGCATCGAGCGCCTTCGTCCATTCGGGACTGTCCAGGCCGTGATCGCCTGCCACCCTGTGCAATTCGACGATGCCGCGCTGCATCTGCATATGGCTGATATCGGCGAGCCCGCCCATCAAGTCGATGGCCGAGGTGGTCCCGTCGGTCGCCGCATCCACCTTATCGAGCAGTTGCTTGAAGTCGGTCTGGACGCTGGAGTTGTTGTAGATGGTGGTGAAGTAGGTGCGCTCGGTGGCGGCGTGGAAGGTGAGCAGGCAGTCCGCCAGATCCGCGACGAAGGTGGCCTCGTCGGTGTGCGGCAGTTCGCGTACTCGCTCTCGCCACACCGCGTATTTCGGCGGCCATTCCGCCGCGAACGCATCGACCGCCGCCAGTTGATCCCGGTAGCTCTTCTGCACGGCCAGCGCCGCGGGCAGCGCCCTGGCAATGGTCTTCGCATTCGTCGGAGTGCGGTGCGGACCGTCGGGCCCGTAGTCGTTGAGCACACCGAGGTCGTCGTCGAAATGCTGCTCGTCGAAGCCGGGAATGCGGAAGAAGCACTTCTTCACCGCGCTGACATTCCAGTAGGCGCGGCCGTAGTACATGGCCATCCAGTCCGGTTCCGCGCCTGGTTCGGCGAGCTTCAACCGTTCGAAGAACTGCTGCATCGAGTACTGGAAGGCGTTGTCGTACAACGAGAACATCATCGGCGTGCAGACCCGTGCCGAGACGCCGCCGTCGCGCAGATCCGCGTCGGAGAACTGGTCGATATCGGTGCGCCAGCTGATCGCGGTAATGGCCCGCGCCTGTAGCAGCCACAGCTTTCCGTCGCCGTCGATGGCCCATTCGATGTCCTGCGGGCGGTGCCGGTGCGCCTGCACCGCGAGCATGAGGGCGGCGAGTTCGGCTGTGGCGGTGCGATTCAGCTCGACATCCTCATCGCCCGCATCCCGCTCGACCACCGTGCCGTCGAACAGTCGCAGCGTGTATCTGGTCGGTGTGACATGTCCGGAGACGAGTCGTTCGCCCAGTCCCCGGCAGGCTTCGACGACCGCGTGGTCCTCGATGCCGGTGAGCGCGTCGATGCTGAAACCGACACCGGCACAACGCGCGTCGACCATGCGCTGCACCAGAACGGCGACCGACGCGCCGGCCTCGTGATAGCCGCGCCGGGCCAGGTAGGTGCGAACTCGCTCGTTGTGCACCGATTCTCGGCACTGCTCGATATGAACGCGCAAGGCCGCGACATCGGTGATATCGAGGTACGACTCGTACTGACCGGCAAAGCTCGCGTCGTCGAGGTCTTCGAGTACGCCGCTCGAACGCGCGGCGACCGGGAAGCCGCCCAGCGCTCGTACCCAGCCGGTCAGATCATCATCGGATACCTCGGCCAGGTCGAGATCGGCCGTGACGACGAATCCGGGCGGCACCTCGAATCCGGCCACGATCAATTCGTGCAGGGTGCCCGCCTTGCCGCCGGCGCGGTCCGGTGCGAAATCGGCCGCACCGAGGAACATCGGGACGGGGGTGGCTGCGGTGGGAGTTTCGGACACGGTTGGAGCTCCTGTCGGAAGCAGAACCGGGCGCACATCGTGACGGGCGGCCAGGTCGCGGGCGGCGCGTACGCCTGCCGCGGTCAGGCCGCCGTAGGACGGACTCGCGGTGCGCGGTTCGAAACCGAGTAGAACGGTTTCGGCCATACACGCGTAGACGACCCCGGCGGGCAGCCCGGTTTCGGGAAACGGGGGTGTCTGGCCGAGCGGCAGCGCCATGCGCCCGCCGGAGACCAGGGTGATATTCGGTTGCTGGGGCACCGCAAGATCCACATCGCCGGGGACCGCGAGATCGACCACGAGCACCGGATGGTCGTCGGCCAGTACATCGGCGGTGACCACTGGCACGGCCGAATTCGTGGCGGTGAGGACGATGCGACAGGTACGCAGCGCGGTCAGGTCCTCACTGACCGTCACCGCGCCGGGCAGGCCCGCGGCCACCCGCTCGAGCCGGGACGCCGATCCGGCGCGTCCGACGAGGGTCACCGAATCCGCGAGCGGCGCAAGCAGTTCCGCCATCACCGCGCCGATGTTGCCGAGCGCGCCGAGGATGCCGATCCGGCGCATGCCCGGTTCGAGGCGGGCGAGTTCGGCACGAGCCACCTCGTAGGCGCAGGCCGCGGTGAGCGAATTGCCCGAGGTCACCTTGACGGTGTCCTCCACGACATCGCGCGAGGCGTCGGTGACGATGGACGTGTACCCGCCGAGTCCGATTATGCTGGCGCCCAGGGCAATTGCCTGATCGACCGCCTCCAGCACAAGATCACGCAACCAGGCGCGATGTCCGGCCCGCTGGCATTCGATGATCTGCTCGGCCGAAATCGGCACCGCGATCAGGCATACCTCGACCACGGCGCCGGTCGGCGACGTGACGAGCTGTCTGGTCAGTTCGAAGGGTTCGGCCACCCCGCGCAGCCGTTCGACCAGTGCGGCGAATCGGCCGTCGGACCATTCGGCCAATTCCGGTGCGAATCTGCGCAGATCCGCGGCATCGGGCAGATTGGCCAGGAACACCACCCTGGTCGGGGCGTTCCAATCGCGGGCGACGTCGTGGGTGCGCCGCCGCGATGGTGATCGGCGTTCCGGCACCGGCCAATTCGTGGTGACCGGTGCGGCCAAGTGTGCGAGCAGCCGGACGTAGTCGCCGCGGTGCAGCAGTGCGGCGAGATCGTCGAGCGCTGCCGTCAGTCGATCGAGCTCCGTGTCGGCGAGGAAGGCAGAGGGTTGGATGCGCAGTGTCGTCGGTGCGGAAAGCGTTGGCAGCATACGTATCCGGTGGACATGCAGCAGATACCCCGCCACCACGTATCCGAACAGCTCCGGATCGCAGATCTCGCGCAGCAACGCGGATGTCGGTTCCAGTGGTGACAGTTCGATGCCCTGCAGCAACCCGCGCCCGCGCACGGCGACGATCTCCTTGGGCCAGCTCAGTGCCACCGCGTCGAGCCGGGAGCGCAGCCGCGCGCCGGTATCGCAGATGCGGATCTGGTTGTCCCGCAGCAGGTCCAGTGCGGCGTCGGCAACCGCGCAGGACAGATCGTCATCGGCGAAGGTCGATGTGTGGTACCGGCCGAAGTCGGCGATCGAGCGTTGCCGGTCGACCAGCAGTGCCGAGATCTTCACCAGCCCGCCGCCCAGCGATTTCGAGAGCAGGTAGTAGTCCGCGCTCACCTGCGACGGCGATGCGGCGAGGAAGGTTCCGGTGCGCCCCATGCCCGACTGGATCTCGTCGAATACCAGGGCCGCCGTGTGCCGATCGGCCAACTCCCGCAACGCCCGCAGGGTCGCGGCCGGAACCTCGCGGATGCCGCCCTCACCCTGGATCGGCTCGGCGAATACCGCGGCGATCGGCGAAATCCTGGTCCATGACCGCACCGGCCGACCCGTGCCGTCGAAGGTGATCCGGCATACCGGCCGCAGTTCATCGGCGAACGCATTCGCCACCGCGTCCGGTTCCCATGTGTCGAGCCTGCGCCGCTCCGGACCGGGCACCACCAGGTCCGCGGGCGTATCGGCGTGCTCGGTCAGGGCGAACGCACCGGCGGTCTTGCCGTGGAAGGCACCGGTCAGCGAGACGAAAACCGGTCCGCGCCGCCGCAATTCGTCGACCTCGCGCAGCGAGTCGGTGAGAATCTCCGCGACCGATTGGCCATCGTCGTCGGATCCGTTGTCGCCAACGGTAATCGGACGAACATCGTGCAGACCGTCGCGCCGAACCCGGCGCAGGGTGCGCCGCAGTTCGGTCTCGAGATCGCCGAGGTCGCGGGCGTGCGCCACCGCCGCATGCCGGATCGCCGCCTCCACCGCATCGGCACCGGTGGACCCGAACGTCACCACGTATTCGCGACCGCTCCCCGCGGCCACCGCCTCCGAAAGCCTTCGGGCAAGCCGCGCGGCCCCGGGCCGGACACTGCCCTGGGAGACGAACGGCGTCTGCTGATTCAGCCGGGCCGTCGCCACCCGCACCAGCGCCGGATGGTTGTGCCCGAACAGCGCCGCACCGAAACCGCCGACAAGATCCAATACCCGAGTGCCATCCGGCCGGATCAGATGGTCACTTTCGGCACTCACATACACGACATCCAGGTGGCACGCACGTAGCAGCCGAGCCAGTCCGGGGCGGTTGTGCCGGGCGAAATCATCGAATAATTCGTCTTCGGAAACAATGGCGGAAGAATTTATTTGTTCCGAAAACAGAACATTTGCCGGCACGATCTATGCTCCGATACCAGAGTGCCGGTCGGCCGCAGACTTGGCGACCACACAGTCGATTACGTCGCGCGCGGTGTGCAGTGTCGCAGCCTCCGAATCCGAGATCTCGATACCGAAGGTGCGCTCGAGTTCGATGACGAGTTCTGCCGACCTGACCGAGTCCAGGCCATAATCCAGCAACGGCGTATTCACATCGATCGACGGGACCTGCAATCCTCGTGAAAAGAGTTCGCGCACCCGTGTGCCGACATCATTCAACCCGGTCATCGCACGTCCTCCCACGCGCTCGAACCTGCCGCGCCCGCAGTGCGCGCGACGCGGGTACAGAACATCGACCCTGTCGCGTAAACAATGAATCTTTGCTGTTCAGAGCCGAATCCAGCGTCAGCCGGGACTGCGATCACTTGCCCTCCGATATGGCAATCAAGACTGTCACGTCCAATATCTCGTCCATGCGCACGACTGTTGGCAATCACAGTGGTGCATGCACACATCTGTACACCGCTGATTTACGACTGGCAATGTGAATAGCACTGACTCAGAGCCGGTCCGAGCTTTCAGCAACTAATTCGCTAATGTAGCTGATCGGCATGTTCGAAACTCGGCTACACCCACCGAAAAGAGGGCCTGACGAGGCGGCGTCTGAGACAATTCATTCCGCGATTCGCGGTCGCAGGCAATTCGCCAATTCGACCATCGGTCGCGGCGCGGGATCATTTATCAATAAATGCGCTGTTCATACCCGGTTCACTGAGCAGACAGCAGAGTTTCCGAACCGACCTATCGGTACTTTTGTTTTGCACTGACCGGTAACACATTCCGAGTCGAATGCAAAGTCGCGTAACGGCGTTTTTACGTCATGCGGCCGGACACGCGCAGTGTCCGAACTCTCGGCTAACTTCTGGTCCCAGCGGCGGATGTGACGGCTCTCATTACCCGCCGGTAGCCCCTCTGAAGCACTGTGACCGGTCACAAGCGCCCGACCACCCGGATAGCGCACTCTCACAGAACCAAGCGAACCGGTCCACACGTCACCTCGCGCGGTTACTGTAAATGCTCCACACAGCTACACCCGTGGCCAAAAAGGAGTCGCCAATGTCCGTCGACCACTCGACCAGGCCGACCCTGACCCTTTCCGGCAAGCCGATGTCGTCCCCGCTCAAGGACGTCCGCGCGCTGTCCCGGCAGATGGTCGGCCACTTCGTGGACAACGTCATCCCGTGCGCGACGATGCCGGGGGAAGCCATCACCGGCGACTTCACCGCCAGCACCCGCGTCTGCCTCGAGATCGCGGTCAGCATGCTCGACGGCAAGGACATCCCGGAGAAGGTGCAGCGGCTCGAGGACCACGCCGCGGGCTGGGCCCGCGAGGGCGTGCCGATCGACACCATCCTGCATTCCATCCACGAGGGCTTCCAGATGGGCCTCGAACTGGTGGTTTCCAGTGCGACGATCAAGGACTACGACAATCTCGTCGACGGCGCCAAGATGGTCGTCGAACTGCTCGACAAGCTCACCTCGGCGATCTCGGTGGCCTACATCCGCGAGCTGCGCGCCGTCGTAAGCGAGCACCACACCGCCGTGCATACCCTCACTTCCGCGCTGCTCGGCGGGCACAGCACCTCGACCATGGCCCGCGAATGCGGCATCGCCATCGCGGAGTCGTACGACGTTCTCGCCGTTGCCATTCCACCCCATCGCGACGAGCACAACCCGATGCTCGACGCCCAAGTGGTAGCCCGGCGCAAGTTGCGTCGGCTGCAGGCCGAACTCGCCACGCAATGCGGTGCGAGCGCGCTGTCGCTGTTGAGTGTGGACGGCGGCACCGTGCTGATCCCCTCGGCCCAATTCGACAACGACGAGTTCGACGCCGTAGTGGCCAGGCTCTCGCACGCCGCGCAGGTCGGCATTACGGCGACCATGGTGGTGGCCACGCCGGAACAGATTCCGAACGCCGCCGACCAGGCGCACGAACTCCTCGACATGGTGCAGCGGCTGCAGGCGGTGGCCGGGCTGTACCGCTTCGACGAACTCGCCCTCGAATACCAGCTCACCCGGCCGGGCCCGGGCCGCGAATACCTCGGTTCGCTGCTGGATTCGCTGGACGAGCACCCCGAACTGCTGGAGACCCTGCAGCGCCACATCGGCAATAACCTCAACCGCCAGCGCACCGCCCGGGTGCTGCACGTGCACACCAATACCGTCGACTACCGACTCAAGCGCATCGGACAACTCACCGGCTTCGATCCGTCACAGCCGTCGGGGCTCTGGTATCTGCGCTCCGCCTTGGTCGCGCGCACGTACCGCACCTGACACCGACGCAATCAGGAGGGAAGGCCGAGCCCCTCGGCCAGCACAGGCCACGAAGTCTTCAGCGCCTCTTGCCAATAGCCCCACGAGTGCGTCCCGGTGGGCTGGAAGTCGTAGGTGGCGGGGATGCCCAGCTGATCCAGTTCGGTGCGCAGGTTCTGGGTGCACCAGTTCACCGCGGATTCGATGACACCGCCGATCACCAGCTGGTTGAAGAACCCGCGCGGCCCGGGCTGCATATGACTGCCATTGTAGCGGTCATACATGCCAGGAACACCCGTCCCCGTCGAGATGAACAGGTGGATGCCGCGCAACTGCTCGGCATGCAGGTACGGGTCGTTGGCCGCCCACATCGGATCATTCGGCGGTCCATACATATTCACCGTATCGCCCCCGCCCCATCCCTCCACCGCAAGCTTCACGAACTGCTGCCCGATCGGATCGCTGATCTGGGCGCAACCGCTGTAGGCCGCAACCGCCTGGTACAGACCGGGTTTCGCGATCGGCAACTGCAAAACCGATGTGCCCGAGGTGGACAGCCCCGCGATGGCGTTGACGCCGGTGGTACCGAGTTCGGCATCGATCAGCGGCGGCAACTCCTCGGTGAGGAACGTCTTCCATTTGTACAGACCGAGTTTCGGATCCGGCGCACGCCAGTCGGTGTAGTAGCTCCACTTGCCACCCACCGGCTGAACCACATTCACGTCTTTATCGGCAAGGAACCTCAACACATCGGTGTTCTTCTGCCAAGTCGCACTGTCCTGCCCACCCCCACCACCATTGAGCAGATACAACGTGGGCCGTGGCGTCGCCCGATCAGCCGGACGCAGCACCTTCACCATGACGTCCTGCTGCATAGCAGCGGAATACACCCGCAACTGCACCGTGCGATCATCCTCGGCCCACGATCCGGTGATCGACGACGGCGCATCAGCATTCGCGGCCGAAGGCACCGCAACCACACCGACGTTGAACATCGCCGCCAGCGCCACCAGCGCGTGCTGCCAAGGGTAGCAACGTATTTCACCCCTCGATCGGCGCGAATCAGCAACCGACGCAGCCGTCCGTCCGGTGGGACTTCGCTTCATTGTTCACATCCTCCAGAATCCTGGCGTTCATCGACTCGCACCGTTTGTGCTCGTCAACGGCACAGAAACTGCGCCAACGCTAAAACCGGAGAAGAACGATGTTCCGCAAACATCGGCCGGATCTGGACACCTCACGAATGCGTCCGACACCCCTAGGGATACGACACAACCCGCGATACACGCCACAGTTCTCGGCGTCCGCCGGTGCCCTGGCCAGGACAAAGGCCCAACGTTCAGTGTGACAACACCGGTCAGCGCTCCGCTGCCACGTCGACGCGTTCGACACGGCTCGGCCCGTACAGCCTTGCCACCCACAGCGCCACCGCGATGTAGAGCACCTGTTCAGGTATCCGAATCCACAGCGGGGATGCCGGCGCACCGTTGAACGGGATGTCGGATACGGCGGCGTAGATGTTGGCGGGCAGCAGGGTGACGAACAGAGCGGCCAAACCGAGACCGGCGGGTCGACGGGTTCTGGTGAGGACGAGACCGAGCGCGGCGAGCAGTTCCAGCACACCGGTCAGGTACACCATGAAACTCGGAAATGGCACGAATGGCGGCACCATCGGCAGCAGATCGCTGTGGGTGGGAGCGGGTCCGCTCGCGAGGCTGTCGGGAAGGAAATGCGTTGTGCCGGTGAGCACCAGCATCGCCGCGAGCGCATACGCCGCGCACGTCGGCCAGTCGGTGAATCGAGTGGCTCCCAGTACCCCTGCCAGGCGCAGCCCGAGCAGCACGATCAGGAGAAAGATCAGGGTTTCCATTTATGTCTCCGCATGGGTGGGTCGGTTTGGTATCGGTCGGTATGCCGGGTGGAATCGGATGATCAGGTAGCCGAGTACACCGAGCGGCGCGAACAAGATCGTGAACAGCAGCAGTGCGCTGATCGGCACGGGATGGATGCCGCGTTCGCGGCTGTCGAAGTAGATCCAGCGGCCCAGAAAAAGATCGAATCCGACGAAGTGCGCCCACGCCGCGGCCGCGCCCGTGCTGCCGCCGAGAATTGCTTGCAGCCCAGGCAGATTCGGGTTGGCAAGAGCGGACAGGAACGGCCCGAACTCCGGTAGCACCAGCATCGCGTAGATCAGCAGCGGCGGCGCGCAGATCAGCGGTGACGCCACGATGGTTGGCGTTCGGCGCCACCGCGGCGCCAGGATCATCACTGCCCAGAAGGGCACGGCCGGCCAGAAGGTGAGGTCGAATAGCGCACGGGTCATCGAGTCGCTCCGATCGCGGCCAGCGGATCGGGTGACGGATGCGTCGATCGCGGTCGGCGCCGAATGATCATCGTGGCCGATCCGGTTGCAGCAGTGGCGATTACGGCGAGTGCCAGCAGTGTCGGCGCGTCCGGATGCACCACGGATTGTCCGCGCAGCGCCTGCCACGTCAGCACCGCGAGCAGGCCGCCGAAGGCTGCTGCCGCGACGGTCACGAGCGCTGCTCTCGATCGGGCCGATCGCAAGGCAGGGATTCGGCGGGCACCGAATTCCAGGGCGACGACCACCAGTGGAAGCAGTTGGACCGCATGCATACCGACAAAATGCGGGATACGTAGGTCACCACCGGTTGTGCTCCAGCCGAGAACCGGCAGGCCCGGTCCACCGTCGGGCAGGCCGACGGTGTGCGCGCCTTGGATGGCGCTGCCGGTCTCGCGCTGGGCCGGGGTCGGCACCACCATGAGCATCCCCAGCGCCGCGCCGATCAGCGACAGTGCGGCGCCGTAGCGGATCGCGGCGTTGCGTGCCGGATCCGGCGTCGGGTTGCGGAACAGAACCAGCGATACGACCAGCGTCGCGGCCCAGACCACGACTATGGACAGCCCCATGGTGTCCCACAGCGCCGCATTGAGCGGAGTCGTGAAGTTGAAGTGGCTGGTGGTGCCGCGCACGATTTGGGTCACGATGACGGCCAGTTCCACACCGAGGCCGACGGCCGCCACCGTGCCCGCCCACCAGGCGATCCGCCGCCAGCGGGTGAGCTGGGCGATGAGCCAGGCCCAGGTGACCGCGTAGATCAACACCGAGAGCGCGAATTTCACCGCCTTGGCCCAGATCGGCAGTCCGGTGAGGACGCGATCGTCGACGATCAGGCCCCCGATCGAGAAGAGAACAAGCAGTGCCATCGCGATGGCGAGCAGCATCAGTGGGCGATGCCATTGCAGGGCGGTCATATCGTGTCCTTCGGCAGGAACTCGTCAGGCGTTCATGTGGTGTTCGGTGGCGCGGGACCAGCCGGGGTCGCCGTGGCGGATGAAGCCGATCCAGCGCTCGCGCATGTCCTCGACCAGGGACTGCGGCCGCTCGCCCATGAGCATCGGTGCGTGCGCCCACGCTGCCGCACTACCGAGCAGGAACGGCAGTTCCAAGCAGTGACAGGCGCCGAAGGGGCTGGCCGCGGGATGCCAGTCGAATCGGTAGAGCCATGCGCTATTTCCTTGCGCGGCAAGGATTTCTGCCAAACGCAAGGTGGGAGCACGGAACAGTTGGTGGGTCACGGCGTCGGCCGCGTCGGCGACCATCGCCGCCGCCTCGTCCTTTGTCGTTCCCAGCAGGACCTCGATGTCCGCCGCAGAGACCGACCGCACCAAGTCGTCGCTGACGAGAACACCATCGGCGACCAGCTGATACGGCGGAGCCGCACCACCGACCCGCGCCGCGACCGCATACTGCGCCGAGAGCAGCTCGGCCACCGGAACGTCGAACAATCGACGCTGCTCGTCCGGCGCAAGACCCAACTCGCTCAACAGCATTCGCCCAGCAGCCACCGCGTCCTCGGGTGACGCGGGCGGCATACCCGCAGGTGTGCTCTGCAGGATCGCACGCCGGAAAGGTCCGGCGGTTGCGGCCAGTATCGCGAGAATCGACAGCGCCCCGCCGGATTGCCCGGCAACGGTGACCTGCGCCGGATCCCCGCCGAACGCGGCGATGTTGTCCCGCACCCACTCCAGTGCGGCCAGTTGGTCGAGCAATCCGAGATTGCCTTCGCTCACCCCGGGCAGGCAGAGATATCCGAGAACACCGAGCCGATAGTTGATCGTCACGACCACGATGTCGCCGTGCTCGGCCAATTCCGCACCGTCGTACCAGGCCAATCCGCCCGAGCCGCTGGTGAATCCGCCGCCGTGCAGGAAAACCAGCACCGGATGACCGGCCCCGGCCGGTGCCCAAACGTTCAGTGACAGGCAGTCCTCCGCCTGGGCAACCGTGAACCGACCCATGACGCGCTCCAGCCGTGACGCCAACTGCGGTGCGGCCGGGCCGATCTCGACGCTGTCGCGGATGCCCGGCCATGGCGCCGGAGCGCGCGGCGCGCCGAACCGCTCGGCAGTCGCGAAAGGGATACCGCGGAATGCGGTTACCGCACCGACGACACTCCCCCTGACCTTGCCCGTGGCAGTCTCGACGATCATTGCGCGACGAATGTCAGTCCGGCGCCGTATGCGTCGCGCGCGGACACAAAGAACCCCGCCGCGATCGTGCGGGTCGGCGTGCCACCGCTTTCCACAATCCGGCGCGCGTGGTCGACATCATCGACCCGAATGGTCATCGCCGCGAAGTACGACGACGCAGGCACCGGCTCGCCGGGCAGCACCTGGCCGGCGTCCGACGCCCGAACGAACTCCAGTCGAACCTCTTTGCGCGCCAACACCGTCAACGAACCCTCGGTGGTCGGATCGACCGCGATGATGCGGCGGTAGCGGTCGACGATCTCGTCGAACTCGGTGTCGGCGGCCACGATCGTCACCGCCGCGATCCCGCGCGCCCCGTTCGGATGGTCGAGATACCGTGGCTGGTGCACATATTCGCGGGTCAGGTGCTGGGAGATGCCGAGCAGACCCTCGGACGTGCTGCGCGGGTCGATGTGCACCGTGCGGGCGCGCATGGTCCGCACGCCGTCCTCGGTGTCCACGTCACGTTCCAGCTCGAGCACACCGGAAGCGGGGAGCCCGGCTTCGATGAGCCGCGCGCTGAGCACAGCGGCGTCGTCGGTCTCCAGATTGAGAATCCGGAATCCATCCGGCAGCGGCTTCGCGTGCCAGGGGTCCGGCGCGGCGGCATCGACGATGCCGAACAATTCGATGTACGAGCCGCCGAACACCGCGCATTCGTTGGCGGTGCACCCCAGAATCGCCGGTTCACCCGGCTGCTGGCCCATCAGTGTCGCGACCGCGGCGTCAAGGTGAATCCGAAGGACCGGAATCTATTCGTCATCGCATCGAAATCACTGCCCTTGAGACCCGTGTGGTGGATGGCTCCGATGTACCGCCGGCCCATGTCGTCGTTCATGTGAACGAGCCTGCTGAAACACAGCGTCGAAGACCGCTTATCGGGCGGTCGACGCCGTTTTCGGACATCTATCTACCCTGATCGGGTGGATTCGGACACCCTCGACGATCTCGACCTGCAACTGCTGCACGCACTACAGATCGACGGCCGCGCCGCATACAGCACAATCGCCCAGGTACTGGGGGTTTCCTCGCGCACCGTGGCCCGTCGGTACGGCCGCCTGCGCACCAACGGACTCGTCCGAGTCACCGGCGTCGCCGCCCCGGGGCCGATCGCGACCGCCGAGTGGATCGTCCGAATCACGGTGCGAGCCAGCGCCGCCACCACGCTGGCTCGCGCCCTCGCCCAGCGACCGGACACCGCCTGGGTGACCGTGGTGGACAGCGGTACCGAAATCGTGTGCATCTTCCGCATTCCCGACGACGGCCCGGCACCGCTGGCCGGACTCGCCCGACACGGCGATGTCCTCGATATCTCCGCGCACCGGCTCCTGCACCACTTCATGAACCGCCGCTGGCGCGGCCGCACCTGCGCGCTGACCACCGCGCAAATCGAGGCACTGCAACCACCGGATACCGCCGCGACACAGTCTTTATCGCTGACCGAGCTCGACCACCGGCTGCTCGCCGCCCTTTCGCTCGACGGCCGTACCGCCTACCCCGATCTCGCCCGCCGCATCGGCTGGTCCGAAACAGCGATCCGGCGTCGACTGGACGAGCTTCGACGCGCCGGGATCCTGCGGTTCAGCGTCGAAATCGACCCCGCCGCATTCGGTTTCACCGTCTCCTGCGTGATCTGGATGAGCGTAGTACCGCATCAGCTCCAGACTGTGGCGACAGCCTTGGCTTCCGACTTCGAGGCAGCATTCATCGGCGCCACCACCGGCGAGCACAATCTGATAGAGATCGCGGTATTCCGCAACTCCGCAGAGCTGTACACCTACCTCACCGAGCGGATCACCACACTGGACGGCATCGAACGCATGGAGACCACACCGATCGCCTCCTACACCAAGCGCGACGCCCAAATATTTCGTTAGTCGTTCGACGAACGGTCGTTTACTGCGGCATCTCGCCTACCGTCACGTTGGTGTCGATGATTCCGAACACCTCGCCCTGTGGCGCCGAGACCATTGCCATCCGGCCGGCAGGCGAGTCGGAGGCGGGCATCAGTACCTGCGCGCCGAGCTCGGCAGCCCGCGCCAACCCGGCGTCGACATCGTCGAACTGGAACCAGGTCAGCCAGTAGCTCGGCATAGGGTCGCCGGGCATCACGGTGTCGTCGTTCATGCCGCCGGCGGGCTGTTCGCCGCCGCGCGGGGTGAACATCGCGTAGATCATGTTCTTGCCGTCGCCGACGTCGGTGTAGGTGAAACCGAAGACATCGGTGTAGAACTTCTTCGCGGTGTCGAGCTGCCGGGTGTGCAGTTCGTTCCAGCAGTAGGCGCCGTGCTCGTTGTGGACCGCGGCGCCGTTGTGCGCACGGGCCTGCCAGATGCCGAATGCCGCGCCGACGGTATCGACCCCGATGAACATGCGCCCGGCGTCGAGCACGTCGAAGGGCGGCATGACCACTTGGCCGCCCGCCGCGCCCACCTTCTCGGCAATCGCGTCGGCGTTATCGGCGGCGAGATAGGTCGTCCATACCGAGGGCATCCCGGCCTGCGGCTTGGGGCCGATCCCCGCGACAGCCTGCCCGCCCTTCATCCCCATCAGATATCCGCCGGCCTCGTCCCCGCCGCCTTCGATGGTCCAGCCGAACAGATCGGCGTAGAACTCGCTCGCCTTCACCGCGTCGTCGACCTGACAGTCGACCCAACACGGGGTGCCCTCGGGCCAAGGTGTGCTTCGAACAGGCATCGGTATCTCCGTTCACTCGTCGGTTGCCTGCGGTCGCGGGCGGACCTACCGATCCCACCCGAGGTGATGCCGATCACACTGCCGTCTAGTAGTGAACCAGCATCTCCGGCGGGTGTCCTGAAGTTTGCCGAACGTTTACCGCCACCGGGTCCGGACATCCGAATGCCCACCGGGCCGATCGTGCGGAATCGGCTCGGTGGGCACGCCGCCACGCGCCTACACCGACCGGAAAACAGAAGGCGGGGTAGGAATCCGTTTCACCGGTACGGGGTCGCGTGGCGGTGGGCGCGCCCGCCGAACAGGCTCGGGGAGTCAGGGTTCGTCCTGTTCGGCTGCGGCGCACGCCTACTCGGATGTCACAACTTGCCGCCACCGCCGATCAACCACGGGTTGAAGGCGCATTCCAGATTCGGATGGCCGGCCGGGTCGAGCGCATTGAGCGCGATCGACAGGGCGCGCGGCGAGTACATGATCGTCAGGTGGTCGGAGAGGTCCTGTTCGCAACCGTCCTGCAGGGTGATGTTGTGAACGGTCACGCCCGGACCCGCCTTCAAGAAGGTCAGGTCGTAGGGGTTGGTGACCTCGTCGTACCGAGTTCCGACCACGGTGTAGTCGACGCCGGGGATGGTGTCGCCGTTGGCGTTGAGCTGGTTCACGAAATCCGAGCCGATGGTCTGCTGGATGCCCGCATGACCGACGAAGATCTCGATGAAGCCGAGAATGTCGATACCGAAGTTATTGATGGCCCGGCCCAATGCGCCTATCCCGTCGAGGCTGGTGCCGTGGTGGGTGGCGCCGAAGGTGACCAGATTCTTCACCTTGGCCGCACCACCCTCGAACTTCGTGTACCAGTTGGCCAACGAACCGCCCTGCGAGTGGGCGACGATATCGACCTCGGACGCGCCGGTCGCGGCGAGTACTCGATCGACGAAGGCCGCGACCTGTTTGGCCGAATCCTGGATGTAGCCGGTGCCCATCACACCGGGCAGCACCGAGCCGAGACCGCCGCCTTCCAGCAGGTTCGAGCGACCGTAGTTGAAGGTGAAGACGCAGAAGCCCGCATCCTTAAGCGGCTGGCCCATATAGGCGAATCCGTTGTAGGCGTTCATCCACGTACCGTGCAGTGCGACTACCGGGCGCGGATGTTCGGCGGTCGGCTTGCAGTTCCAGTCGTTGGTGCCGGGCGGCGCGACATCGGGATTCAGCAGACCGTAGCCGAACGCGGCCAGCCACGCTGTGCTCGGCGGGCCGTAACCCACTGTGTCACTGGCATATCCGCCCGATGATCCGGAGCTGCTGCCCGAGCCGCCGTAGCAATCACCGGAGCCATTGCCCGATCCCGCACCGCTACCCGAGGTGCAGGCCGAACCCGAACTGCCCGCACTGCCGGAATCGGCAGCGACCGGCGCCGCCTTCCGGCCCGCGGCGATGTAGTCGGCCAGTGTCTGCTCCGTGGGCGCCGGATCGGGATTCGCATTGGCTGCGACCCCGGTCATACTCATGGCGAGCACCGAGACGCCCATCATCACCGCGGCGCTGACCGACCGACCGCATCTACTTCGTTTCATGACATGCCTTCCTGGAGAACGACAGCGTTCGAGTCGCAGCGCCGAGGTATGTCGGTCGACGGCACTGAAACTGCGCCAACGCTAAAGCCGGGTGTCGGTGAAACCCATGGGACGGCAAGGTAACTGGATACCTCACCAAACGGCTTTGTCTCCGTTGGGGTTGCGGCACAATCACGGTTTTCCGGCGCCGCAGTGCCTGCCACAATTCGCGCGATCCAATTCGGTGAGTTATCCAGATCACCAACGGATCACGATAAATTCGGAACATTTGGGACGACCATGGTTCCACGTTTTCCCGCCGTCGTCGGCCACCCGACGGCTAATGAGTGGAGCTGCCATGTTCGATCCGATCGAATCCACCGTCCGCTTCGGCCGCGGCATCGCCCGGATGACCGCGGGGACCCTGCTCGGCGCCGCGACGGTGGCGGCGGCATTGCTGCACAGCCCGTCCGCGGTCGCGGATGTGGGCTGCTCGGCCGAGCAGCCACAGGGGACGCTGTTCGGTTGGCCGCCAACCGAACCCGCACCGTCGGCACAGCCGCTCGGCTTCCGCGGACCGCAGACCGCGATCGTGGTGCTCGGGTACGGACTGCTCCCCGACGGCGAAATGCGACCGGAGTTGATCAGTCGACTGCACGCCGGGTATGTGCAGGCCCTGCTGGCTCCCCTGTCCCCGATCATCGTGACCGGCGGCAATCCGCGCAGCGGAGTCACCGAAGCGCAGGCAATGGCGGATTGGCTTATCGGACACGGCATTCCGGCCGAGCGCGTCCATATCGAGGCCGAGGCGGTGTCGACCGCCCAGAATGCCGAACGTTCGGCTCGAATCATGCGCGATATCGGCATGCGCGACGCCGTCGTGGTGACCTCCGCCGACCATATCGACCGGGCCGCAGCCCTTTTCGGCGATGCGGGAGTAGCCGTCGTCGCCACGGTCACTCCCGAAAAGGTACCGCCGCTCGTTTGGGAGTTCGGGCCCAGATCCTGAGCAGCACCACATCCCGCAACACAGGAGCGAATATGAACAACAGCGCCGTCGATGCCGCTGCCGACCCGGCCGACCGGGCCCGCGCATTGCTCGACCATCGATATCGATCGGCCACCACCTACGAGGTCGGCCGGGAAAAGATCCGTGAATTCGCCCGCGCGATACAGGATTTCCACCCCGCACATTGGAATGAGGCGGCGGCCGCGCAACTCGGCTTCGACGGTTTGATCGCCCCGCCCACATTCGCCTCGATAATCCTGCTCCGGGTCCACCGCGAAATACTCGATACCCTCATCACCGGCTACGATTCGCACCGGATTCTGCACGCGGACCAGGTGCTCGATATCGGCAGGCCGCTGGTCGCCGGCGACCGGATCACCTGTGATGTCTATTTCGAATCATTTCGGAATTTCGCCGATTACGACGTGCTCGCGGTCAAGAGCGTATTGACCGATCAGCACGGCGCGGTGGTGCAGACCGGGTCGACGGCGCTGTTGGTACGCACCGGGCCCGAGGGCCCGGGATCGGAGCGGGTCGGCCGGATCGCCATGCACTCCCCCGATGCACCGGGTACGACCGGCGTCATTGTCCCGGGCGAGGGCGACGGTATCGTGGCACCGATCTCGCCCCGCACACCGCGCACCACGGTCGATTTCGAATCACTTTCGGTCGGTACGGAGTTGCCGGCCCGGGTCGTACATCTGTCGCGCGGTGATCTGGTCAACTATGCCGGGGTAACCGGTGATACCAATCCGGTGCTGTTCAGTGAGCAGGCCGCCGACGCGACCGGTCTGCCGACCGTCGTCGCCCCCGGCATGCTCAAACTCGGCCTGGCCGCCGGATACCTCGGTGGCTGGCTCGGTGATCCGGCGGCTGCCACCCGATTCCGCGCCCAGTTCGCGCATTACACGCACTATCTGCATATTTCGCCGCTACAGGCCAGCGCCATCGAATTCCGCGGTCGGATAACCTCACTCGATCCGCATCGCCGCATGGCCACGGTCGCGCTGGACGCAAGGTCGCACGGCCGTAGGCTTTTCGGCTACGCCGCCGCGGAAGTCCTATTCCCGAAGCGGGATTGACGTTCCGGCTCGGGGACGGCAGCCGGTGGGGTGGACAAGCGCAGCTGCGCGAGTCTGCGATGTGAGTCCAGCCGCGCGGGGCGGTCGTAAGTGCTTGTGTGGACGAGGATTTCGTCCGCACCGGTGCGTGCGACCAAGGCTTCCAATGCCTCCGCGACCTCGTCCTCGGTGCCGTGGATATGGTTGCGCAGCGCCTCGTCGAAGATCCGGCGTTCCCGGTCGGTCATCGTCATGGATTCGATCTCCGCGGGCGGAATCAGCACTGGAAACTCACCGCGCGTACGGGAGTACGCGCTCGACCACGCCTCGGGCAGCAACAGCCGATGCGCTTCCTCGGTCGAATCGGCGATCACCACCGCACCGGATACGACGACATACGGTTCGGATCCCCATGGCGTCGGACGGAATTGCACGCGATAGCGGTCGATCGCCTCGACCATGCGGTCCGGTCCGCCGATCGAGGTGATGACCAGCGGCAAGCCGAAACGCGCAGCCCGCTCCGCACCGGAGCCGGTCGCCAGCAGGAATGCGGGTACCCGCAAGCCCTCCGCAGGCCAAGCGTGCACACCCGACTTGCCGCGCGTGAAGTATTCGAGAACATCGGTGAGCTGCTGATCGAAATCGTCGGCATCGCTCTTGCCGTGTCCGAGCGCCCGTCGCACGCCATCGGTGAAACCCACCGAGCGCCCGAGCCCCATATCGATCCGCCCCGGGTACAGCGATTCCAGGACACCGAATTGCTCGGCAACGACCAATGGTTGATGGTTCGGCAGCATCACCCCGCCGGTCCCGATTCGGATCCGCGAAGTCGCCGCGGCGGCCGCCGCGGCCAGCACGGTTGGAGCCGAGCCCGCCACGCCGGGCACGCTGTGGTGCTCCGACACCCAGAACCGGTGATATCCCCAATCCTCGGCCAGGCGCGCGAACTCCACGGTCTCTCGCAGTGCCTCCGGATGGCTCTGTCCGCGTCGGACGCGCGAACGGTCCAGAATCGAAAACCGCACCTCGTCGAGTCCTGAAGTCATATCTGTGTCAACACCCCGGGCCCCGCCGCATTCCACCGCGCGGATCGTTGTGGATGGAACAATGGAAATCACACCTGCGTAACCCGGTAGCCGGTCCTGCGGTCGTCGACGCGTATCGCGGCTCGGCACGAACGTCGAGCTCGACGTGGAGGCGCGAATGTCCCGGATCGGCCAGTTACTCCGACGTGTGAGCCGTCGCACCACCATTCTGTTGGGTATCGCGCTAGCGGCGGTCATCATGTTGGCGGCAACAGCGGTGCTGGTCGCGGTGCGTCACACCGATCGAGTTGCGAGTGGTGCATGTCCGGATGATCCATCGGCCTCGGCGCCCGGCTGGGCGCTGTCGAACGATCAGGTGGACGTACCGATCGATGCACATCCGTTCGTCGGGAACGGCTATCTGGGATTGCGTGTGCCACCGCGCGGCATGGGATATACCGCGACCGATGAGGCGACCGGCTGGCCGCTCTACACGCCCGCATACGATGGTGCTTTCGTCGCCGGCCTCTATGCGCACACTCCGGGTGTGGCCGACAACCGCGAGGTCGCCGCGGCCATTCCGAACTGGTCCGGATTGCTGGTCGGTGTCGGCGAGCACACCTATTCGCCGGCCACACCCGCTGCTCAGATCTCGAACTTCAGGCAAACGCTGCACCTGCGCTGCGGACTGGTGCGGACCCGGCTGACCTGGAGCGCACCCGATGGCAAGGCCACCGATCTGGTCTACGACGTGCTCACCGACCAGGTGGATCAGCATGTCGGCGCGGTGCACGTCACGGTGATGCCGCACTGGTCGGGCGAGATGGTGGTCTCCGATCTCGTCGACGGCGCCGGTGCGCGACGGGTCAGCCAGTCCGAGGTGGGCGCTCGCGACGACGACACCATTCGGGTCGGATTCCGTACCGACGGCACCGATGTCGGCGGCGATATCGTCTCCGTGCTGCGGCCGGGGGCTGGTATCGCTTCGAACGCGATTCAGCCGATGCCACCGGGCCGCGATCTCAGTGCGCGCCAGGATGTTCGGTTTCCGGTGCGCGACGGCGGCACGTATCAGTTGACGAAGTTCGTCGGGGTCGACACTACCCGCACCTCTCCTGATCCGGCGGCGACCGCGTTCGAGTCGGCACAGCGGGCCGTGTGGACGGGGTGGGCGAACCTGCTCGCCGAAACAGCCGCGGCCTGGCGGGCGCGGTGGCGCGGTGATATCGAGGTGCCCGGTCAACCCGATGTGCAGACCTGGACGCGCGGTGCGCTGTATTCGCTGTATTCGAGCACGAACTCCCAACAGGACAACAGCATTTCGCCCGTCGGGCTCAGCAGCGACAACTACGGCGGCGCGGTGTTCTGGGATGCGGATATCTGGATGTTCCCCGGATTGCTGCAGTTCGCACCGGAATTGGCGAAATCCGTGGTGGACTACCGCTTTCGGACATTGTCCGCCGCCCAGGCGAATGCCCAGCGGCTCGGCTACCGCGGCGCTTTCTATCCGTGGACCAGTGCGAGCCGTGGCGATCTCGACGAATGCCACAGCTGGGATCCGCCGCACTGCTTGACCCAGATCCATCTGCAAGGCGATGCGTCCTTGGCGGCCTGGCAGTACTACGTGGCGACCGGCGATACCGGCTATCTGCGCGAACGCGGCTGGCCCGTGTTGCGCGCGCTCGCCGAATTCTGGGCCTCGCGGGTGACGCGCAACGACGACGGCAGCTACTCGATTCGCAATGTCGCGGGTCCCGACGAGTACAGCAACGGCGTGAACGACGCGGTCTACACCAATGCTGTCGCCGCCCTCGCCCTGCGCAATGCCACCCGCGCGGCGGAGATTCTGGGCGAACCGCGCCGGCCCGAGTGGACCGCGATCGCCGATGGGCTGCGCATGCCGTTCGATCGCAACCAACGGATCTTCGTCCAATTCGACGGCTACACAGGAACTCCCATCAAACAGGCGGACACCGTGCTACTGATCTATCCCCTGGACTGGCCGATGCCGCCGGATGTGGCGGCCAATGTGCTCGAATACTATTCGGAGCGAACCGATCCCGACGGTCCCGCGATGACCGATTCGGTGCACGCCATCGACGCGGCGACAATCGGCGTACCCGGCTGTGCCACCGACACCTTCCTCGAACGCGCCGCGCGCCCGTTCATCCGCAGCCCCTTCGGCCAGTTCACCGAGGCCCGCGGCGCCAAGGTCGGAGCCAAGGACCCGCTCGCCGGTGCGCCCGCCTTCACCTTCGTCACCGCGGCGGGCGGCTTCCTCCAGACCTTCACCAACGGCCTACTCGGCCTGCGCTTCGACATCGACGACATCC
This sequence comes from Nocardia vinacea NBRC 16497, assembly GCF_000308835.1. Classification (GTDB taxonomy): domain Bacteria; phylum Actinomycetota; class Actinomycetes; order Mycobacteriales; family Mycobacteriaceae; genus Nocardia; species Nocardia vinacea. Next base: position 16,144 of record NZ_BAGN01000422.1, on the reverse strand, counting down.
GGATCGCCCCAACCCTTCCGCCCGAACTCCCCGACGGCCTCACGATCCGTGGAATCCACTGGCAGGGACGAACTTTCGATGCCACCATCGGTCCCGACGAAACCGAACTCACCTTGACCGACGGCCAACCGCTACAGGTCCGAACCGACACCGAAACCCACCGCCTCGACAGCGAACTGACCGTCCCGACCCGTCGTCCCGACCGGACCCCCACCGACAACCTGGCCCGTTGCAAACCGGTCACCACCAGCTCCGACGAACCCGGCAAATACGCCGAAGCCGCCGTAGACGGCACCCCCGCCACCAGCTGGTCCCCCAACACCCCCACCGCCACCCTCACCGTCGACCTGGGCCAGGAAACCCACATCGCCCGAATCCTCCCGCACTGGACCGCCCCACCCCAACCACATTCACCGCCTCCCCCGACAACCACACCTGGACCCCGATCACCCCGGACCCAACCACCGGCACCCTCCCCACACCCCTCTCAACCCGCTACATCCGCATGGAACTCACCACCCCAACCCCCCACCCCACCCTCCGAGAACTCGAAATCACCGGCCCCCGAACCTGATCCGCGCCCCTGGGCACAGCTGGTCACTCCCATCGGTTCCGGTACCCAATACGGGCACGTCACGGCGGGTCGGATCCTAGCATGGAACGGGTGCGTCGGTTGCTTTCGCTCTTGTTTCTCCCGCTCGCGGCCTGCGCCGACCCGACGCCGACGCCTAGCGCACCGAGCGTCACAACCACCGAGTACGTCCGGACACCGGCGGATTGCACCAAGTTGGAGATCACCGCGCTCGTTGTCGAGCCCGGGCACAGCTATATCTTCGGCACGCATGCCGAATGGCTGCCCAAGGGGCAGCTCGTTCGCGTTCGAGTGGTGATTGCCAATGCCGACACCACATTCCATACGACCCGCACCACCGACTATCAACTCGACGACAACGCGGGCACCGCACATCCGGTCAGCAACGATGCCATGGCGATCAAACGTCAACCGACCGAGGTGACCATCGGTGCTGGGAACCGGCTGGAACTCGATCTCTGGTACGACATTCCACTCGACACCGCACCGAAGCTCCTGCGCGACAGCGCCTGTGCCACCACGACAACGCTTCCCGGTTAGTCCCCCTCAGCGCCGGTCGGATCATCGGTCGCCCAGCTCAGGAGTGCCGCGTGAATCAGTGCGGGTCTGGAAGGCCGAGCGCCGGGGCGAGCACGCGCCAGGCCCTCGGCAGTTGGGCCTCGAAGTCGGGCCAGGTGTGCATACCCGTCGGGGCGTAGTCGACGGTGGCCGGGATATTCAGCTCGGCCAGTCGTGCCGCGAAGCGTTCGGTACACGAGCGCGCACCGGCTTCGAGGGCCAGACCCCCGCCCGCCGTCTTCAACGCTTCGCCGAGGTCGGACGCACGCGATACCGCGACGAGGTCGGCATCGGTCGGCAGGCCGGTCGCCGCGGCCAGGTAGATCGAGGTCCCGCGCAGCTGCGCGGCACCGAGCAGGCTGTCGTGCGCACTCCACTCCGGCGATCCGGGTGGGCCCCAGAGGTTTTCGACATTGCCACCGCGCGAGGCTACCGTGATCGTGGTGACGGCCCGACCGAGATCGTCTGCGGTGGAATAACATCCACTCATTCCCGCGACCGCACGGTAACGCCCCGGATTCCGCTGGGCCAGCATCATGGCCGCCTGCGCACCCATGGAAACACCCGCGATCGCCCGCCGCCCATCGGTTTTCAGATACGACTCGATAATCGGCGGCAGCTCGGCGGTGAGAAAGGTTTCCCACCGGTTGACCCCGAGGGTGGCGTCGCGTCGCAACCAGTCGCTGTACATGCTCCCGGTGCCGCCGCTGGTCAACACCACATCGACCGGTTTATCCGCGAAGAACTCCGCCGCACGCCCCTTGGTCAGCCACCCCGAGACCGCCTCGCCGTCGACGCCATCGAGCAGATACAGCAACGGATGCGGTCCGGAACCGCTGCCGCGCAACACATCCACCGTAATGACCCGACGCATGGCGGCCGAGGCGATGGCGAAACGTTCGTGCCGCGGCCCGACCGTCTCGATGCTGATCGTTCCGGTCCGCGTCATGGCCGGATCGACGGCGGGCGGATCCGCGAGTGCGGGCACGGCCGCCAGCGCGGCGATGAGGGCCATCGCCGCCGCGGTGATCGGTGCTCGACGACTCATGGTACGACGGCGGCTCGCTCCGCCTGTCTGGCTGCGGCCCGGTCGCGCTGCTCCTCGAAACGTGTTGCCTTGACGGCCAATTCATCGAGGTATGCGCCGAGCTGGTCGCGGGCGCGTTCGCCGTCGTCGGACAGATCGGTGCGCTCGAAGACATTCCAGGCGCGCAGCACCGGCCGCAACACGACATCCAGATGCTGGCGCAAGTCGTAGATGCCGTTCTTGGCCAGTACCACCGCATTTCGCCGGAAGTTGGGCTGGGTGAGTCCGGGCATCTGGAACCGCGTGACGATATCGGTGACCGCACGCATGGCCTCGTCGGGTGCGAGGTCGAGGGCGGCGGCACTGAGGTTGCGGTAGAAGATCATATGCAGGTTCTCGTCGGCGGCAATCCGTTGCAGCATACGCTCGGCGATGGGCTCATTACAGGCGGCGCCGGTATTTCTGTGACTTATTCTGGTCGCCAGTTCCTGCAATGTTACATATGCGACCGAACGCAGGAACTGCGGCCCCTTCTCCGGCTTCGCGACCCCCGTCGTCATATGCGCCATTCTGGCCTGTTCCAGTACGACCGGATCCACCGCGCGAGTGACCACCAGATAATCGCGCATGACGATCGCGTGGCGGTTTTCCTCCGCGGTCCAGCGCCCGACCCAGGTGCCCCAGACACCGTCCAGTGAGAACGACTCCGAGATCTCCCGGTGATAGGACGGCAGATTGTCCTCGGTGAGCAGGTTGGTCACCATGGCGGTGCACGCGACCTCCGACAGCCGAGATTGTTCCGGATCCCAATCGATGCCGCCCATCGCGGCGAAATTCCGGCCGTCGTCCCACGGCACATAATCGTGCGGGTGCCACGCCTTGGCCTTGCGCAGATGCTCGTCGAGATGACGTTCGGCGACGGGCTCCAGTTCGCGCAAAATGTCGAGATCGGTCAACGCGGTCGTCACACGTGCTCCTTTGTTCTCCCCTGAATCGACGATAAGCGGGGTTGTTCAGGCCGAACGGGTGATTCGTCGATCGTTGGGCGAGGTGACGACAGCTCGACGACCTGACTGGAAACCGTCACAAGCCGGCAGATCGGCGATCCGATAGAGCCCCGGCGCCCGGCCGTCGGCGAGGAGTCGGGCGAGCCGTTCCTGTGCCGAGCCGGCCAGTTCGGGAATCCGAGCGGTCTCACCGGAGGCCACCACCGCGGTCAGCGGTACCTCGGCAGCCTCGCTGACCAGGTCGAGCACCTCCGGAGTGAGCGCGAGCGGTGCCATGGCGGATACCTCGTCGATCGGCACCAGGACCGTGCCGCCCTCATCGGACAGCAGCGACAGTGCCCGGGAACCGAGCGGCATCGCCAGCGCCGCCTGGACCCGGCGCAACTTCCGGCGGGCCGCGGACGGCGCGCCCAGACCGGGTCTTCGCTCGTCCGGATGTGCGGGAATCGCGAGGGCGACGACCTGATAAGACGCGGCGACGCTGATACCGGCGCGCCCGGCCAGCCGTGCGACGCCGTGTCCGCTGAGCAGCGCCGATACCAGAGTCTGCGCGGCAGTCTGCTGTTCCCGGGCGACCTGGCGATGTTCGTCCAGATAGGCCGTGGACGTCGCCGTCGTCACCATTTCCAGCACGCGCACGATCAACCCGGCCGCGGCCGCCACCTGATCGGCATCCTCGTCCGCTGCCTGTTCGGCGAGGAATTCCAGCCCGGCGCGCACACCGTCGTGATAGGCGTCCAGCACAGTTTCCAGCGCCACGCCCTCGCGGGCCCACCGCGCGGCCGATCCGGTGATCACCCCGGGCTGCTCGGCAGCCGGATCCAACCGCGGTTCCAGCACTTGCGCAGCTTCCGCCAAACAGGTGCGCGTGATAGTACCGAGATCTCCGCGCTGCGTGCGCCGGGCCTGAAAAGTCAAATGTTCGACCAGTTTCGATTCCAGGCTCTTGCTGCCCGAACCAGCCTGTTTGCCCACCATGACTGTGAAAGGCTAGTGGCGTTCGGACCAAAATCGCATATCCGGTCCGGTAATTAGGAAAGTCATCACACCGTGCCGACCAGCTTGGGCGAAATCACAAGCAGCGGAGCGATTCTCGGTCCAATATTTCCGGTCATTCGGATGACCGGATATAGTCGGCGAGACCGGGTGCTCCCCGGGACACTGACGCGGGTGCGCCATCCGGTGCGACGGCTGTAACGCCCGGCGACGATCCACCGACGGCACCGGGGACGGCACACCCAGCGGACCGGTGAGCCGCCCCATGGCTAAAGTTGAGTCCCTGTGCTGCGGGTCCTACACCCGATAGCATCGAGCGCCTTGTACCGTTCGGTGAATCCGGACAGTACAAGGCGACTAGTTCGAAGGATGGCACCCCATATGAGCGGCACGCGAGAAAAACTCGAGGAACTCCGGGACATCCTGGAGCTCGCCGAGGAACCCGCCGGCGAGACCGGCATCGCGAAACGCAAGAACAAGGGCATACCGAGTGCGCGCGAGCGCGTGCGCATGCTGCTGGACCAGGGCTCCTTCGTGGAAATGGGCGCGCTGGTGCGACAGCCGGGCAGCACCGACGGCATGTACGGCGACGGTGTGGTGACCGGCCGCGGCTACATCGACGGCCGGCCGGTCGTCGTCATCGCCCACGACCAGACCGTGCACGGCGGATCGGTCGGCGAGATGTTCGGCCGAAAGGTCGCCGCCGCAATGGAATTCGCGCAGGAGAACGCCTGCCCGGTGGTGTCGATCAACGATTCCGGCGGCGCCCGCATCCAGGAGGCGGTGACCTCGCTGGCCTGGTACGCACTGATGTGCCGACGCCAGGAGGATCTGTCCGGCTTCGTGCCGATGGTCGCGGTCATGCTCGGCAAATGCGCGGCCGGTTCGGTCTACGGCCCGGTCAATATGGATGTGCTGGTCGCGACCGAGAAGTCGTACATGTTCGTCACCGGTCCGGAGGTGATCAAGGGCGTGACGGGCGAGGTGGTCAGCGCCGACGATCTCGGTGGCGCCGCCGCCCTGCAGGCCAATGGCACGGTGCACCATGTCGCGGCGGACGAGCAGGCCGCCTTCGACTGGGTCCGCAACTATCTGAGCTACCTGCCGTCGAGCTGCCTCGAACAGGCTCCGGTGGTGAATCCGGGACTGGAGCCCGAAACCACGGCACACGACCTCGAGCTGAACTCGATCATTCCGGATTCCGACCGGTCCGGTTACGACATGCACGAGGTGCTGCTGCGCATCTTCGACGACGGCGATTTCCACGAGATCAGCGCTGGTACCGCCCAGAACCTGATCACCGGATTCGCCAGGGTCGACGGTCGCAGTGTGGGCGTGATCGCCAATCAGCCGCAGGTGCTCGGCGGCGCGCTGGACGGACTGTGCTCGGATAAGGCGGCATATTTCATACGGCTGTGCGACGCCTTCGGCCTGCCGCTGATCTTCGTCGTCGACACCCCGGGTGTGCTGCCCGGTCTCGAAGAGGAGCGCAACGGCGTCATCAAGCGCGGCGGCCGGTTCTTCCGCGCGGTCATCGAGGCCACGGTGCCGATCGTCTCGATCGTGACACGCAAGGCCTACGGCGGCGGCTATGCGGTGATGGGCTGCAAACCGCTGGGCGCGGACCTGGCGCTGGCTTGGCCGACGGCACAGATCGCGGTCATGGGCGCCGAGAGCATGGTCGGCATCATCGGCCGCAGGCAGCTGGAGGCGACCCCGCCCGACCAGCGCGCCACCGTGCGCCAGCAGATGATCGACTTCTACAACGCCACCGTGGCCACTCCGTGGACCGCGGCCGAACGCGGCTACATCGATGCCGTCGTCGAACCGTCGCAGACCCGTCTGGAGATCCGCAGGGCGCTGCGCCTGCTGCGGGAGAAGGGCGCGGTGCAGAAGCACAACCCGCGCAAGCACAGCCTCTTCCCGGTCTAGAGTCGCCGGCCCGTTTGTGCTGTGTCCCGGTTTGTGTTGTGTCACAGCGCAAATGGGTGTCGGTCGTGCGATATCCGATGATCGCTCGCTCGCCGCGCGACCCGATACCGCTGTGCCCTAACGTCATCGGTGCCCGACCCGTGTTCGCCGCACGTCAGCTGGGCACGCGGCGTGCCCACCCTGAGTGTCCCTACCCACTCCGAGTGGGCGCGCCGCACCTCGGCACGAACTAGGCTTGATCCGGACGCGTCCCGTGGTTGCCCCAAATGCGTTCCACCGTGGCCCATTCGGTCTCCCACAACCGGGCCCTGCGCCGATCGAGCGCGCGGCGCAGCAGTGCGTATCCGCAGCCGAAGCAGACCGCGATCCCGAAGACCATGCCGGTGGTGATCAGCAATGCCTTGCTCAGTGCCCGGGTGTCCGACGGCGGCTCGGTGACCTTGCCCGAGCCGTCGAGCCAAATCTTCACCGTGGCACCGACTTTCATCACTCCGGTGGCCTGGTAGTCGCTGGTATGCGTGACACCGTCGGCGTCGCGCCATTGCACCCGAGCCGGGGTGATGGGCGCGTAGAGCGGCGCTTTGCCGACCTCGAGCACGGTCGCGTCGACCTCGTGTAACTGCGCCGCTTCGGCCCGCGCGATGCGGTCTTCGGTCTGGTAGATCCGGCCGCCGACCGCCATCGACAGCAGCGGGGCGATGATCAGGAACAACAGCGTGAGCACCGCGGCGACCACCAGTTGCAGGCGGTCCTCGCGGCGGCGCATCGGATTTCGATCCAGGCCGACCCGGCGGCAGGTGCGGCGGACAACGCTCGGCGACCCGGTTGCTGCGGTCATGACGATGACACCTCGCTCTGGAATTCAGCTGTCAGCCCGTTAAGGGTGTCGAAGAATGTGTCGATGAGATCGGGGAGTCCATCGGTGTCCGAACCCGCGCCCCAGACCTGTAGTGCAGCGATGAGCAGTCCGGTCCCGGCCGCGACGGCTGCCTCCGGACGGTGGTCCACCGCGGGATCGACATCGAGTCTGGCGGCGATGATCCGCACGGATTCGCGCTGCCCCTCGAGTCGGATGCGCTGATAGCCCGCGGCCAGCGTCGGTTCCGCCTCGAAGAGTTGGAACAGCGCCCAGCGCCGGGCCAGGCGCGCTGCCTTCGCACCGGTGTGTTCGGTGGCCAGCCAGTCGTGCAAGGCATTGCGGTAGGCGACCAGCGGCGGCTCGCTCAGGGGGCGACGGCACAGCGCCTCGTTGAACAGGTGCACGTCCTGATCGATTTCACCGAGTACGGCATCCTCGATGGAGGAGAAATGACGACTGAAGGTCCGCCGGGTGACCCCGGCGCGTTCCGCGATGTCCTCGACGGCCACCGAACCCAACCCACGCTCGTTGAGCAGGTCGAATGCGGCGCGCGACATTGCCGCGCGACTGCGGAGTGTACGCAGCCGACGTCCGTCGAGGTCGACCTCGTCGTCGATACCCATATCGGCAGTCTACGCCCTATTGTCCCACCGGGACATTAGTTCGGTGTGATTCGTATCAGGGCTTTCGTGCCAGCCCGGTGACGATGAGCTGCTCCCAGACGGTGAGCTCGCGCCCGGAGCTGCCGACCGACGCTGCGTCATCGGCCGCCACGTCCGGTCGCCACTGCGCCGACGGGACGATATCGGGTTCGAGGACTTCGAGGTCGCCGAAGAGGACGCGAATCTCCTCGGTATCGCGCCAGCGGCCGCGGCCGAAGGTGGCCTGCAGCTTCTGTTCGGCCGCATTGGTCTCCGGATTGTGCCCGGATCGGAAGTGCGTGATCAATACGTGACTGCCGGCAGGAATCTGGTCGTTCCAGAAGCGCACCACAGCAGCCGGATCCTCGTCGTCGTTGAAGTGGTGCAGGATCGAACTGAAGATGACGCCGACGGGCTGGTCGAAATCGATCAGCCGCACAACATCCGGATGGTCGCGGATCGATTTGGGATCGCGAGCGTCGGCCTGGATCACCGTGGTGTTCTTATCGGTGGCCAGCAGCGCGCGACCGTGTGCGAGCACGATCGGATCATTGTCGACGTAGACCACCCGAGCGTCGGCGGCGTGCCGCTTCGCGACCTGATGCACATTGTCGGCCGTCGGCAAGCCGCTGCCGAAGTCGATGAACTGCCACATGCCCGCACGGGCCATATCGCGCACCCCGCGGATCAGCGCCTGCCTGCTGGTGAAGGCGATCGCCACCGAACCAGGCAGGTTCACCTTGAAGTGATCACCGATCTCCTGGTCGACGAGGTAGTTGTCCTTACCGCCGAGCAGATAGTCATAGACCCTGGCGATACTCGGTTTGCTCTGATCGATCTCCCGGTCGAGCCGAGTCGGGGGCGCAGCATCGTCGGTCATGTCAATACCTTCGTCCACGGGACCTGTGCGGTTCCTATCGTATGAGATCCGGCATCACACCGTACGCACTTGACGAACCCGACGTGGCACCGCACCGCGCCGAGTTCGATTGTCCCGCTTATTGTTTTCGGCGCATCACCGCGAATCGCCCAGCGCGGCCGGGTGATCGAGCGTCTCCGGATGCCGTTCGTACAGGGCGCGCAGCAATCCCGGGGTGTACTCCGGTGGCGCGGCGTGCACCGATAGTTGATTGGCCACCGCGCGATACGCGTCGAGGTCGGCGGTCTTGTCCAGATACAGCGCACTGGTGAGTTGCTGCAGATAAACGATGTCGGGGAGATCGGCTTCGGCGAAGCGCAGCATGGTGAACGCACCATCGGCCAACGCCGGACCGCCGACATGATCCGGCAGCACCTGCACGGTGATGTGCGGCTCCTCGGTGATGCGCCGCAAATACTCGAGCTGAGCCCGCCACACCCTCGACCCGCCGATCGGCCGACGCAACGCCGCCTCCTCGACGATCAGCCACAGCTGCGGTGGATGCGGGCGGCGCAAGATCTCTTGACGGCGCAACCGCAGCGCGACCCGCCGCGCGATCGCCTCCGCCGATTCGGCCGGATGCGCCAGGGCCAGCAATACCCGTGCATAGTCGGCGGTCTGCAGCAGCTCGGGTATCGCCCTCGGCTCGTAGCCGCGGATCAGCTTGGCGGCCTGCTCGAGTCCGAGATAGGTGTCGAACCACTTCGGTAGCCAATCACTGTCGCGATGCCACCAGCCCGAGGCGTTGGCTTGGCGAGCGAGCTCCTTGAACTCCTCGCGCTCCTCCGGGTCGGTGACCCCGTAGAGCGTAAGCAGATCGAGTAGATCGCGTTCCCGGAAACCGGTGCGCCCCAATTCGAGCCGGCTGATCTTGGAATGCGAACCGCGGATCGCCTCGCCCGCATCTTCGCGGGAGATGTCACAGGTCTCGCGCAACCGTCGCATCCGGCTGCCGAGCATCATCCGCAGCACGGTCGGTCCACCGTCGGCGGCAGGGTTCTTGCCGGAAAATGAATGTCGCACTTCCGAAGCACGCATTCGATGAGTCTGCCATGAAATAGCCGCAACTCTCTAGAACCAAAATGCCCTATTTCCACAAGTATTCGTACATCTGCAAGTACATTCCCCAATATCTGCGGCCCAGCTTCGGTTCAGCGCAGCAGCACCTCCGCGCTGGCCCGACCGAACAGCTTGCGACCGTCGGAGACCGCGGTGAGCGCGACGGTCGCCGCGCGGCGATCCGGATCCAGCGACTTGACCCGGCCGTGGAATTCGATCTCGCACTGCCGGGTGGCCGAGACCGGGGCGAATCCGGCGAACCGCACACCGTATTCGGTGATCGCGGCCGGATCGCCGAGCCAGTCGGTGAGATAGCTCGCGCCGAGACCCATGGTCAGCAGGCCGTGCGAGACCACACCGGGCAGTCCCGCGGCGATCGCAACATGCTCGCTGAAGTGGATCGGATTCGAATCACCGGATACCCCAGCGTAATTCACCAGATCACCGCGTGAGAGCGGGACGACGCGGGTGGGCAGTTCGGTACCGACCTGCAGCTCGTCGAACTCGATGCCGCACGGCACCCGCACCGGAGGCTCGTCCACACCGCCCTCGGGCAACACCTCGTCGAAGCATTCGACGATGCCGCCATCCAACGCGTGCTCCGGCCGCCGGGTCGCGCCCTGACGTTGGCTCAGCGCCTCACCGCTCATGATGACGCCGTCGACCGCAGTGACCAGTTCGGTGGCGACGTCGGCGCCGGTGTGGGCGACCACGGTGGTGTGCGCGGTCTGCAGCAATTCCTTGTACTGGTTGGTGAGCAGACTCCGGATGACCATGAAGTCCATGTCGCCGAACTGCCGGAACGATTCGACAAAGGTGTCGCAGCGCAGTTGATCACCGGCGACGAGCGGCCGGTGCGCCCGGATACTCTGCTCGGTATGCAGCACCTGGCTGATGTCGTAGCCGGTCAGCACCGAATCGAACATCTTGCGCTGGAGCAGCAGCCAGATGATCGAGGAGAAGGTGGGTGGTGCGACGAGCCCGTCGTAGCCGAGCTCCCACGCCGCCTCTTCGTAATAGTGCGCAGGATGGACGCCGCGAACCGCACGGGCGAATTCGCGGACCTTCTCCCGACCGACCTCGTAATGGTCGGACATCCGATAGTGGCGCCCCACCATCGCTCTAGCTTGTTCAGATCCACTCAAAACCGTCACGTGTCATAAATCGCGACCCGAGTGCCAGTTGCAACACTAATAGCTGATCGCCATAGATCTCTCAACATTCATCGGGCGCCGGCACCCCCTGCAGGCGCTGATCCAGCCAGATCATCGCGTCCGGATAGCCGAGCCCGCCTGCGATGATGTGTTCACCGAGGACGCTGCGATACACCGCCGAGACACCGAGGCCGCACTGCTCCTGGTAGAGGTTGCGCGCACCCTCGGCCGGAATCCAGAATTCCTGCTCACCGTTGTAGATGTAGAGCGGTGTCGCGGACTTCATGCCCGTCATGCGCGTCACGTCGTATATCTCGGTGGCGACCTCGGAATGCAGCGGATCCGGGATCTTGGCGGCGATATCGATGGGCAGCATCAGCAACCCGACCGCACCGAATACACTGCCGCACAAGTCTTTCAGCGGTGACGTCGCCGCCCACTGCGCCAGGTTGTTCATACTGGCCAGGATCTCCGGGCGCTCCCGGCCGACGCCGAAGGTCGCGGCCAGGAAGACCCCCGAGGCGAGGTTGCCGTTCATGCTGCGCCCGAGGATTTCGTAGTCGGCGGGCACACCGCCGAGCGCGGCACCGACGATCGATCCGGCCAATTCCGGGGCGTAGCTGTCGATCAGCTTCACCGCCCCCTTGGTGGCGATGGCGCCACCGGAGTAGCCGGTCATACCGAATCGGCTGTCGCCGAATTCATCTGGGCGCCATCCGCGCACCGCGCGGATGGCATCGAGCACCGCATGTCCGGCGACGTAGGGCTCCGCGTAGGCCATCCACGGTCCCTCGTGATCCGGAATCAGCACCGCGTATCCGCGCAATGCCGCCAATTGCGTTGTGGGCGGAAGGAAGTCGGTGATGCTGGTATTGCGTGACCAACCGTGCGAGAAGGTGTAGCCAGGGGTGCAGTCCCGACCCAGCGCATCGATCGGGAGGTTGTTCACCACGACCGGTCGGCCGCCCGGACCTGGCCATGCGGTGGCCGGAATGATCAATGTCGCAGTGGCATACGAGGCCGCGCCGCGCGAATCGGTGGTGCGGTATTTCAGTAGCAGCGCCTGCCGCGTCGGCACCAACACCAGCGGCGCGGCCGTCGCGCTGACATCGCGCACCTCCACGAGCTCGCCGGGCGCGTAATCGTCCAGATTCGCCGGCCACGCGTCGAAGATCGGATCGCCGATGGCGCTCGGCGCCGAGGCCTGGCGCAGGGCGGCCAGCGCTGGGGACAGGGTGGTGGCCTCCTGCATCGGACCGGACAGGTGCGGCCCGACAGCGATCGGTGGCGGCGGGATGACGCGATCGATCAACTGCTGCAGATCCGGCAATATCGAACCGGTATCGGTCGGGATCGGCAATGCGGGCAGGCCGGGAATAGCGGGCGGCGCCGGTGCGGGCGGCGGTTCGGCCGACGCCTCCCCTATCGCGACCGGACACACCAGCAACAGCACGAAAACGATGACACGCAGGCACTTCATTGGCACACGCCCCAGGGTGCGACGTCGGGTTTCCCTGGCGCCCGGGTTGGTGCCTTCGACCCCCGAAATGCCCCTGAGTGCCGAGGCCAGAAAGTCAGGCTAACCGAGGGAACTCGCGCGGATACCCCGCCGTGCCCGAGTTGTGTGTGTCACGTCGCCGAATCGCAACAATCCGAGCCGAATCCGCTTGTCCAGCAACACGGATCCGGCTCGGTCGTGCTCCGGCATCCGCCGGATCGCACCAGTTTGTTCGTGCTCATTCTCAACAGTTGCTCGGCGCTACCTCCCCTCGGAATCGCGCGTCCAACCAATTCAGCGCCGCCGGAATGCCCAGGACCGCGGCAGTGAGATGGTCGGGTACCGGGATCTGCTCGGACTGCACCCGCGCCCCGGCCGCGCACCAGCGCTTATCGGTATTCACCACCGCATCGACGGGAATGAGTCCGTCGATCGGCGAATGCCATTCGAAGATCGGCGTTTTCGGCACGCCGTCGTAGAGTTCGAGGCTGTTCTCCTCGACCACCGCGCGTGCGGTGGCATCGTTGATCATCGAGGTCGACTTCGCGAAGTCCAGTGCCCCGCGCCCCGCGCCCGCGGCCAGGATGTCATTGGTGCAGCTATTGGCGATCGCAGTCCGTGCGAGGAGGCCGCGCTCGTTGAGTTGGTCGCTGAGCGGGAAGCGGTCGGGATACTCCCGCTCCAGGCCGAGTCCGGCCGCCAGCGCGAGCCCGAAGACCGGATGCGAGTTGAGGCCGAGCGTCTCCAGCATGGTCACCAGATTCATCGGCACACCGCCCATCGCAGCCCCGGCGATCTCCACGTCCGGCGCGTACTCGGGCGCCAGCGCGGCCGCCCATGCGGTAGCCATGCCGCCGCCGGAGTACCCGACCATCGAGACCGGGCTCTTGTGCACCTGCAATTCGGCGACCTGCTTCACCGCCCGGATGCCGTCGAGGGTGATCATGCCGCCCAATTTGGCCGCGCCGTAGGCGAAATTCGGACCGAGGTGGTCCGGCAGCGCGACGCTCCAGCCACGCGAGAGCAGCACATTCCAGCCCGGCGCCTCTCGGACGATGAGGTTCGGATCGCCGGTGTAGAGCACCCGCGATACCGAGCACTCGGCGCCGAGGCCATTGATGATGTGCTGATAGGAGAGCAAGGGGCCGTCAGGAGCGTGTGCCTTCGGAGTGAGCACCGTTGTGGTCGCCGCGATCGGCTGACCTTCGGAGCTGGTGGAACGGAAGCGCACGACGGTGACGGTGGTATCCGGGAAGATCGCCAGCGGGGGCATCACCCGTGTCGCGATCACATCACCGGGTTTCTTATCCGCCAGATCGGGCGGGGTCGCATAGAAGGGGTCGGGATCAGGGGCGGGATACAGGGGTGTGGTGTGGGCGGCGCCTGCCGTCGCCGTCAGCACCATCAGCAGACCGATCGTCATGGCCAGCGACTGTTTTCCGGTCGCTCGAATCATGCCGCGGAGTGCGTAAATCGGTCTACGCAGGGCCTGTCTCATCGACGTATTGCCTCCGGGAGAGAGTTTGGTCCAACGTTGCGAACATAGTCGACTGCGATGGCCGCGAAGGCAAAGGGCAGGCGAAATGTTTTGAGAAATCACAACTCTCGGATGCGCGAACAGTGGTCGGCGGTCCGGCGCCTTCGTGACTGTCTCTGATCGCGAGGTGTCGCGTCTGTGACATGTCCAGCCGATCGACCGGACCATGTTCGACACCATGGTGCGCGACTTACCGTCACACCTATCGACGCGGCGAGTCGGGTCGGAAGGAGACGGTGGCATGGACGGCACTGTGAAAACCGGAGTGGATTCCACCGAGCGAAACTCGGTGTATCCGATGGATATCCAAGATCCACCGACGCGAAGGGTCACCGTCTACTTCGACGGTCCGACCCCCGAGGACGCACTCGTTCTCGAATACGCCGCCACCCGAACCGAGGCGTGGGAATTCACCTCAGCAGCGGTCAACGCCGGACTCACCGTGACGGTCGACAGCAAGGTGCGACCGGGATTGCGCCGACTGCCGTGCCGCTCGCTGTGGCACTGACCGTGGCTGCGGCGTCACTGCCATAAACCGTCATTGCTGTAAAACACTGGGCTGCCACATCCCGGTATGGCTGTTGCGCCGCCGCACGATGACTACTCTCGGATGGTGGACACCATGCGGGAGGATCGACGTTGACCCAGCGGAATACCGAATGGGCACGATGGGGTGCCGCGCTGCTGTGCTGCGGCGCGCTGGTCCCGGCCGTCGCGGCGTGCGGCACCGACGAGACACCGTCGGCCGTAGCGACAACCACCACGACGCCCACGGCCGCGCCCGTATCCACCACCCCCCTTGCCGCGCTGCCGAGCGTCGACCCCTACGCAGGTATGCCGCTGATCGACCACACCAGCTGGACCGAGGGCGTCGACGGTGCTCGCCTGCTGGTCTACCCCACCGAGGCCGGGCGGCGCGAGGCCTTCCCCGGTACCGAGGAACGGGCGTGGCAGGAGGTGCTCACGGACTCCCCCGACGCCGATACGCCCGGTATGCGCGACCAGTTCGTCTGTCACTGGGCCTGGGCCCGCATGGTGCAGCCGAACAAGGAGAGCTGGAATCTGGAACCCTGGCGTCCGGCCGTGGGCTATCAGGCCACCGTCCAGGCATCGTGTAATCCCGGAGGACCCGAACGCTGACCATCGGCGATCTGCAAGCGATCGCTACTCTGAAAGGACCCCATATGCGCGTCGTCATCGCAGGTGGACACGGGAAGATCGCGCTACTGCTCGGCGAAATACTCACCAGGCGCGGCGACGAGGTCGAGAGCCTGATCCGCAATGCCGACCATGCGGACGAGGTCGCGGCCACCGGCGCACGACCGGTCGTCTTCGATCTCGAACACAGCACGGTGGCCGAACTCGCCGCCGTCGTAAAGGGGTCCGATGCGGTGATTTTCGCCGCGGGCGCCGGTGCGGGCAGCGGAACGGCCCGCAAGTACACGGTGGACAAGGGCGGTTCGGTGCTATTGGCCGATGCCGCCGAGGCGGCCGGTGTCCGGCGGTTCGTGCAGATCTCCACGATGGGCGCGGGTAAGCCGCCCGCCCCCGGCACCGATGAGGTCTGGGCCGCCTATATCGACGCCAAGACCCAGGCCGAGGACGATCTGCGCGCCCGCGATCTCGAGTGGACGATCCTGCGCCCCGGCCGGCTGCTCGATACCGCCGCGACCGACCGCGTCTTGCTGAGCACGCCACCACTGCCCTACGGCAGCATCTCCCGGGCCGATGTCGCCGCCGTCCTCGCCGAAATTCTGCATGCGGCACAGGCCACGCACACCACTTTGGAGCTCGTCGCAGGCGACATTTCGGTAACGCGCGCGGTCTCCGATATCGGTAGCCAGTCGGTCGCCGAAGGCGGTGCCGCACTTACCGATTGATATTTTTCGCCGCTAGATTGGAGAACATGCCGTGTTCAGCCGTATCACTTCCCTGAAGCTGCGACCCGGATCCCGCGGTGAATTCCTCGATGTGGTCAGTCGCAGCGCCGCCGCATCGGTGCGCGAGGAACCCGGTTGCCTGCGATTCGATGTGTGCGCCGACCGGGTTGATCCGCACCGGTTTTTCCTCTACCAGGTCTATATCGACGAGGAGGCCGCCGAAGCACACCGTTTCACCGAGCATTTCCTGGCCTGGCGCTGCGCGGCCGACCGATATGTGGAGCCCGGCACTCAAGTTCACTACAGCACCGATGTCGTGATCAATGCGAAATGATCGCGCCGAATTAGCCCCGCGTCCGCACCGGTTCGCGGATGATTAGCAGGCGCGAAAACCCAACTGCGAACGCACAATCGATCGTGCAGATGTGCTTGCATATGAAAGGCACACCGACCTAAACTCAGTCCCGCAAGGCACACAGGGGATA
>NZ_BAGN01000423.1 GCF_000308835.1 Nocardia vinacea NBRC 16497 | reverse complement strand
ACAGCTTGCGTACCTTCTCGACGCGGTCCAGCATGATCTGCTGCTTACGCTCGTAGGAGGCCTGGCTGAAGACGAAGTCCAGCGGGACGAATCCCGGCGCAAATCCGAGTCCGACCCGGCCACCCGAGAGGTTGTCCACGATCGACCACTCCTCGGCGACTCGTGCCGGATGATGCAGCGGCGCAACAACACTGCCCGCACGCAGGTGAATCCTGTTGGTACGGGTCGCGATTCCCGCCGCCAGCACCGAGGGGTTCGGAAACAGGTCGCCGAATTGGTGGAAGTGGCGTTCCGGCGTCCAGATCGCGGTGTAGCCGAGTTCATCGGCGCGCTGCGCGGAGTCGAGAATCAGCCCGTAGCGGTCACCCTCGACGGAGTCGGCTGAGAAGAAGAACACGCTGAACTCCGGGCCCGACCGCGGTCCGGGTGCAGCGGAGGCACTGTCGCGCACGGATACCGTCGGTGTCGCCGGACAGGTCTGGGCCACCTGATCGGTGGAAGGTGCCGTCACGGCTGGTCGGGATGTGGGGACGGCGGTTTCACGGTCGGTCAGCAGGGCTGTCAGCTGCTCGATAGTGGGGTTGTCGACGAATTCGCGCAACGACAGCTCCCGGCCCAGCTCGGCGCGCAACGCCAACACCGCCTGGACTGCCACCAACGAATCTCCGCCCGCGTCGAAGAAGTTCGCGGTGTCCTCGAGCGGACGTCCGATCGTATCCGTGTAGGTGGAGCGAACTGCCACGAGCAGCTCCCCGGTGTCCGAGCGGGACCGTTGCGGGCCGGTCACTGGTTGCGCGGCCGGTGCGGCGCTGGATTCCTCGGGAACGTCGGAGGGCCAATGGCGGGTGCGTTGGAACGGATAGGCAGGCAGGTCGACCGCGGTCCACGGCCGTTCGTGCTCCCAGAGCACCGACCAGTCGACGGGAGCACCCGCAGTCCACGCCGCTGCCAACGCCCTTGACAGGCACTCGGATTCGGACTCCTTGTCGCTGGGCGCGGGCAGGGACGCGAGGACCTGAAGGCCTTCCGGCCGCGCCGGATCGCGCTGTGCCAGCCTGCTCAGTGCACGACCGGGCCCCAATTCCACCACCACATTCGGACCCGAGGCGAATACCGTGGCCAAACCTTCGGCGAACCGCACGGTGCGCCGCGTTTGTTCGACCCAGTAGTCCGGACTCGTCGCCTGCTCGTCGGTGATCCAGGTGCCGGTGACATTCGACGCGAAGGGAATGTTCGGCGGCTGCAAGGGGATTCGGGCCACCTGCGCACGCAGGCCATCGAGGCAGGTGTCGGTCATCCGACTGTGGAAGGCCCGCGACACCGCCAGGCGTCGGAAGGGTATGCCCGCACCGGCCAGGTCCTCGGCGATCGCGTCGACGACCTGGACGGACCCGGAAAGCACACATGATTTCGCGGCGTTGACGGCCGCCAGATCCGCCCCCGCGGCAACGAACCGAGCGGCGTCTTCCTCGCTGATGGCGGCGGCGAGCATGGCCCCCGGCGCGAGTTTCTGCATCAACTCCGCACGGGCCACCACCAGCTGCGCCGCGTCGTCGGCGGTCATCACGCCCGCGATCACCGCCGCTACGTATTCGCCGAGGCTGTGGCCGATCATGCTCGCCGGACGCACACCGAGATGCAGCCAGGTGCGGGCGAGCGCGTATTCGACCGCGAAGAGTGCGGGTTGCGCGACCAGCGTATCGTCCACGCGATCCGCTTCGGAGAGCAATGTTTTCAGTGAGCGATCGGAAGCGGCGTCCAACAGGTCCAGGCAGTCCTGGTGCGCGGTACGGAAAACCTCGAAGTCGGGCCACAGCCGGGCACCGACATCGGGATACTGTCCGCCGTGTCCGGGAAAAAGGAACGCTACTTTTGCCTTCGACGTCGCACGCGTGCCGACCGCCGCTGTATCGGTAAGCGCCGTAACCAGTTCGGAGCGATTGTGCGCGATCACGAAACGACGGTGCGGCAGTGCACTGCTGCCGATCTGGATGGTGCGAGCGATATCGGCCGGATCGGCGTCGTGGTCGGCCTCTAGGCGTGCGCGCAGGTCCCGGGTCCGGGCTGCCAGGGCGGCAGCGGAGTGCGCCGAGAACGTCATCACATGACACGAACGTTCGGCACGCGTGCGTGCGGCTCCGGCCCAACCCGCCAGCACCACATGGGCATTGGTGCCGCCGATTCCGAGACTGCTTACGCCGCAGCGGCGGTCCGCGCGGGATTGCGGCCACTCCACCGCCGACGCGTTGACGGCGAACGGGGACCGATCCCACTCGAAGTTCGGGTTCGGCTCCCGGAAATGCACTGTGCCCGGGATGATTCCGTGCTCCAGCGCGAGCACCGCCTTGATGAGGCCGGTCACGCCAGCGGTGGCGTCCAGATGTCCGATGTTCGACTTGACCGAACCGAGCAGACAGTCGCCGGGTGCCGCCGCACCGTCGCGGTGCCGCCCGAACGCCTCGGCCAGCGCCGATACCTCCAGCGGATCGCCGATCGGCGTGCCGGTGCCGTGGGCTTCCACGTATCCGATGTCGGTACTCGCGACACTCGCGCGCTCGAGCGCGCGGGATACGGTCCGAACTTGGCCTTCCCAACCGGGCGCGGCGTAGCCGACCTTGCGGCGCCCGTCGTTCTCGACCGCGGAACCGAGGATCACCGCACGAATCGGATTGCCGTCGCGGACGGCGTCGGCGACGCGGCGCAGCACCACCGCGGCCACCCCGTTGCCGCCGACCGCGCCGGTGGCGGCGGCGTCGAACGGGCGGCAGTGTCCATCGGCGGAGATGATGGCACCGTCCACATGCTCTTGCAGGGTCACTTGCGGAAGGAATACGGTGGCGCCGCCAACCACCGCGACCCCGCAGTCGCCCGCGGCCAGCGCGCGGGTCGCGAGGTGCACCGCGACCAGCGATGACGAGCATGCCGTCTGTACGCCGATGCTGGGGCCCTGTAGGTCGAGCTTGTAGGAGGTGCGGGTCGCGAGGTAGTCCTTGTCGGTGGCCAGCAGGATGCGGTGCTGCTCGGTGGGATTCGCGTGCTGGAATCGGGTGAGCAGGGTCCGGAGCAGGTACGTGCTCGGGCTGGCGGAGGCGAAGACTCCGGTCTGCGCGCCATAGCGGTCCGGAGGGCAGCCGGCGTGCTCCAAGGCATGCCACGCGCATTCGAGGAACAGCCGGTGCTGTGGATCGAGGAGTTCGGCCTCGGCCGGTGCGACCTTGAAGAACTCGGCGTCGAACAGGTCGATATCGGCCAGTACACCGTAGGCGTCTCCCGGTGTGCCGGTTGCCGGGCGGACCAGAGACTCCTTGCCCGCCACCAGGTTTCGCCACAACTCGGCCACGTCGGCGGCGCCCGGAAAACGGCCCGCCATACCCACCACCGCGATTGCGTCGTCCGCCGTCATCGTGTCCTCCCGTAGAGGTAGTCGGCCAGCTCCGCCACCGTGGGATGACGGAAGAAACTCATCAGCTCGGTGGTGATGCCCAACTCGGTGTCGAGGCGGTCCTTCACCATGAGCAGTTGGAAGGACGTCCCGCCCAGGTCGAAGAAGTTGTCATCGGGGTCGACCGCGTCGAGATCGAGGATCGTGCACCACATTCGGGTGAGATATGCGGTAATTCCGGCGCAGGTGTTATCGGTCAGCGGTTCCACTGGGCGAGCTCCTCGAGCAGTTGGTCGATGAACGAGGCGACGGTCACGGAGTCGAATAGGTCGGTGCTGAACTCCACCACGCCGTTCAAAGCCGGTGTGGTGTCGTGGATCTCCACCGTGAGATCGGTGCGGGCGGCGTCCTGCAGCACCGGACGCGATTCGACCTGCGTTGCGCCGAGACGCAATTCGGCGCAAGGGTCGGTTGCGAAGGTCAGGACGGCCTGGAAGAGCGGAGTGCGGCCGAGGTCGCGGCGCGGGCGTACGGCGTCGACAATGTGCTCCAGGGGAAGATCCTGATTCGCATAGGCGCGCAACAGGTTGCGCCGGACCCGGTTGAACAGCTGCGGCCGGTCGGGTGCGCCCGAACAGTCCGCCTTGACCGGAATGGTGTTGACGAAGAATCCGACGACATTGTCTACCGCGGCGGGGCCACGTCCCGACACCGCGGTGCCGACGACGAATCGATCCTGTCCGCTGAGTTCGGCGAGCACTGCCTGGAACGCGGCCATCAGCACCATGTGCACGGTGCCGCCGCACCGTCGGGCAGCCGCGCGTATCCCGGCGGTGGTGGCCGCGGGTACCAGGAAATGCAGGGATTGTCCCTGTGCGGTCCGTATGGCCGGTCGCGGTCGGTCGGTCGGCAGGTCCAGGGGCAGCGGCCAGTCGACGAGTTCGGTCCGCCAGAACGACGCCTGGGCATCCCACTGTCCCGCCTCGACCATGGCGCGCTGCCATTCCGCGTAATCGCCGTAGCGGATCGGGATGTCCGGCAGTACGGGCATGGTCCCCGCCTGGAAAGCGTCGTAGCAGAGCGACAATTCGCGGAACAGGAGGTCGACGGACCAGCCGTCGGTGATGGCATGATGCATTGCTATGACCAGCAGATGATCGGCGGCGTCGAATCTCGCGACGGCGATGCGGAGCAACGGGAGCGTTGTCAGGTCGAATGGGGTGTCGGTGACTCGGCCGACGAAATCCGCTGCGGCAGCCTCGGCCACATCTTCGACCTCGAGCGATACCCGGAAGTCGGCTTCCACGATCTGCTCGGGGATGCTCCCGGTGTCGGCAAAGCGCGTCCGGAGGACATCGTGCCTCGCCACGATCACCTCGACTGCCCGTCGCAGCGCCGCGAGATCCAATGCGCCCCGCACTCTGGCGGCCACCGGCACGGTGTAGACGGTGCTGTCGGGCTCCAGCCGCTGCATGAACCAGAGGCGGTGCTGACCATATGACACACGTGCGAGAATGCGCTCGGATGGGCCCAACGGCACTGAAGTCGGTTCGGCCGCAGCGGGATTGGTGGCCAGCAGCGCGGCGAGTCCGGCGACGGTTGGCGTGCGGAGGAAATCGGCCAGCCCGATACTGCGTCCGGTCCCGGTTTCGACCCGGCTCAGCAGCCGAATGGCCTGCAGCGAGTCGCCGCCGCAGGCGAACAGGTCGTCGTGCACACCAACGTAGTCCAGGCCCAGCAACTGCGCCCAGATGTCGGCGACAAACCGCTGCAGGTCGGTTCGCGGACCGTCGGCGGTCGCCGCGTCGGAGGGAGCGGCCTCTCGGGGTTGGATCGTCGGCGTTGGACGGGCGTGCGTGCAGAGCGCACGATTCACCCCGGCCGCGATATCAGCCAGCAGTCCCAGCAGTTCCGCCACCCATTCGGAAGCACGTTCGTGGTCGATGAGGCGGGCGGGTCGAATCAGATAGCCCTGCAAGTGTTTTCCATCGTCGTAGACGATGAGGTCGAGGTCGGAATGGCAGCCGCCGGAGGGGGCGACAGAGACGTACTCCGGCTCGACATCGGGCAGGCGCAGTTCGGCAAGCGGGTGCGGGCCGTAGGTGAGAATGGCCTGGAACAGCGGAGTGCGCGCCGGGTCCCGTGGCGGGCGCACGGCATCCACGATGTGCTCCAGCGGCAGGTCCTGATGGGCGTAGGCACGCAGCAGCTGTTCCCGAACCCGGCCGAACAGCTCCGGGAATGTTGGGCTGCCCGAACAATCCGCCTTGACGGGAACGGTATTGACGAAGAATCCGATCAGGTTCTCCACGGCCGCGGGGCTGCGGCCGGACACCGCCGTGCCGACGACGAACCGGTCCTGACCGGCGACGTCGGCGAGCAGCGCCTGGAACGCGGCCATCAGTGCCATATGCATGGTGCCGCCGAGTCGACGCGCCGCCTCCCGAATGCCCGCGACGGTCGGCGCGGGCACCATGAACGCAATCGCTTCGCCTGCCGATGATCGCACCGATGGCCGTTGGCGGTCGGTCGGCAAATCCAGCAGGAGCGGCACGTCCGCGAGTTCGGCGCGCCAGAAGTCGGCCTGATCCGCCCACCGGCCGGCTGCGACAGCGTCCTGCTGCCACTCGGCGTAATCGCCGTACTGCACGGCCAATTCCGGCAGATCCGTGATCGCGCCCGCGCGGATCGCGGCGTAGTTGTCGGAAAGCTCGCGCAGCAGCACGCCGAACGACCAGCCGTCGGTGACCGCATGATGCATGGTGATCGCCAGCAGGTGATCTTCGTCGGCAAAGCGTGCGAGGGCGATCCGCAGCAGTGGCGCGACCGTCGGATCGAAGGGGGTGGTCGCGACCCGGTCCAGGAAGTCCGGGGCGTCCGACTCGGGGATCTCTTCGACTTCGACACGCACCCGGCAGGTGTCGAGGACCACCTGTTCCGGTGCCCCGCCGCGATCAGCGAGACAGGTACGCAGCGTATCGTGCCGCTGCACCACCACATCGACTGCTCGCTGCCATATCGCGGGGTCGAAGGGTCCGCGCAGGCGGATTGCCAAGGGCACGTTGGCAATCGGGCTCGTGGGCTCCAGGCGCTCTGCGTACCACAGCCGACGCTGGCCGAAAGACGCCGCGTAGACGGCCACACCCTGTTCGGTGATGTCGCCGCTCATGTCATGGCCACCAGCACGCGGCGTGCGCCGCGATACGGCATGCGGCCGTGCGCGGCCACCATATTGTCGACCACCATCAGATCGCCGCGCTGCCACGGGATCGTGAGGGCACACTCCCGGTAGACCTCGTCGATGCGCCCGAGATCATCCGCGGCCAGCGGACTGCCGTCGCCGTGATAGGCGTTGCGGGGGAGATCGCCGTCGGGGTAGCTCAGCAGCAGTGCCTCGCGGATCTCCTCGTCCAGCGCCGACAGGTGGAACAAGTGGGCTTGGTTGAACCACACCGTGCTGCCGGAAGAGGCCTCGGTACGCCAACTCGGCCGGTGGAACCGGGTTCGCAGGACCGGGCCGTCCCACTCGCATCGCTGGCCGTGCCGGGCGCAATACTCCTCGACTTCGGATCGCGAATCGGTCTGGAACGCCTCCTGCCAACCCAACCCCAAATCGTCACGGTAGGTCCTGGTGTAGACGATGCCGTCGGCGAACCGTGTGCGGATGTCGGCGTCGATCCGGTCGAACACCGCGCGACTGTCGGCGACCGGCGTCGCTCCGCCGTGTTGGGCGGGTGCTTCGCAGAAGAAGAACAGCACCGTGGGCCAGGTGTCGGCGTAAGAGTTTTCGTTGTGCAGTGGAATCCGTTGGTCTGCCGGGTATTCCGTGGAGGTGTAGATGTTGCCGTCGACGTGCGACCGGGGCGTGGACCGGTCGCGGTAGGGCAGCGGATCGCCACCGATGGCGGCGACGATTCGCCCGAAGAGGTCGAGTTCCGCGGTTACGTTGCGCAGTAGGACCACCCCGAATCGGGCCAGCACGGCCCGGATTTCCGCGCGGTGCTGCCGCGCCCATACGGGGATGTCGAGGAGGTCGTCCGGGAGCGGATAGACCGCGGCGGAGGTGATCCCGTTGGTTTCGAGCAGGCCTGCGACGGGACCGAGGCGGGCGAGTCCGGCGGGCAGCGTTGGTGCCATGTCGTCTCCTCAGTGCCGGGCCGGGCGGACGGGGGGACCGAGCAACCTGCGCACCGTGCGGTGGCTCAGCACATCGGTGAGGGTGAAATCCACGCCGCTGCGGCGGGCCCAGGTCACCAGGCGCGCGGCGGCAAGACTGGTTCCGCCGAGGGCGAAGAAGTCGTCATCGACGCCGACCTCTTCGAGTTCGAGCAGTTCGGCCATCAGCTCACACACGAGCTGTTCTGTCGGTGTCTGCGGTGTCGCGGACGAATCCCCCCGCCTCCCAGCGCTTTCAGCGGGTTCCGGCAGTGCGGCGTAGTCGAGCTTGCCATTCGGGGTCAGGGGGAACGCCTCGAGCAGCACGATGGTCGTCGGCACAAGGTGTCCCGGAAGCCGGTCGGCCAGGTGCTGCCGCAGAGCGGCTGCGGTCGGGGTGGCGCCGGGTGCCGGTGTCGCGTACACGACGAGCCCTGTGCCCGCGGATCCGTCATCGCGAGCGACCACCGCGGCTTGATCCACGTCGGCGGACCGGGTGAGCGTGTCGGCGATTTCGCCCGGCTCGACCCGGAATCCGTTGATGGACAGCTGGTCGTCGACCCGGCCCGCGAACTCGAGCAGGTCATCGTCTCGGCGGCGCACGCGGTCGCCGCTGCGGTACATCCGAGTGCCGGGCGGCCCGAGCGGGTCGGCTACGAAGGCGGCGGCCGTGAGCCCGGGGCTACGCAGGTAGCCGCGCGCGAGTTGTGACCCGGCGATGTACAACTCACCCTCGTCGACGGGACCGAGTCGGGAGTCGAGCAGGTACAGCCGGGTCCCCGGGGTGGCCAGGCCGATGGGGACGGGCCCGGGTGCGAGTGCATCGCCCGGCCCCACCCGGTGGATACAACAGCCCACCGTGGCCTCGGTGGGTCCGTACTCGTTGACGACGGTGGCCGCCGGGTTCTCGCGTCGCCAGTCGGTGAGCATCGCACCGGTGAGCGCTTCGCCGCCCACTATGAGATCCGAGGTGGGCGCGCAGTGCGCGAATGTGGAGCGCAGCAGCGGCAGATGCGCGGGAGTCACCTTGAGAAAGGTTGGTGTGTCGCGGTCGTCGCGGTCGTCGAGGGACGCGAGATCGAGCGTTCCACCCGCGACCAGCGGGCCGAACAGACTTGTCACCGCCATGTCGAACGCTGGCGAGGAGTGCACGCGCACCGAGCCGGCCAGGCCCGGGTACCACGTCACCGCCCAACGGAGATACGTTGCGAGGGCGCCGTGTTCGATAACCACGCCCTTGGGGCGGCCGGTGGAACCGGACGTGTGGATGACGTAGGCGGCATCGTGTGCCGCCGGGCCGAGTAGCGGATCGTCGGGGGAATCGTCGTCGCCGGTCTCCACGCCCATCGGGACGATGGAAGCGAGTCCGGACATCCACTGTGGGCCGTGCTGGTCGACCAGCACGAGCTGCGGTTCGGCTCCCCGCAGCAGCGCCTCGGTACGCCGCGGCGGATCGGTCACGGCCAGCGGCAGATAACCCGCCCCGCTCTTGACGATCGCGAGCAACGCAATGACGAGATCGACGGAGTTGTCGAGGTACAACGCGACGAGATGGCCGCGGCGCACGCCGTGGCGGTGCAACGCTCGGGCCTGACGTGTGGACGCGTCGTCGAGCTGGCGGTAGCTCAGTCGCCTGTGCGGGTGCACGACAGCCGTGGCATGGCCGCTCCGGTGCACCTGTTCGCGGAACAGTTCTGCGACAGTGGATGTGCCGGTCGCCATGTCATCTCCTACCTTCCGGCTGCATCGCGTTCAGGACCAGGCGTGCGACCTGGGGTGTCCGCAACAGGTCGCGGCGGCCGATCGCGGTGGGGATGCGGTGCGCGGTGAAACCCGGTTCCCCGTCGTCTTCCGCAGAGATCACGGCGGTCGCCGATGACCACCGAGGGTGCGGCGCCATGGTCGACGCCGCCCTCAAATACGCTGTGTAGGAGGCGAATACATCGATCAGCTCGGCACCGACGTCCGGTGCGACACCGACTCGTTCGAAGGCGTCGCGCGCGGCATCGCGGTAGAGCGCCAGGAGGCGATCCAGGATGCCGGGAACATCCCGCGGCCACTCCTGAAGCAGGGCGCTCGCCTCGCCGATGAGGTCGTCGCGTTCGGCGGCCGACAGCGGGGATAGCGCAGTCAGGGTGGTGCGAATGTCGCGGAATACCGAATCCCTGGTGGGCCGACCGGGATTGAAAACAATGGTGGCGGGTCGACGGCCTTGCTGTCGCGCCACCTCATCGGCGAGGGCGGAGGCGAACACGCTGCCCGCGCAATATCCGAGTATCGCGTCGATCTCCGCTCCGGAGGCGGCAAGCCGTTCCCACCACCACGCGGTGTAGGCCTCGCCCGACGCCGTGTCGGCGACGCTCGCGGGTGGCTGGGCGGTCAGCCAGACCGTCACCGGCTCGGGCAGCAGCGCCGCGAGGTCACGGAACCCTGCTTCACCGCGGCTGGTGAGGTCGAAATCGACTGCCACCACAAGGAATCCGCCGGCACTCGACCTGAGGTCGAGGAAACCCGGCGGGACGATGCCACCGGGGTGGGCGGCTGCCGACGAATCTGACCCCACGTAGACGCTCCATTGCAGCGAGGGCTGGGTTCTGCAAGTAAACCCGATGCCGGGGCCGCCATTGCCCTTCGCGTATTCCCGATGATGGGGATGCTGCGAAAATCGCTGGCACGCAGTGGATTCAGCTGACCCGATATGGGTGGTACTTGAATGCGTATGCGCCCCTGGTGATTCCCTGTGACCTGGACGCGGTCACGATGGTCAGCCTCCGGATGTAGCGAGCTGAACCCGGAATCGCCGATCGGAGTGCGAGATTCGCGCGATCGGTTCGAGCAGCTCGGTCGAAACCGCGGGGACTTCCGAGCCGACAATCGTTGCCACACAAGCCAGTTGCGGTCTCGGCGTGGTCCGGTTAGATGGGGCGGGAACTACCCGCGTATCCGATCTTGTTCGCCAAGTTCCACGGTGCTGTATCAGACGGCACGGCCATGCGTTCGCGGCCGTCCGGCGATGCCGCTTCACGGGTTCCAGTGAGCCGCCGAACAGCACGACCATCCCTGCGGCGCGACCGCCGGTAGGCCCTCGCCTGAGCCTGGATGTGCCGCAGCGGCACTGCTCGCAGTCGTCGGCATTTCGATGGAGGCCATGATGGGTTGATGACGCGAAGCGATGATGAGATGGGGTCGGCAGGGTCAGGGGCAGGCGGAGCGCTCGCGGCCGGTGCGGTGATGTCCGTTGCCGCTGCTGCACCCGCGGCGCGACAGATCCGGGTGCTCGCATTGAACACATGGCACAGCGGCAGCAAAGTCTCCAATGGTATTCAGCTGATCACCGAGCTCATCATCTCGACACAGGCCTCGATCGTGCTGCTCTCGGAGGCGACCGAAGCGACCACGGCCGTCGCGGCCGAACTGGTGCGGCGGGGGCGCGAGTTCAACGCCGTCGCCTCGCGCGACACGGGGATTCTGTCGGTGTTCCCGGTTCAGGACAGCGCCGATCTGCAATGGATGGTCAAGGCCCGGTTGAACATCGACGGAAAGCGCCTCACCGTCTACTCCGCGCATCTGGAGTATCGCTGGTATGCCTCCAACCTGCCCCGAGGGTACGGACCCGGGGCCCCTGCGCCGGGCGAGTTCGCCGAGCACGAGTGGAACAAGCTGCCGGACGGCCCAGTGACCGACCCTGCCGTGATCCAGCGCGTCAACGCGGCCTCGGGCCGCCCCGAGGTCATCAGCAACTTTCTCGCCGACGCGAAAGCCGAGATCGCCGACGGGTCTTCGGTCATCATGGGTGGCGACCTGAACGAGCCGTCCCTGCTGGATTGGACGCCCGCCACAGCGAACTTGTTCGACCATAACGGTGTGGTGTTGGCGTGGGAGACCACCCGACGCCTGCAAGAAGCCGGTTTCACCGATGCGTACCGATCGATGTATCCGGACCCGGCCACCCATCCCGGACTCACCTGGCCCTCGGACAACGTCGATGTGGATGTCTCCGAGCTCGCCTGGGCTCCTGGGGCCGACGAACGCGACCGCGTCGACTACATCTTCGCTCATGGTGCCGCGCTACGCCTGTCTGCCGTCGGCATCATCGGCCCGCGCGGGTCCATCGTGCGCGGTACCCGAGCGCAAGAACCAACCCAGGACAATTTCCTCGCTACGCCAGCGCAGTGGGGCAGCGACCACAAAGGCATCTTCGCGACATACCAACTCACCGACTGACAGGGAGGTTGGAGTGTGCGCCTCCGCCCGGAGCTGCCCCACCGACTGACGGTCTGGCCGGGTAGGCCGGGCGCATCGCTGCGTCCGGCCCCCGCAGAATCCAGCGATGGCCGTGGCATGGAACGACCTGCCGCGGATGTCATGGCGTGCCGAAATCGTTGGCGGACAACGACCTCAGTCGATGGCGCCGCCATACCAGATCGGAAGCGGGCGCGCCCCGATGGCGACCTGGTGGGCGGCCGCAGCAAGCAGGCGAGTGGAATCCAGTGTGGGCAAAGGGGATACGTCCGGCGTCACCAACAGCGGGATCTCGGTACAAACCAGGGCGACGGCGTCACAGCCCAGACTGTGCAGGCGGTTGATGATATCGAGGTAGCGCTGCCGGGATGTGGCTGTGAACACTCCTTCGCACAGTTCGGTGAAGATGATGTCGTCGATCAGGCGGCGCTCGTCGGAGTCCGGGATCTCGACGTCGATTCCCTTGGCCGCCAGGACGCGCGGGTAGATCGGGCCGGTCATCGTGTACTTTGTGCCGAGCACGCCGACCCGCCGATAACCTTCCGCGGCCGCCTTTTCCGCGACGATTTCGGCGATGTGCAGACCCGGCAGAGCCAGGTCCTCGCCGCCGCACTCCAGCGCCATATGTGCGGTGTTGTCGGGGCAGATAAAGAATTCGGCGCCGGCGTTGGCGAGGCGATCGACGCTGGTGGCCAAGGTCTTTCGAATCGCGCCGTGATCACCGGCCTCCCACGCGGGCATGCTGCGGCCCATCGCGATGCAATCCAGGGTCACATCGGCGTGCTCGTGTCTTCCGAGATCGCGGGCACCCTCTTGCGACAGCGTCCGCAAGCAGAGCGACGCGCCTTCGATACTGTGCGCCAAGATACCAACGTGCCTCATCGCGCTGCTCCTTGTTTGCGCCGGTCCATGCCGTCCATCTTCGGCGAAGATCATCCACCCTGACTGCGTGATCTCGATGCCGTCGATGGAAGGCAGAAGGGGGCCGAGGGACACGGCCCGTATCGAAGGAATCATGTCCGGCCGTAACAGGGACTGGCAAACCATACTGGCCGCCCGCGGCACTCTTCCAGTCGAGCATGTCATCTCCTCGGTCGGGCCGTCGGATATCCAGCTCTTCTGCGGGTCGCGGTCGCTACTCGGCCGGGTGACCCGGTATGTGTTGGGGTTCTGGCGGGATCCCGTGATTCAGTTCAGGGCCATGGCGGGCCATACGGCGGGGGATGCGAGTCGTAAGGACGAGGACCCGGGCAACCATTGCCGATACACGGCTCATCAGAGCTGCCGTTTACGGCGACAGTCTTGCCGTAAACGCATGTCGGCCCACCAGTCGGGGTGTCCAGTCCGAAGAAGAGCCCCAAGATCGGCCCCGGCCCCATCTCGATCAGACGGCTATAGCGAACTACGTACTCGTGTCGGGTCCGCCCATAGGACGGCAGCACAATTATCTGTGTACGGTTTCGCGTCGACTCCCACGGAACTGTACCCACCAAGGGCGGAAAGAAATTCAAGTTGAGGAAAACGAAGTTGACGCCCGATGCTGGCGAGAGGACCCCCGGGGTGCTCGAATCGTCAGGGGTGGCGACCCACGACGGGTAGACCATCGCCGCGACATCCGGGCCGTTGGGCTGCGCGTTGACCTCGAAGCCGAATACCGATTTGTCACAGCCTGGCGGACTCTCGTCCCAGACCTCATTGATCGCCCGATTTGCGTTCGCGGTCGGCAAGCCCATATCCCCGTTGCGGGCAACGAACTCCTTCAACGCGACCAGGCCCGGATCGTCTGCTGATGTTCCGTGTATCTCTAAAAGGGAGATAACCTCACCGAGGCTACCCAGAGTCGGAGGCTGCGCATCGGCCGTAGACGGGGTTATTGTCAACGCCGCGACCATTGCTGCCGCAGCTGAGAACCTCTTCGCGTGACTTGTCAAGAGCATGGTGATCGCCTCATTTCCGAAGAACGAAAATTCAGCTCAGCAGATCTATTGAACGCCTCCGCCGCCACGCGAGACAAGGCAAGCGAAGCTTGCAATGACACCAGGTGAGAGGCCAGTCGTGCGGTGTCGGCGGCCGACACGCTCGCCGGACGCGTCATGACCGCCCGCGAATGGTAGGCGCTCGGCGAGCGAAATCCTCGGAGGAGGTTCATGGACGATTCCGGCGAAACGGACTTCTCAAAGGATTTCTAAACCGGGATCCCCCAACTGCGAAAAATGCTCTCCCTCAACAAAGTTCACTGATGCTATGGTTGTAGTGCAGTCCTACTGTCAAAGCTGAGCGAACCGCACTGTGCGCATCATCGAGCCTCAGAACCTTGCAAACGGGTCGGGGCTCGAACACATCTTTCACACCACGGTTGCGGATCTCGGCCAACACGGCGACAACACGATCTCATCCACCCCGGTCAACCGCCCTGGCGTTTCTCGACGATCTGTGGCCCGAAGGTCCCGTCCCGATCGCGGGGCACCTCGATCTGCACCTGACCGGTCGCCTCGGTCGACACCGTCTTGGAACGAGACACCGACTGGAACAAGCAGCACCGATCATCTGACGCTGCTGAAATGGACACGGGCACAGCCTGATCCGGAAAGGATGTGGGCGCTGGAAGACTGCCGGAACATGACCCGGCGCCTGGAAAGCGACCTGATCGCGGCCGGTGAGCGAGTGGTCCGTGTGCCACCGAAACTGATGGCTCATGCCCGAGATTCGGCGCGCACCTACGGCAAGTCCGACGCGATCGACGCCTTGGCCATTGCCCGCGCTGCATTACGGAACCCGATCTGCCGGTGGCCCGGCTTTCTGTCACCCGTGCGGTGCGGTCGGCCCGGGACGCCGCCCCCGGCGGAGAGCCAGGGTTGCGTTAAGGCCGCTATACGGCGAACTTAGGAATGCACCCTGCGGAAACTCCTTCTGAACTGCGTGCTTCGGTGGCGACGTTGGCAATCGCCAGCCCGTTCTGAGGTTCCCCTGGCTAGAACAAGGACGGAGCATCAATGCCGGTGCGCAAGTGCTGCATTCGGTTGTGCGGGCCTTGTCATTGGATGCGGCGCAGAAGGCGCATCTGTATCGGCTGGCTGATGTGCCGACCGCGCACGCGGGAACCGCTCTGCTGGAAGAGCTTCAGGTGACCCTGGGCCATTCGGCGCCGTTGCGGGTGTGGTGTCGAGTGCGCGTTATGACAGGGATCACTGACCGGTGGACTTGCCATGGCTGGTAAATGTCGGTTGCGCTGGGACGCGAAGTGCGAAATCTTCAGCCTGGGACATTGCAAATTCTGACGAGGAACCGATCCAGGCGATTTGGGGGAACTGCTCGTGAACTGCTCGCGGTCGAGGTCGCGCAGGGGCGCCTCCGGGGTTTCGGCGCTTTTGTCGTTCCCAGAACACGGAGAGTGCCGTGACGCAGGCCGGGGGTGAGGATCTCGCGGGGTTGGCCGATCGGATCGCGGATGGGCTGCGTGAGGTAGTCCCGCCCGGGTGGCAGCGGCTGGAGGCGTGGTTCGCGATGACTGTGGTCGCCGAATCGGCGCTGCTGGTGGTCGACGAAGGCACCCGGTCGATCCGGTGTCCGGTACCGGATGCGGTGTGGGCCGTGGTGCGCCGACATCGGCAGGTGTCGGCAGGGGCCGATGGCGGGCCGTGGTGGCGGTTGCTGGTGCGGATCGATGCGGACGGTGTCGAGGCTGCTGCCGACCACGGCGCGGTGCCCTTCCCCGGCGAGCAATTGTTCGCACCGGAGGCCTATCTCGCCGACTTGGAACGCTATCCGCGG
The DNA here is from genome assembly GCF_000308835.1 of Nocardia vinacea NBRC 16497. Lineage (GTDB taxonomy): Bacteria > Actinomycetota > Actinomycetes > Mycobacteriales > Mycobacteriaceae > Nocardia > Nocardia vinacea. Next base: position 65,859 of record NZ_BAGN01000423.1, on the reverse strand, counting down.
GATCGGCTGCCGGTGTGGCTGGCGGCCTATCTCGGGCGTGGCGAGCGTCGGCCGCGGCCGCCGCGCGTCGCCGCCGACGCGATGCGTGCGAACCAGCGTGCGGGTCTGCGGGCGGTGGCCGTGGATGACGAATTGCCGGAGCTGGCCGTGTTGTGGGCCCGGTGGGCGGTGCTGGCGGCAGCGTTCGTGGCGGTCGGGTCGGGGCAGGGGCCGCGGATCGGTCCGTCGGTGGGCATCTTCGAAGGCGCCGGACGCAGCGGTTCGACGTTGACGCTACTGCCCGGTGACCGGGCCGTGCTGTCGGGTGGTGTGTGGGATGCGTCGGTTCTGGACGCTGCGTACAACGCGGGTGCCGCGATGCCGGAATTGTTTGCGGGAGCACCCGATTGGGTTGCGGACCCGGTGCTGAACCCGCGGGCGGCAACCGGTTTGCTGTCGTTTTGTTACTGGTGGGAGGCCGGGCAGTGGTATCGGGGCGAGTCGGCTCCGATACCGGAGTGTGCGCCGGCGTTGCCCGCGGTGTGGACGGTCGGCACCGTGGCGGGTGTCGTCGGCAACCTGCTGGACAACCAGTCGGGTGGAACGTCGGGCGCGGCCGAGTTGTTGGTGTCCGCGGCGCAGGCCGGCGCGGTGACTCGCGAGGCGATCGTGCAGGTCTTCGGTGCCGGCGCCGACATCGATGGTGCGATGTTCCAGTTCGGGCTCGCGGACCTGGTCGCGAACCACGCCGAGGGGATCGGCGCAGCGGATGCACTCGACCTCGTCCGTGACCACATCCGCCGTCGAGGTTACGACACCACCGGATACCCGCTGTCGACGTTGCGGGCCGATCGCATCAGCGTGGGCTGGATGGTCCGTTCGCCGGTGCCGGACGGCGAAATCGCTTTGGACCGTGCGGTTTTCTATGTCGCCGACGATGGTGTGGTGGAGCGCTCGACCACGTCGGTGCCGCTGTCGGTATTCACCACCGATTTCGAGCGACGGTTCCGGCTGCGCGGCAACGACCGAGCCTGACCGGAGGGGGCGACGTGAACGATGAAGTTCGGTTGGATCCGGACCACTTGCGAAATCGGGGAGAGCGGCTGGCCGAACTCGGGGATCGCGTGGGGCAAACCTATGCGGGACTGCGCGATTCCCTGGCGCACGCCGAAGGCAGTTGGGGCGACGACGATCTGGGTGTCGCATTCGCCAGGGAGTTCAAGCCGCATGCCGACCAGTTGCTGGCCAATCTTCGGGCGATGGAGGAGAGCCTGCACGGCACGGCCGCCGGAATGGTGGACGCCGCAAGCCAATTCGAAGTACAGGACCGGTTCGGCGCCAGCCGGGTCGGCACGACTGCCGCGGACCTGGACTCGATCGGCGAGCCTGCGCCGCCCTGGCCGGATGGCAGCGCGGGCATGTCCTCGCCCGCGGGCGCACAGCCGCCCGTGACGTCCGATCCAGCGGCGACCTTTCCGGCAGCGGGGGCCCCGGTGTATCCCACGGACCGGGCTGACCCCACCGAACGATCCATCCCCGGCGGGTCGCGGACACCGGACGCGTCCGCAGGACGCTCCACGCCGGAGAGCGGTCCGCAGCGGGATCCTTCGGATCGGGCAGCGGGCCGAGAGGCGGAGCGGGGAGTAGGCGCACCGGGCAGCGGTAACTCCGGCACGCCTGCCGCAGACTCTGGTCGCCGTCCTCCGGCCGCCGCGGTGTTCCCTCCCGCCGCCGCAGTGTCACCACCGGTTTCCGTGCCCCCGGCGGCCACCCGGGGTTCATCCAGTGCCGCAGCCGGGCGGCCGACATGGGCGAGCCCACCGGGCGGTGCGGGACAGCGAGATACGCCGTGGTCCGGGCAGCCGCCCAAAACGGCGGGACCACCGGCCGGTGCCGCGCCGAGACCCCCTGGTCCTCGGTTGGCCTCTTCGCCGCGGACGCAGAAGCCCGGCGACGAATTGCCGCGCGATCGGCGTCGCTCCGGCGCGCGCCCGGTTACCGATCCCGTGGTCGGCTGGCTGGCGCGGACGCTGGCCGAGAACCACGACGTGCGGGTGACCGGATTCGATACCCCCGGCTTGCAGGTGCCGGCTATACGAGAATTCGTGGCCGCTGTGGACCGGGTGCTCACCGACTATCCGGTGGTCGATCTCGATGTCGTCGCGGTGGCGGAGCTCGATGTCGAATCGGCGCCGGTGTGGTGGAGTCTCGAACCGCGCGATGCGCGGGGTACGGGTGCAGGTCGGTCGATCACTCTCGACCAGCGGACCGCGCAGGAGCCGACGCGAGCGACCGGTACGGCGGAGTCCGACACCGAGTCGGCTGAGCTGGAAATTTATCAGGCAACGCTCCGCGAATTCGGCCGAGCACTCGACTCCGCCGGTGGTGGTCTCGCACGCAGGCGGGCACAGCGCGTCCTGATCGCGGAGTACCTGAGTCTGGAGGCGGGAGGCAACAGCACACTCGCCGAGGTAGTGAGCGGTTACCAGCGCTGGCGTGCCGAGTTGACCGGGGATGGCGCGGACGCACGTGGGTTCGACGTGAGCCGGGCCCTCGGCGCCGCCTTCGCCGAGGTCGTGCTGCGCGGCGACGAGGCGAGTCTCCAGGCGCGAGCACTGCACGCGGTGCTGGTCGACGCGACGTCGCGGTAGGCGGTGCCGGTGGACGGTTCGTGGTCGCTGAACCCGGTCGTGGAGCTGCGCAAATTGTTCGAGGGTTTGCCCACCGTGGTGCGGCGCCCGATCGAACTGGTGGTCTTCGGGGGAGACCTGCCGCGCGCCGACGTGTCCGGGATGCGGTGGATGGCCGCGGAGCTACGGGCCAAGGCCGCCGCCATGAAGGGTCATGCGGAGGACGCGGAAAAGCTACTGGCGCAAGAGGATTCGCTTGGTGCGCTGGGTGGCCGAGTGCGCGAGGTACTGCATCTGCAACACGAGGGCGCGGCCAGGCTGCGGGAGGAAGCGCTGGCTCTGGCCGATCAAGCACACGCGGCCGCCAACGATGCGGAGAAGACGCTGTGCGTGATGTTCGTGTTCGGCATCGAGCTCGCCTGGCGCATCATCAAGATGCTGTCGACGGCCGCTGCGGCAGGTCCGGCCGGAGAGGTTGCGGCGGCTCCCGTGGTGGATTCGATGCTGGTCGAGGGCCGAGGCAAGGTCGCGCTGATGCGCGCGGGCCTGGAGCAGGCCTACAAGGTGGGCGCGGCGAAGACAGCGGCCCGCCTGTCGGCGTTGGGGCCGTACCGGTTCGCGTTCGCGATCGGCAAGGCTGCCGCGCTACCCGCGGGTGCGGATCTCGGTGTTCAGCTGATCCAGGTCGGGTCCGGCGACCGGAACCCGACCGTCGTGGGTCCGAACGGGGAGAACCCGACGGGTATCGATCTGAAGTCGATCGAAGCCGCAGCAGTGTCGGGCGCCGGAGGTGCGGTGGGCGGCATGGGCGTGGGCATGTCCGCGCCCAAGGTCTTTCCCCGGCTGGAGACCAGCCGCGCGGCGCTCGGACTGGTGCAGGGGGGCGCGGGCGCGGTAGCAGGTCTGGGTGCGGCGGCATTGATCACGGGCTGGCCGGAAAACTTCGAAGATGTCCTGGTGTCGCTGCTCAGCGGTGGATTCGCCGGAGTCGTGGATGTCCACGGTGGCGCCCACTCGGATCTCGGTTCTCCGATCGGGGAAGTCGTCGATGGCAGCGGGGCCTACGTCGCTCCAGATCCTTCCACGGTGAGTCTCAGCAAGGATGCCGTGATGCGGTTGGCGGGGGCTCCCCCGGGTACGAAATCGCTGACGCCCGCTGCGCCTGCTCCGGTGGACAGCAACGGCGCCACCACCCCGCAGCACTCGGCCGCACCCGGCCAGGCCACGGGCGCCGGAAGATCGCAGCCGGGAGGGAACCTGGTCTCATCGGGCCCGACGGGAGCGGCGGGCGATGGGCAGCACGAGCCGGACGAGTCGGGAGACCTGGCGCGGCGCCTCGCCGTTTCGGGATCGGGTGCGCAGGCTCCGGCCCCGAATGATTACGGGAACGATCAGGCGACGGCGGACGGGCAACCGGGCGAGCCCAATTCGCCTGCGCGGCAAGGCGACCGCGCGACGGCAGACCGTGCCGGCGATCGAGAGCCCGGCGCAGATCTTCCCGCCGGTGGTGATGGGCCCTCCGGTGGCGGTGCGCAGGCGGCCGGTGGAGGTGCGCAGGCGGCCGGTGGGGATGTGCACGGCGGTAGTGGCGCTGCGCAGACCGGTGATCCTGCGCACGCCGGTGCTGATGCCAAGGATGGTGCTGGTGGGCACGGCGGTGGCGCACAGGCTGGTGGCACCGGCAATGCGCAAACCGGGGACGGCGGGCAGGCCGGTAGTGGCGGCGGTGCGCAAGCCGGCAATGGGCAGGCCGGTGGTGCTGGTGGTGGCAATGCGCAGACCGGTGGTGGTGTTCACGGTGCTGGTGGTAGTGCGCAGGCTGGGGCTGGTGTGGCTTCCGGTGCGGTCCTGTCGAGTGTGGGCGGCGACCACTCCGGTTCGGAACCGCAGCAATCGGCAGATCACGGCGAGGACGACGCGCATGCGGTCGGTGGCGTCCGGAGCGCCCGGGCTCCGGATAGCGCTGCTGCGACTGGGCACGAGCCGGCGGTGGCGCGGCCGGGGTCGGCGAAGGTCGATCCGCCAGTGGAGATCGGCGATGCGTCCGGTCGCCATGGTGCGGGCAGTGAGGGCCCGGCCCGGGTTACGGCGCCGAAGCAGGCGGACGTACCGCCGGCGCAGGAGCCGCCGTCTGTGCAGCACTCCGAGGATGCGGTGCCCGCTGACTCTGGCCCGTCCGGACCGGACCGCCCGGTGGAGGAGCTGGCACAGGAGCTGATGGGGTTGCCGTCGGCGGATCCGGCGACGAAGCGGGACCTTACCGCCGAGCAGCAGACGCAGTTCAAGGCTGCGGCGAAGAAGGCGCTGGCGTTGTATCGGCTGCGGCAGGACGAGTTGGCCGGTGAGTCGTGGGGGCAGCGCAGGCATGCGATGGAGCATGGCGAGCGGGTGGAGTCGCTGCTGCGGTACATCGACGCGGTGCGCGAGGGGACCGGGAAGACGCCACGGTGGAATCAGATCAAGGCGTTCCTGCTCGGCGAGCACGGGTTCATGCGCCAGATGGGCACGGGTCAGGGCAAGTCCATGGTCGGTGCGCTGGATACGTTGGGGCAGTTGTCGCGTGGGGAGCCGGTGGAGCTGGCGAGCGGTAAGTCGGTGCGGGTGCATCATGTGATCACCACGACCGAGGTGCTGGCCAACGAGGGAGTCCGGGAATTCGCGCCGATGCTGCGCAGTCTCGGGTACGAGGTCGCGCGCTGGGATCCGCACAATCCTCCAGGCGAGGTGGAACACCCGACCGTGTACTACATGACCTACGACGAGCGTGCGACCGCCGAACTGTTCGACCGGCCGCCGCCGGGAAAGACCGCGACCATCGATGAGGCGGACGCGGTGCTGGTCCACAACCAGACGGTCCATTACCAGTCCGAGGGGCAGCGGGAGATCGCCTCGGAGGTGGAGGCCGCCGGGGTGTACCGGGTGCGGGACTTCTTGAAAGCCGTCTTGCGCAGCAGAATCACGGCGGCGAAGGACCTATCGGTACATCTCGAAGCGGCACTCCACGATGGGCCGTTGTCGGCGGAGCAAGCCGGGGCGGTACGGGCGCTGTCGGCGGAGGAGATCGGGGCGGCACGGACGCTGACGGCGCGGTCGCTGCGCGAGCAACCCGAGCAGTGCCTCGACACGGTGAGCCGGTTGTGGGAAAGCTACGCCGGGCGGAAGTTCACCGCCGAGGAAACCGAAATGGCCCGTGCTTTCCTGGACGTCAAGGCGGGCCGGTTGAAACTCAACCGGGATTTCCAGATCTTCGGACACGATATCGAGAAAAAGGTACAGATTCTCGACGAGTACGGGAAGCCGCGCAGCGATCCGAAGGTAGGCACCGAGAGCCGGTGGTTCGGCGGCCGCCACAAAATGGTGGAGGCGATGTTCGGTGCCCCGGTGTATTCCGATGGGACGGGATCGAAACAGGTCACTGTGGAGGACGTCCTGGGCGGGTACGAACAGTTGCATCTGATGTCGGGCACGCTCGAGCGCAGCGCGGCGGAGATCAAGGAGAATTTCCCGGTCCAGGGTGGTTTGGCGAAGGTCGAGGATTTCGGCCGGTCGAAACTGGTGGGCGAGCAGGATCGGATATTCCTCACCGAGCCGGAGAAATTGCGGGATGCGGTGAGCCGGGTGCAGCAGTTGCAGGCCGAGGGGCGGCCGGTGCTGGTGATCTGCCCGTTCAACGATCTGGCTCGGAAATTCTCGCTGATGCTCACCAAGGCGGACGTGGAACACAATGCGATCGACGCCCGGTGGTTCGCCGAGCACCGCGACAACAATGCCGCCGAGGAACACCTGCTGTCGGTCAAGGACACCGCGGGTGTTCAGGGCGCGGTAACCGTCGGCACGGGGATGCTGGGCCGGGGTTTCGACGTATCGATCAGCGACGAGGTCAATCAGATGGGCGGGGTGCATGCGCACATGCTGGGGCGTTCGCCGACCAATCCGGACGAAGACCATCAGTGGTCGGCGCGCGCGGGCCGAAATGGCCGCAACGGCAGCTTCTGTTTCAACGTCGCCGCGTCCGACCACCTCTACAGCGAGGCACAGCATCACGGTGCGCGGGTCGCGATCACGCACTATCGGGCCGCGGTGGTCAAACACGCCGAGGCCACCGCCGAATACACCGAAGCAGCCCGTCAGGTGGGCAATACAGATCCGGCCCAGCCGAGGGAGGCCGTACAGGCGGCGCGAACGAAGGTCGCGGCCACCGCGGCCGATGTCGCCGCGGCCGAGCGGGAGATGCGCAGCCTGACGTCCCCGCTACAGAACGACGCGGCCGACCGCGCCTATCTGCAGCGTGCAATGCGCCGCGCCAACCTCGCCCACGCGCCTCCGACCGCAGGAGATCCCGCAGCCACCTCGGCAACCTCGCTCCAGAGCACTATCGCTGCGGGCCTCCACCGCACCGGGCCGGACACTGTCCACACAGCGGCGGGCGTTGTCCAGACCGAGTCGGCCACCGGCCACGCCGAGGCGGATTTGGACCGTGCCGCGATGGAGGCCGTGCCCGCCGGACCTGCCGCCGTCCAACCGCACCTGTCGGGGGACCGGTTCGCGCGGCTGGCCGGGTGGCTGGGGATACCCGCATCGGTCCAGGCGGCCGCAGCCGTATTCGACACCGACGATGACGACGACCCGTTGAGCCGACTGCTGGAACGAGCAGGGGTCTCCTCCGCTGCCGTGGAAGCACTGAACCAGCACCTCGACTACACCCCGCCCACGGCGGTGATGCAGACGGACGCCCTCACCGATGAGCAAGCGCTGAATCATTTGACGCCGCAGCGGAGCCGGCTGGCCGCCGAACTCGGCTGGGAACCCGCCCAGGTCGCGGGCGCGGAGGGCGTGCGCCAGGTCGGCGCCGCCGTCGAAACGACCCGCAAAGAGCTGGCGGACCTGCTGGGGGTTCCCGTCACCGAGGTGAACGCTGCCACCGCCCGCGACGAGCTCGCCGACGCGGTCGCCCGCCTGCTCGCCCCCACCGAAACCGCCGACGACCAGGCCGCCGAACTCCTCGTTTTCGTCGCCTCCACCTACCTGGCCGTCACCGCCCTGCTCGACCTCGCCGTCGCCATCCACCAGCGCAGCCCGAAGAGCTGCGTCAACAACGGCGTGACGATGATGCGGGTGCTGTACCCCGACAACGAGCACGCCTACCACATGCCGGCCGACATGCCACTGCGGGGCCACAACGAAGAAGACACAGAGCGGGCCTTCGGCGGCGGCTTCCGGACATTCGGCTCGCTGGACGAGACCGCCGAATCGCTGAAACACTGGCCCGGGGGTAGCCAGGCGCTGGTCTACAAGTGGGTGAACAAGGGGCAAGTCGAAAGTCACCTGGTGCTGCTGGTCAACGACAGTGACCGGGCCGACGCCCCGAACCTGGTCGTCCTGGACATAGCGGCAGCCCCTGGCGAGGCTCCGATCACCCCCGCCGAGCTGGCCAAACCCCGCGCGCTGCTGAACAAAGCCGTCCCGTTCGAGCAGTGGCAGCGCGAACAGCAGCCGTACATCGACCAGCTCGATGACGCCGACCGGGACATCCTCGCAATCGAATTCGACAGTACGGGCGAACCCCTCGACCGCCTGTCCACCACGCTGCGTCCGGTCGTCTCCGCCCAGGATCCTGGTTCGCCCCCGCCATCGCTGTGGTCGAGCCGCGCTCCACCGCCTCGGCGGGACGAGTTCGCGCTCGCCGGCCATCGGCCGCCCGGCGATGGCTTGTCACCGGAAGGCTCCGTCCCGGCCGAGTCCAGCGATGCGGCTGAATTCACCCATGGCGGTCGGCCCGAACTGTGGCAGATGAGCGAGGCCGAGCAGTCCCTGCAAGGCCTCCCGCAGAGCGTCGAACAGCGCATTCCCGAGGGGATGAACGAGTCTTTCCTGGTGGACCTCGGCGCGGGCGCTGTCGGGGTCTATCGCCCCGGTTCCGGCGAGTATCGCGGCATGGTCGAGGATGATTACGAGGAAGTATTCCTCGTGCCACATTCCGGGCTTGCGGTCCGCGCGGTGGCCACCTCCCGGCTCGATGAACAGATAGCCGACATTGCGTCGAAGTTCGATTCGACGTTGAGAGCAGGCCAGGTTCCGACCACTACCTTGTGGTCCGGCAGCCGTGGTAACGGTTCATTGTGTATGAATGTGCCCGACTTCGACACGAGTCGGCCGTTTGCCGAGTTGGATCGGGTGCAGCGCGATCTCATGATAGTCCGCGGGTACATCCTGGGAGAGTGCGCTGCCGCGGGTGAGAATTATGGAACTGCCGCGGATGGAAACACTCTCGTCGTAGTGCCGGAAGGGTACTGCCTACCCGACGGCCGCCATTCTTTTTCGACGGCGCAGCGTGAGCTTCCGAACGGGACTTTTACGCTCTATCCTCCGAATGTTCCGGAATTTATGACGCACGCGATGGAGCGCGAGGATCCTCGGCTGCATCCAGTGGCGCTCGCCGTCGTCGAAGCATTGCACCCGGCGTGGCTGGAGAACATGTTGGCTATGCTCGGAATCGAGCGGCTCGCGGTCGACGGGGCACTGGATCGTCTCCGGGAACTGAAAGACAACGGTCGCGTCCTCGGGACGGCTCAGCCGTATTCGGCCGAGTCGATGGATAACTTCGAGTTACCGCCCGAGTATCGGCTGAGAAGGCCGTTGGCCATCGATGGGTACCGACGAGCCGAGCGAGTGGTGCCGACTCGCGATGTGTACGAGATGGTGCCGTTGGATACCGATGCTCGCGCAGTTGTGCATATACCCCGCGGATCCAAGAGATCATTCCTCCTCCGCGTTGTGGACGGCAAATTTGTCGGAGCCGACGGAAAGCCTTACACGTCCCGGTTCCTGGAGAGTCTCGATATGCGAGACTTCGAAAGCATCGTGATGGGTCCGGCCGTCGGAGACGATTTTCGTGCAGGTTCGAATCATCTGGTTTTGTACGATGATCACCCCCGCTCGGAGCTCGGGGTACCGGGCTACGCGGTGTGCACGTTCATCGACGGTCTACCGGAGGAAATAGAACCCTTCGCCAATGCCTTTGGGCATTCGGTCGACGGACGGCCCGAGGGGCGGCGCGAGCTGAGCAAGCGGAAGCTGATGCAGGCTGCGGCACAGCTCAGATATGAACTCCGGAGTCGAGGTGTCGATCTTTCGGGCGGCCGCTTCCGGGATATGTATCGAGGAAAGCTGTGGAGCTCGTCGACAGCCGATACGACCGTCGACGACCTGACTGTCGACGAGCTGATCGGCCGGGGCGCTGACGCGGCCGAAGAGTTGCTGCCCGGATACGGTGCGGACGACTTCTGGGTGGCGATCGAAAGAGTCGAGTCGGAATCCGATCGCCTGGTGACGACATTGTCGGTGAATCCGGTACTTTTCGAATCCGGCGAAATAGATGTGGAATGGCTGCGCGCGGAAGGGAAGGTGACCGCCCGAATTACTCGGGTGAATTTGGGGCCGGACTCGGTGCGGGTTGCCGAAGCGCTGCGCGAGCTGGACGAGGTATTGCGTCGATGGTTGGCGAAGTCGGGTGTTCAGCTGGTCGGTGGTGTGGGACCGCTGGCCGAATTGACGGTGGGTGAGTCGAGTTCCACTGGTCGTTCGGTATCCGGTGACGGGGCGGCTGCCTGGGCAGTAGAGCGCCTGCAAGCCTCCGGCTGGCACAAAGCGGGCCAGATCGAGCACGTCGCCGCCGCATTCTCGGAGTTGGCCACAGGTCGGCCGGGAGGCAATGATCTCAGGTTCGAACTGCAGACCTTCGGTGCGCCGGGCAAGCGGGTACTTCTCGGTCGTTCGGTCGAAATCAATATCGAAAGCCCCGAGTCGGCTCGATCGGCCGCGCTGCCGGTGTCTCTGCAGAATCTCCGGGGAACGGCCCACAGCTTCGGTGTCTCCGAGCTGGCGGCGGGACAGTCGGTGTGGTTCATCCACGAAGAATCTGCACCGGATTTCATCGGCAGCCGCCCGGGGGTAAGCGGTCGTGATCGGCGCGACGACATCGACTACAACGGGGCAACTCCGTGGTCACCGCAGCCGGAGAGCCCGTCTCCGGAGCAGATGCAACCGGCCGAGTGGCCGGACCCTGGCGAGGTCAAGCCGTTCGGTCAATGGCTCGAAGCTGCCCGCAATTCCCGGGGCATGTCTCGCAGTGAATTGGCCGCCCGCATGGGTGTGCCCGGTTCGGCCACATATATCGGTTCATTCGAGCGCGGTGTCAAGCCGACCCGCGAAATGATTGTGCGCATCCTCGATGCCTTGGATACCCCGGCCGACGTAGCCGAGGCGGTGCTCCGGGAAACGTTCACAGCGGAAATCGACAACCTGCCCGATCCCGCAGATCCGAAATTCCCTCACCCCAACGCTTGGCTCGTGGCCGCGCGTAAGCGTCGGAAAATGTCGCAAAAGGAATTAGCCGCTCATGTCGGCCTGAGCGTGACCCAATGGGCACCGAGAGAACGTGCCGCGAACCCCCGGACCAGGGCGTATCAGATCACTCGGGAGCAGGCGCAGCGCGCGCTCGAAGCCCTGGCAGCCACGGCGGAGGTCGCCGGCGGGTTCATGCGGCGATTCTATCCGGATGCCACATCGGAGACCGCGCCGCCGAACAGCGGTCGCGGTAATCCTCCCGATCTCATCGGCAGTCGTCCGCGGGACGACGAAACTCCGCTTCCGACCTGGCATGGCGTCGATCCGGTTCCGCCGCACGATGGGGACGGACCGCCCGGTCGGCCGTCCACGATCCCAGCGGACACGCCCGAGCAGCCGGAGCGTCCCTTCCGGATCCTCGACGACCCCGGGATGTCCGGTGACCGCGAAGTCGAGCCCGGGTACTGGGGCCATTATGGGGCGGCGGGTGTTCTGGTCCGGCACGTGAACGAGCTCGGTGCGGAGCTGTTCCTGGTTTGCAGATCGAAAGCCGGTTTCTCCCAGGGGAATTGGCAGCTTCCCGGCGGGGCGCTGTGTTCGCGGGAAACACCGGCCCAGGGCGCGGCCCGCGAGATGAGCGAGGAACTCGGCGCGAGCGCGGAGTACCTGGCTGGCCTGGCCTATGTGGGGACGCATGTCATCCATGGGCCACGCGGGTGGAAATACCACGTCCTCGTCGCCGATGCGCCGCAGCGGCTCGATCCGGTGGTGGACGACAAGGAAATCGCGGAGGCCCGGTGGGTGAGCCGCGACGAGCTGATCGCGATGGCCAACCGCAGCGAGTTGCACTCGGCGCTGGCCAGGAACCTGCCCCGAGCGCTCGGCCTGTTCGAGCCGGGCGCGGACGACCCGGGCGAAGCACCGCCGGTCCCCGACTCGACGTCTGTCGTGCCCGCCGAACCGGTGCGCGCTCGGCGGCAACCGGCCTTGCGCGCCTTGGACCGCGCGATGCTCTACGACTACACACAGCTGTACGAATTCGGGCGAGCGTCTTTCGGTGATCCGTCACGCACGCCCGAGGTAGCACGACGCAATGAGGAGTTCTTCGCCCGATATCCACAGGCACGTGAGCCGGCCGTACACGGCCAGCTGGGGCAGTACCACGCCCTGCTTCGGGAGATCAGTGATCTGGCAGACGAACTCGGCCTGAGTGTCACCGAACTCCGCGCGCAGATGACCGGCGAACTCACCGATCTGGTCGAGGGCAAGCCGCTGGCGCTCCGGATGAGACAAGAGGCCCTGTTCGGCCTGCTCGCCGACGGCCGGTTCAAGACACAGTTCGAGGGCACGGTCGGCGGTGGTCGCCAGACCGATGTGGCGCAGATGGAGAACCGGTGGTTCGGCAACCCCGAAGACATGGATCCGCGGCTGCGGCCGGTCTACGGGCATGTGCTCATCGACGGCGAGCGCCCGGCCGGGCTGTCCGACGCCAGCGTCTCGGCGGGGCTGCCCGACCTCCACATCAGGCTGCACACCGAAAAACTGGCGATGTACGGCCGAATCGATCTGGTGTTGAAAGACGATGTCCGCGAACGGGCCACGTTCTGCGTCGGTGATTCGCTCGTCTACTCCGGCTCGGTGTGGGGGGGTAAACCGACACGAACCGTACCCTCGCCGCTGCTCGACCCGCAGCCGGAATCTTTCGGCGCTACCCCGTTGTCCGCGAACGCCACCGTGGAGGATCAACCCCTACGCGGAACGAATCGCGACTACTCCGGCCAACGCTTTCGGCGGCATCAGTTCGTCGAATGCCATATCCACGGCGGAATCACCCTCGCCGACATCGATCACATCAACCTTCCCGAACCACCCGATCCGGAGTTGCGCGCAGCACTCGAAAACGCAGGCATACCGTGGCGCGTCCTCGACAGCCACGCCATTGCCCGCAGCGGTGACCCCGAAGCGATCGCGAGAGAAAAGCGGCGACTCGAGGAAGACCTCGCCATGGTCGAGGCCAGGGTCGCCGACATCCGCCGAGAGCTCGACGCTACCGAACGACCGGATGCCCCGCGTCGGCTGCGGGAACTGTCCGAACGCGTGCGAGTCGAGCTGCGCAACGCCGATGCGATGCGGACCCGGATCATCGAAATGCTCGCCCCCCTCGACGCCGTTCGCATCGGCAGCAGTCCTGACACCGAACCGGACGGACCGACAAGCTTCATCGGCAACCGTCCCTCGGACCGCCCGTCCGGCCGACCACCAAACGTGTTTTCGCCCGACATGTCTGTGGCGGACGTTCGTACGGCGGTAGCGCAGGCGCTGAGCGATCGTTACGCCGACGGTGGGCCGGCGGAATTTCCGTCGCAGTTGCCGGACGTAGCCGCGATGCTGGTGCACTACGCTCTGCAAGCTTCCGGCGGAGACGGGGCCCGCTTGTCGTCGAGGACGATGCGGACTGCCACCGGATACGCGGTGCGCGGGCGGGTCGAAGGGCTCCGAATTACCGAGCCGAGAGGTGTGCCGGCGGACAGCTGGGGCGATGAGGTGTTCGGCGAATTCGAGTGGACCGATCCGGGAGACGGATCGGATCCGTCGTGGTCGGTTCAGTTGTGGGGTGGTCGCAAGCGCTTCAACCGGCTGGCTGCCGCTTTGCCGGCGCAGTTGGCCGGCTTGGTACCGGGTTTCGCTGTGCATCGGGCGGGTTCGCTGATAGCCGAGGCGGTCGAGGTGGCATCCAGCCGCAAGGGTGTCGGACGCGGCGGGACGCTGGCTGTCGAGGCGCAGGGCAGCGAACTGAGGGTGCGGGTGCGAGAGGGCGTTCTGCCCATAGCGGGGGTGCCCGACAAGTACGTCGGCACCATCACCCGGGACGGACCGGACGGCCCGCAGGGCTTGATCGGCAGCAGGCCGCACGATGACGGAAACACCGTCCGCCACACCGCGCCGTTCGATCCGGCACAACCGGCGAGTATCTGGAACCTGCCATCGACCGAGCAGCTGAGTTTCGTCCATGACTCCGAGGGCCACGCGGGCCACAATTTCCGCGTCGAGTACAACGGCCACGCCATCGGCTTCTGGCACCCGCGCTTGCCCGACAACAGGGACACACGGTTCGAGATGACGAATCGGGTCAATGCCTGGCGCGTCGATCACGAGATGCTGCGCCTGGGTCTCGTGCCCGATGCCAGGGAATGGACCGGCCCGGCGACGCTCGACGGAATCGACGTACCGCGGGAAGGAACGCTGCACGCGTACGTGGCCAACGACGGCCCGGCGTGCGAAAAGCCGCCCGAATCCGGGGAGATGCCCGACCAAACACTACGGATACTGCGCAGCTCGGCCGGGAAGGCGGTCGCTGTCTTCCACTACATCATGGGGTGCTTCGACGGGAACCACCGGAATGCGCTGCGACGGACCGACATTGCGGAAGAGTTCACGTGGGGAGGGGGCGCTGCGAACCGGATCGCGGTCATCGATACCGAGTGGATCATGGATGGTCCCCACATCGAATCCGACTACGTCGTGGCAAACCTCAGCATCGACGGCGAGGTCCACCCTCTGCCCTCCGGCCTGATAGCACATCTTCGAACAATCGATCCGTCCGAGTTCCGGCTCTTCCTCGGGACCCTCGGCTACACCCGGCACGACGCAGCCCGAGCGGCGAACCGGCTCACGGAGATCCGAACCACCGGCCTGATCACTGGCCACAGCAGCGATCTCGACATCCAAGACAGTCGCGAAAACGTAATCAGGCCTGCCCACGGACCCGATGGTCATATCGGCGCCAGACCGGCCGGCCGAGCTGAGACCGCACGGACAGCGTTGCCCGACGGGGCGGACACAGGCCGCGGAATCGATCGCGACACGGCCCAGGAGACACCCGATGTGGAGCGAACCCAGGCGATGCGGGGACGTCCGGGAGTCACGATCGAGCTGATGACCTTCGAGGACGGTGTCCAGGTCCTCCGTGAGACCTACACCTATGCCGAACACGCCATGCAGGAGTGGGCGAAGGCGCTGATCGGCCGGGTCATGGGAGCGCCGATCGCCGAGGTGCGCCTGAGTCCACCCGAATATCATGTCCTCTACCGCGATTACCAGTACGAGGGAGCACGTCGCGACCCCCGTGCGGCCGACATGCTCGGCATCTTCGCGGCCATCACCGGCAAGAAGAGCCCCTTCGCCGCCGCCTTCGTCCGCCACGTCGACGGCCGCAGCGTGTGGCAGGATCATCACCTCGGTCGGCAAGCCATCGTCGACATCGGACAGCAGGTGGATCGCCTCGGGGACGAGCTGGAACAGCTGGCATTTCCCGGGTCGCTCTCGCGGACAGTGCTCGATACGCAGATGTCGGCGATGCGCGCGCTGCGCGAGCTGGCACAGCACGCCGAGCATCCGCTGCGCATGGCCGGGCTCGACGACGAAACAAAGGCCAAGGCCCGGCTGGTCGAAGACTTCGCGCTCGACCACCCTTATCTCGAGCTGGCCGGGTTCGACAGTCCGCACGTTCCGGTGGCGACGGTCGGGGAAGTCCTGGGGAAACTGGATGACCTGCTCGGAAGGTACCGGTACGCCCCCGGTTTCCGAAAGCTCATGACCAACATTCGCAAACTGCGGATCGACTTCCTGTTCGGGTCGCGCGCCGAGGCCGCACCCGAGCAGGACAAGCACGGTACGGATGGCGAGGTTTCCACCGTCCGGACGGAATTGACATTCAGTTTGCAGTACGCGGCCGATCGGGATGAGGCCCGCGCTGATAACGACCGTCGTCTCCAGTACGGAGCACATCCGAGCAGTGGCCAACCGTATGCAGATGACGTCTGCCACGAATTCGCCCACGCGATCGACCAAGCCAGCGGCGGGGAACTCAGCCGGAACCTCACCACCGTGCTGCGCAATGCCCACGCGAAGCTGAAAGAGCGCGGCCTGACGGAGAGTTACGAGGAATGGCGCAATCGCCTGCCGTCGTACGCGTTCACCAACTCGGCCAAGACCACACTCGAAGAACGCGAGGCCATTGCCGTCGGATTCGCCGACGCGGAGATCAACGGCATTGTCATCGGCACCCCCCAATGGGTGATCCACGAGTACGTCACGAAACTTCGACCGCCGGAAGTCGAGTCGGCACACCCCACTACGCACCGGCCGGACGGTCCCGAAGGATTGATCGGCAGCAGGCCGTCGGATGACCCGATCGACGGCGCTGGGCGAGCCGACGAAACCGGTACGGACAGCACGGTCGCCCGCCGGAACGCCGGGCTCGGGGATCATCACGACGGACCGGCCGAGCGACGCACTCCTCCTGGCGCGAGGTTCGCACAGCTCATAGACGACGGTCTCGACGCCGGGGTGGCACGCACCGATTCGTTGCCGGGATCGCCGGGAGTCGAGTGCGAACTGGTGACCTTCAGCAACGGCTACCAAGCCGTCAGGGAGACCTACGATGCCGCAGGCAACGCCACGGTGGAATGGCTGAAATCGTTGATCGGCGGTGCCATGGGCGCACCGGTTGCCGACACATGTCTGCAGCCCGGCGACTACACGGTCCTGTACCGGGAACTCATTCCCGGCCGACCGGCGGACATGGTGCTCCCACAGCCCACGGCCCGAGCCTACGACTTGGGACTGGTCCACGATGACCTGAGCGAGCAAGAACGGGAGCTGGCCGCGGCGCTCGGTCCCCTGGACCGCCGGTATCTGGACGCCGCCCCCGGGGATCTACTCGGGCTGTTCGACGCCGCGACCGACACGAGGCGCAGCACTCGGCACTGGAGTATCGGCCCGGACGGCACTGTGCTGGCAGGGCGGGGCGCAACCACCGCCGAGGATGGCGGGCCCAGCCCATTCGCCGCGAAGTTCGTACAGCGCGTCGATGGCAGGGCGGTGTGGCGAGACCACCACCTCCCACGGCGAGACATCACGGTCATCCGGGAGCAGGTGTCCAACGTCGGGGAACTGGTGGAGGAGCGGCTGGCCGATCTTCCGGAGACGCACCGGAAAATGCTGCACGACACGCACCAGCGGGCGCTGGCGGCGCTGGCTCGGGTCGAGCAGCACGCTGTCCACACCACGGAGGAGACCTCGCATGTCAGCGGGTTGAGCGCGGACGCGCAGGCCAAGGCACGGTTGGTGGAACAGTTCACCCTCAACCATCCGTACTTTGCGATCGCCGGTCTCGAGCACCCCCTCGTGCTCGTCGAAGCCGCCCGGGAAATCCTCCAGACGCTGGACGAACTGCTCACGAAGTACCACTACACGCCCGGGTTCCGCAGGCTCATGACCAACATCCGCGGGCTGCGGATCGACTTCCTCGACGATCCGGACATCAACGCCGAGACCGTTCCCGGCGGCAGCGATCGGACCCAGTGGATGACGTTCAACATGCGCAGGGCCGCCAACCGAGCCCAGGCCATCGAGGACGACAGCGAAGACAGCGCGACCGGTTACCACCCGAGCAGTGGACATCCCTACCACGACGATGTCGTCCACGAATTCGCGCACGCGATCGATCACGCCACCGGAAGGCGCCTCAGTGCGAATATCGAAACCGTGCTGCACGACGCCTGGGAAGCGCTGCGGCGGCACGGCCTGATTGCCGAACCGTATGACGCGTGGCTTCGGCACCTCCCGGAGGCAGCCTTCACCAGCACGACGAAGGAGACGCTCGCCCCGAATGAAACCGTCGCGGTCGGGTTCGTCGACGTGGAGATCAACGGGCCCCTTGTCGGCACCCCGCAATGGGTTGTCCACCACTATGTCACCACCCTGCGGCCGCCGGAGGTTGCGGGGGCGGGCGGAACGGCCGATCGCCTTCGTCCCGCGCACCACGAGCCGGAAAGTCGCGGTACGGACGCCGGTTCCATGGAAGGCCACATCGGCAGCCGGCCGATATCGGATCCGGGTGATCGCTCCGACCAGGACGTCGCCGGGGTTGTCGAGCAGCGCTTTCCCGGTGTCCGGTCGCCGGATGCCGGTGTGCTGGCGAGGCATGTCGACGCGGGGGATCTCACCGATGAGCAGATGACGGGGGCTGCTCTCGCTCCCGAGCAGCTTCTGCTCACCGAGGAGCATGCCGTCGCGCTGTCGGATGCACTGACCGAACGCGATCAGGCAGTCGACCGGATCACCGATCAGGTGTGCGAATTGGAGGACGCGCTCGCGCCATTGGTCGGTGAATCGGGAACGGTAGACATGGTGTCTCTGACCGGTGTCCGCGATGAGCTGAATACATTCTTGGACCAGCAGTTGGCCGCATACGCCGAAACTCCAGAGGGACGGCGGGACCAGATGATCGCGACCCTGCGTGAGATCACCGCGCAGCCACGTCTCGACGATAGAGATATTCGAGTGCTTACCGAGATAGTCCCGGTCAAGCACAGTGGACTCGGCGCGGTGCTTCCCGGGGCGAAAGATCGTTATGCCCAGGCCTTGCACACCGCGGCCCGGGTTCGGCTTGCGGAACTGGATTCGCGTCGGGTGGAGGCCTTCCGAGTCGATGACGCGATACGGCGTTTGCAGCGCGGAATCCGGGGTCAGCTAGACCGCGCGGCAGAGGTGCTCTATGACCGCGATTCGCGCCGGACGGTTCAGGGTTTGCTCGACGACATCGATTCGATGCGGTCCAAAATATCGGCGGCGCGTCGGCATATCAGCGTTGGATGGCACGATATCCCGGGCAACGGGCTGGCACCGTTGCTATCAGAGATCGCTCGAGGTCTGCGTACCAGAGACGATGTAGTTGAAGCAGTAGCCGCCATTGCCGCGCCCCGGCACATCACCGTGATCGTTGATGACGCACTGAGGATGGTCGAACGGTCCGCGGTAAGCGTATTCGCCGAATCCTCGATGCGCGGATTCGTGTTCCGGGATCACGAGGCAAGGAACGTCAGGGCCTTGGCGGCCGCCATAGCCCGCGTGCGCACCATGGTGGGCATTTCTGAGACTCCCCCCGATCTGTACACCCAAGTAGTGGACAAGTCGGCGGAGCACCGATCCGATTTCGGCACCTTCGTGGATCCGGCCGACACGTTATACCTGCACTTCACCCCGAACATTCGCGCCATCGCCACAGCGGGCATGATCCGGTCCGGCGCACACGAGGAGGTCATCAACACCACGGCCGCCCATTCCGTCGGGGTGCATTTCATCAAGCCGGGGAACTGGCAGGGGACGGAAAACTTCAACATGTACGTCGGATATGCCGGACTCCGCCGCACACTCGAAATCGGAAACAGCACCGTACTGCCTGAGCCGCTCGGCGCGATCGTCGTGATCCCACTCGGCGCGATCACGAAGACAACGCCGTTACGCAACGAGGCCAAGACGACCGCACCGGACGAGGCTCATCTGGCCAGCGACGCCACGTTCCGTCCATTGAACGGGAATCCCAGATACGCCTACCCCCTCGACGACGCCTACATCATTCCTTGCTACAGCGACCAGCAGGTCCCTCGGGAGCAGCGTCTGATCATCGACCCCGACACTGGGGAACGAAGCTTGCGACCGGTTGCCGAGCCGATCCGCGACGCCTTTCGCCGCGCCGGATACGACGAGGCTTGGATCGACCGGCACGTCATCGAGCTACCAGAACGCATTGCAGCGGACCCCGGCACTCGCGGCCTCCACGGGGAGTACGACCGTACCCAAAGGCTGATCCGGCAGGCCCAGGACGAGATCAAGCGGCGGATGGCCGAGGACGGGACGTACATGGATCGACTCGTCGTTCCATTGACCACCGAGCATGGGCGGCACTTCGAGACCCTCGATATGCACGGCACGACGCGGCGGGGCTACCACTCGACATCCGATGTTGCCATCGAACGGCTGATTGTCACCGACCGGCACCCGCAGGTCGGTGACGCGGAGAAACCGCAAAGCAAACGCACCCCGTGGACTCGGAGCGGCCAGCCGGACAGAGCACCCGACCAGCAGGAACAGCGCACTCGACCGCGCGGACCGGGCGGTCTCATCGGCAGTCGGCCCTCATCGGAGCCGGAAGACGGCGCCGAACTGACGCTTCCGCCAGGTCGCAGCGATGGTCCGGGTGGCCTGATCGGCAGTCGGCCGCGAGAAGGCTCCTCCGGCGACGGCGTGTCCGCCGGTCCCGACTTCCAGGACTTGGTGCTCGCAGGCATGCAGTCCGGAACAGCGGAACGTTCGCTGGTCGAGGATGCGCCGGGGGTGCGGGTCGAATCGGTGACCTTCGGCAACGGCATGCGCGTGTTCATGGAGACCTACACCGACCCTGTCGCTGCGCTCGAGCAGGTGCTGCAGCGGGAAGTCGCTGCGATCATGGACGCGCCGGTCGGGCGTACCTGCCTGATCCGGGAGGGCGGCACCGTCTGTCGGGAGATCACTCCTGGGCAGCCGGGCGACAGCCTGCAGGCACTGGACCGCGGGATTCTCGGCTCGCGCTCGGCCCGGCGACTCGGCCTCTTCGACGCGGTGACCAGGACGAACCGTGCCGCGCGAGAGTGGAGTGTTGGCCCGGACAACGAGGTGCGAGGTGGTCGCGCCCCGTCCGTGATCGACGCGACGCCGACCGGTGTGTTCGCCGCGATGTTCGTGCGGCAAATCGACGGCCGCGAGGTGTGGCAACACCACGGCATGCCGAGGTCGGAGCTCTCGGCCATCCGGGAGCGGGCGGCGTATCTGCAATCGTGGATTTCGGATCTTCCGATACCCGACGCGTACAAGCCCGCGCTGCGTCACATACACGGCGGGTACATGGACGCGCTGACGGAGATCGAGATGCGCGCCGCGCGCACGCCCGGCGAGATATCGCATCGTGCCGGGCTCGATGTCGAGGCACAGGCCAAGGCGCGGCTGGTCGAGTCGTTCAACCTCGACTACCCGCACATCACGATCCTGGGGTTCGAACATCCGGATGTTCCCGCCCATGTCGTCGAGGAGATCCTCGGTGCGCTGGACGAGATGCTCACCAGGTTCCCGGGCCGGACCAACATCCGGGGACTGTGGATCGATTACCTGGGTAACGAGGACGCAGGCGCCGCATCCTTCGCCCAGCGCGATTCCGCATCCACGTTTCGAACCGTGGGGATCCAGTTCAGCCTGCGCAATGCGAGCAGGCCGGCGTGGACTGTCGAACGCGGTATCGAGATTCGGCAACGCGGTGTCAATCCGGTCGGTGACCGACCGTTCCACCACGACGCCGTCCACGAATTCGTCCACGCGATCGATGCCACGGAGCTCCTGTCGGTGACCCTGCCGCAGGTGCTGGACGAGACCTGGTCCCGGCTCCACGAACTGGGCCTGATCCGAGAACCCAGACAGACCTGGCTCGCGCGTCTGCCCGTCTACGCCTTCGTCGATGAAACCAAGGCGGAACTGCGTCCATACGAGGCCATCGCCGTCGGGTTCGCCGAGGCGGACATCCACGGCGTGCCGATCGGCACCCCGCAGTGGGCGATCCACGAGTACGTCACCACCGGTCTGGCACCCCAGATCACCCCGGCCCTCGACGTCGATCTCCAGGCCGAGGAGAATCAACTCACCTCGGCGTCGGTCCCGCACCCGGAGGAGGCGGGCGACGGCGACTTGACCCGGCCGTCTCGTGCTCCGGATCCCGACGCGGTGCCCTTCGGATCGGAGGCCGTCGTCCCGGTCCTCGGCCCCGGCCACGGACCGCCGGGTTTCCTGCAACAACAGCGGGGCTTGCGGCGGCAGAACGAGGCGGCGGTTGTCCTTGCGCGGGCCGGCTTCCGGGTCGAGCAGCACCCTGTCGAATCCGGCGCGCGTCTGCCCGACTTCCGTATCGAGGGACGGATCTTCGATTGCTACTCACCGGCTACCGGCAGGGTCAGCAATATCTGCTTCGAAATCCGCCGCAAGGTGCATGTGAAACGCCAGGCCGAGCGGGTTGTGGTGAACCTGGCCGACTCGGCCGCGGACCCGGTCGAATTGAGTCTGGCATTGCGTCGGCACCCTATCCCGAACCTACGCGAAGTACTGGCCATCGACCGGCACGGCACTGTGCTGCGGCTGTCGCCGGGACCTCTAGCGGTAGTCGAGGGCCGGCCGGACACGGGCAACCACGGATTCATCGGCAGCCGTCCCCCGGAGCAGCCCGATCCGCCGCGTCGCCTCGAAGGGCCACGACCGGAATCGCATGCCTCACCGGGATTATGGATCAAGGCGCAGCGACAGGAACGGGGGATGCAGCAGAAGGAGGTTGCACGAGCGGCTGGGATGGCCGCAGGCCACCTCTCGGCCATCGAAAACGGCAAGAACATCCCTCGGCTGGCGACTTTCCGGGAAATCGGCGCGGCGTTGAACATCGGCGAGGCGCTTTTGCGTGCCGCGACACGTCGCTTCTATCCGGATACCGATACCGATACCGATCTGGACGCGCACGATTCCGTCGGTAGTTGGGTTGCGGCGCTGCGCAACGGCAAAGAAATGACCAAGACTGATCTCGAGCGTGCGACAGGCGTGGATCTGTCACACATCGCCGATATCGAAAACGGCAAGTACATCCCACGCCTGCCGACACTGCGGCGAATATGCGAGGCACTCGATGTCGAAGCGGAAATGCTGCAGGCCGCGGTCAGTCGCTTCTATCCAGAGACCGACAGCGATACCGATCCGGCTGTGTACGACTCCATCGGAAATTGGCTTGCGGCACTGCGGCACAACAAAGGACTGTCGCAGACTCGGCTGGGCGACGAAGCCGGAATGGCTCAAACCTACGTTGCCGGTATCGAAAAAAACAAGCATGTTCCGCAGTTGAAAACATTCCGGCGCATCTGCCTGGCGCTGGGGGTGGAGGAGAAACTGCTGGAGGCTGCAGTCCGTCGATTCTATCCGGAAACGGACGCCGATACCGCTCCCGCCGCGCACGAGACGCTCGGCGATTGGATCGAGGCAAGGCGCGGCAGCCTCCGGATGACACAGGTGGAATTCGCTCGCCTGGTAGGCCTCTCCGGCCGCTATATCACCGATATCGAGAACGGAAAACAAATCCCGCACTTCCGCAGCTTCCGGCGTATTTGCCGAAAGATCGGAGTTCGTGGTGGCGAGCAGATCGACGCTGTCCGGCGTTTCTACCCCGATATCACTGCCGATATCGATCCCGCTTCGCACAAATCATTGGGGCGTTGGATTGCGGCGCTGCGTTACGACGAAGGGATTTTGGCGACTGAGCTCGCGCGGCGAGCGGGAATGCCGCGTAGCACTATTTCCAGTATCGAGAACAATCGTTATCTTCCTCGATTGCGGAAATTGAGGCAACTGTGTCGGACGCTGGGAATCGGTGGCGATATGTTGCTGGAAATCGTCGATCGTTTCTATGGCGAGCGATACGAGCGATCCGGCTATCGCGAGGAAGAAGAGCTGTTCCAGCGGTATGTGGTAACCCGGGTGGGGTCCCGCGAAGAGCGTGAAATCCAGGATGAGGTACTCGAGAAGTTTGCCTGGGTTCCGAATGCGGTGGCGCGTCGAGAATCCCCCGATATCCGCGACGAGGCGGTTAGTGTCGCCTGGATCGCGACTATCACCGCGATCACGAGCCACATCCCCTCTGCCTCGTTTGCCGCTCATGCCTGGGCCAGTTGCCGGGGCGCGCTTTTCCGCTTCCGTCTCGAGCGTAAATTCCCGAACCTCGATAATCGGACACGGAAGATGGTGAGCACGGTAGGTGCTCAGATCGGCAGAATGGTTGCCGAAGGGGAGGATCTCGACGACGCGGCGATCGCACGAACATTGCGATTGAGCGTGGCCGATGTGGTGCGGGCGCGCGAAATTCTGGAGCGCCCCACGGTGTCGGCGGATGCGCCGATGACCGGCAAGTCCGGCCCCGTGCACCGCGAGATCGCCGACCCGTCCGGTGCGGGGTTCTCCGATGCGGACTTCACGATGACCGTCCGAGCGGCGCTGGTGGATCTGCCCGATCCCGGTATCGCCGAACGGCTGGTAATGGCTCATCTGGTCGAGGGCGTGTCGCTGGCCCACACCGCCAGGCGGCTGGGCCTGCCACACGCGATCGCGGCGGACGTCCTCGCCGACGCCCTTGTCCGGTTGCGTACCGCATTCGCCCCCGAAGTCACCGCAAGTGATCGGGACACCACCGCGAGCGAGCAGAAACTGCCGACACCGACGCCGTGGAGCACCTCGACCACGGAGTCGGATCGGCCGCCGAATCCACCGGTGTCGCGCGACGATTCCGTGCCGGGCGAGGGCACGACCAGGCCGGGCGGATTCATCGGGAGCAGACCACCTGAACCGGGGGAGGCGGCACGTAGGCCGGCATCGGGGGAGACGCCGCGGGCGACGCCGTGGTCGCGGCTCTCGGACAGTGACGCACACGATGGTGTCGGCGGCGACGGAGAAACGGCCGAGATGGTCGTGGCGGAATCATCTGCGGCACCCGCTTCGGCCAGGGTCGTGGAGCATTTGCTCGGGTACTTCACCCGCAGAGATACGGCCTACTGGTGTCAGCTGAAGCCGGACAGCGTCTTCGCCGACTGGGGCTGGTCGAGTGATGAACAGATCCCCGCCCTGGCCCCGGACTTGCCGCTCAGCTGCATCGACATGGTGGTGTACGTCGCTGTCGCCGCCGGTGCGCTCGGCCGCGAGCAGGTCCCCGCGATCTACAACTGGGACGACCCCGACGACTTCTCCCGGCGCTGGGTGCATGAACTGCCCGGCCTCCTGGTCCCGGCAGGACGGCAACTCCTCTCGGACGGTGACACGGGGTCACGCCCACAGCACGGTGACATCGTGATGTGGCTCGGTACGGATCAGCCGGGCGGAGAAGAGCGGTTGATGCATGTCGCGGTGGCGGATGGCAAAGCCGATCGCAGGGCTGACTCCGCCTCCGTGCTTTCGTTCGGCGCCCGTTGCTCTTGGCTGCCGTCACAGCCGCGCCGCGGCGAGACCAGATTGAGCGGGGTCGAAGTCACGACAATCGCGGAGATCAGCAACGTAATCCTGGCGAACTGGTCGCACACGGTACGTGTCGAGTTCGGACCCGGTCCCTGGACGCAGCCATCGGCGATCGGTGGGGAGCTTCGAGTGCCACCGAGCCGGGAATCGCGGGCCTTGCGGCCGTTCAACAAGAAGAATTGGCGCCGTGAGTTCCCTGGCTTGACCGAATGGGTGAAAGGACGGCCCGACGCACAGCGATTGACCGCCGCGTTCGACGAGTGGGAGCGGGCCGAGGGCGCGGCGGGTGCGCCGACGCGACTGGCTGAGATGGTCGATGCCGCCGTGTCGAGCACGCGGATCGAGGAGGCGCTGCGGTCGCCCCGGGCATTGCCGATCGACGGACACCCGCAGGTGGCAGTACAGGTGGACCGAGACGACAATCCGACCGGCCTGAGAGTCGCGAGCATGGGCGGGCACGGCCGTGTCCTGCGCAAGCTGTTCACCGAACACCCGGACGTGCTGGACACGATTCCGCGCCACGGTGGCCGCCTACGGATCGCCTACGACGGCGTGCAGCTGCGGATCGACGGTGAGGTTCGCAGCGAGCATCTCCAGCCCGACGATGCCGATCCGAGCCGGAAGCGGATCCCTGGCCGGCTGCTCGACGAGTACCTGCGCCTATGCAGTGTGGGAGCGCTCGACAAGCCGGGGACAAAGCCCGGGAAATCACCGAAGCGGCCGACCTTCGAGCAGTGGATCAAGGGGCTCCCGCCGAGCGTGTTCAAGGGCCCCGGTGACTCCTCCTACGCAATGACGACCAATGGCCACATTCTGACCGACCGTGCCGTAGAGGAGGGGTGCCGCCCACCGCGGGCGAGTGAGTCCGACGATCCACACGGTGCGTTGGCGGCACTGCGCCGGGTTGTCCTCGAGGCCCCCGACGATGTCGTCCGCCCCGCGCCGATCCCGGAACAACCGGCACCGTTGACGGAACGCTCCAGCGAAGTGTTCGACCTCGGTGTCATGTCGGCGCGTGTCACGGTGGGGAAGGACCCGTCGGGCAGGTGGCGTCTGCTGGTGCCGTCCTACTCCGACTTCTACCCGGGCGATGTGCTCGCACGCTGGTGCGGGCAACTGGATGCCGGCCACCGCCGCCGGTTGCCGAACCTCATCCGGAGGCAGCTGAACGGCCGAGTGGTCGCCGCACCCGCGACCACCACTGTCGGACCCGGCTACATCGGCAGCCGCCCGACGGACTCCTCCGATTCGGCATCGGTGGTGCTGACACCACAGGAGAGATCGGCGCTGCGAGCGGAGCTGGCCGCACTGCTGCCGGTGGATCGGGACGAGGGGCAGCACGTGCCGGAGCGCCGGGGACCGGGCACGGTACTGGAGCGGCTGCTGACCGAGGAGTTCGCCGCCGACCCGCTACGGCCGGGCAGCTACGAGGCGGTGACGGACGCCATCGCCGACACGGTGGCGACCGCATTCGGTGAGCCGCCCACGCCCGCCCGTCGAAACCTGGTGGCGGCCATTCACGGCATACTCGCCGACTGGACCGTATCCGGCGACGCCGGCGCCGTCCGCCGAAACATCGCCGATCTCATGGGACACGGCGCGCAGATAGGCCACCCCGCGCCCGCCGACCCCGGACCAGTTGGTGGGCAATCGGTTCCCGAATCCGATGCCGAATCGCCGAAGCCCGGCCCCACCGGGCCGGAGCATCGCGAGCCGAGCGATTCGACCGCCGAGGCGGCACGGCCTGACGATGCGCCGATCGATTGGCTGCCGTCGGTGCAGGTGCCGCGCACGGTCGTGTCACTGATTCGCGAGCTGTCGAAGAAGGGCATGACGCAAGTGCTCGCGGAGCCGACGCAGGCACGGACCATCATCGCCGAGGTCGGCAGGCGGTTCGCGGAGGCGAATCTCCCGGTGCGCGTCGGTGGTGCCACGCGGCGGCTGGCGGAGTTGTTCCCACCGGATCAGCTTGCGTACCTGCGGTATTCGCTCGAGCGGTCGATCGCGTCGGGATGCCTGCAGTACAAGCTGACCGAAACGGCGTTACAGCAGATGATGAGTCATCCCGAACGGGTGACGGCCGCATTGCAGTCGGGATATTCGGAGGTCGAGCCGGGTTATTCCGCGTCGTGGCTGGACGATGACTACGTCATGCACGGCCGCGACGGCTATCCACGCGACAGCGGCCGGCACGCATTCATGCAAGCAGCGGTCGAGCATCTCGCCGCGGTATGGGATCAGGTGGACGGGCCGGTATGGCAGGAACTCGCGGCCATCAAGGACGAATGTTCCCGCGACCGGGCACCGATCCTGGACGCGATCCCGCCGCACCGGCGAGCCGAGTTCGGCCTACCCGCCCACTCGGTCGACGAATTCGCCATACCCGGCGACAAGACGGTACTCAGCGCCGCGACCAATATGGGCAGCATCCAGATCGTGCTGCGCGGTTATCTCGAGAGTCTCGCCGCGCACGCGGACGTGATCGAGGGCTGGCCATGGGCGAGCATCCAGCACAGCATCCTGGAATTCGCCAGCCGCCTGAGCGTGATGGCCGGAGTCACCTTCACCACGCTGGGCGACTTCACCGAGCCGCGCGACCCGCCGCGGTTCGCCTTCGAATTCGACACCACGAACCAGACGATCACCTCGATCGCGATCACCGGAACGGCGAAACAGGCTCGCGTGGCCGACCGTGGGGGTGTGTGCCCGGGGTTCGTCACGTTCGATCCGGCCGGAGCAGCCGAGGCGTCGATTGATCAGCTCAGGCAGTCATTGGCGGGATTCGACATCGAGGCGTACCGCCAGACGTCGGGCTCCAAGATCGCCATGATGGTCGGTGGGTTCCTGCTACCGCTGCTCGGACGCGATTTCCCGCAACTTCGACTCACCGGACCGTCCCTCACCGACCGCATGTCCGGCCGCTCCGGCGATCCGGACCGAGCCGTGCCGCGGCCGACCGGCCAATCGCCCGGACAGCCCGGAGACGACCAGCGGGAACATCTTCTGACGCAGATCCTCGCCGTCGTGGCCGACCGGGGATACGGTGCGATGTCGCTGGAGCTCGTCCTGGAGCGCGCCCGGCTTACGCGCCGGATGTACTTCCAGATGTATCCCGGTAAGCAGAGCGGTTTCGAAGCCGCCTGCGCGGCGGCGATCGACCGCGTGCGGACCGCTTGTGACGCGGCGATGCCGGACACGCCGGAGCGGCACGGCGGTGTGCGGTCGCGGCTGGAGACCGCCACGCGCGCCTACCTCACCGCCTTGGCCGAGCATCCGGACGCGGCCTGTGTGCTGCATCGAGACCTGCTCGCTCCCGGTCCAGGGGCACGCCCGCTGCACGACCGGCACCGGTCCATGCTCGCCGAGCACTTCGCCAGGGCGCTCGGTTCCATCGACACACACACCGCCCGCGTACTCGCCTCCGCGGTCACCGGCATCGTCACCGATCGGATCCGGGGCGCAGGTGCCGAACGCCGAACGATCGCGAACCTGCCGGACCTCACACCCACGGTCACGGCCTTGTCCCAAGCCCTCCTGCCTCAGGGGACCGAGGTGGTCGAGCCGGGCCAGGTCGTGACGGACAGCACGGGAGACTCCAGGAAATCGCACATCCGGCCGGACGGCCCCCGCCTGCTCACATCCGACGGATCGGCGCAATCGACGGAGCGGCCGGCTCCGGATAGTGGCGAGCCGTTTCCGCCCGACGGGCGAGGAAACGTCGGACCCGACGGATACATCGGCAGCCGACCCGGTGGCGGTGACGAGCCGGCCGATCCGATGCGGGTGCAGGAGCCGGAGCGTGCCGGAGCGGATGGTCACATCGAGCTCATCGGGCCGGTCGATGCGCGCGCCGGGCTGCCCACCTACACGCCGCCCGATGCTGACCTGCGTATGCGGGCCGAGCGGGTGTTGCGTGAGCAGTGGGGGTTCGGGGCGAGCCCGGAGGATCTGGTGTATCGGTGGCGGCGGCGGCCGGCCGCGAACCGCGCGGTTGCCGTCCAGGGACGTGCAGAGCACGCAGCCGAGAACGCGCGGCTCGCGCGGCGTCTGAGCGTGGACGAGCTGCGTGCGCTGGTGCGGGTGTGGCCGGAAATTGTCGGCAAAGCGGGCGGATTCCCGAGAAATGTACGCGACCAGGCCAATCGGTGGGCGTTAGCGAAATCGAAGGCCGCGCTCGACGACACCGCGGCGACGAGCCGGCTAACCGCGCCGGAACGGGCGCTGCGGGAGTATCTGCTGAATGTCGAGGACTTGCTGATCCGGGCGCGCCAGCGGGCCGCGACGGTCGAGACTCCCGGAGTACCGGCACCGACCGTGTTGCTCGAGCAGTTCGACGCAGACCGGCCGGGCGCCGGCTCGATCATGATCTCGTTCGGCACCGGAGATCCCCTGGCGGAGGCGTGGCACGTGGACGGCACCGCCGGCGACCTGCGCCGCCTGGATCAGCGAATGCAGTTGGCGTGCAACCACTATGAGGCGGCCGTACGGGAAAACCCGGATCGCCCCGTCAGGATCGTGGTGTGGTCCGGGACCGATGGTCACCGGTTGGCCGGGGATATGGTGGCGCTGGACGCCGACATGCACACTGCCGCAGCGCCCCAAACGGCGGTTCGGCCGGAACGCCAACTGGTTGTGCACGGTAACGGCGGTCGCACTGCGAAGAAGGCACTCCTACACGAGTCGGCCGCTCATACGGTCGACACGGTGGTGGTCTGTGGCGAGTCGAATCTCGCGACCATGCGTGACGCACTGGCGGAGATCGCATCGTCCACCGACGTGTACTACGGGATCGCATCGCTGTCGAGTAGCCCGGCAAGAGCAATGGATTTGCCAGGCGTGCAATTCGCGTGCAGGTTTCCGACCGGCGACGCGGGATATACCAGTTCCGTCCTGAAGGATATGCGCGACATGGCGCAGCGATACGAGAAGGAGCCGTTCGAGGCGGGCAAACCGATCGATGACGAATTCCTCCTGTATGTCGACGATCGCACCAAGGCGCCCACGGAGTCGCTGGACAATATGAGCCACATTCTGGCCGGCCGCCCGGACCGGGTCGCGCGGCATGATGACGCGCAGGATGCGTGGGTGCGCTTCACCGACTGCATCGAACGCACCGCCGATGAGCAGATCGAGTCCGCCTATATTGATATCCTGCCGCGCGATCCGAACACTGGTGTGCCCACCTTGGTCGAGACCGGTGGCGACGGTTCGCTCGCCCGAAGCGCGATCGAGAAGCGCGGCGGCGGCGGTCTGGGGCCCGATGTCCTACTGCATCGAGGTCTGCCGGACGATTTCACCAGAGCCGGCCGGCTTGCCGTCGAGAACAAACGGTGGTGGAACTCACTGCACAGCGACGAGCAGCGCGCAGTCGTGGCCCGGCACCCTGAAAGTGTGGGCAACGCCCCGGGCATTCCGTCCGAAGTGGCGAACTACGCGAACGACTATTGGCGATATGCCACTTCCTCCGCTATCCACGCGAAAGGCAGCAGGAAAGCCAGCCGGGTGGAGCGCCAGATCTTCAGAAACCTCTACGCCGTCGACGAGGCACTCACACGCTCGGTCACGGTGCACCGCGACATCCCTGCGCCGATCGTCTCAACGGTGGCGTTGGACCCGGAGGCGTTCGGCGGCAACGGATCCGGCACTTTCGTCATCGGCAACTGCCGACTCGACGACGCCGAACACGTGGTCTGGTACGTGGACGGCGTCAACACGCGCCTGCAGTCGGCACCGGCCAGGCTGGCGAGTGCGCGGAATCTGTACGAGGAGCTGGTGCGGGCGAATCGTTCCACCAAGGTCGCGGTGGTGTGCTGGATCGGCTATGAAGCGCCCGCCAAGAACAAGGAAGCGTGGGCTGCCAGGCCCGAGCTCGCCGAGGCCGGTGGGAGGCTGTTCGCGCGTGATGTTCTGGCCTTGCACACGGTGAGCAATGCGAGATTTTCCGTGCTCGGTTACAGCTACGGAACCCCGGTCGTGTCCGACGCGACCGTGGGTGGGCGACTGGATGGCGTGTTCGTCAACCGCGCGATCGCGGGATCGCCGGGGCGCGGCCGCCGCTATGACAGCGCGAGCGATGCCAGTTGCCGGTACACCTGGGTGCTGGCGCAATCCGACGATCCGGTGACCGGTTTGGGCGGCGATTCACCGGGTGCGCGTGGCCGGTTGCTCGGTGACGGGCCGCTGGGGCTCGGGACCGATCCGGCAACCGACATCAATGCGACGCGAGTGCGTGCCGAACGCGGTTTTCCGCACTCGCTGGCTCCCTTCGACGGGCATGGCGAGTACCTGCAGTATTCATTGGTGGGTGCCGCGCAGCCCACGGAATCGTTGCGGTACGCCGCGTGGTGTCTTGTCGGCCGGGGTGCCGAAGTGCCCACGGAACAGCATCGGCCTACTGTCGACAACCCGAGAGCGATGCAACGCATTCGCGCAGCGGTGGTCGATGCCGCGCGCGATCGCCGTGCGCCGCAATTGGACGCGGCACTCGACGAACCCGCTGGGGAAGCAGCGACCGATCCGCTCGGTAGACGGCGAACGCGTCCGGCTGAGCCCGGCACAGCGGCAGCTTCCGATGCGGCGCGTATGGGGACCAGGATCGCAGTACATCTCGGGGAAGGCGGGCTGGCGGATGACGGGCGGGCGTTGCTCGACGCGCTCGCGCTGGGAGTGAACGCGGTCGTCGTGGAGGTGGGCCGGGCCGCCGCCGACGTGGCTGCCCTCGACGCCGTATGCCGGTCGGCGGCATTCGCGGATGCGGTGCTGTCGGTGGCGGTGCCCGCAGGGCCCGCCTGGTCCGACTCGGAGATCCGTGCGCAGGTGGAAGCGATTGCGGGCACGCTGGAGCGGCACGGCGTGCGAGGAGAGCTGCACGCGGTCGACCTGCGAGTATTGGCAACGGCCACGGAGCTGGCACCGGATTGTCGGCGCGTGGCGATGATCAACTCGCTGACGGTGGCCACGAGAGGGATGCATGGCGCCGCCGGGTGGGTGGCTCGCGCGGTGCGGCCGGGTGCCAGTGACATCGATGCCATCATCGACGAGGTGCGCCGCGTGGGGGCTACCGGTCTCGCGGTCCCGTACCCACTGCTGTCCGAGGGGTTTGTGCGGCAAGCCGACGCGGCAGGCATGCGTCTGGTTGTATGGGGCGTAGCCGGTTCCGGCAGGATGCGTGCGGCGATCGCGCTGGGCGTCGGCGAGATATGGACGAGAAGCAGGGAGCATCTCGCGCTCCTGCGCGCCGAGGTCGCCGAAAGCGGGTTCCGGATACCCGAAGCGTTCTCGCGCTCGACGCCACCGCCGGACGAGCCGCCGAGAGCCACGCCGTGGTCCGGGTTCCTGGGCCGATGACGGGTCTGCTGAGTCCTCCCGAGACTTCCTGGCGCTACCCGGAGACACCGGGCGCGCCACCGAGGCGCCGGTCTTCGACGCATGGCAGCGACCTACTGATCAGCCACCGATTCAGCCCATTTGGTGAGCAAAAGGTTGATACATCCACCGAATGTCGCCGTTCAGACTAGGTACTTTTGGCAACCTAGCTCGAAGTTCGAACAGATCGGGACGGCCACGCGTCCCGGGAGGAGTACCGATGACATATGTCGCAGAGCCGGCCCGCTACGACGGCAGGATGCGCTATCGCCGCAGCGGCAGGTCAGGCCTCGATCTGCCGCTGCTCTCGCTCGGCTTCTGGCACAACTTCGGTGACGATCGCCCGTACTCCGTCCAGCGTGAGATCGCTTTGCGCGCTTTCGATCTCGGAATCACGCACTTCGACCTGGCCAATAACTACGGTCCACCGTATGGGTCGGCCGAGATCAACGCCGGGCGCTTGTTGCGTGAGGAGCTCGCCGCCTACCGCGACGAATTGATCATCTCCACCAAGGCCGGGTGGGACATGTGGCCGGGACCGTATGGGCAGGGTGGCGGTTCACGGAAGTACGTGCTGGCCTCGCTCGATCAGTCGCTGAGCCGGCTGGGCCTGGACTACGTCGACATCTTCTACTCGCACCGTTTCGACCCGACAACTCCGCTGGAGGAGACCGCGGCGGCGCTGGATACCGCGGTACGGCAGGGGAAGGCACTGTATGTGGGGATCTCGTCGTACACCGCCGAGAACTCCGCAAGTATCGCGCGGATGCTGCGGGAACTGGGCACGCCGCTGCTCATCCATCAGCCGTCGTACTCGATGCTCAACCGCTGGATCGAGACCGAAGGCCTGCTCGACACCGCCGCCGAGGAAGGGTTCGGGGTCATCGGGTTCACCGCACTCGCGCAGGGTCTGCTCACATCGAAGTATCTCGACGGCGTGCCGGCGGGATCGCGGGCCACGCAGGGAAAGTCGTTCCAGACCGAGTTGCTGACCGCCGAGATGATCGATCGGCTGCGCAAGCTCGGCGCGCTCGCCGCCCGCCGCGGACAGACGCTGGCGCAGTTGGCGCTGGCGTGGGCGCTGCGCGACCCGCGCGTGACTTCGCTGGTGATCGGCGCGTCCTCGACCCAACAGCTCGAGCAGAACGTCGCCACGCTGGACAATCTCGATCTCAGCGCGGACGAGCTGGCCGAGATCGACGCGCTGCTCGACGACGACGGTGCGGTCGACCTGTGGCGAGCAGCACGTGAGGGCACACTCTGAAAAGATCGAAGCGGTTCAGACGATGCCGCGGCGATCACGAGCACATCGGACAGCTGCTGCGCCGCGCCATACCCGAATAACAGGGGCGTGGTGCGGCCGCCGTGTCGCTCCGATCGGCTCGGCGCGGCCGCTGCTACTGTCGGCTCGATGCGACTCGTGTCGAGTATCGGTGCGATGCTATTGACCTGTGCGTTTGTGCCGCTGCCCGGACTGTCCGGGGTAGCGGCCGCGCAGGGCGGGCAGACGGTCCGAGACGACTGGTCGGCGGTCTCCGAGACGTTCGAACCCGAGAACTTCCGCGCTGCCCCGTACCTCGGCAACGGGCGCATCGGCGCGATGATCCCACCGAGCGGCGGCGGATATCAGGACTACGGCGCCTCGGTGCGCACCTCGTTCCCCTTAGTGGAACCGCGCTACACCGGAACGTATCTCGCGGGCTTCTATGCCATGAAGTCCATGTCGTGGAACAACACAGAGGCGATCGCTGCGCTCCCCGCGTGGTCGGGCCTAACCGTCGACGTCGCGGGCCGAACCTACCGGGCCGACGTCGACCCGGCCACGCTCACGCACTACCGGCAGCGCCTGAACTATCGCGATGCCACCGTCACCACCGAAGCCACCTGGACACCCGACGCGGAACACCGGCTGGATCTGACCTACCGGACCTTCGTGTCACGGGCGCAGCAGAACCTCGCGGTCCAGCAGCTCACTGTCGTTCCGCACTTCTCGGGGCCGCTCACGGTCACCGACCTGATCGATGGGGCCGCCGCGCGGCGGGTCACCCCGACGACGGCGGCCTCCGATCCGAACCGGGGGCAGACCACGGTCGGCGTGCGCGCCGACGGCACCGACCACACCGCCTTCCTTGTATCCACGGTCACCACGCCGGATGAGCTGGCTGGCGCCGCGCTACCTGCGAACGGGGCGACGGCTGGAACACGATTCGACGGCACCGTCG
Source organism: Nocardia vinacea NBRC 16497 (assembly GCF_000308835.1). Taxonomy (GTDB): domain Bacteria; phylum Actinomycetota; class Actinomycetes; order Mycobacteriales; family Mycobacteriaceae; genus Nocardia; species Nocardia vinacea. Next base: position 31,415 of record NZ_BAGN01000423.1, on the reverse strand, counting down.
TGGCGGGCTGCAGTTACACGGTCACCAAGTACGTGGGAATCGCCTCCGGCGCGGACGGCGCGGACCCGCGCGCGATTGCCACCGACGTCTCCGAATTCAGCGCGGCGCGTGGTTTCGCCGCCGCCCACGCCGAACACGCAGCAGAGTGGGATCGCTTGTGGCAGCCCGCCATCGAGATCCCCGGCCGCGACGACTATCGGGACTGGATCCGGCCCGCACTGTATTCGGTGCTGTCCAGCGTCCGGGCCGGACAGCGGTGGTCCGTGCAGCCCGCGGGGTTGTCCTCCGACGACTATGGCGGCCTGACCTACTGGGACGCCGAGGCTTGGATCTTCCCCACCCTGCTCGCGCTCTATCCCGAATTGGCCCGCACCGTGGTGGATTTCCGCGTCGCGGCGCTACCGCAAGCCGAGGCGAACGCGCGCGCCTACGGGCTGACCGGCGCACTATTTCCCTGGAACGACGGACCGACACAGCGGTGCGCGTCGCCGTGGGTGTGCGGACTGGTCCAGGAACATTTGGGGAACGAGATCGCGCTCGCGCAATGGCAGTACTATTCGGCCACCGGCGACGAGCAATGGCTGCGTGACAGCGGCGCGCCGGTGATCACGGCTATCGCGAACTACCAGGCTGCCCGGGTCGGCCCGAAGCTGCCCGACGGTCGCTACCACTACGCGCCCGCGGCGGGCGCCGACGAATACGTTTCGGTTTCCGTGGACAACGCACTCACCAATACCGGAGTGATGGCGACGATGCGCACCGCGATGTCGGCCGCCCAGCTGGCCGGACTGCCGCTGAACCCGCGGTGGGCCGATATCGCCGCCCATATGGCAATGCCGCCGGACATCGTGCCAGGGGTGCCCGCCGAGTATCTCGGGTACCAAGGGGCGAAGATCAAGCAGGCCGACACGGTGCTGATCAGCTACCCGTACTCCTATGCGGCACCGGGCTATTCGCCCGAGGCGACGCTGGCATACTACTTCGACCGCACCGATCCCGATGGCCCCAATATGAGCAACAGCGTCGGCGCGATCCTCAGCGCGCAGTATGATCCCTGCCGCACTCAGCAGTTCCTGGATCAATCGGTGCAGCCGTATGTCCGACCGCCGTATGGGTTCCAGTCCGAGGCGCGTGGCGAACGGTCGGGTGAGAACACGGTCGGCCAGCCGGCGTGGATCTTCGTCACGGGTGCGGGCGGATTCCTACAAGGTTTGCTGTACGGACCGAGCGGGCTGCGGTGGGCCGAGACGGGTCCCCGGCTGGACCCGATGCTGCCCAGCGGGTTTCCCGAGGGGATCACGGTGCGCGGCCTCGCGGTACGCGATAGCAGGTTGACCTTGCGCATCCGACCGGAAGGCACGACCGTCGACGTCACTTCGGGTGGTCCGGTCACCGTCGATACGCCCGGCGGCCCGGCGACCGTCCGCCCGGAAACACCGCTGACGCTGCCGACCAGGCGCGCCTGTCCCTGACCCGATCACCGGTCAATTCCCTCGTTTTTGGGCCTGTCCGGGTGAGGATGGCGGGCGTGGTGACTCTCAGGACCACCAGGTTCGCATCAGGTCGTCGGCGTCGGTTCGTACCAGCAATTCCATTTGACGCTTCACCCGGTGTAGCAGCAAAGGGGTGCGCGGCGCGGCACGAAATCCCTGCTCTCCTTGGATGATCGGGGTCCACGCTTGCCATTGGGTCGGCTCGGTCCAGCTGCTGGTGAAGACGGTGCCGTCAGCGGCGACGGTGAAGATGTCGAGCCGTCCCGTCTCCGGCACGGCGCAGGCCACGCTCACCTGCGCAGGTAGCTGGGCACCACCTGGGCGGCTGAGCTGTACCCATCGCGGCTGTTGTCCGGGGTCGAGGGTGCAGTCCCATACGTCGCCCTCGGCGGTGGTGGCCAGGACTCGGGTCCGAAAGCCGTCGGTGGTGACGGTGAAGGTACGAAACGACTGCCGGTCGCTGACTTTGGTCCAGGACGGCGTCGGTGGGATGAGTTCGGAACGGATGATCGGTGTCGTCCACAGCGCGCCGTCGGTGGCCAGCGTGAAGACCCGGTCGAAGGTTGTGGCGATGTCGCCGTCCGCGCGAAGTGCGAACTTGTCGACGACGAGTCGGTGCCAGTACCGCGCCGTCTGTCCCAGCGGCAGGTCGAAGGAATGCCGAGAGCGCCAATCGAAATGGACGTAAAGGTGCCCGTCGGCGCCGGGGACGACCAGTTCGACGCCCTCGGTCGATCCCCGTGCGGGACCGGCGAGCAGCTTCCCTGGTGAGGCCAGCGGTACTGCCGCGCCGAATCCGACCTCTTCCGGTGTCCACGGGGCCCACGTCCCGTCCTTGTCGACGACGGAACTGAGGAACAGTTTGCCCTCGTCGAGCACTGCGGCGATCAGATGTCCGGGGAGGCGGGAGACCGCACCCACCGAGCAGGCCGGGGTGAACTCGGGTCCACCATGCTCGCTTGGGATTTCGGTCCAGCGCGGCGCGGCGGTGAGGCAGGGATCGAGGCGGCGATGGCGCAGCGGCTCGTTCGGGGTCGCGTAGAAAAGATCGCTGTGGTCGTAGTAGAACTGCTCGCGTTCGCCTTGGACGCCGAGCACCACGGTGCCCCGAACGTGGCTGTCGGGCACCGGTTCCCACGCCCGCCATCGGTCGGTGTGGATAGCGAATGGCAACGGTCCGGTGTTGCGTACATCTTCGTCGAAATCGGATGAATCCCAGTTCAGCGTGACGTCGCACAGCGTGTGATCACCCATCAGCGCCTGCAGTGAGAAGCTCATGTTCCAATCGGCCTCGTCGTCACCATCACTGAATGCCTGATGCTCGACGTCGATGGTCAGGTCGGGCGCCGCCGCGACCGGTCCGGAGTCGAAGAAGATCCATTCGGTGTCATGGACGCTGTTGTCGTCGACCGGGCCGACCGCGATGATCTGGTTCTCGGTGGCCGTGGTGCACCCGATCCGGACCGTCGCGGTGCCGAGGGTCTTCTCGTCCATGTCCTCGTTCTTGGTGCGGACGAAAACGACCAGGCCGAGCACCTTGTCGGCGTCCCCGGGCTGCACTGGAGCCTCTTCACTGCGACCAGGGTGGTCGAAGTCGTGCAGATTGTGCAACAGCGACTTTCCACGGTACTCGATGACATAGGACCGCTGCCCCCACTCCACCCGGCGGCCGCGTACGAAGTCGTTCTCGAAGCGTGGATACAGGTCGGTCTGCAGCGGGGCGTTGCCGTAGTGGAATTCCTGTTCCTCGTATTTCAGCGCGAGGACCTTGCTGCTGCCATCCGGCATCGGCATGTGATAGTGGCATTCCATGTCGTTGAAGTCGTCGAGGTGGACCCGCGCGCTGCTGACACGCTGTTTGAACGTTTCGTAGTCGCCGAATTCGGTCTTGTTGCCCACCTGGACGATCCAGATGTTCTTGCCGTCGTGGTGCCAGTCGCGGTCGGCGAAGTAGTCGCGCGGCAAGGGGTCGGGCCAGATCCGCATGAGTTCGCGCAGCTTCGTCAGCAGAGCCTCGCGTTTCTCGGCATCCTTCTCCTGCGCGATCGCGCGCACGATATCTCCGATCGGCTTCCTGGCCGCCTCGTCCACCGCTTGGTTGTAGACGTCGACCTCGTCCTCCTGCAGGCTCAGCCAGGTGGGATGCTGATTGGAGAACACGCCGATGTAGGCCTCCGACCGATCCGCGGCCGCGACGCCCGGTTCCTGATGGATGTACTTGCCGAACACCCAGAAACCCTTGGGGCCGTAGTGGAATACATCGAAGTTCTCGAACAGGGCTTCATTGGCGTCGTCGTAAGCCGAGCAGCGCGCCTCGTCGACGCTGTCGAAGCCGACCTTCGGAAAGAACACATGGGATCCGCAGTCGGCGAGATCGTTCTGAATATCGTGGAAGTCGTAGGCGATGATCGCGGCCGGTCCGTGCTGGACAACCATCGGCAGCGCGAAATATCCGGTCCACCAGTCCAATCCGTCTACGCCGTCATGGTCGGTGCGGAACAGTTTACTGCCGGTGAGCTGCGATTCGCTCGATACCGCCGCGGCAACGCCGCCGATGATCGCACCGGGGGGGCCTGCCACCAGCGCGCCGCCCAACGCGCCCGCTGCCGCGGCGAGCACCGGGGACACATCCAGGTTCACCAACCCGGAGGTGCTGAAGACGTTGAGCGTGCCGTTGATGGTGGCCTGATTGACATTGGACTGGATATTCATCTGGCCGGCCCGGAAATTCTGGATGCTCGACAGCATGATGTCCGGATTGCGGTAGGTGAGGATATTGGCACGCGTGCGCGTGGATCCCTCCAGGAATATGGATAAGTCGTCGGCGATATCTTCGGCGTCGTCCATCTGGAGGATCGCTCCGAGTACCGCACCGGCGAGGACGCCGTACACCCCACCGACCAGACCGCCGATCACACCGAAGATCGCTCCACCTTTCACCTTGGGCAGCAGCGTGCCTACCACGTTGGCAAGCTGTTTGAACACCCCGCTCTGCCCCAGATCGAATTTGTCGACACAGGCCAGCGTGCCGCGCGTCACCTGCTTGTTGAGGAAAGCCGATGTGCCCCACCAGAAGACGATGTTGTCATCGGTTCTGCTGTAGCCGGGATGGGTGCGCTCGATATCCGCGTCGACTTTCTCGACGAACGGCAGATATTTCTTCAGCTTCGGCGCATATCCCGCACGGTGGGAATCGAATTTGTCCTTGTCGTCCTCCTGCGAGAACCAGATGCCGTACTTATAGGCCTCATCGAAGGTGATCGACACCCGGGACCGGTCCATGACCGCCGATTTCGGTGGGTTGCAGGCGATTTCGAGGAGAACCTCCGGGATACGATATGTCGAGGTGGCCATCGCGGCGCCGATCTCGGAGTCGTCATCGAACCATAGTCCGCGGGTGCCGAACAGCAGCTCGATGGCATCGGAGAGCGCATTGTCGCGGCCGGTCATCTTCGAGGAGAACTGGCTGCGTCCACCGACCGCGCCCATCGCGCCCTTGTGCATGAATCGCGCCACATCGAAGAGCAGGAGATCTGCTGCCAGTGTTGCCTTTTCGCGCACCTCGGGATCGAGGGCGAAGTCGACCAGGTTCAGCAGCGACCACAGGTGCTCGCGGTAGTATCCGGAGGAATTGAACTCCGTCCAGCCCATCAGGAGCCGATGGTTGAGCCACCTCAACACCCTGGCCCTACCACGTTCCTTGCGCTCCTTTCCGGATCGGGCACCGGAGTCGGGACGGCCGTCGGCGAAGTCGCGCACGTCGAAAGTGTCGGATTCCCATAGCTGTCCAGCCAGATATTCCGAAGACGCGAACATGATGTAGTGGTTCTCCGACCAGTACTCCATCTCGCTCTCGGCCTCATAACCCAGGTCGGTGCGCACCTTTTGGAAGAAGGAGCTCTTCATCGCGCGTGCCGGCTCGTCGAGCCAGAATTTGTAGTGCCGGATACCTTGCCGCAGCACTTCCTGAGCGATCGGGGAGAACGTAATCGCAGCGCTGCCCGGCACGGCCGCGCTCTCGTGCAGGATGATGCGGAGCTTTTCCTTCGCGGTCTGTAGCCTGCTCAGCAACGCCGGGTTGTCGGCGAATGTCTGCTCCGCAGCGCGGTTGTCGAAGAACTGCTCGAAGTCCGGGGGCAGTTCGGGCCGTGTCCGCCAGTGCAGTGCGTCGTCCGAAGCCAGCTTCGCCGGGATGGTGCCGAACAGGTACAGGATCCGGATGAGATGGCACAGGCCCATATCGGAGTTCTCTTTATTGGCATAGACCTCCCGCAGCCCATGCTTGACGACCCGCAGCCAGTACTTCGCCATCTCCGAATGCGGAAACTTCTCGATGTCGTCGAGCTTGAATCCGGAGGTTTCGACTCGGATGCCGAAGCGGTAGTGCGGCACCGGCACACGGCGATCGTCGAGGATGTCCACCGACGGCAGAAACTGCGCCTCGACCCGGTCTGCGGCATCGCTCGTGGTCGTGCTCCGCAGTGCCCGGTTGATCTCCTGGCGATAGATCGCCTTACCGAAGTCGTTGTCGGCGAAGGTGAATTTCTGGGTCACACTGTCGCCGAGCACAATACGGAGCTCTGCCTCGAAGTCGGTGATGAACTTCTCCAGATCGGCCAGCCACTCCGATGCCTCGGTCTTCGCGAATGCCTCCGGGTTTCGGTGGGCGGGGTGATACAGCTCGGGCAGTAGCCATGGCTTTTCCTGCGCGACGAATGCGCGGCTGATCGCCTGCCCCCTGCCGTCGGTCACCCGGTCCTCCCCGTCTTTGGGTTCCTCCCCCTTCAAGGGGTCGAACATCTGGCCGGGTACCCAGTTCGGCAGTTCGGGGACGAATGTCGCTGGCTTGCGGCGGTATTCACCGAGCGGAGACGGCTCACGGGCCGAGGTGAACCGGTCCTCTTCGAAAGTCGCAGCCAGTGTCGCGAGTCGCTCGATGAGCCGATGCGGCTCCCGAAAATTGAGCCAGTCGCCGTTCTTGCCGATCAGTGTTCCAGCGAAGGCATTCCGCCGTACCTGCTCGTCGGCGGTCCACACCGGTTCATGGCTGTCGAGATACACCCTGGCCCGTCGACGTTCCGGATGGCCCGGCACACTCTCGGGCGATCCGGGCGAGATCGGCTCGCTGATCAGGTTCAGCAGCCGCTGCCGATCCGGATCGTTCGTCTCGCGCTCGATGCCCCGGAAGGTCTGGAGATTCAGTCTGCGCAACTGGGTTTCGAAGAACCAGCGGCGTCGCTTCTCCAATTCGGCACGCAGCTGGGTGTTCTCGTCAGCCATGATCGGTCCCCCTACTTCACTTGTCGTCGCCGGGTCGGCCCGTGGCCGACGCCCACGCGGGCAACTCGGCATCGTTCTTCAACATGACCAGGGTCGTCGGCAGGCGCACCTCCCATTCGTCGACGACCACTTCGTCCTCCGGTGTGGCGTTGCGCGCCTTGATTTCCGCGATGATCGTCGTGTACCGCTCACTGAACATGTCGGGGATCTCTTCGCCCATCCACACGTCACCGGTTTCGTGGAAGTGCGCGAGCGCGGCCTCGAAGCCGGGCCGGACCGGAATGACGACCCGCGCGGCACCCGCCTTCAAGAATGTCTCGAACTGCGGGTCGATGTCCTGAATGAGAACCAGCTCGCCCCAGCGCGATTGCCTGCCCCAGAAGTACGGGTAGAACAGGTACATCAGGTGCTCCCATTCGAAGGCACGCTCGAAGAACGCGACAACCGCACCCCACTGTTCGACGTACTGCGGATCCGCTGGGAACTGGTAGGGCCGATTCGGCGCCGGGTAGGCCACCTCGCCGAAGTGCTCGCTGATCAACAGGTGGATGAACGCCTTCTTCAGCTCCTGCCGTTCGGTCGTCGGGTCGTGGCCGAGCGCGCTTGCCAGGCTCATCTGAGTGCGTACCGCATTCTGGTAGCGCCCGAGCTGATCCAGGAATTCGGTGCGCTGACGTTGATATCCCGCAACGACTTTCGCGTGCGTATCCAGCTGCCATTTCTCCAGCGCCTTGTCCGTGCGCCTGCAGTTGATGCCGATCGCGAAGTTGAATTGCAGGATGCGCGGGAACGAGTTCATTGTGACCGGGACCTCGCCGGTCACCTGGGGCAGGGTGAACGACTCGTTGAGGTTGGGGTTGGCGGTCTTGCCGAACCGGATGAACACGCTCTCCCCGATGAAGAACTCGAAATAGGGGTAGTCGGTGTCCGGTAGGGCGATGTGCTGATTCGTGCGCTGCACATAGCCGCCGATTGCGGTGTAGTTTTCCGGCACCCGGATCGTGAACGCGTTGTACTCCTGAGCGAAGTCCGGACTCCCCGTGCCGTAGTGCCCGTCCATCGGTTTGCCCGGCTCACCAGTGCCGGTGCGCGCGACGGTCGTGATGAATTCCTCGGGTGGCGGAGTCACCGCCCCGGTCACGCCGTATCTGGCGGCCCAGTCCTGATAGTTCGCCGCATTCAGCTCGGCGGGCGTGATGGTCGGCTCGATCGGCCGGGCGAGCTGGAAGTTCTCCGGCTGTGCTGCGGTCTTGAGCGTATCGATCAGGAACGCCGCAGGTTCCGGAATGACCACGTCGTAGAGCAGTCGCTTGCCGTAGTTGACCACCCGGGTCTTGTATTTCTTGTCGACCCATTGGTAGATGCCACGGATCGGCCGCAGCCCATTGCTGTTGTCCAGCTGGTGCATCGCCTCCTCGGTGTACACCTTCTTTTCCCGTTGCACTCGTTGCTGTTTCACCGATTGGGTCAGTTTGTTCACGGCTCGGTCGGTGACACTGCGGGCGTAATTGGTCTTGCTGTTCTCGACCAGCCTGCCGTAATTGCTGGTGGAGGTCTGATCCTGTGTGCTCGAGCTTTGCTGGCCCGCCTCCTTTTCGGCCTCGGTGGCGAGTTCGTTGCGGTCGGTCGTCTGGGTATCCCGCTCGGTGCTCTGCGAGGTCTCGATCTCCTCGGAGATGATCAGCTCCGAGGTTTCCTCGCGTTTGGTCGTCTTGCGCAGCAACTCGCCGGGTAGCACGTTCTCGATGTGGGAGATGTCGGAGGCCGCATAGCCGATGAGCTCCTGCCGGACGACCTGCAGGTCGCCGACGCCGACCGGGCGGGTGACCGCATGGCTGAAGTCCGGAATCGGCGGGTCGGCGATGGCCGCGTCGGCTGGTCGCTCCTGGACCGCGAACAGGTTCGCCCCCAGGCGATAGACGCGCGCCGGCTCGGGGATCCGGGTCGGCTCCACCTGATGCGAAACGGTCAACCAGCGACGCTTGACGACATCGAGGACATCCTGCACAGACGCGGTGGCGATGTCGCCGAGTTCGGCCTGAAGATGCTCGTGGACAAGCGGATCCAGCGCGGCCACTGTCGCGGGTGCCAGCCCGAGCACACTGGCGGCGGCGTCCGCTCGCGCTTGGCTCTGCTCTTGTCCGTCGGTCGTCGCGGCCTGCTCCACGTTCGGAGTGGTGTGGACAGCGAGCTGACCCGGGCGTGCGGACATCAGCGTCTCGTATGCCTGCCGGAACGCCGTCTGCTCTGTGGTCAATCCGGCCAGACGTACCGCCACGGCATCCAATTCCGGTGCTACCGCCACTACCTGCGGATCGCCCCCTTTACGGGGAAAGAACACCTCGGGGATCCGCACGGCACGATCCAGCAGTGCGCGGATCCGCTCGGCGGTCAGCGGATCGACCCGACCGGCCGCGAAATCGACCACGAACGCGGCCACCTGGCGCATGGCGGTGATCGCGGGCGCCTCCAGCCGGTCGAACCTGGTGGTGATCTTCACTGCGACCAGCGCGTCGCTCGACACCACCAGTTCGTCCTTGAACGCCTGCGCGGCAACGAGTTCGGCCGCTGTCTGGCCGAATACATCCTTGACCGCCTTGTTGACCTTGTCCGGTGCCGGCGGTGGGGACGCGGGCAGGGCAAGCAGTTTCGCTCGCAACTCCCCATATTTCCCGAGCCGGGCCAACCGGTTGGATCCAAGCTCGTTGGAACCGCTGCCGGTCAACCCGTCGATGAATCGCTCGGCCTCGACACGCACTTCGCTATATGGGCCGTGTTCGACGAGATCGAGCAATCGGTTCTGGAACGCCGATTGCGTTGTCAGATCGATCGAGTTCCGGTCCTCGGAAGAAACGAACGCCTGCTGTATGAAACGAAATAACTCCACCATGATTCCTCCTTCGACGTGGCGTTGGGTGACTATTTCCGCGGGTGATCCAGCGCTTGCTCGACAGCGGCGAGCGCGTCGACCGGGGTCAGGTTCTCGCCGTGGGTGTTCTTGCCGAGTTGCGGCCAGCCCTTGCCTTCTGGGCCGCGCAACTGGATCCAGATGTCGCGGGTCTTCTCCAGCAGTTCGCGCTGTTCGGCCTCGTTCAATGCGGACATGAATTCCTCCTCTATTCCCACGCCGCACGCCGCGGCGAAATCCTGCGGCGACATACCGTTGGCGGCGTTCATGTCGCACGCACCGAACGGTGGGCAGCCCTCGGGCAGGCCGCCGCCGAAGCCTTTGCCGTCGGTGTATTGATGCGCGATCTGACCGGGCAGATTCGGGTTGCGGCCGTAGCCGGCGCCGATCACCCGCAATCCATCGGGCCGGTCGGACCACATGCCGTGGAAGTCGCCGTGGTTGGCGTAACCGATGACCCGTCGTGGATCCCCCAGCCAGTCTGCGATATTCCAGTAGGCGCGGTTGATTCCGTCGGACTGATCGCCGTGGGGATTGCCGCCGGATTCGACGTCGATCATCGTGATCATCCGCGGATGCGGACCACCGGCCCGCTCCACCATTTCCCGGTGGGTGCGCATGGTGTCGTGCCAGTTCGGCCGCCAGTAGAAGTAGACGATGAAACACGCCAACCGACCCGAATCCGCTGCCTGGCAGGCCCATTCGTAGTTGACGGCGAAATTCGGGTCACCGAATGTGCCGTCGTTGGACCGGAAACTCAGGATTGCGTGCGGATAGGAATCGTCCACCGGCGACTGAAAATATGACACGTCAGCAAAAAGGCTGTCGACCATCTGAACTCCCTCGATTTCGAATGTTCGAAACTTCCCCCGAGTCGTCGAGCCACCCGCCTCGGCGCCCTGAGGCGTCGATGAGACGCCTGGCGAAAGGTGGGAGCGGAGACTTCTCGCTGTAAGACGAACCCCCGGCGCCTGTTCGGCGCGATGGACCAATGCTGGAGCCGATCGGCCTGCCGCGGTAGTGCGTGGTCGGATGAGCGAACCGGCTGTTCCATTTGCTGGACCACGACCGATAAGACGAGGAATGGAAATCTCTCAGTCGGAAAGCCGAATTTCATCCGGCTACGAACTCGGCAAGCCCAACGCCTTCGACGTCACCGACCACCGCTGCTTCGCCCGCAGGCTCGGCTTACCGCGCCGAGTCCGCCGCCGGGTCCACTGGAGAAGCCGCTGGTCGCGCAGACCGAAGCGGCCATTCGGGCGTTCGCCTCACTCAAAGGTTCCAAAATGAAAATAGGATTGCCAAAATCATCTAGTATCCTCTCGTCACAGAAGAACTGCATTCTTCAAGATTGAATGAGCTCTCTGGCCGGCACACGTCGAATACGGCCGCCTGTGGGCTGCGGCCGACGCCAGCGTTGGAGGAACCTATGACCACACTGCGAGTCATCCAATGGACCACGGGAAAGGTTGGCAAGCTCAGCCTGCGCGGGATTCTCGACGACCCCCGGCTGGAACTGGTCGGGGTCTACTCCTATTCGCCCGACAAAGCAGGTGTCGACGCCGGTTTCCTGTGCGGTCGCCCCGACACCGGAGTCCTCGCGACAACCGATATCGATGCACTGACCGCCCTGGATGCCGACGTGGTGATCTACACCCCTTTCATGGCCGACCTCGATCACGCGGTGCGATTGCTCGAAAGCGGCCTCGATGTGATCAGCACCAACCTGTTCCTCAATCTCGGTGGCATACAAGGGGAAACGCAGGACAAACTGGCCGCCGCCTGCGAGCGCGGCAACAGCTCACTGTTCATCACCGGCATCAATCCGGGCTGGATCAACACGATGGTCACGGCGATGACCGCGGTGTGCAGAAACGTCGAAACGGTCTCGATCTTCGAGTCGGCCGACGTATCGGTGTACGAGTCCGCCGAAACCTGGCAGGCGCTCGGCTTCTCATTTCCCGAAGCGACGCCTGAGAAGATCGAGATGTCGAAACTGTGGCTGAGCACCTTCCGGGACTCGAACCAGCGCATGGCCACCGCGTTGGGGTACCAGCTCGACGACATCGAGTTCTTCATCGAACACGCCACCGCATCGACAGAGGTCGACCTCGGTTGGTTGCGCATCGAGAAAGACACCATCGCCGCCATCCGCGCCGGCTGGAACGGCAAGATCGCAGGCAAGACCGTCGTCCAGTCCAATGTCGCGTGGTACCTCACCAAACAGCTCAATGAGGACTGGCAATTCGACGACGACCACTACCACGTCATCATTAAGGGCGAACCCGAAGTACAAACCCGCATTCGGTTCGTTCCCCCCGACAACTGGGGCAACCACGAGTGGGACACGATGACCGCGATGCCCGCGGTGAACGCGGTATTCGACGTCGCTGCCGCGCCGATCGGAATCTCGACCCTCAAAGACGTCGGCTTGGTCTGCGCACCGGCGGGGATCTGGCTGAACAACTGACGTCAAGCGCTCGGCCTACATCGCCGGAAGTTGTTCCCCTTGCACCACCTCGATGTCCAGGTCGATCTTGACCGTGGTACCGATGGCGGCTACGCCCGCGCGGACTACCGCGTTGTAATCGATCGCGAAATCATTGCGGTGCAATAGTGTTTCGGCATGAAATGCGGCACGCACGCCGCCCCACGGGTCGGCTCCGAAACCACCGTAGGTCACATCGAGATCGACCGGGCGTCGCTGTCCGTGCAGGGTCAGCTCGCCTGACATTACCCAGGTGTCGGTGCCGCTACGACGTAGCGCGTTGCTGGTGAAGGTGATCACCGGATAGCTGTCGACATCGAGGAACTCGGGCGAACGCAGGTGGTTGTCGCGCATCGGGATGCCGGTATCGATGCTCGCTGCCTTGATCTCGGTGTGCCCCGATGACTGCTCGAATGGTTCGGCGATATCGATCCGCCCGCTCACCTCGGCGAAGCGGGCCTTGATGCTCGCGATGCCCAGGTGGCGTGCGGTGGCGATCACTGTCGAGTGCATCGGGTCGATCATCCATGGTCCGGGCGGTGGCAGCTCGACCACTCCTGCCGCCGGTGCCAGGTTGACCTCACCGAGCAAACATCTTCCCTCCGAAGATATTTGGGCGACGCGTGCCACCGGCTGGAATCCCGGTGCAGTGAGCACCGCAGTGTGTACCCCGGGGGGTAGCGCCTCGGTGGCCGCTGCTCCGGTGTCATCGGCGACCGCGCGGGCGATCTGGCGCCCGCTCATGTCTGTCACGGTCAGCACCGCGTTCGGCACCGGCCACCCCTCGGCGGTTCGAATACGGGCGGTCAACCCGGTCATGACCGGTCGCCGAGGTCGTAGCCGAGCCGAACGTCGTGGCGGACTTCTCCGCCGGAAACGGTGACTTGGCTGGTCACCGGTGGGTAGCCGCGCGCGATGACCGTGTACTGCCCTTCGAGCAGATCTGGCACCACGTAGTGGCCGTGCTCGTCGGTTCGTGCCGTGGCAGTCAGGTTCCCAGCCGCGTCGAGTACCGTGATCTGGACATCCGGTACCACTCGGCCGCCGTCGGCCGACGCCGCGCCGTCCAGTACGGCCATCGGGGAAAGCTCGATGTCTTGGCGGAACAGACCACTCTCCGGCACGGTCAGGGTTGTTGCGTGGGGGCGCATGTGCTCGGCGGCGGCTACCAGGGTGTAGGTGCCCGAACCCAGGCCGTGATACACGTAGGTGCCGTCGTCTGCCGCGATGGCCGCCCCGACGACCTCGCCGCGCAGGTCGGTCAGTGTGATGGTGGCACCGGGCAGCGGCTCGCCGTGGCCGACCGTGCGGACCACACCCGATAGCTCGCCGCCGCCCGTCAGTGTGAGGTCCAGTGGCTGTGGTCGCTGGCCGATGGCGACATTGACGGCTGTGGGCAGGTGTCCTGTCGCCGAGACGATCAATACGTAGTTCCCGGCGTCGGGTGCACTGATCGTATAGCCGCCGTCGGCGCCTCCGGTTGCTCGCGCGACCTGATGGCCACGATGGTCGATCAGTGTCAGTGCCGCATCGGGCACCGGGCGGCCGTCTTCGCGGTGGATGCGGCCACCGAGCGACCCGCCGTCGAAGTCGGCCCCGGTCAACACGGCGGCTGGAGGCGTGGTCTGCGACAAGGCGCCGACCGCGTGCGGACCGTAACCGTTCTGCTGGATCGACGTGTGCCTGGCGACCGACGTGGCCGGGACTGGCTCGGACTCGGGCTCGGATACGGTCTGGACTGTCGCCTTGCGCATGGGAATGCAGGCAGACAGAGCGAGTGCTGCCAGGGCCGCCGCCATTGCGATGAGGAACGTAGTGTGGAACCCGTCGCGCGAGGGCAACAGATGCGGCCCGAACTGCATGGTCATATGCGCGAGCACCACACTCATCACCGCCGCTGAGGTCGAGGTTCCGATCGAGCGCATCAGCGAGTTGAGGCCGTTGGCCGCAGCGGTCTCGGTGATCGGCACCGCGCCCATGATCAGTGCGGGCATGGCCGCATACGCCAGGCCCACGCCGGCGGCCACGATCACCGATGCGAGCATGATCTCCCAGACACTGTTCATCAGAACCACCGCGCACAGGTAGCCGACGGCGATCACCGCCGAGCCGAGCGCGAGGGTGACCTTTGGACCCCGGCTAGCCGACAGCCGCGCCGACACCGGCGAGAGCAGCATCATCACGAAACCTGTTGGTGCCAATACCAATCCGGCGCTGACCATTGATAACCCGAGGCCATACCCGGTCCGCTCCGGTGCCATCAGCAATTGAGGGAAGGTCAGCGACATGCCGTAGAGCGAGAACCCTACGGCGATGGAGGTCACGTTGGTGAGCAGCACTCGCGGCCGCGCCGAGACGCGTAGGTCCACCAGCGGCGAGCGCTGCCGCAGTTCGTAAGCGCCCCAGCAGAGGAGCACCACCACCGACACCGCGAAGAGGATCAGGACCCGAGTGCTGGCCCAGCCCCAGTCCGCGCCCTTGGTGATCGCGATGAGCAGTGCGAGCAATGTGACCGAAAGGCCGACCGCGCCGCCCAGGTCGAACCGCGCGGGCGTGCGCACCGGCGATTCCGGAACGAACGCGAAAACCGCTGCGGCACACAGAACGCCGAGCCCAGCCGAGGTCCAGAACAACACGTGCCAGTCCGCGTTCTGCGCGATCAGCGCCGCGGCCGGGAGACCGATCGCGCCGCCGACGCCGAGGGTGGCGCTCATGATCGCCATCGCGGAACCCACTCGCTCGGCGGGCAATTCGTCGCGCATGATGCTGATCCCCAGCGGAATGGCGCCGACCGCGACGCCCTGCAGCGAGCGACCGATGATCTCTGGCACCAGCGCGGAGAAGGACCCACAGACCACCGAACCTGCAACCAGCAGAAGCAGATTGGCGAACAGAATCCGGCGCTTGCCGAACATGTCGCCGAGGCGGCCGCTGATCGGGGTCGACACCGCACCGGCCAGCAGGCTGGCCGTCACGACCCAGGAGGCATCGGACGCCGAGGTGCTCAGCAGAGCGGGTAGCGACGGGATGATCGGAATGACCAGGGTCTGCATGAGCGAGACCACGATACCGACCATGCCGAGTGTGGAGATAAGTAATGCCGGTGTGGGATGGCGCAGGTCACCGGAATCCGTGCCAGTCAAAGGCGCCGTGGTGGTGGCAGCAGTCACACGTGTACGATACATGTCGTATGTATCATGCACAAACTTGAGTCTTCGACCGCATCGACGCCACCACCGCCATGAGGCGCGGCCCGTCGCGCATCGACCGATCGATCCCTACGGTCACCAGATCGAGCTGCTGGCAACGATTCCCGGCGTCAGGCCGACCATCGTTGAGGTGGTTCTTGCCGAGATCGGTGCGGGCATCACGCAGTTCCCCAGCGCGGGCATCTGATGTCAGGGTGGGGATCTGTCCGGGAAACCACGAATCCGCCGGCAAGCACACCTTGGTTGCGTCGAGAATGACGCAAACGCGTGCCTGGCACCGGGGTGCTGTGGTCGGGGTGGTGTCGGAGTTCGGATTGGGTTGTGTTTGAGTGGGATTGGAGGATTCCCGAGGAGTCTGGTGTGGACTCGGTTCGTGTGTGCCCGGTGAGGGGCGGTCTGCCCTACGGCTGTATCTCGGACGGGGGATAGCCGGTAGATCGGTGGCCGCGCTCGTCGTCATCACTTGGCGTAGCCACGTCCTGCGCGTCGGGGAGGATGTTCGAGGGTAAGTTCCGTACGGAATGTGTTGGGGGAGAAGCGGTTGTGACAGGGGGTGCGGAGCAGTGGGCGGTGCTAACCGGTGGCCGGGCTGTGGCGCGAAACTCGGTGGCTGGGCATTCTGCTGGCCCATCACGGTGGCCGCGTGGTATGAACCCCGCCGCTCTGGCACATCGCCCTGTAATCAGACCTGGCTGACCCGGTGGAACACGAAACCAACAGCCACACAACCGATTCCGATGCGACTAGGAAGAAGCCGCCGTCTCGTCATGACCGAATCCGTTACCGCCGCTTTCGCCGCCCGCCGTGATGTGGTCGGGCGGCTGCGCGAGCAGGCTGTCGCTGCCTTCTACGACCCGCCCGCTGAACACTCTGCGGCCGAGGCCACCGCGCGGGTGTGGAGCCTCGCCGGTGAGCTCACCGGCGGAGACCTCCTCGCCCAGTGCCAGATCTACCGTGCCGCGCTGGTGTGGGGGATACGGCAGGTGCCCGCCGATATCGGCGAGATTCTCTCCGGTGCGCCCGCCGCGCCGTTGTGCGACACGGTCGCTGCGCTCGTCATCGCCGAGGCTTGCGTCGTCACCGAACCGTCCGCCGAGCAGTGGATCCTGGCCCGCGAGCAGGCCCATGTTCTCGCCGTGGACCCCGATGCCGCGGCCGGATTCGCCGGTGATGCATTGTTGTTCGGCGCGCTGGCACGCGCGCGCCGACGCGTACTGGCCGAGGGAGCCTTCCCGCGCCACTGCGCACTCGTGTTGTGGCTTGCCGCGGCGATCTACCGCAGTCGCGATGCGCGCTGGACGGCGACGGAGCTGGGGTCGGGCAACGGATGGGTCCTGACCGACCACAACGACCGCGTCGAGGGCCCCGGCACGCGGACCTACCACTTCGATCTGACCGGCGCGCAGGAATACGTGCTCACCGAGCGGCACGCCACCTGCAGGCGGGTGCTGGCGTCGCGGATCGCGGCGGGGCAGAACCTCGAGCCGGTCACCGGCGCGTACCTGCGATATCTGATCGCAGTCGACACCGACACCCACACCGGGATCTTTTTCGTGCCAGGGGAATTCACCGAAGTCGAGTACAAGGCCTGTGCCTTCGAAGCCCTCGGTACCAATCTGGAGCCGACGCTGCATGTGCACTCCGACTGCCAGGTGTTCTACGCCGCGGACGTGGTGTGGCAGCAGCTGGACCCGTAAGATCCACACAACCCGATACCGAAACGGGGAGCGAGAACTCAGTGAAATCACCAATACACCAGACGAGTTCGGCTTCGGCGGTGTGAAGATCACGCTGCCCCTGGTAGCGCGACACGCAGCGTCGGCGACCGCCATCCACGGCATCGTCGGTGCCGGGCCGCGGCCCGGTGAGACCCCTGCTGCGATAGGGCACGGGTCTACCGGCGAGACACGCAGGAACGGATCTTCGTCGCTGACGCGTTCGAAACACTGTCTCCGCATCAAGACGGCGGCAACTAGCCGAACCAACAATGCGGCGTAGCGATGAGGGAGCGAAGACTGGACATACCTACCGTAGCCACACCCGAGTGATGCCTGTCACATTTCCGATATAGCGGAACGTCATTTCCGCGATCGGAGAGGATGAGGATGGGGATGTTGACTTGGCGTCGCGGCCGGGCGGACAGTGGACGACCGGAGGATGCAAGACACTCGCCGGGACAGTTGGCCGCTTACGGAGCCCAGCACATTCTGACGATGTACGGGGGTGTGATCGCCCCACCGCTCATCGTCGGCGGCGCGGCCGGGCTATCCGCCGTCGACATCGGATTACTGGTGACGGCGGCCCTATTCGTATCGGGCCTCGCCACGCTGCTGCAAACCCTCGGAATCGGACCGTTCGGCAGCCGATTGCCCATCGTGCAGGGGGTTTCCTTTGCAGGCGTATCGACCATGGTGGCGATTGCCACCACGGGCGGGTTACGTCCGGTATTCGGCTCCATCATCGTCGCGGGGGTTATCGGTCTTGTGCTGTCATCGTTCTTCGCGCAACTGGTGCGATTGTTCCCCGCGGTGGTGACGGGCACGATCATCACCGTGATCGGCCTTTCACTGATGCCGGTCGCCTTCAACTGGGCAATGGGCAACAACTCCACCGCACCCGACTACGGTTCCCTGGCCAACATCGGATTCGCCGGGCTGACACTGCTGATCATCCTGGTGATCAGTCGCCTGTTCCAGGGCGCGCTGTCGCGACTGTCGATTCTCATCGGGCTGGTGCTCGGTACCGTCATCGCGGCGTGCGCGGGTAAGGCCGATTTCTCCGACGTGGGTGACGCCCGCTTGGTCGCGCCCCCGCAGCTGCTGCACTTCGGGTCGCCGACCTTCGAAGTCGGGGCCATCGTCGCGATGACAATCGTGATACTGGTGACCCTGATCGAAACCACGGCCGACATCCTCACGATCGGTGAAATCGTCGGGACCGACGTCGATGCCAGGCGCGTGGCGGACGGGTTGCGAGCCGACATGCTGTCGACGACGGTTGCGCCGGTCTTCGGATCCTTCACCTGCAGCGCGTTCGCACAAAACGTCGGCCTGGTCGCACTGACCGGAATCAAAAGCAGGTTCGTAGTGGCAACCGGCGGCCTGATTCTCCTGCTGCTCGGCCTGCTCCCGGTGGTCGGCGCGATAGTCGCCGGAATTCCGTACCCGGTACTCGGCGGCGCCGGACTCGTGCTCTTCGGATCGGTTGCGGCGAGCGGGATTCGCACCCTGTCCCGGGTGGACTACCAGGACAACCTGAACATGATCATCGTCGCGGTCGGCATCGGCTTCGGCCTCATACCCGTTGCGGCACCGGAATTCTGGGACGCCCTCCCCGAAAAAATCGCAGTGGTCCTGAACTCCGGAATCAGCGCCGCCGCAGTCGCCGCCGTCCTGCTCAACTTGGCCTTCAACGAATGGAAATTCGGCAAACGACCGGGTTCCTCCGTCCTCGCCGCAGCCGTCGACGAGCGCGACCGGCTCGACAACGACGTCAAACCATAAGCACGCCGATCCTCATACGGTGGCGCGATGGGCTGTTGACTCGACATTCGGCGTTGCGTGATCGAACTGGCGATCAGACCGAAAAATGGGCCCAGGCAAGGGAGTTCGAACTCCCTAGCCTGGGCGCCGCTCGTGCACCACCAAAAACCACTTGGCGCCAAGTAGTTCGGTGCCGGTGGCTCGGTCCGGCCCTCGGTGCCGCCGTGCTTTCCGGGCAAGACTGATCGCCCTGTCACACAACAGGTTTCACTCGAATGGTGTGGAGATCATCGATATGCTGCCCGCCGCCGCGCCCACCCGGTGCACAGTCCGCCACAGCTGGATGGGCCGCATTCCGGCCACCATCGACGAGCAGCGCGATCTGTACGAACAGATCTACAGTCAGGTCCACGCCGCCGTTCGCGACGAGGATTTTGCCATGCTCCCGCAGTGCGGTGAGGGCGTTCGCCAAGCCAGCACGACCATATGGTCGTCGGTCGCAACGAGATCGGCGTCCAGAACATGATCCGGGTATTTGCCGACGTGCTCGGAATATCGCTTCGCGGACTGCCGCGCGGTCCGGGGTGATCGGATGGGGAGCCGCCGGCCTTGCGGCGCCGCGGGACGGCGCACCAATCGTGAGCACCGTCGGCTACGAACAGATGCATAAGTACGTAGCAGCTATTCGTCGCGAGGGAGATCGATGCACAGGTCGGCGCTCTGGTTCTGGGGTGGCAGGATTGGGGCGGGGGTGGCCGTGTATTGCACGATCTTCGCGGTCGGATCGTGGTTTGCCGACAACGGTCACTGGTGGGCCTATGCGGTCGCCGCGGTCGGGGGTGTCGTCGCGTGGCGGTTCGGTCACCGGCTGGGTGTGCGAACAGTGGCTGAGGAGCGCGCGCCGACGGCGAATCCAGATGTTGCCCAGTGCCGGTGGGAGGTCGGTCGATGTATCGACGCGTTCGGTGCGGAGGATGTGCGCACACTCGGGGCCCAGTTGGTACTCGCCGATGCGTGCTGGGCGTCGGGGGAGCAGGACGAAGCGCTCTACTGGTACATGGCAACCCACGCCAGCTGCCTGCGTGCTTTCGGTTCGGATCATCCGATGTCGATCAAGGCAGAGCACCACTTGCGCGACGCGCACCGCCGATCGAGATCCGGCCTCGACGACAATGATTCGGTGGAGCCGTCGTAGCCTTGACCTGTTCGTGGGCGTCGAAATGGTTGAGTCGCCACTGTTGTGCACGGATGTCGATGGTGTCGGTTTCGATCCGGCGGAGGAGCTCATCGCGTGTGTTCGGACGACGTGATGCGGTGGTGTGCTGGATCTTTCGAGCCTGGCGTTGATCTCGCCAGACAGGAGTTCGATGGCCCTGCCTGCGGGCCGCGATGCCGATCGCCCCAAGGCCGCACGGCTACTAAAAGCCGGGAATGTCCGATCTGATCGCTGTGCGGCCGTATCTTGGTTCAACCACGAGGCGTGCTCCGGCTGGTGGATCAATTGCGCGTCGAGGTGTTGCCCGAGCACTGGGCTGAACCGGTCGCAGCGTCATAGAAAGACGTTCTGCGTGTCGGTGCGTGGCATGGGAACGCCCGGTAGTAGAGCCCAGTTGGAGGACGGCGGCCTGCTCGGCCGCTGGCCGGGCGGCCGGATGCAGCGCCAGCCTACGCGGCCCCTGGGCCGGGGATTTCGGGTTGCGGTGCCGATGCAGCGTGGCCCGTGACTTGCCGGGAACTGGCTCAGCATCGGGCCGTGCGCGGCGCGGTTCGACGGCCGAGGGCCACGAACTCATTGTCGACGGGGGCAGCCTGGAGATCACCGAAAGTTCCTCTCGAATCCCCGATCCGGGCGGGTATCTTTCGCCGTGCAAAGCAAATCTGCTGCCCTGTCGCTGATTCGGGGGCGATGTGTATGAGCGGCGGGTCGATTTTCTGTGCAAGCCCCCTCGACAGATCTTTTGCCGTTGCGCCGTATCGTGATAATTTTTCCGCTATAGTCAACGAGACTAAAATCTCGCTACCCATCAAGGGAGATTCCGTGTCCAGGGCTGTGAAGAGTGCCGCCGAACGGGTTTGCGGGGGAATTCTCGGGATGGTTGCGTGCCTGTTCGCAGCGGGCACCGCATACGCCGATGATGCGCCCGGCCCGGTACTGATCGGTGACACAGAGTATTTCGCTTTGGGCGATTGGAACTGCTCGATCAGCGCGAATGGCGCGGTGGGGTGCGACCTCGCAGTCCCGGCTCCGTCGATGAATGTGCTGTATGCCGGAATGCAGGTGTCATTGCCGAATGTGTCTGCCATCATCATTGATTCGGCTATGTGGCCCGCGCATCCGGAATGGAACGCCAACGGCAGTCACACGCTGCCGGGCGGAAATCCATCATTGCCGCTCCTCGCACGTGCGAACTACCACGATCCGCAGTATTCGGTCACGTATGCCGGAGCGAACTGCCAAATCACCTTTCAAGGTGCGGCAGTGTGTACCTCGATGGGGCACGGGTTCAGTCAATGGGGACCAGTGCCGCATGGCTACTGATCCCCAAGAATCACTGGCTACCGGTACCAGACACCGGAATCCCAGGCACCGTAGTCCCAGACGTTGAAATCGTAGCGAGAATGGGCACCCGCGAAGAGGTAACCCCACCAACCAGCTGAGGTATCGCAGATCTGGTCGTCGTGGTTGCACACGGTCAACACCGGGAAGCCGCCGAACCAATCATCGACACCGGCCAGCGGATAACCGATGATCCCGCTCCCGGGTGTCGATGACAATCCGGCCCAACCGGGCCCGGCGGCTCGCTTGGGATCGGACAGGAGAATGGCATTGGCATTGCCGACATCCTGGTGTGCGGTGACCCAGGCGTGGACGATACCCGCGCCCTCGCTGTGCCCGATCAACCTGATGTGGTCGCCCGGGCATTGGTTGCGATGCACCCAGAACAGCCGGTCGAGTTCGTTCAACCCCGACATCGGGTCGGCGGAGTTGTAACCGACAGGCTGATCCACAAATGGGATGAACACCGACGAGGTGTTGTCCCCGAGACCGCCGATACCGATGGCCCAGTCGCCAGTACAGTAATCGGCGTGCGCCTTCGGGATTGTCGCGTAGTTGATGGAAAGGAGGATGGCCAACAGTAATGCGGCGAAGAGCGCCGTTGCTCTGCGCATGGTAGTACTTCTTCATTCTTAGTGCCTCCGGGTCCGGCCCGGCTTGTACGACTTGTACCCAAAAATTGCTGGCGTTCTTGTTTTCTGGCGAAACAGTTACATCCGTCATGGATTCCTTAGCCGTACCGCAATGTCGGAGGCCATCATTCGGAAAGGGACACCGCTTGCCCCGCCTTGTCCCGAGCGAGGTCCGCCTCAGATTTCGCGAAACCCTCTGGACCGGGGGAGGACTCGCATAACCGGAGATTCGCACACACTCCCGGCCGCGCCTCCGACGCCGCTGGCATCGACCAGGACAGAAAATCGGACTGCATCCCGCAGACCTACGCGGAATGGCAGCAGTGGTACCGGCCCCCGGCTGCAGCCCGGACTCGGCTACGCAGCCATTGGCAACATGCGAATTCACCCGTGGCGCAACGTTCCTAACCCCCTTGGCGCGGCCCGCGTGGAAGGCGGGAATCTTCGCGCTCGAGGAATTCACCATGTCGATCGTTCAAACCACCGCGAAGGCGATGTGCGGCATGGATCAAGACGAGAACGGGAGACGTTGCCTCTTCTGTCGGATCATGTATCCATCAGTGCGATTCATAGTCGATGGGCGGACTCGGGACCGTGCTCGGGCGCGGCCTGCAGTTCGGGCGCGGCGGCGGCCAGCAATGCGTCGCGGTCGCGGCTCAACGGAGGATAGATACGCCGGGTATTGATGGCGCGCTTGGTGTCTTTGGCCTCCTCACCGCACGCGACCACGTGGCGGTCCCAGCCCTCGGTATACACCGCGCCTGCCGGTCCCAGATCGAGAACCGTTACATACCAAGGGATCCGCAACGGCTTCACGGGCTTGCCCAGAAGATCGCCGATGACGTTGTATCCGGCCCACCGGCCCATCGGGCGGCTGTGCTGGCAGGACATCACCGACATATGTTCGTCGTCCATTCTTGCGGCGGCGACGTCACCGGCGGCGAATACCCCGGGCACACCGCAGACCCGCAGATAGTCGTCGACGGGGAGTCGACCCAGCCGGTCACGGTCGACCCCGAAGTCTGCGGTCAGCGGGTTGGCTCGCATGCCGGCACACCAGACGACGGTGGCGGCGGTCAGCACTTCACCTGAGGAGAGCGTCACGCCGCGCTCGTCGATGGCGACGACCCCGACGCCCAACTTGGTCTCGATCCCGATGTCGGCCAGCGCCGCCTCGATGACCGGTCGCGCCGATGCGCCCATGTCCGAGCCGACCATCGGGTTGCGGTCGATCAGGATGACTCGCGGTGCGACGGCACGCGCGGCAAAGGCGTCGGCGAGCATTGCGGGCAGCTCGGTCGCCTCTTCGATCCCGGTCAAACCTGCCCCGACGACGACTACTGTCGTGGCCGCCGGGTCAGCGGGGCCCTCGGCAAGCCGGCGCAGGTGGGCTTGCAGTCTGGTCGCTGCGTCATGGGTGTCGATGTCGAAACCGAACTCCCGCAGGCCAGGAATATCGGGCTTGACCACCTGGCTGCCCAACGCGAGCACCAGCCGGTCGTAGCCGTGAGCGCCCGCGGTGGAATCGACGACCCGCGCCACAGCATCGATCGCCGTCACTTCGCCGATGATGTGCTTGATTCCGACCGGATCGAGAAGAATGCTCAACGGGATGCGGGATGTGCTCAGATCGGTCTCGTAGTCGCGCACGCGGATGTCGTGGTACGGCGTCGAACTGACCATCGTGATATCGACGGTTCCGACCGCCACACCGAGCTCGTCAAGCCGCCGGGCCGCTGCCAGCGCCGCCCACAGACCCGCAAACCCGGACCCTAGAACCACGACACGCGAAGGATCGGTCACCGCAGCGCGCTGCACATCGTCATTCTAGTTAGGAGATCCATGGGGGTTCGGGCTTCGGCCCGCGTCCGAGCGCGATTGGTCTGCGGACATACCGGCGCCGGCTACCGACACGGCCAACGACTCGACCGTCGCGACGAATCGTTGGAGCGCGGCCGTCGAGCCGCCCGGTCGCTACGCCCGGCTGGCCCGCGATGCGCCATTCGAGCGGTTTTCCCACCGCAGCGGGCAAAGGGTTGGACCATGGATGCCGGCGGTGCTATGCGCACCGTGTCTCTTCCCGTTGTGTTCCGTGATCCATGTCCGCCACACAGGAGGAATGAAGCTCCATGATGAATACTCTGAACTCTCGGCGTTCTGCCCGTATCGCGGCTGTCTTCGTCGCGATGGCCGCGGCCCCGGTGGTTGCTGCCGCTCCCGCGTTCGCCGACGCGACTCTCGATATCACCAGTGCCGGATCGAACCTGGTCCAGGTCGACTACAGCTGCGACGACTCCGCCGGGGTGGCGAGCATTCAGGCGATGATGGGCGACCCCAACGCCGACCGTCCCGCGGCCCAGGGCACCCAGAACTCTGTCGACTGCAACGGTTCCCCACAGAGCGCCACGGTTCCCCTGACGGTGGACCCCACCCAGCCACCGCTGATTTCGGGTTCCGAGGCGCAGGTGCGGGTGGCGCTCGTCGACCGCAACGGCACCGTGGTCTCCGGACAGGCAAAGAAGTTCACCGTGCAGTAGTGCGCACCCGATTCCGCACTGGTGCAATTGTTTTCACCCTTCATACCGACGAAGCCCGACGGTCGGCCAGGCAGACATTTCCCATCCTTGGCCGATCGCCGGTGCCATCGGCGAGGCTCCGACGTGCCTTGCACAGCGACGGCGAGGTCGGCACATTTCAGCCCTCGTCCCAGGAACGCGGAAACCGCAGCCCGTCAACGAGTTTGCGCCTCACCTCCTCGTAGGCACTATCGAAGAACAACGTCATCGCCATCCGTCGTGACGGCGAAGTCGTGGTGTTCGAGGGTTGCTTTTCCGCCTGGGCGATATGGCATGGATCACCCGGCTAGCGCTGTTCTGGGGCATCGGCGCTCGGCGCGTCGGGGCGTTCGATCTGCTCGCGGAGGATGTCGCCGTGGCCGGCGTGACGTGCAAAGTCCTCGATCGCGAGCAGGTAGATGAATCGGAGGCTGACGTCGCCGGCGCGGGGGTGTGTCCTGATGTCGTCGAGGTCGAATTCGGCGGCGATCACACGGGAACGGTCGCTGGCGCGCTCGAATTCGGCGATCACGTCGGCGAGGGTCTCGTTGTCGTCGACGATGAAGCTGGGGTCGCCCGGCGTCGTGCCGCCGTCGCATTCGCTCTTGGTCAGGCCCGCCAGGACGTGCTGGAACCAGATCCGTTCGGCGACCGCGGCGTGCTTGAGCAGTCCGATCGGGGTGGTCATCGACGCAACGAGGCGGCGGCGGGCGTCTTGTTCGGACAGGCCGCGCACTGTGTTCACCAGTTCGGCCCGGTTGCGGTCGAGCATGCTCTCGAGCAAGCGCCGTTCAGCACCGGTGGTGATTGGTGGTATCGACCATGTCATTGTCGGCTCGATTCTGGTGGGTAGGGTTGGATCTGCGTGTCGTACTTGTGGTTTCGGTTTTTCGGCGCATCCCTTCAGCATGGGCTGATGACCTGCTGCCGTGGAGGTGGTAGGCGGGTCACGGTCGGATTCGAGAATGCTGCGGTGCGGAGTCGCTGGATTTCGTCGTGCTGGGCGGCGATTCTGGCGAGCGCCCGGATCCGGAAGTCGGTGAGTTCGTCGATCGTGCCGCCGGCCTGGAAGAGCCGTTCGCCGAGTGCGCGGTTGTCGGCCTCGAGTCGCAAGATCTGCGCGCCGCCGGGTCCGGGATCTCGCCGGCCTGTTGCATCGCGCGCAGGCGTTGCTCGAATTCTATCCCGAGGTGGGCGTAGGGCCGGTTCGACGAGACTGTCGCGTTGTTCGAGGGGCCAGCGTCGCCGTCCGACTTCTTCGATGCCAGAGTGACCGAACTGGTCTGGGCGCGTTGGTCTTTCAGCACACTTCTTCGGCTTCGGAACAGAGCCGCCATGGACGGCGCGAGCGTTGCCGCAGCACACTCGTACAATGTCGGGGCTCGGGATTGGGCACGCCGATACGCCGAGTTCCTCGAGGCGGCGGTTGAGGCGTTCGATCAGATACCCGGCAGAGCGTCCGTCGATACCATTGCAAATGCCTCGACGGAAGCGCCTACCTGATCGGTGCGGTGGCTCGTCGTTGTGGCGGGGCCAGCGCCGCTCATCGCCGTCGCGGGGGCGATCGTTGGTGTCGGTGCCGAACATCGATGCCTCGCCGGGTTTTCAAGGCCGCGTTCGACGCAGGCGGATACGGCAGGGGCGACGCTGCTGTTGGCGTTCATCAAGTACGGGATCGCGACGTCCCCGAAGCGGTTTCGTTTTCTTGCCCGTGATTCGCTCCGCGACCGCCCCGGATACGGAGAATTCCTTCGATCACAGCCATCCGCTGGACTGACACAAGTCCGCGGTCGGCAGGCGGCCCTCGCCCTTGGGTCGGTGGCCCAGGGGCGAGATTCCCCTGGGCCACCCGACTTCAGAGCATGGCCTTCTCCGGCTGGGTGGTCACCACGATGACCGAGGTGGTGCCGGATTCCAGCGCGAGCCTGAACTCCTTTTCGAGGTCTCCGGTGGATGTGACATCGACGGCGTGGCAGCCCAAACCCCGTGCGACGGAGGCGATGTCCAGGCCCGGTAGGTCGAGCCCGGGCACGCCCGGCGTCTCCTCCAACTCGGCGAAGGATTTGAGGATCGAGTACTCGTGATTGCGCATCACGACGTACACGATCGGCAAGTTTTGCTGTACCGCGGTCCACAGGCCCTGGACCGAGTATTGGAACGACCCGTCCCCGATCAGACCGATCACCGGACGGGTGACACCGCGGTCCCGGTCGCCGAGCGCGACACCGACGGCAGCCGGTGCGGCCCAGCCGATACCGCCGCTGGCAGTGGCGAAGAACGAGTCGGGCTCGACGGTGGGCAGCCACTCGGCATGTTGGGCCATGGTCGAGGTGGACTCGTTGACGAAGACGGCGTGCTCCGGGCGGACCTCGCTGAGCGCTGAGTAGACCTCCGCCGGTGTCAGCGGGCTGCTCGGGTTTTCAGGCAGTCTCCGGGTCCGCCGCATGGGGTTCGGCTGCGCACGGCCGCTGCCATCGCCCACCAGCCCGGTGAGGAGTTCGATCGACAGCCGGGCATCGCCGAGGAGGCTGTCACCGACCCGGGCCGCTGCGGCCGTCGCCGGGTCGTCCGTGATCTGCAACAGTTCGGTCCCAGCGGGGAGGATGTCGCCGGGCACGTAGGGGTAGTAGCGGAAGACCTCGGCCCCGATGACCACGACGAGATCGTGTCCGGCGAGCCGCTCGCCCACGGCCTTGACCGACATGCCGACCGAACCCTGGTACAGGGGATGGTCCTCGGGGAACGAGGCGCGGTCCGGAAGTGGAGGACTGTAGACCGCGGCCTTCAATTTCTCCGCAAGCGCGATGCCGGCTTGCCATCCGCGGGCGCGGTCCACGTCCGGCCCCAGGATCAGGGCCGGCCGCTGACTCACGGTGATGCGCTCGGCGAAGCGCCGCAGGCGCTCGGGGTCGGGGGCGTAGGTCCTGCTGACATCGCGCAGCACGGCCGGCCCGTCCAGAGGATGGTTCCAGTCGTCGAGCGGGATGGACAGGAACACCGGTCCCGCAGGCGGCTGCACGGCCATCGCGTAGGCACGCATGAACGCCTCGGGCACGGCCTCGGCGTGTGCGGGTTCGTAGGACCACTTCACCCACGGCTTGGGTAGATTCGTCGCTTCGAGGTTGGTCAGGGATCGCCGATCAGCAGTTCGCGGTGTTGCTGACCGGCCGTGACGATAAGCGGAGTGTGCCCGCGGTATGCCGCGACCAGGTTGCCGATGCTGTTGCCGAGCCCAGCGGAAGAGTGCAGGTTGACCAGCGCCGGACGCCGGGTGGTCTGGGCGAAGGCGTCCGCCATGGCGATAACGGATGCTTCTTGCAGACCCAGCACATAGGTGAAGTCATCCGGGAAGTTCTTGAGGAAGGTCTCCTCGGTGGATCCCGGATTACCGAAGATGGTCGTCAGGCCCAGCGACCTCAACAAATCGTAAGTCATGCTGTGGACGGTGGATTTCGCGGTCATGGTGGTCGGTCAGCTCCATTCGCCAGCAGGCGCCAGCAAACCGGGCAAGCTGTCATCGTGTGTGCATCGAATATTCGGCCGATGGCTTTTTCTCCAGCCTTATGCCACACAATCCAGTACGGGCTGCCGGCGGCGGGTGTAAGCGCAATGACGAAAAGCGATGCTACTCCGAATCAAGATCTTGTGCTGACGGATCGAAGACGGATTCTCAGCCCGACGTTGCGATACCCGCTCGGCCGGAATCGGACGGTGTTTCGCTGACGACAGCGCGAACTCGAACCGGTTCCCGTTGAAGAACTTTGGCGACAGTGAACCCGTCCGGAACGAACCAGCAAATTTGGTGCGAATATTCGATTATCCAAGAAGCGCTGGCGCTGGTCCTCGGTAACCTACCGAGGACCAGCAGTGAATTGCTCGACCTCGACCTCGAACTCCGGTCGCCTGCCCCACCCAGGGCCGTGGTGTTGGTGCCGGCGGGGCGCCGGGTGGGTTGAAAGGTTCCCTCCGGCGTGATCGAATTGGAGTACGACGGGATGGTTGGTCGTGGCGGATGCTGGACTGCTTCGCGGTGTCGATCTGCAGGCTGCCACGGGGCATACGTGCTCACGACTTTCGAGAAGCACCTGTCGTGTTTGCCTGTATTTCGGTCTCGACACGAGCACTCGAGTTGTGCTCGTCGCCTGCACACGGCCGGGTTGCCCGCGGTGCCGTGTATGACACCGACCGACGACCTGGCTGACCAACCGCCTGCGGCGAGGTGGAGCCAGATTCAGCACCCGATTATGCGGCCCACGACGCCACGCCTGCCGACGACGACGGTCCGATGGGGCCGCGGCTCTATATCTGTGGAAGAGGAGAAAGATGTCCGAGCCGAACTACACAACCGATGCCGCCGGAATTCCGGCACCGAGCGATGACCATTCCTTGACAGTTGGCCCGGATGGCCCGATCCTGCTGAACGATGCGTATCTGATCGAAAAGATGGCGGCGTTCAATCGTGAGCGCCTGCCGGAACGGCAACCGCATGCCAAAGGCGGCGGGGCGTTCGGCACGTTCGAAGTGACCCACGACGTCAGTGCCTACACCAAGGCCGCTGTGTTCCAGCCCGGCAAGCAGACGGAAGTGCTGGCGCGGTTTTCCGCTGTCGCCGGCGAACAGGGATATCCCGACACCGTGCGGGATCTGCGTGGCTTCGCTGTGCGGTTCTACACCGAGCAGGGCAATTTCGATTTGGTCGGCAATAACACACCTGTCTTTTTCGTGCGGGATCCGATGAAGTTCCAGGACTTCATCCGGTCACAGAAGCGCCGCGCCGATAACAATCTGCGCGACAACGATATGCAATGGGATTTCTGGACCCTGTCGCCGGAATCGGCGCATCAGGTGACCTGGCTGATGGGAGATCGCGGCATTCCGGCCACCTTCCGGCACATGAACGGGTACTCCAGCCACACTTACATGTGGATCAACGCTGCAGGCGAACGGTTCTGGGTCAAGTACCACTTCAAGACCGATCAGGGCATCAAGTTCTTCACCCAGCACGAAGCCGATCATATGATCTCGATCGACATGGACTACCACCAGCGCGATCTGTGGAAAGCGATCGAAGGCGGTGAGTATCCGAGCTGGACCCTGAAGATGCAGATCATGCCGTTCGACGACGCGAAAACCTACCGCTACAACCCCTTCGATCTCACCAAGGTATGGCCACACCGCGATTATCCGCTGATCGAGGTCGGCAAGATGACCTTGAACCGCAACCCGGCCAACTACTTCACCGACATCGAAGAAGCGGCGTTCGAGCCCAGCAACGCAGTACCCGGCACGGGCCCCAGCCCCGACAAGATGCTGCTCGGGCGCTGGTTCTCCTATGCCGACGCGCACCGACACCGGATAGGTATCAACTACAAAGAACTACCGGTCAATTCGCCACACGGGGCGGAGGTCCGATCGTGGGCGAAAGACGGCGCCATGCGCCACCACAACCCAGGCGATCCGGTGTATGTGCCCAACTCGAAGGGCGGACCGCACACCGATCCCGCTGTGGCGGGATCGCCCGCGGGTTGGTATGCCGACGGCGAGATGGTGCGAACCGCCTACACGTTGCGCGCGGACGACGACGACTGGGGGCAGGCTCGCACCATGGTCCGTACGGTTCTCGACGACGCCGCCAGGACACGACTGGTCGACAACATCATCGCGCACCTGCTCGACGGAGTGAGCCCACCCGTGCTCACCAGGACGTTCGCATACCTGCACAACATCGACAAGGAGCTCGGTGACCGAGTCGAACAAGGAGTACGGGCCAAGCAGGCGCAACACGAACCGACCGCTGCAAAGCGAGCGAAAGTCGGCCACACGAGTAGATGATCGCCGTGGACGTTTTCGCGAAATGGGCGAGGCCATGCAGGTTCTGCTCGCTCCGGCCCACCGAGTCCTAGACGGGACGGACGCGGCTTGTGGATACCTGAAGCGCACAACCCGTTGAGACATGAGATCGCCCGCTGATGCAGGTCCGACGGCTGGATGCAGTTCCGTTCAGGTCGGGCCCACGGCGTCAGAGGGTGAATGGTCCTTTGTCGAGGGTTGTTTGCATGCCTTGCGGGGTGAAGATTCCTAGCAGGCCGGGGAATAGCACTCCGCCGGGATCGATGGGCGCGGATTGGGCCAGTGTGCCGACTCGGATCGGCACGAAACCGGTTTGGGTAATGATGTCGGCGGTGATCGCGGCGGTGTCATCGTCGTCTGCCGCGTATCCGATCGCATTCGTTCCTGGTTCCCTGCGGCCCCGCAGCCATAGCGTCTCAGCGAGTTGGTGTGAGAAAGCCCGTGCCACCGATGATTTCGGGAACAGTTCCGCGGTCACGGTTCCAGAAGTCTTGCCGCCGAGGTCCTTGATGGTCATGACACCGCCGTCGTGCCACAGGAATGGGTTCGAGGGATCGTTGTGATGACCGCGCCGGGCAGCTCCGCGCAGCGGCTTGTCGGGTTATTGATAGTAGTGCAGCAGCGGCAGCATCGAATGCGGGCGCTGCCGGTCCGGCAGGGCACGCATGGCCGTCTCGAACCGGAGCAGCCATTCGTGGTAGCCGGGGATCCGCTGGATCGGGGCATCCACGGGCGGGGGCGTCGGTGCCAGCCATCGCCGTCATTCCGGTCATTCCCGCTGCGGAGCAGGTCCGGATGACGCCGCGAGTTGGGCGTCGACTTCTTCGACACCGCGCCCGGTAAGGTTCGGCGCGCGTCGGAATGGATCCTCGGCAAGGCACTCGGCGACGAACCTGCCCGCCATGACCCGAGACCGTGGCATGGAGCTCGCCGGTCCTCAAATGTTCAGTGCCACAACAGG